>NZ_JANAFB010000017.1 GCF_024199905.1 Rothia santali
CATCGGCGGCGGCATGGGCGCCGCGATGCTCCTGGAGCGCGCGGCATGAGCGTCGTCCTCGACGCCGTGACCGTGGAGGCCGACGGCCCCTCCGGCCCCGCGGTCCTGCTGGACGCCGTCAGCTGCGTCCTGGACCGCGCCGGGCTGCGGATGGAGGACCTCGCCGCCGTGGAGATCGTGGAGGCCTTCGCCGCGCAGGCCCTCGCCGCGCTGGACGAGCTGGGGCTCGCGGCCCCCGGGCGCGGTCTCGGCGCTCCCGGCACCGGCACCGGCGCCCCAGGGCTTGGACCCGGACCCCACGTCCCCGGCCCCGAGGCTGACGGCGTCGACGCGCGCGTCAACGCCCGCGGCGGCGCGCTCGCGCTCGGCCACCCGTGGGGCGCCTCGGGGGCCGTGGCCCTGGTGCGCCTGTGGCACCGGCTGCTCGAGACCCCGGTCGGCTCGGTCGGGGTCGCGACCTGCGCCATCGGCGGCGGCATGGGCGCCGCGATGCTCCTGGAGCGCGCGGCATGAGCGTCGTCCTCGACGCCGTGACCGTGGAGGCCGACGGCCCCTCCGGCCCCGCGGTCCTGCTGGACGCCGTCAGCTGCGAGCTCGCGGCCCCCACCACGGCGGTCATCGGCGAGAACGGCTCCGGCAAGTCCACCCTGACCAAGGCCGTCGCGGGGCTGGTGCGCCCCGCCTCCGGGACCATCACCGTGGACGGCGTCCCCACCGTGGGGCACGCCAAGCGCCTGCGCCGCAGCGTCGGCTTCGTGTTCTCCAACCCGGGCGCGCAGGCCATCATGCCCACGGTGCGGGAGGACGTCGCCCTGTCCCTGCGCGGGCTCGGCCTGGGCCGGGCCGAGGCGGCGGCGCGGGTCGATGCGGCCCTGGCCGAGCACGGCCTGACCGAGCTCGCCGAGCGGGCCTGCCAGACCCTCTCGAGCGGTCAGATGCAGCGGCTCGCCCTGTGCTCGGTGCTGGTGCGCCGGCCGCGCCTGGTGATCGCCGACGAGCCGACCAGCCTCCTGGACGCCCGCCACCGCCGGATCATCGCGGACCGGCTGCTGGCCCCCGCCGCCCCGCAGGTCCTGCTGGTCACCCACGACATGGACCTGGCCGCCCGCTGCGAGGAGGCGATCCTCGTCAAGGACGGGCGGCTCCACGCCCGCGGCCGCCCGGAGTGCGTGATCGCCGCCTACGAGGAGACCCTCGCGTGATCTCCCTCTACGTCCCCGGCGCCAGCCCGGTCCACCGCGCGCCCACCGGGGTCAAGCTGCTCGCGCTCGCCGTCGTCGCATTGGGGCTCTCCCTCGCGCCGGCCTCGTGGTGGACCTGCCTCGCGTGCGCCGCGCTGCCCGTGGCCGCCTTCGCGCTCGCCGGGCTGGGCCCGCGGCTGCTGCTGCGCGAGCTGCGGCGGATCTGGCTGCTCCTGCTGTTCCTCGCCGCGACCCAGCTGATCTTCCTCGCCCCGGTCGTGGCGGCGACCAACACGCTGCGGGTCGTCGCGGTGGTCCTGCTCGCCCAGTGCGTCACGCGCACGACGCCGGTCGAGGGGATCGTGGAGACCGCCGAGCGGCTGCTGCGCCCCTTCCGCCGGTTCGGCGCCCGGCCCGAGCGCGTAGGGCTGGCGATGGCCCTGACGCTCAGCGCGGTGGGCCAGCTGGGGGAGATCGTGCGCCAGGTCCGCGACGCCCAGCGCAGCCGCGGGGTCCGGCTCGTCCCGTGGGCCTGGGTCATGCCCGTGCTGGTGCTCTCGCTGCGCCACGCCGACGACGTCGGGGACGCCCTGGAGGCGCGCGGGCTCGGCGACTGAGCGGCGTCGGGATGGCGTGGGTGCGACCGCCGGAACGGCGGGGACGGTGCGGGCCCGGCCGCGTGGACGGCGCCCACTCGGCGGTGCGGACGCCGGGAACCGTGCGGGCCCGGCCGCCGGGACACGGTCCGTGGCGGCCGGGGGCGCTGGGCCGCCGCCGGATCGGCCCGCTGTACGCTGGATCACACCATGCACCGGCCCCGGAAGGATCGCTCCATGACCGTCTCCCACCTGCCCGAGCTCTCCGCCCACGAGACCGAGTCCCTGCACGACCTCTACCGGCACCTGCACCGCAACCCCGAGCTGAGCATGCAGGAGCACGCGACCCAGGAGCGGATCGAGGCCGAGCTGGACGCGCTGGGCATCGAGCACTTCCGCTGCGGCGGCACCGGCGTCGTCGGGATCCTGGAGAACGGGGAGGGGCCGGTCGTGGCCTTCCGCGCGGACACGGACGGGCTGCCCATCGAGGAGCGGTCCGGGCGGGAGTACGCCTCGGAGGCCCGCGGGACCCTGCCCGACGGCCGGGAGGTCCCGGTCATGCACGGGTGCGGGCACGACACCCACGTCGTCGCGCTGCTCGGGGCGCTGCGGGCCCTGGTCTACGACACCGAGCGCTGGGGCGGGACGCTCGTGGCGATCTTCCAGCCGGGGGAGGAGACCGCCGCCGGCGCGCGCGCCATGGTCGAGGACGGCCTCTGGGACCGGGCGCCGCGGCCGGAGGTGGTCCTCGGCCAGCACGTCTCGCCGGCCCGGGCGGGCACCGTGGCGCTCGCGGCGGGCGTCGCGACCGCGATCGCGGACTCGCTGCGCGTCACCGTCAGGGGCCGCCAGACCCACGGCTCGCAGCCGCAGGACGGCAAGGACCCCATCGTCGCCGCGGCCTCGATGGTCACCAGCCTCCAGACGATCGTGTCCCGGGAGCTGGCCCCGCAGGAGGCCGCCGTCGTCACGGTCGGCACCTTCCACGCCGGGATCAAGGAGAACATCATCCCCGAGGAGGCGGAGTTCACCGTCAACACCCGGGCGCTGTCCCAGGAGACGCGGGACCGGCTGATCGGGTCGATCCACCGGATCTTGCGCGGAGAGGCGATGGTGGCGGGCATCGAGGAGCCGGTCATCGAGAAGATCTACGACTTCCCCCTCAACGTCAACGACGAGCGCGCCGGCGAGCGGGTCTTGGCAGGCCTGCGCTCGGCGCTCGGGGAGGAGGAGGTCTCGGTCGGCCCGCCCATGATGGGCTCGGAGGACTTCGGGTGGCTCGGCGCCTCGATCGAGGTCCCGTCCGTCTTCTGGTGGTTCGGCGGCTTCGATTCCCCGGAGCCCGGTGGCCCGGTGAACCACTCGCCGCGCTTCGCCCCGGACCCGGAGACCACCCTGCGCGCGGGGACCACGGCGGCGCTGGCCAGCCTGTGGCAGTGGATCGGCCACGAGGGGTGAGCGAGGAACCGGCGGGTGCGTCGGGTCCTGCGGGTACGTCGGATCCCGCGGGTGCGTCGGATGCCGCCGCCACCCCGGTCGACGACGCCGAGGCCCTCCGCCGCTTCCGCGAGTCGGCCGGGCCGGGGTTCCGCGTCGCACGGGAGCCGGCCGACTTCGAGGAGGCCGCCCGCCTGCTGGTCGCCTTCAACCGGGAGTACGACGACCCCGCCCCCGCCCCGACTGGCTCGCCCGGCGGCTGGCCGCGCTGAGCGGCGCGGGGCACCGGCCCGGCGGCGCGGCCTCGCCCGGCCCCGGCGAGACCGCGGTGCTGCTCGCGGGCCGGCCGGCCGACGGGGTGGCCGTCCTGCGCTTCCGGCCAGGGCTGTGGGAGAGCCGGCCGGAGGCGTACCTCGCCGAGCTGTACGTCCGGCCCGAGCGGCGCGGCCGCGGCGTCGGCGGCCGCTTCCTGGAGGAGATGCTGCGGCGGCTGCGCGAGGCGGGCTACGGGTACGTGGACCTCAACACCACCGAGGCCGACGTCGTGGCCCGCCGCCTGTACGAGCGGCACGGCTTCGACTGCCACGAGGGGCAGGGCTCGGGCCCGCTCGCGCTGTACTACGAGCTGACCCTGGGGGAGCCGGTCACGTACGGCTGACGGCACTGCCCCGGATAGCTGACGGTACTGCCCCGGACGGCTGACGGCTCGGCCCCGGCCGGAACCGCCGGGAGCCGGGCCCGCGGCCTCAGCGGTACCCGTCGGTGTCCGCCGGCCTCCCCGCCTCCTGCACCTCCACGAGGTAGCGGAACGCGTCCGGCCGGGAGCCGTCCAGGTCGGTGAAGCCGTACTCGCGCGCGAGCTGCCCGCTCGAGAGCGACTCCCCGTTCCACCGGCCCCGCTCCGGGTCGGCGGCGAGCGCGGCCACCGCGCGGCCCACGAAGCGGGGCGTCTCCGAGATCGCGAAGTGCGGCTCGCCCGCGACGGCGTCGCGCCAGTTCTCCTCCCGCACCCCGAAGACCTCGAGCATGATCTCCGAGCGCATCCAGCCCGGCGTCAGCGAGACCGCGGTCGCCCCGTGCGCCTCGAGGTCCCGGGAGTGGGCCCAGGCCATCCGGTTCACGGAGACCTTGGCGAGATCGTAGAACGGGGAGAGGCGGTAGTGCGCGGCGTTGTACTCGCTCGTGCCGTCGGTGACCTCCACGAGCAGGCCGCCTGGCTCGCGGATCAGCAGCGGCAGCGCGTAGTGGGCGGTGACCAGGTGCGTCTCGACCCCCAGGCGCAGCAGCCGCAGCCCGGCGTCGAGGTCGTGCTCCCAGACGGGCTGATTCCAGCCGGTCAGCTTCTCCCCGCCCCAGATGTCGTTGACCAGCACGTCCAGCCGGCCCTGCTCCCGGTCGACGCGCTCCACCAGCTCGCGCACCTGCTCGTGGACCAGGTGGTCGGTGGGCACCGCGATCCCGACGCCGCCCGCCCGCTCCACGAGCTCGGCGGTCTCCTCGATGGTCTCGGGCCGGTCGTACTCGGAGCGGCGCTCGCGGGTGGTGCGACCCGTGACGTAGACGGTGGCGCCCGCGGCGCCCAGCTCGACCGCGATGCCGCGCCCCGCCCCGCGCGTGGCCCCGGCGACCAGCGCCACCCTGCCCGTCAGATGTCCGTCCGTCGCCATGGTGCTCCCCTTCGCCGCCGTCGCCTGGTGCGGACGACTCTACCGGGCGGGCGGCACGAGCCGGGCGCTCGCACCCGCCGGACGCCGCGGGCCGGCCGAGCATGCGCTCGGCCGGCCCCGCGGTGGAGGACTCACGCGGCGCGGGCCGCCTCGTCAGGACGTCCGCGTCGGGCGAGGCGGATCAGCGACGCCGATCCGGGCCGTTCTCCTCGTCGTCGACCTCGATCTCCTCGCGGCGCACGTCGCCGGAGACCGTCTCGGTGTCCTGCACGGTGCGCTTGCCGACGTTGACCCGCTCGGTCGCCACGGTCTCCTTGTCGACCACGGGACGCTCCTCGCGCAGCGTCACGACCTCCTCGGTCTCCTGCGCGTCGATCCCGCCGGCGTTGCGCGCCTCGGCCGAGTTCGGGTCGATCTCCTCGCGCTCGACGACGAGCTCCTCCCGCTGCACCGGAACCTCCACGTTCTGGTGCTCGGTGCGGACGCGCTTGCGCAGGCGGGCGCGGCCCGCCTCGTGCTGCTCGGTGCCCACGTGGAGGCGCTCCTCGTGCGCGACGAGCGAGCCCTCGTCGTCGAGGCCCGCCTCGCGGCCGCGCCCGTCCGCGGCGGCACGGTCCGCGTCGTCGCGGCCCAGGCCGGCACCGCGGTCGCCGTCGCGCAGCGCCGCGTCGTCGTCCCGGCCCAGGCCGGCTCCGCGGTCGCGCAGGGCCGCGTCGTCGCGACCCAGGCCCGCGCCGCGGTCGTCGTCGCGACCCAGACCGCCGCCGACGCCGCCCGCGGCGAGGTCGCCGTCGCGCTCGCCGCGGCGACCGGCGTCGTCGCGGTCATCGCGGCGACCGGCGTCGTCGCGCACGCCGCCTGCGGAGCGGCCGGAGCGGTCGTCGTAGTTCAGGCTGTAGTAGTCGAACAGCTGGCGCTCCTCATCAGGGGTGAGGTGCCCGTCGACGTCGACGTTCGGCGCATCCTTGATGAAGTCCTTCGAGAACGGAACCGTGATGCCGTCCTCGGTGCGGTTGGCCGACTCGACGGGGATGAAGGTCTCCCGCGCTCCGAACAGGCCCACGTTGACGGTCACGAACTTGGGCTGCTGCGTGTCGTCGTCGAGGTAGACCTGGCCGATCGAGCCGATCTTCTTGTGCTCATCGTCGTAGACGTTGGCGTTGTCGAGTGCGTCGAAGTCAAGGTTATTGTTGACCATGGTGCAGTCACTCTCCAGAGTTTGATCCGCCTGAAGGTCAGGCGGCGTTGTCTTGGAATGCTTCCAAGATGTTTCGAGCCTAATTCGGGCGGTGCGGGTGCAACACCGGGTTGGGGGGAAAAGTTCGCGGCGGCCTTCCCAGAGTGGGCGGCAGCCTCCGCGCGGCCCGGAACGGCGGGGATCCGGGCGGGGAACTGCTCCACCCGTCCGCTCTCGGCGCACAAGCGTGACGCACCGCGTAGGGTGGGGTTATGCAGTGTAATCCACGTCATAGTTGGGGATATTCCCGGGCGGCGCCGGCCGCCCGCCGCCATCGTCGAGCGGCGATTCGATGACCACCGAGGAGGACGTGCGGCGCATCGCGACGACGCTGCCCGAGGTCGAGGAGAGGCCCAGCTACGGGACCCCCGCCTTCTACGTCGCCGGCAGGATCTTCCTCCGGCTGCACGAGCAGCCGGGAGTCCTGGTTTGCTGGCGCCGCGACCTGGGGGAGCGCCAGGTGCTGCTCGACGCCGCGCCGGACCGGTTCTTCACCACGGACCACTACCGCGAGCACGCGAGCGTTCTGGTCCGACTCGAACGCGTCGACCGGTCGGAGCTGAGCGAGCTGATCGCCGAGGCTTGGGAGGCGCGCGCTCCGAGGCGTCTGCTTCCGGACGCCCCCTGATTCGACCCCACCGGCGCGGCCTCACCGGGGCCTACGGCCAGGGGCCCGCCCCGGACCGAGGCTGCCGCCCCGACCGCCCCCCCCGACCCGAGGAGCACCATGCGAGAACTCGTCTACTACATCGCCACCAGCCTGGACGGCTACATCGCGAGTCCCGACGGCGCCTTCGACGCCTTCCTCATGGAAGGCGACCACATGGAGGAGCTGATCCGGCGCTACAGCGACACCATCCCCACCCACGTCGCCGAGCGCTTCGGCATCGAGCCGGCCGGCGACGTGTTCAGCACGGTGGTGATGGGCTGGAACACCTACGCCGTCGGTTTGGAGGAGGGCGTCACGAGCCCGTACCGCCACCTCGAGCAGGTCGTGTTCTCCCGCGGGCACGAGGGGGAGGGGGAAAGGCTCACGGTCACAGACGAGCCGCCCGTCGACGTCGTGCGCCGCCTCAAGCGGGAGGAGGGCGCCGGCATCTGGCTGTGCGGGGGCGGCAACCTCGCGACCCAGCTGATCGACGAGATCGACCGGCTCGTCCTCAAGTGCAACCCGGTGCTGTTCGGTGCCGGGATCCCGCTGTTCGACCGGGGCAGGTACGCCCCCGGCCTGTTCGACCTCGTGCGCTCGACGGCGTTCGAGTCGGGCGTGGTGGTGTCCGAGTACGCGCGGCGGGCCTGAGGGCGTGGGCGGGTGCCGAGCTTGCGGGCGTGGGCAAGTGCCGCGCCCGAGGGCGGGCGCCGGGAACGGCGGGGACGGATAGGATCGGGCGGATGAGGACGTTCGAGGAGCTGATCGAGGAGGCCGAGGCCGCCGACGTCGCCGGGTGGGGCTTCGACTGGCTCGACGGGCGGGCGACCGAGGAGCGGCCGCCGTGGGGATACTCCGGGCTGCTCGCGGAGCGGATGGCGCACGCCGGCTCGGCCCTCGACCTGGACACCGGGGGAGGGGAGGTCCTCGACCTGGCTCCCGTGCTGCCGCCGCGCACCGCGGCCACGGAGGCGTGGCCGCCCAACGTGGAGCGCGCCCGCGAGCGGCTCGGGCCCCGGGGCGTCCGCGTCGTCGAGACCGGCGAGGGGCCGCTGCCGTTCCCGGGCGGGAGCTACGAGCTGGTGACCTCGCGGCACCCCGTCCGGCCCGACTGGCCGGAGATCCACCGCGTGCTCGCACCCGGCGGAAGCTACCTCGCGCAGCACGTGGGCCCGGCGTCGGCCTTCGAGCTCATCGAGCACTTCCTGGGGCCGCTGCCGCGGGAGCGGCGGGCCCGTGACCCCGAGGACGAGGCGGCCGCCGCGCGGCGAGCGGGCCTGCGGGTCGAGGAGCTGAGGACGGCCCGGTGCCGCATGGAGTTCTTCGACGTCGGGGCGGTGGTGTGGATCCTGCGCAAGTGCGTCTGGTGGGTGCCCGGCTTCAGCGCGGCGCGCTACGCCGGCCGGCTGCGCGAGCTGGATCGGCAGATGCGCGCCGGGCGGCCCTTCGTGGCCCACTCGACCCGGCACCTCGTGCTGGCCCGGAAGCCGGCCTCGGCGGACTGAGCGGTCGTCTCCGCGCCGGGGTGCGCCATTCCGGGCGCCGATCGTCGCGTCCGGTGGCGAGGCGTGCGGACTAGGGGCGTCGTCGGCCGACACCGGGGCGCATCGCGGGGGCCGGCCGGTGCCCGGGGCATCGCGATCCGCGGACGGCGCCTAGCCGGTCCCGCGCATCCGGTCCATCTCCCGGCGGATGCGGTCCTCGCTGAAGTGCTGGCCCCGGTAGACCGTCCACCCGTGCGAGAACACGCCGATGCCCCAGCCCAGGATGGGGAAGATCGGCCAGAAGAACCCGGGGTCCTCGCTCGAGGCCCACAGGACCACGAGCAGCACGTTCACGGCGAGGTAGATGACGAGGTGCAGGAGGAACTCGCGCTTCTCGCGCAGGCGCTTCATCGCGCGCTCGCGCAGCTGCGACTCCGCGTCGGCCCGCGGGAGGCCGTTCGGATCCGACGTCATGGGTTCCTCCTCGGTGCGGCGGACCCCGGCATCCGGCCGCCGCGGGGTGCGGCGACTCATCGTGCGCGCGGGTTCCGGCGTGGTGCGGTGATGCTCCCAGGATACGACCGGGCCACGACTCCGGCCAGGCCGTGACGCCTCGAGGCGACGAAGGGCCGCGCTGCCGGTCCGATGGGCGTCCCGCCGTCACCGGTCCCGGCGGGCGAGCAGCCCGCACCGTCTCACTCGATCCCGAGCAGCTTCCCGTTCTTCGACAGCTCCGGGTCGGTGCACGAGGCCAGGTTGAAGCAGCAGGGGCGCCGCTTGCCGGAGCGGAGCTTCGAGATCGAGACCTCGACGCGGCGCTGCCGGGTCTGCGGGTTCTTCGTGGCCCCGACCCAGCGGACCCATTCCCAGCGCGCCATGGGCGTGATGTCCTCCCAGGTCCCGGCGAGGTCGGCGGCGTCGTCGAGCGCCTCGCGCAGGTCCGCCGGCACCTGGGGCTCGGGCCAGGCCCCGGCGGGCCGGAACTCGAAGCCGGCGGTGGTGCCCTCCTCGACGCCGGCCTCGCGGCGCAGCTCCTCGCCGAGGGGCAGCCAGTGGCCCTGGGCACCGTCCGGTTCCAGGACGGCGTCGAACGCGTGACCGTTCACGAGGGCCTGCACGGCGACCTGCCCGCGCGAGGGCAGCTGCCGGCTCGCCTGCTCGGGCAGCCGGAGGATGAGGCGGTCGCCGATCCGGACGACCCGGCCCTCGCCGACGACGGTGGGCTTCGCGGCCGCCTTCCGCGCCGCTGCGGACTCGGTCATGGTGCGCTCCTGGGGGACGTGCGGACATGGTGACGTGCTGCACACCAGCATAGACCCGCGGCGGAAGCGCGGCGCTGGCATCCCTGCAGCGCGCCCCGCCCCGCCGCCTCACCGAAGTGCGCCACGCCCCGCATCGCTGCAGTGTGCCGCGCCCCGCCTCACTGCAGCGAGGAGGTCAGGCGCATGACCGACTCCGTGTACCGCCGCACGACGCCGCGGCGCTCCCACGCGGCCGTGTCCAGCCGGGTGCTGCACCGGGCGTACTCGTCGACGACGCCGCGCACCTGCTCGACGATGTCGCCGCCGTAGGCCAGCAGGCTGATCTCGTAGTTGAGCCCGAACGAGCGCATGTCCATGTTGGAGGAGCCCATGACGGCGCAGGTGTCGTCCACGAGGAAACACTTGGTGTGCAGCACCTGCGGGGCGGGGTAGCGCATGATGACGACGCCGGCGTCGAGCAGGGCCTGGTAGTAGGAGGACTGCGCCCGGTCCACCATGAACTGGTCGGCAACCTCGCTGACGTACAGCTCGACCCGCACGCCCCGGTGCGCGGCGGTGACCACGGCGGCCAGCAGCGACTCGTCGGGGACGAAGTAGGGGCTCACGATCGCCAGCCGCTCCCGCGCCATGTACATCAGCGAGGTGAAGGCCCGCAGGTTGGGGTCCGTGCGGAAGCCCGGCCCGGAGGGGATCAGCTGCACGGCGTTGACGGGCCCGCCCACCGCCGGCGTCGGCCCGTGCCGCCCGGGCAGCAGGCCGACGGCGGCGGTCTGCGCCGCCCGGGCCCGTGCGGTCTCGGGCTCGGAGCCGCTCCTCCTCGCCGCCCCGGGGCCGTCGCTGAGACGCCGCTCCGCCGCCCCGGGCCCGGTGCCGAGGCGCTCCGCCGTCCCTAGGTCGTCGCCGAGTCGCGCCGCCGCCCCGGGCCCAGCACCGATGCGCTGGCCGGCAGCGGCCCCGGCGGCGTCGCCCGCCGCGACCCCGGGTGCGGCGACCGGCGCGGCCGCGTCCCCTGCCTCCACCGCGTCGTCGCCCGCCTCGCGGTAGGCGTGGATGGTCAGCACCTCGCCGCACTCGCTGTACCAGTCCACGATGAACACGGCCTCGAGGGAGCTGACGATCTCGCCCGTGAGCTCGATCGAGATGTCGTTCCAGCGCCGGCCGATCCGCTCGTTCCTCGCGCTGCCGTACGCGGGGTCGATGAGGTTCTGGGACCCCATGACCGCCACCCGCCCGTCCACGATCAGCAGCTTCCGGTGGTTGCGCAGGTCGATCCGCCGCGCCTTGCCGCGCAGCGGCTGGAACGGGAGCATGAGGTGCCAGTCGATCCCCGCCGCCGTCATGCCCCGCAGGAAGTCCCGGAAGCCGGGGTACTTGCGCGAGCCCATGTGGTCCAGCAGGACCCTGACCTTGACCCCGCGCCGCACCGCGTCCTCCAGGGCGCGGAAGAAGCCCTCGGTGGTCCGGTCCCGCGCCATGATGTAGATCTCCACGCAGACCGACTCCCGCGCCTCCTCGACCAGGGCCGTCATCCGGTCGATGCCCGCCCGGTAGTCGGAGACGACCCCGTGGTTCGTCCCGGTCACCATCGGCAGGGCCGTGAGGCACCGGGAGAGCTCGACGACGCCGGCCAGCTCCGGCGGGACGTCGACGGAGTCGGGGACGTCCGGCACCGCCTCGGTGCCCTGGGCGAGCAGCTCGTCGGCCTCGGCCTGGATGCGGGCGCGCCGGCGGTTGATGTACGGGCTGCCCAGCAGGAGGAACAGGGGCACCCCCACCACCGGGAGGAACAGGATCAGGAGCAGCCACGCCGTGGAGGAGGAGGGGCGCCGGTTCTCGGGGATGACGCCGACCGCCACGATCTTCACCAGGTACTCGAGGACCACGAAGGCGGTGGAGGCGAACGCGGTGAATCCGACGAGCGTCATGGGGGCTCCCTTCGCCCGGGTCGTGGGGCCGGCCCCGCGGCGGGGCCGCCCGTCTGATTCGTATATACCCTAGGCGACCGGGCGGTCCAAGCACGTGACGGGCCGAGCCCTAGGCCTCCTCCCGGCGCCGCACGACCTCGGCGATCCACGCGGGGGCGTAGGGAGAGGTGCAGTTGGGGGAGTGGGGTAGTCGCGGAGGACCCCGAGCCGCTCGCCGATCCCGACGGCGCGCGCTCGCTGGGACGGGTGCTCGATGCCGATCTGCGCGAGGCACTCGTTCATGGCCCACTGCAGGCGCTCGGGGGCACCGGCCATCCGCGCCTCGATCTCGTCGAGCAGCGCGGCCAGGTCGAGCCCCTCGGGACTCTTCACGACGCGATCGGCCGTCAGGGCCCACCCGGCGCCGGCGACGGCGTCGTCCGGGTCGCCCAGCCAGGCCACGCGCAGCTCCTCGGCGTGCCGGCTCTTCTTCACCACGTAGCTCACCAGCCAGTCCTGAACCTTGGGGGAGCGGGCCCCGCGCAGCATGGCGTCCAGCTCGTCCCTCTCGAGCGCTCGGGGCCGGGTGACGAGGATCGAGAGCAGGCGGGCCGCGGTGTCCCCGGTCCGCCAGAGCTCGCGGGCCAGGTCCGGCTGGGCCTTGAGGCGCTTGGCCACGGCGCGCAGCCGGGTCAGGTTCACCCCGTGGTCGTCGCCGCGGCGCTCGTTGGCCTCGCGCAGGGCCGGATCCTCCAGCGCGGCCAGCTCGGCCATGACCTCGGAGACGGTGGTCTCGCTCATGGGCGTCCTCCTCGGGGCGTCTTGGTCCCAGGATACGACGAGGTGCTGCCGCCGACGCTGGTCGCGGACGGCGCGGGGCGCGGCCCCTGCACCGGCGAGAGCCCGAACCGACCCATGAAAAAAGCACCCCGAACCGTAAGGTTCGGGGTGCTTCTCCGTCTCTCGGGGAGAGACATGCGGGGTGAACGACGGGGGTTGAACCCGCGACCTCCTGGACCACAACCAGGCGCTCTGCCGACTGAGCTACGCCCACCATGTCAGCTCCGGGGATCGACCACGAGGGGCCGTCCGTTCCGGGCAACAGATAAGAGAATACACGAGGCGACCAGCGCCGGCCAATCCGGCCCACCGCGCCGTCTGGTGATTAGCGCCACAGGCCCGACGACGCCGTCCTCGCGCCCCGAGCCCCGCCCTCCGACGCGCTGGGAAGCGGACGGCCGAGCCCGGCGACGCCGAGTCTCACCTGGTCAGGGGGCCACGGCCGGATGAACCGGGGGCACGAGAGACCGCACCCAGACGAGCCGAGGGCGCCGCCGGGCTCCGCCGCGTCGACCCGGGGTCGCCGGGCCGAAGCCGACGCCGCGTCAGTCGCCCGCGAACTCCTCGGTGGTCGCGCCGGTCGAGCCGTCTCGCACCGGTGCGCCCTCGGGTCCGGCCGCTCGGGATGCCTGCCCCGTCCCGGCGGCGTCGGGCGCGGCTGCCCCGGTCCCGGCCGTTTCGGTCTCGCCCGCGTCCCGGCGAGCCGCCTCGCCCGCCCGCTGCGCGGCCTTCTGCGCCGTCTCGGAGTCGGGACCCGGCTGGGGCACGAACACCGCCTCGCGGTAGTAGCGCAGCTCCGTGATGGAGTCGCGGATGTCGCCCAGGGCGCGGTGGTTCCCGGTCTTCGCGGGGGACTGGTAGTAGGCGCGGGGGTACCAGCGGCGCGCGAGCTCCTTGATGGTGGACACGTCCACGATCCGGTAGTGCAGGTGCTCGACGACCTCGGGCATGTCCCGCACCAGGAAGGTCTTGTCGGTGCCCACCGAGTTGCCGCCCAGCTGCGCCTTGCGGGGCTCGGGGACGTAGCGCTTGATGTGCTCCAGCACCCGCGCGGTGGCCTCCTCCATGGTGACGCCCTGGTCGAGCTCGTCCAGGAGGCCGGAGGTGGTGTGCATCGAGCGCACGAAGTCGTTCATCTGCTCCAGGGACTCCGACGACGGCTTGATCAGCACGTCCAGCCCCTCGTCGAGGATGTTCAACTCGGCGTCGGTGATCAGGACGGCGACCTCGATGAGGGCGTCGCGCTCCAGATCCAGGCCGGTCATCTCGCAGTCGATCCACACGATTTTTTCACTAGCTTTAGACACCCTCCCAATGTATCGCCCCGGGGAGCCGGGGTGGGGAGCGGGCGACCGGGAAGGCCCGGAAACTGTAAAGTTGCCTCTGAACGTCCGGCGGACGGGGAGGCTCGAGCGCGTCCCGAGCCGCGACGTCGTCCGGTCGTCACCGAGTCGGACCAGCACGGAAGCAGGGGGATCCTTGAGCCAGAGCGCCGTAGTCGACGCGCGGGGCAGACCCGAACCGAGGTTCGTGCAGGGCAGCCCCCTGCGCACGATCGTCATCGGAACCATCGGGTCCCTCCTCATGACCCTGGGGTCCTTCGGCATCGGCTGGCTCGCCCCCATCTCCGGGTTCCGGCAGGACCCCTTCATCATCCTGCTGCGCTATAACGACCTCGCCGTCGTTGCCTGCATCGTCGCGACCGCGGTGGGCGCCATGGCCCTGACGCGCGAGTGGCTGCGGCTGAGCCAGAAGATCTCAGCGTGGGACCGGCGGGCGCGGCGGTGGGTGACCGCCGCCGTCGTCGCCTGGGGCATCCCCATGCTGTTCTCGTTCCCGCTGTTCAGCCGGGACGTCTACTCGTACTACGCGCAGGGGCGGCTGTACGACTCGGGGCTGAACCCCTACGAGTCGGGGGTCTCCTCGGTCAACAACTTCCTCCAGTACGGGGCGGACCAGCTGTGGAGCGAGTCCCCGCCGCCGTACGGTCCGGTGTTCCTGTGGATCGAGGGGATCGTGGCGCGCGCGGCGGGCACCTCGCCCGACGTCGCGTTCTACCTCTTCCGCCTGGTGGCCCTGGTCGGCGTCGTGCTGATCGCGATCTACGTGCCGAAGCTCGCGGCCATGCACGGGGTCAACCCGGTCAGGGCCTCGTGGCTGTGCCTGGCCAACCCGATGTTCCTGGTGCACTTCGTCATCTCGGCGCACAACGACGCGCTGATGATCGGCCTGATGGTCATGGCGGTCTACATCGCGGCGCGGTGGCGCAACTCGGCGGGCGGCATCTCCGCGATCACGATCACGACGCTGGCGGTGGCCATCAAGCCGATCGCGCTGCTGATCCTGCCGTTCATCGGCCTGCTGTGGGCGGGGAAGGGCGCCTCCTGGCCGCGCAAGTTCCTGTTCTGGGCGCTGACGCTGGGGATCTGCCTCGTCGAGCTGTGGCTCATGGGGCTCGCGAACGGATTCGGCTTCGACTGGGTCGGGGCGCTGACCACCACCGGCGGCGTCTGGATCTGGTACGCGCCGATCGGGGCCCTCGGATTCCTGTTGAAGATCTGGGCGGACTCGCTGGGGCTGCCCGGCGGGGACATCCAGTCGGCGATCTACAAGGCGGCGCAGATGGTGGGCGTGATCGGCCTGGCCGTCCTCGCCTTCGTCGGGCGCGACGAGAAGATCATCCGGCGGCTGACCATCGGCCTGACGCTGATCGTGGTGTTCAACCCCATGATCCAGGCCTGGTACGTCGTGTGGCTGATCCCGTTCTTCGCCGTGACGGGCGTGCGGACCGACTGGCACGTCGACTTCTTCTTCCTCACGACCGTGTTCTTCATGATGTGGGCGGTCTCCGACCAGCTGGACGTGTTCCCCTACCTCGACCTCGACCTCAACATGGGGCGCCTGGTGGCCGCGGTGGTCGCGCTGGTCTACGGGGTGTACCTGATGTTCGTCGACCCCTCGACGCGCAGGGTGTTCCGGCGGGGGCACGTCTCGGGCTCGATCATCTGAGGCCTGCGCCGCCCCTTCGAGTCCGTCGCGGGCCGTGCTCCGCGGGCGCGCGACGCCGTACCGGTCCGGCGCTCTTCCGGTGCCGGGTCGCCGAGGGCGGCGTCCCGTGCCGAAGGCGGTTACCGTTCGGTACACCGACGGCGGGTCCGGGTGGAGACCGCGTCGCGCGAGGGGTAGGCTGGATAGGTCGATACGACGGACGACGCGCCTCAGTAGCTCAGTGGATAGAGCAGGAGCCTTCTAATCTCTTGGTCGGGGGTTCGACTCCCTCCTGGGGCACCGACCTCAACCCCGTTCCGATCAGGCCAGATGGCCGGTTGGGGCGGGGTTTTCTGTGTCCGTGGGTGGTGGGGTGACCGCCATTCTGACCGCCATTATCCCCGCTTCCGTCGGCGAAAGGCGGTCATGTCGACGACGGTGGGGCTGGGCACAGCAGCGGGGGAGCGCTGCGTGGAAGCCTGTTCCTGCACCGCAGGGAGGTCACCCCGGCCCCGTCGGGTCTCCGACGCCGCGGGGATCGCCGGGCTCTCAGCCGGCCCGGCGTAGAGCGTTCCGGTCGCCGCCTCCGGTGCGCCGAGCGCGGTACTCCCGTCGGCACCTTCCGCAGCACCACTCGCCGGCCCTTCGCCAGGGCCCTCTGCGGGGCCCCAGAGCGCCCCGGCGACGCGCGTGGCGGCGTCGACCCGCATCTCGTCCAGCACGTGCTGGTAGCGGGTCAGCATGGCCGTCTGGGACCAGCCCATCATGCCCATGACCACCCGCGGCGCGACGCCCAGGGAGAGTAGGACGGTGGCCGCGGTGTGGCGGGCGTCGTGGACGCGCATGCCCTCGATGCCGTGCTCGGCCGTGAACGCGTGCCAAGCCTTGCGGTCCTGGTGGTGGCCGATGGGCCGGCCGTTGCGCTGGCTGAAGACCAGATCCCAGGCGGCCCCGGCGGAGTCGGTGAATCCCACCCACGCCTCTCCCTCCTGCTCCCGCCACAGCCGCTGGTTGCGCTGTTGCCGCTGCAGCGCGCGCAGGATCGGGGCGGGGAGGGCCAGGCTGCGATTGCCGGCGTCGGACTTCGTGGGGAACAGGTGGGGGCCTCCGCCGTGCCGGGCGGGGCAGAGGTTCCCGCGGGGTCTGCCGCAGGCCGGCCGCGCCGGGGTGCCGCCGCAGCCGTGCTGCCAGGGGAGCGGGCCGAGCTCGCGGCGGATCCGCAGCGTGCCGGCGGCGAGGTCGACGTCGTCCCAGCACAGGCCGAGCCGCTCGCCTTGGCGCAGGCCCAGTGCCAGGGCGACGATCCAGGAGGGGCCCCAGACGTCGTCGTGCTCGGCGGCGCCGACGAGCTCTCGCGCCTGGGCGGGGGTGAGGACGACGGGCTCGAAGGTCGCCGGGCGCGGCACGGAGGCCTTCTTGGCGGGGTTGGCGCCGATCATGCCGCGCTTCTCGGCGTCGGAGAGCGCCTTGGATAGGATGCGGTGGACCAGGTTGACGGTGGTCTCGGAGCAGCCGGGCCGGCCATCGCGGGGCGCGCGCATGGCGGTGTGGATGCGGTCGATGTCGGTGGGGGCGAGCTTCTCCAGGGGGACGGTGCCGGCCGGCTGGGTAATGACCCACTTGCGGAGGTAGCCCCGGTAGGAGAGCCAGGTCCGTTCGCGGAGGCGGGGCTTGGCGATGTCGGCGAGCCAGTGCTCGAGCCAGGCGGTGAGGGTGGTCTTGGCGGGGTCGGCGAGGACGCCGCGGTCGAGCTGGTTGCGGTAGGTCTGGGCCTTGGCGACGACGTCGGCGCGGGTGCGGGCGATGAAGGACTTGCGGATCGACTGGCCGGTGGTGGTCTGGGAGATGCGGAGGTCGATCTGCCAGCGGCCGTCCTTCCGCTGGCGGGGTTTGGTGCCTTCGCCGTTGGAGCGGCGGGTGCGGGCGGGTGGTCGGGGCACGGGCGTCACATCCTGGGGTGTGGCGCGGGCGCGCGGCCGAGTGCCGGGCCCCATGGCCGTGTGCGTTCCCCCGGGGTTCGCGCGCACCCGCGGGGTGGGCGTGAACGCGGCCCCTGGGTGCACCGGGGGGACACCGATGGGGACCCACCCGGGAGGGAAGGGGACGGAAGAGGACCCCTTCGTCCATTCGCTGGCCGAACGGTCATCCCGCGGGCCGGTGCGGATGCCCCCGGGTGCGCGGTGTTGGGGAACGGCGCGTCCAGGGGCCGCTTGGCTTCAGTGTAGGAAATGAGGGGGGTGGGTGAGGAAGGCCCGGGGGTGCGCGGTACGGATGCCGGATGTTGGAGGGAGCGGTATGGGACGAAACGATGGGTGGCACCCGCCGGTTGCCTCGTCCCGAGTCCGGGGTGGTGGCCTTGGGCGGCCAGCTAGTTTCCGGGGGCTTACCTCGTCAGTTTCGTCGCGCAGAGCGCCGACCAGTAAACGAACGTGTCCTGCGGTGTGCTTCTAGCCTGTGCGTGCAGTTTCTGCCCAGGAATGCATCTCAGCAGTTCCATCTCATCGACGCCGTATTCCTTGCGCAGTTTCACCGCGGCACTGCCCATGCGCGAGTAGCTGTCATTGGTGAGCGGCAGGCCGGTCGCCGTGGCTGCTCCATCCATGGCGCGGTGAATCTCTGCTTTTCGAGGGTTGCTCATGAAGGCGATTTCAGCCTGGGCGATGGGATCTTCGGGTAGCTCCTGCTTCTGTGACGTCTCTGAGCAGCCCATCAAGAGGAGGGCCACTAGTGGAGCGAGCCGTACGAGTGTTGCGGGTCTAGACATGGGTGGCATGGCTTTCGTCTCGTGTGCCTCGTGGTTGAGAGGCGTCCTGTTGCCATTGTGCCCATCGGTGGGGAGAGGGTGAGGCAACCCGCAGCGAGCTTCCCGACGCTGCCGGCCTCAACGGTTCTGGACCTCAGCCCTTCTTCTTGGCCGCCATGACGTCGATCAGATGCAGGATGGCCTGGCGCTCGGAGTCGTCCAGCAGATCGGCCTTGGCGGGGAGCTCGAAGCGGGAGCCGACGGCGGGCAGCTTCGCGTCTTCGAGGATGTGGCTGGTGTCCGTGCCGAAGACCGCGGCGAAGGCTCGGATGACGTCGAGGTTGGGTTGTGACGGGTGCTGCCCGCGCATGTACCGGGAGATCGTCGAGATGGTCAGAGGCTTCCCCAGCTTCTCGGCTCGACGTTCGATCTCGCGGAGAGGCATGTCCTCCCGGTTGGCTCGACCGAGTGCCTCCGACAGTTGGCTCATGTACAGATTCTCCCGCTGATTGATGGCTGCGCCCAGTGCCCCCAGGACTAACTGTCCAAGTATTGCATCGCTCCTATCCCTAGTGGGACCTGATCCGGGGGTTTGGGCATAACGAGATGTGGACATTGGTGTCCGGTCTGGGTATTGTGATCTGTGTTCCAAGAACAACGAACAGGAGGAACGATGGAGGTTCGATCGAGATCATTCATCGCGCAGCCCGCACCACAGGCGCTGACGGTGGCGCTCAGGTTCAAGGGGATGAGCTACCGTCAGCTCGCCTCCGCGACCGGGGTGTCGAAGACGACTATCGGGAACCTGGCCAACGGCCGGGCTTCCACATGCAGCCCCGAGACTGCCGCATGCATCGCGAGGGGGTTGGGGATGGCGCCAGGCGACCTCTTCGTGCTCAAGGCGATCCGCGCTCCCGAGACAGAGAGCGAGGCCGCGTGATGGCACCCCGCCCCCAGAAACCCGACCCGGCCGACCTCCCCGCCGACGGGATGCGCCTCTTCACCGTCGCCGAAGTCTCCCGGAGGCTCGGCGTCTCCGTGCACTACGTCTACGACCGGATTCGCGGGGGAGACCTGCCCTACGTGGACCTCGGCATGGGACGCGCGAAGACGCGGGTGCGCGCAGACCACCTCCAGCAGCTGATCGACTCCCTGACCCACCACACCCGCGACGCCGCCTGACGCGCCGCGCGGACCGACCGCCACGAGAGAGGAAAACCATGAGACAGCCCAGAATCCCCACCTACCGCGATTCCGGCATCAGTACCGGAGTCACCAGCGCCAGCCGCCCGCGCCCCACCGAGGAGAGCCAGGCCGCCCGCTCCCAGAGCCGCCCAGACGCGAAGGCGCCGTCCACCGAACACCGGGAGCGCAGCGCCGACGTCGTCCGCCTGCACCACGCCCAGACCCCTCACCGCGGACC
The DNA here is from genome assembly GCF_024199905.1 of Rothia santali. GTDB lineage: Bacteria > Actinomycetota > Actinomycetes > Actinomycetales > Micrococcaceae > Rothia > Rothia santali. The sequence continues at coordinate 19,412 of NZ_JANAFB010000017.1, forward strand.
GGAAGCGGTGGCCGCATGAACCCGTTCAGCCAGGTCGACGACTCCTGCATCGACTGCGGATTGGTGCCCTGCATCTGCGGCCAGCCGCCGCAGCTGGACCTATTCAGCTCCGCGGACCGCCGCTGGGCCGAGCGCGACGCCTGGGAGTGAGAACGCCCGCCCGCCCCCACGCGGAGCACACGGGAGAGAGGAACGACGATGAACCCCACCGGCCCCGGCCTGGAAATCATCCCCCTGCTGGCGATCCTCGCCGCGACGATCCCGGTGCTGGTCCACGACCTGACGGGGGAGTCCTCCCCCTTCGAGGAGGACCCGCTCGCCGTCTACGCCCGCTGGTGGCGCCGGCTCACCCGCGGAAGGAGACCATGACCCCGACCCTGCCCGCCCTGCTCGAGGAGCTGCGCGCCTCGCACACGATCCGCGCCCGCCAGGACCTCCTCGAGCAGAAGACCCACGACGTCGACCGCGCGAAGGACCGCCTCGCCGAGGCCCAGGACGCCGTCCGCCGGGCCCTCGCCGAGCGCAAGACCGCCCGCGCCGACCTCGAGGCCGCCTGCGCCACCCACCCCGGCGCGCGCCCCTGGCACGACATAGAAACCGAGATCCTGAGAGGACACGCAGACCCATGACCAGATACCGCTCCCTGCTCTACCGGGCCGCCAAGGCCCCCGCCCCCGGCACCCCGGAATGGCGGGCCAAGCTCACGGCGTCGAAGATCGCCGCCACCGCCGTCCCCTCGCGCTCGCCGCACGCCTCGTACTTCTCCCTGTGGCACACCATGGCCGGCACCATCCCCAGCGCACCGGACGACGAGGTCCTGCAGCGCGGACGCATCCTCGAACCGGCCATCGCCGCCTGGTTCCAGGAGGAGCACCCCGGGTGGAACATCCGCCCCGTGCGCGGCCGCTGGTGGATCCACCCGGACGACTCCCGCATGGCCGCCACCCCCGACTACATCGCCGAGCAGGGCGGGGAGGTCCTCGGCCTGGTCGAGTGCAAGTCCGCCGCCGACACCACCGACTGGGGCAAGCCCGGCACCGACGAGATCCCGCCGGCCTACTACGACCAGTGCCAGTGGCAGATGTACTGCACCGGGGAGCGCACCGTCTACGTCCCGGTCATCACCGCCCTGCGCTTCGCCGAGTACGTCGTGCACCACGACCCCGGGCACGTCGAGCGGTTAGTTGAGCAGGCGCGGGTCTTCATGGACAGCCTGGAGCTCGGCATCGCCCCCTCGGTGGAGGCCGATGCCGGGCACCTGGCCACCTACGAGGCCGTCCGCGACCTGCATCCCGAGATCGACGGCACCGCCGTGCAGATCCCCACCGGCCTCGCCCTGGACTACCTGGCCGCCCGCGCGTCGTCGAAGTCGGCCGAGGCCTTCGAGCTGGAGACCAAGACCCTGCTCGCCGAGGCCATGGGGCATGCGCGGACGGCCGTGTGCAACGGGTACACCGTGGCCGAGCGCCGCGCCCGCGGAGCCGGCCGGCCCTACATCCAGGCGATGCGGAACCCGCCCACCGTCCACCAGCTCGCCCCCGAGACCTTCGACTTCCAGGAAGCAGCGTGAACACCATGACCAGCAACCAGCTCGCCGAGCAGGCCAAGAGCCTCGTCTTCGCCAACGCCGGGCAGCACAAGACCATGCTGCCCGCCGACCAGCAGGACCAGGTCAACGGGTGGCTCTCGGCCGCGTACGCCGCGATCATGAAGGACCCCAACCTCGCCAACGCCGCGATGAGCTCGCCCGGCACGCTCATGAACGCCCTGAACGAGGCCGCGCAGCTGGGCCTGCGGCCCGGCACGAAGGAGTACTACCTCACCCCGCGGAAGAACAAGGGCCGGTGGGAGGTGCTCGGCGTCGTCGGGTACCAGGGGGAGGTGAACCTGATGTACCGGTCCGGGGCGGTGTCCTCGGTGATCGTGGAGACCGTCCACGCACAGGATGCCTTCGCCTGGGACCCGGGGACCATGGACCGGCCCGAGCACGCGCCGAACTGGTTCGGGGAGCGAGGGCCGCTGATCGGGGCGTACGCGTACGCGATCATGCAGGGCGGGGCGGTCTCGAAGGTCGTGGTCACCGACCAGACGCGGATCCGGGCGGCGATGGACGCCTCGGCCGGGTCGGACTCGCAGTACTCGCCGTGGAAGAAGCACCCGCGGGCGATGTACCTCAAGACCGCCGCCCACGACCTCGCCAAGTGGGTGCCCACCTCCGCGGAGGACAAGCGCGTGGAGGCCATCCGCGCCGGCGTGGGGCAGGAGGCCGCACGCGCGGCCCGGGAGCGCGCCCTGGAGGCTGCAGGGGGCCGCGCGGTGCTGGAGCCGGTGCCGGTCCCGGAGGAACCCGCGCCGGGCCCGCAGGAGGTCGTGGGGGAGGAGTACGCGGCCGCGATCGCCGCCGACGACGTCGACCCCGCCACCGGCGAGCTCCACGGGGCGAAGCCGGCGACGAAGGCGCAGCGCAGCGAGATCCGGAAGCGGTTCAAGGCCCTGCAGGTCGCCTCGAGCGAGGCGGACGCGGACCGGGAGATCCGGGCGTTCCTGAACGACGACGGCCACGGCGGGCTGGGCGCGCTGTCCTTCGAGGAGGCCGACGCCGTGCTGGCGGAGTTCGCGGCGTAGGGGAGCGGTCGCGATGATCAGCGTCGTCTGTATGGCTCTGACCGCCGTGGCGGCCGGGGTGAGCCTGCTCAGCGCCTACCGGTTGTGGAGGGCTGGGCGGGTGCCTCGGGGCTCAGCGCGGGGTGGAGGGGCCCGGGACGGGGAGGACGTGCCGTGAGCCGTCGATGTGGAAGACGAACTCGCTGGGCTCGCCGGAGCCCCATGAGGGGACATAGTGCAGGTTCACAGCACGCTCGAACGTATGAGGCGCAGGGCCCACGTCCAGGAAGACGCGGACTCCTTGCGGGCCTTCCAGACTCTCGATCGTGGCCGGTTCCGCCGTGTGGTTGCGCAGCTGCAGAGCGTTCTTGTCCTGATAGACCAGCTCGAAGTCGGGCCTGCGCAGGCTGCGCGCGATGTCCTGGATGCCGTCCGCCTGGGCCCGCGCGCGTTCGGCCGACTCCTCGGCCTCGTCCTTGGCCTTCTTCGACAGGTGCGCCCGCCACCAGGAGTACCCCGCGCCCACCAGCGAGAGGACGGTCAGTCCGATCTGCACTCCATCAATCACCTGCATGCCCACGACTCTATCCACTGGAGGCATCCATGAGAGATGACCGGCCGTTCATCTCGGTGACCGACACCTTCCCCGAGCACCCCAAGACGGTGCAGCTCTCCGACGGTGCTTTCCGGGCGATCATCACCTACTGGTGCTACTCGCACAAGCTCAGAACCGACGGATTTTTGCCGAAGAACGTCGCGAAGATGCACGCCACACCGACTCGCATCCGCGAGCTGGTTTCCGCAGGTTTTCTCACGGAAATCGACGGAGGCTACGACCTGCACGACTACCTCAAGCATCAGTGGTCGGCGAAGGAGATCGAGAGCATGTCGCAGAAGAAGAAAACGGCAGGCTCGCAAGGCGGTTCGCTAGGGATGCACAAGCGGTGGCACGTCGCGCGCGACCGCTTCAGCGATGACTGCCAGTACTGCCAGGAGGCCCGCACCGCATAACCAAAACCGTAAGCACCTGCTTATCCAAAAATAAGCAGAAACCTAAGCACAACGTAAGCGAAGTGTAAGCCCCTAACCCTAACCCTTTAACCCCTATAGTCCCCTGCCCGCCGTTACGTTCCAGAACGCGCGCAGCACGCAACGACCGGCAGGCCGAAAGGATCCACCATGAACCGCCCCCAAGCCGAACACATCGCCCACATCGCCTGCGCCTTCCGCCCCGAATGGCCTCCCGCCGCCGTCGCCACCGAACTCACCCACGCCGTCGGAAACGACCTCGACATCATCACCGCCACCTTCCTCACCGCCCGGAACCCGGCCCACCAGACCGCCAAGCGCATCCACACCGTCCTCGAAGAACTCACCGGACCCTTCGGCACCACCACCGGCCCCACGACCCCACAAGCGACCGTCGACCGCAGGCCCTGCCCCGCCCACAGCTGGGAACGCGCCACCAACTGCGCCGCCTGCCACTCCGAGATCAAAGCCGGCCAACGCACACCCGCCGACTACGGCAAAGCACCCTGACCTACGAACCCTCCCGGCCCTCGGCCGGCAACCGGTACTTCCCCTGACGCCAAGCCCGCACAAACCTCACGACCACCGAGAACCACATCGCCCCGAAAGCGACCACACCGAACAACCGAACCGCACCCCCGTACTGGACCGCACCCCACGCCAACCACAGCAACACCCACGTCACCAAGGCCGGAACGCACAGATCGAAAAACCACATCCTCCAATTCATCCCACCACCCCACCACACACCCCCGACCCACCGCACAGAAAGACCCCACCATGACAACCACCACCACCGAAGCCCACCACCGCGCCACCGCCGAACGACTCCTCACCGAAGCCCACACCAACGCCGACGCCGGCTGCTTCCACACAGCACGCACCCAAGCAGCCCTCGCCACCGCACACGCCGTCCTCGCGGCACTACCCGACACCTCGGGGCCGCCGGAGAATTTCACGCCCGCGGCACGCTCCTCCGAGCACGCTGAGACCCCATAGAACCGCCCGACCCCATGGAACCTCAACGGATTGTCGTCATTCGGCATGACGAGCACATCGTGAATAGGGATGGCCTACCGGCCTACAAGGACCCGTCCAGTTGCCATCTTGAGGAACCGAAAACGAGTGAGTTTGACTTTCCGTATCCGGACTGGCGGCTCCCTGTAAAAGACGAGGAGGTTCCTGTGATTGAACTCCTGAAACTTCATCTCGACGGCGAAATCAATCCCCTGTCCAGGCTCGAGCCTCGCGACCCTGGTATGGACCACGTGCCTCAAGTCCATCACTCTCACATCGTGAGCAACACCGTCGCCGCAGTTCTCCAAAGTCCCTTGGACGGCCATCACCCTGTCTTGAGGGTTCATATCGGGCATGAGCACGGGCGGAAATTTCTGCGAGACGTACTCGCAGTTCAGCATCCAGAGGGCCTTTGGCCTTCGCAGCCAACCTACGAACAAGGTTGTCAAGAGGGAGAAGAAGGCGCCGACGAGAGCGCCGATCACTGCCGCACTTATGTCGGGACTGAGACGGAACAGCTCAGGCATTTACTCATCATCCAATCGAGACACGGAGGGCGGCTCGTGGCCACAGGGACACGGACCACGGTAGTAGGGATCAGTATTGCCCACGCTGAATTACGACTTCTCCTCCGAGGCGCGGTGGTAGTCCGCTTCAAGAACGGTTTGACATCGCGGGCGTTCAACAGGCGAGTGAAGGAGCACCGATGACGATTCACGAGCTGCTCATCCCGCAGAACGGGATCCCATGGATCAACTCCAACGACCGCGGACACTGGTCCCTGCGCCACGACTACACCCGCCTCTGGCGCGCCCAGGCCCGCACCCGCGCCGCTCGCACCGACCTGGTCATCGACCTCAACCGGGTACGGATTGATGCATCGGTGTTCAAGGCCCGCGCCAACCGCTACGACCCCGCGAACCTCTACCCGACGGCCAAGGCCGTGGTCGACGGTCTCGTCGACTATGGCCTGGTCGTAGACGATGACTGGCGGCACGTCGAGGGGCCCTTCCTGCACCACGGTGGCATCAGTGCCGCGCCGGGCCTGCTCCTGCGGATCGAGGAGCTCTAGATGGCCGGCAACGACGCATGGGTGCCCGGCCCCGACGCCGACGGCCGGCGGCAGCGGCTCAAGTGCGCGGGCACCAACAAGAAGACCGGCAAGCCCTGCGGGAACTGGGCCCTGCGCGGACAGACGGTCTGCAAATACCACGGTGGCAACGCGAAGCAGAATCGGGCCGCGGGGGAGCGGCGCTGGCAGGAGCACCGCGTCCGCACTGCTCTCACCAACAGCCGGACCGAGCCCGCAATCACCGCGCAGAGCACGATCGAGGACCCGCTCACCGAGTTCAAGCGCCTGCTCATAGAGGTCCTGTCCTGGAAGGACGAACTGGCCGCCCACGTCAACGACCTCAAGGGCGAGCTCTCCAGCACCGACTTCAAGGGCGCCGAACAGGCCCACGCCATCGTCGAGATCTACGAGCGCTCCCTCGACCGTGCCGGGAAGATGCTCGACATGGCCCTCAAGCACAAGCTCTGGGACCGCCTCGCCGAGATCCAGGAACACGAAGCCGAGATCATGGCCGGCGCCGTCATCCGCGTGTTCCTCGCTCTCGGCCTGACCGGTACCCGCCTCGACGAGGCCAAGGCCATCCTGCACACCGAGCTCACCCGCCTGACCATCGACACCCAGGAGATCGCGGCATGACCATCACCTGCACCTGCGAAGCCACCATCACCAGCCCCGGGCGTTTCCTCTGCGGAGCATGCGAGACGCGGCTGCACGCAGAGCTGGGGCGCGTGCCGGAAATCTTGGAGGAACTTGACGTCGAGGTGACCCGGCAGGCCGTCAAAGCTGCCTCGCCCGGTGCCGGGGGAGCCGAAGGCGCCGGCTACGACCTCGTGGCCTCGGAGATCCGCCAAGACATCACGCGGATACTGACCGGGCTCGAGCGGCTGGTATCCGGTGCCGTAGGACCGTCCGTCGTCGTGCGACGGCGGGTGGCCCGCATTCGACACCACCTCCCCGCCGCGGTGAAGAACGCATCCATCACCGGGTACGCCTACGACCTGACCGAGCAGCTGCACCGCGCGGTGCAGAAGATCGACCGGCACCCTGAACGCGTCACCTACGGCGCCTGCCACTGCGGCGGGCCCCTGATCGCACATCGCGGCACCGAGTACGTACCGTGTCGGTACTGCGGGACCGCTTACCGGGCGGAGGCGCTGGAGGAGGTGCGGAGGGAAGCCGTGCTAGATGAGCTATCCGGGCAGGCGCTGCGCATGCGGGACCTCGCGGCGGCTCTGGAGATGATGGGACACGCCGTGTCGCCGTCGACTTTGTACCGGTGGGCCGCCGCGGGAAAGCTTGCTGACCAGGGCGGACGAACCTACCTCGTTGACGACGCTCTGGACCTAGCGGAACAGGTCGAGATGAGAGCTGCTTAGGTACTTGATTCCCTGGGCGGGCGTGATAATTTAAAAAGCGTATCTTAGGCAATTTGCGCCTAGATGGGAACGACAAGTTAGGACTCCCTGGTCCCAAAGTCGCGTACGATCCTACCGTTCGCTCGGCGCAGTACTTCGATTCTGCATCTGCACTCCCTCCGATATAACCCAACGAGACGAAGCTCAGTACGGCGTCGCGCCCGTACGCTACCAGAACCGACGCCAGGGGTTCGTCGCAAAAGCCACCCGACCATATTGCGTCCACGGAAGTTCAAAGCTCGTCCTTGGCGCGAAGTCCGCGCTGCATCGTAGCCCATTCTGAGTCACGTGGACGAGTAACGGACGAAGTGGGGTAGAACTAGAGTTGTCAGTGCCCCCTGCTACGACGAAATGCCGGTCCGGATTCCGCCCACTACATGAGACCGCTTGCGCGCGGTGAAGTTGTAGGTGGCGCGCATCCTACGCGTCACCTAGATCAAGCGCCCCACGGACGCTGTCGTGCGCTGACAGGCACACAAGGTGAGAGAATGAAAAGGTGATAGTTCTTCTTTCAGGCCTCCCTCCTCTAGTGACCGACGGAGCAACGGTCGGCGGGGTGGTGGTCGCCGCCCTCACGCTTGTGGTCACCGCAATTTCAGTTATCTCCGCAAACAGTCCATATATGAGCGCGCATGTCGAACCTGATGATGAGGCGAAATATGCGTTCCTGATCGTTCAGAACAACGGAAGACGCGCAGCAAAAAGGGTGAGATTCCATTTCTCAGACGCGAAAGCTGGTGAACGGGATGAGAAAGACGTCTCGCGGCATGTCAGAAAGCAACTTGGTTCTGAAGTTCCAACCTGGCCTCCCGGTCTTGAAGTCAGAAACCTGTACTCAATCAGTCCGCGGCTTCAAAATGCAACGGGTCCTCAAAGTGATGTCACCCTGACGATCAGCAGAAAGACCTTCCTATGGATGAGGAAGTCAGAGAAGTTTGTTCTCAGCATGGAAGTAGTCAAGTCACAAGCATCAATCGGCCCGACGCAGAAGACTGTCACTACTCAGCGAATCAAGGGTGACACCTACACGATCCAGGATCCAAGTGACCCCAAGCAGTTGGCAGATGCATGGGAGTACTTCACCGGCAGTAGACCCGAAGACTAGATCGGAGGGCGCCCCGTGAATGCATCGTTCTGGGGCGCCCTCACCCCGCACGTCGCGAAGTGGGAGACTCGTAGGACATGGCCCGTGAGCTCGACCCGCGAACTGTGCGGACGCCGGGGATGGACCTGATCGACGAGGCCCTGGTCGAAGCGTTCAGCAGCGCCGACTTGTGACTCATCATCTCGATGCCGCCCCAGGAGGGTAAATCAGTGTCTGGGCGGTCACCTCTGCCCGTGACCGAGAGCAAGCACCCGACGGACACTGTTATGCGCTGACGGGCGAGCACTTATCAGGCGATGACCTCCTCCACCTGACCGTCAGCACTCGTAAGGACCTGAGCGTGGCAGCCTGTCATATTGACGTTGCGCTTGGCCTCACCGATAGCGTTCTCCTTGGTCCTGTACTCCCGGAAGTTGTCGGTTCCTGGCAGCGTCACGCGCCAGTTGTCTCCAACTGGGTAGACGTAGATGTTCTCGCTCATGTCAGTCCTTTCGAATCGTGTCTGACCAGCCTAGCGAGATGGAGGGAGCCGCCCCGTGAACGCATCGTTCTGGGGCGCCCTCGCCGCCCATTTCGCCCCTCACGTCGCTAAGTGGGAGACCCCCGGGGACATGGCCCGGGAGCTGGACTTCCGCACCGTGCAGACCCCCGCGCTCGATCTGATCGACGCGGCCCTGGTCGAGGCTTTCAACACCCCTGACTCGCGGCTCATCATCTCGATGCCACCGCAGGAGGGGAAGTCCCAGCGGGCCTCGCGTCGGTTTCCGACGTGGGCGCTGCAGCAGAACCCTGACCTGCGGATCGCGATCGCCTCCTACGAGGCGAACATCGCCCGCCGCTGGGGTCGCGCCGTCCGCGACGACATCACCCAGCACAGCGACGTCCTGGACCTCGCGGTCCGTGACGACCTGTCCGCTCAGCACGAATGGCAGCTCGTCGGCCGCGACGGCGGGATCTTCACCGCCGGCATCGGTGGCGCCATGACCGGCCGCCCCGTAGACCTCCTGCTCATCGACGACCCCGTCAAGGGCCGCGAACAGGCCGACAGCCCGACCTTCCGTGAGAAGGCCTGGGACTGGTGGACCGACACCGCGCTGACCCGCCTCGCGCCGGGTGCGCCGGTGATCGTGATCCTGACCCGCTGGCACGAGGATGACCTCGCCGGTAGGCTCATGAAGTCCGACCCCAACTGGCGGTTCCTGCGCATCCCCGCCGAGGCAGACCATCGCCCCGAGAAGGGCGAGACGGACCCGCTGGGCCGTGAGCCGGGGCAGTTCATGGTCTCCGCCCGTGGCCGCACCACGCGGCAGTGGCAGGCCCGGAAGCGCCAGTCCGGCCCGAAGACGTGGGCGTCGCTGTACCAGGGCCGGCCCTCCCCGGACGCCGGGGGCGTGTTCCCCGGCGAGTGGGCCCGCTACTCCACCCCGATGTGGACCGAGCGGCCCGACGGGGCGCGGATCGTGCCCGGCGTCGGGCAGCGGGAGGATCACGAGCTGGTCCAGTCCTGGGACCTGGCGTTCAAGGCCACGGACTCCTCCGACTACGTCGTGGGGCAGGTGTGGCTGCGCGTTGGCACCAGGGCGTATCTGCTGGACATGATCCGGGATCGGCTGAACTTCAACGACACGCTCGCCGCGATCCGGCGGCTCTCCGCGCGGTGGCCGCAGGCGGTCGCGAAGTACGTCGAGGACAAGGCCAACGGGCCCGCCGTCATGAACGCCCTGGCGGGGCAGCTCAATGGGCTGATCCCGGTGGAGCCGGAGGGGTCAAAGGTCGCGCGGGCCAATGCGGTGTCGCCGCTGGTGTTCTCACACGACGTCGTGCTGCCCGACGACGAGCTGCTGCCCAACGTGGGGGAGCTCGTGGAGGAGGCCAAGCTGTTCCCCGCCTCCTCGCACGACGACTCGGTGGACGCGATGACGCAGGCCGTGAATCAGCTGCTGCTGCATCCGTTGCCGGTCGGCGGCGGGACGTGGGACGCGCCGGAGTGGGAGCTGATGGATGCCCGCGGGTGGTCCATCAGCCCGTACTGACCGGGGCTGCCGCGCAGACCTGCCCGCGATGCGGCGTGGCCGGGTCTGATCCGCCCCACAACCTAGACCACCCGTCGGCACAAACCGGGCCGGCCCGGCCGCACAACCGAAGACCGAGCGCCGCGACGGAGGTGATGCCCCGTGGGGATCCTGCACGCCCTCCGCGAGACCGCCTCCCGCGCCGCCGACGCCGCCCTCGCCCGCCGCCTCGGGTACGCGCCCGGTGAGCGGCGGCAGCTGCTGGACCAGCTCGAGCTCGTCCAGGAGTCCGTCGCCGACCTCGAGCTCGCCCGCGAGGACACCGGATGGGCCCAGCTCACCGGCCCCGGCGCGCGCGAGTTCCCCGCCGCCGTCCGCCGCGCCAACGCCGAGGTCGGCCGCGCCCTGGCCATCGCCAACCCGCTGATCAAGCGCGGGCTCGCGATCCGCGCCTCCTTCGTCTGGGGGCAGGGCGTGGGCATCACCGCCGAAGCCACAGGGGAGCACGGCGCCCAGGACGTCAACGACGTCGTGCAGCGCTTCCTCGACGACCCCGGCAACCGCGTCGCCTACACCGGGCACCAGGCCCACCTCGACGCCGAGACCGCCCTCGGCACCGACGGCAACCGGTTCCTCGCCCACTTCACCGACCCCCGCACCGGCGCCGTGAAGGTCCGGGCCATCCCCTTCGACGAGGTCGAGGAGATCATCGCCAACCCCGAGGACTCCACCGAACCCTGGTACTACCTGCGCCGCTGGACCCAGCGCAACGTCACCGCCGGGCAGACCTCCACCACCGAGCACGTCGCCTACTACCCGGCCCTGGGGTACGCGCCCGTGGTCCGGCACAAGCGCATCGACGGGATCCGCGTGGTCTGGGAGGCGCCGGTCTACCACGTGCGGGACAACGGGCTCGCCGACTGGCAGTGGGGCGTGGGCGACGTCTACGCCTCGATCCCGTGGGTCCGGGCGTACAAGCGCTACCTGGAGGACTGGGCGAACTACATGTCGGCCCTGGCCCGGATCACCTACCGCATCTCCGGCAAGGACCGGCAGGCCACCCAGGCCGCCCGCGGCGCGATCCAGGAGGCGATGCGCGCCGGCGTGGCCGGCGGGGCGATCGCGGCGGCCAACGCCGACATCGAGGCCATCCCGAAGGCCGGGGCGACCATCGACGCCGAGTCCGGCAAGCCCCTGGCCGTGATGGTCTCCGCCGGGCTCAGCGTCCCCATCACCCTGCTGCTGGGGGACCCGGGCGCCACCGGGGCGCGCGCCGTCGCCGAGACCCTGACCCAGCCGATGATCTACGAGTTCCAGTCCCGCCGCGAGCTCTGGACCGAGGCACTGCGGGCCTCGCTGAACTACGTCGTCGACATGGCCGTGATCGCCCCGGCCGGGCCGCTGCAGGGGACCGTGGCGCGGGAGGGGGATCGACGAGTCGTCACCCTGGCGGGGGACACGCCGCGCACGCTCACGATCGAGTGGCCGCGGCTGGACGAGCTGGGGGAGCGGGAGGCCATCGAGGCGATCATCGCCGCGGACGCCACCGAGAAGATCCCGCCCGAGGTCACCGCCCGGCTGCTGCTGCGCGCCCTGCGGGTGCGCGACGTCGACGAGATCGTGGAGTCGATGCTCGACGACGACGGCGTGTTCGTCCCGCCCGGGGCCAGCATCGGGGACGAGCTGCTGAGGCGGTACGAGCAGGGGCGGTTCGGGACGGGCCCGGGCCGGGGCAGGACGGCCCCGGGTCAGGCCGGGACGGGCCCGGGGCGGTTCGGGACAGGCTCGGAGGGGTCCGGGACGACCCGGGACCGGGTCGGGACGGCCCCGGGCAGCGCCGAGCACCGCAGGGCCACCGAAGCCGCGAGCGAAGGGAGGACCCCATGACCGCGCCTGTCCACGTCGCCGCCCTCGGCCAGCAGCTCAAGACCGAGCTCGCCGCCCTCCTGGACCCCTCCGACGCCGCGCTGGTCGCCGCGTGGTGGCACGCCTGGCGGGAGATCGCGCCCGAGCTGACCGACACGCTCGAGGAGCTCATGGACCGGGCCCGCACCGGCCGGGTCCCGCCCTCCCGGCTCACCCGCTCCCGGCGCCTGGCCGCCGCGCTCGCCCAAGCGCGGGAGCGCCTCGGGGAGATCCTCGCCGAGTACGGGGACGACGTCGTGCTCCTGCTGCCCGAGGCGCTCGCCGCCACCCTGCAGGGCACCCGGGCCATGGTCGCGGCCCAGCTGCCCGGCCCGGACCGCGCCGAGGGCGGCGACGACCCCGGGGCCGGGCTGACGGAGGTCTACGACCAGCTGGACGCGATCGTCACCCGCGCCCGCGAGAACATCACCGCCCGGCACCTGGCCCTGCCCGCCGCGGTAGAGCTCGCCATGCGCGCCGAGCTGATCCGCGGCATCGCCGTCGGGGAGAACCCCCGGGCGGTGGCACAGCGGATCATCCAGCGCACCGGGACCGCGTTCAACGGCGGGCTGCCGCGGGCCAGGACGATCGCGCGCACCGAGATGCTCGACGCCCACCGCGAGGCCCAGCGGCGGTGGATGCAGGCCAACCGGCACGTCGTCGACGGCTGGGTCTGGGAGGCCTCGCTGGACTCCCTGTGCTGCCGGGCCTGCCTGGCCATGCACGGCACCCGCTTCACCGTGGACGACCCGCCGCCGGAGGACCACCACAACGGCCGGTGCATCGCCCTGCCCGTCACCAGGACCTGGGCCGAGCTCGGGCACCCCGGCGTCCAGGACACGGGCCCGGCGATGCGCACCGGCGAGGAATGGCTCAACGACCAGAACCCGGAGACCCGCCGCCGCATCCTCGGCCCCCGGATCGCCGGCGCCTACGACGCCGGGCGCATCCGCTGGGCCGACCTCGCCCGCTGGCGGGAGAACCCCGGGTGGCGCCGCTCGATCGAACCGACCCCGCTAAGAGACCTGCTGACCATGGAGGGAGACCCATGACCGTGCACATCGCCGAGACCGCCGGCAGCACTACCGCCCGCACCGGGGGCCGGCTGCTGGTCAAGATCATCAGCCCCGGGCAGGGCAGCTCCGGGACGTACCCGCCCGAGACCCTGGCCGCCGCGGCCGAGGCCGGCGTCTTCGCCCGCGGCACCCAGATGTTCGTCAACCACGCCTCGCCCACCGAGGCCTACGAGCGCCCCGAAGGCGACCTGCGCAACCTCGCCGGCGTCCTGACCGAGGACGCCCGCCTGGACGCCGACGGCGCCCTGGTCGCGGAGGCGAGGCTCTACGGGCACTGGGCCGTCATCCGGGACATGGCCGAGGACATCGGCGTCTCGATCCGCGGCAACGCCGAGTACCGGGAGGCCGGCGGGCAGCGGATCATCACCCGGATCGCCGAGTGCACCTCCATCGACTTCGTGACCCGCGCCGGCCGCGGCGGGCGGATCCTGCGGGTCCTGGAGTCGGCCCGCCCCACCCGGACCCAGGCCGTGGAGGCCCTCACCGGGGACCTGCGGCAGTGGATCGCCGCCGCGCTGATCGAGCGGAACCGGCGGGACGGCACCGAGCGGGAGCTGGTCGACTTCGACGACGCCGTGTACATCGTCCACGACTGGTCCGCCGGCACCTACCACCGGCAGCCCTACCGGCTCGCCGGGACCGTGGTGACCCCGGTGGGCGAGCCGGCCGAGGTCCACCGGGAGACCGTGTTCCACGCTGTCGCCGGCCCGCCCGGTTCCGGCTTGGATGCCGGTGGCCAGACGCTACTCGCTACCGAGACGACCCCAGCCCTGACGTCGACGCCGACGGCGACTCCGGTTCCGACCCCGACGCCGACGGCGACTCCGGCTCCAACCCTGACCCCGCCCCCGACCGAGACGACCCCCACCAGAGAAAGCGAGGCCCCCGTGCCCACCATCGAGATCGACGAGGCCGACTACCAGCGCCTCACCACCGCCGAGCAGCGCGCCGCCCAGCTCGAGACCGAGCTCGCCGAGGCCCGCCGCGCCGAACGCCTCGCCGCCGCCGAGCGGATCCTGGACGAGGCCTTCGACGGCATCGACGCGCCCAGGCACCGGGCCCGCCTCGCCGAGGCCGCCGCCGGCGCCGAGGAGTTCGACGCCGAGGCCTTCCGCACCGAGGCCCTCGAGGAGACCGCGCCCTACCGCGCCGCCGCACCCGCGGCACGGGCCGCCGGGGCCGTCACCGGCCTCGGCGACACCACCGCCACCACCCCCGGGACCGCCGCGCCCACCGCCGGCGACGTCCTGAAGATCATGAAGCAGGAGGCCTGACCACCATGGCACTGAACCAGCGCTACACCCGCGCCGACCACATCTCCTTCCCCGCCCCGCGGGCCCTGAAGTCCGGGGATCCCGTGCGCATCGGCCAGTTCGCCGGCGTCGTCCACACCGACGCCGCCCGCGACGAGATGGTCACCCTCTGGCTCGACGGGTCCTACATCCTCACCGTCAACGGCACCGTCACGGTGGGGCAGCAGATCAACCTCACCTCCACCGGGATGCTGAGCAGCACCGTCGGCAACGGCGAACCCTTCGGCGTCGCGCTCACCCCGGCCGGACCGGGGAACTCGCCGGTCGAGGTCGCCCCCTACGGCAAGGTCCCCCGGTAGCCCCCACCCCTCTAGGAGAACCAGCATGACCACCACCTTCATGGACAGCGACTTCCTGCACGCCGACAAGATCGAACAGGCCCGCCCCTCCGACTTCACCGGCGTCCTCGAGGCCGCCAAGACCTTCAAGGCCGGCCTGACCGGCGGATTCCGCGCCAAGGCCAACCTGCAGGAGGCCTTCACCACCGCCGACTTCCCGAAGCTGCTCGCGCCCGCGCTCGGCATCGAGGCCCTCGACCTCTTCCGCGCCCACACCCCCGAATGGCAGGGCATCGTCGACACCGCCGGCGTCCCCGACTTCACCGAGAAGCCCTACGTCGGCCTCCACGACCTCGACGAGTTCGACGACGTCGCCCAGGGCGAGGAGTACAAGGGCGCGCCCCTGACCGAGACCGGATACAAGATCCAGGTCGGCAAGACCGGCCGCGCGATCGGCCTGACCTGGGAACTGAACCTCTCCCGCAACTGGTCCACCCTCGCCAAGCTGCCTCAGCGGCTGGCCTCCGCGGCGCGCCGGACCGAGGACGCCAAGGTCTTCGGCTGCCTCATCGACCCCCGCGGCGGGCCGTCCAAGACCCTGTTCACCGGGCCCTCCGCGCCCACCCGACTGCCGCTGACCTACGACAACCTCCTCACCGCGCTCGGCGCCCTGCGCCTGCGCAAGGGCGAGGACGGGCAGCTCATCGACGTCGACCGGTTCACCCTCGTGGTCCACCCCGCCCTGAAGACCGCCGCCGAGGCGATCCTCAACATCACCGAGGTCCAGACCACCCAGGGCGGCACCGCGACCAAGACCGGCAACGGCGTGCGCGCCTCGATCGCCTCGCTCGTCGCGCCCCGGGCCCTGGCCAAGTACGACACCGCGAACAAGGCCGAGACCACCTGGTACCTGCTGCCCGAGCCCGGCTCCACGACGCCGGCGATCGCGAAGGTCAGCCTCGACGGGCACGAGGAGCCGGACCTGCGCGTGAGCAACACCCAGGGCCTGCGCGCCGGCGGGGGCGGCCCGATCGACCCCATGCAGGGCTCCTTCAAGGACGACACCATCTGGTACCGCGGCCGGCACGTCACCGGCGGCGCCGCGCTCATGCCCTACGCGGTCTACGCCTCCCAGGGCTCCTGACCCGGGCGGGAACCCACCCAAGCCGAGGAGGCGCGATGGACACCCAGCAGCCGTTCGGCGGCCCGGACCCGGCCCGGGCCGCCGCCGCGGACCACGGGGACACCCCGGACGACGTCGCCGACGTGCGCCTGCTCATCGGGGAACCGCGCCGGGACCGCTCCGAGCTGTTCGACCCCGAGCAGATCCGCCGGTTCCTGCGCCTGAGCGGCGGCTCCGTCAAACGGGCCGCCGCCCGGGCGCTGCTGAGCATCGCGGCCTCCGAGGTGCTGCTGTCCAAGAAGATCACCACCCAGGACCTCTCCACCGACGGACCCTCCGTGGCCGCCGAGCTGCGCGCCCAGGCCCGGGACCTGATCGCCGACGCCGACGCCGACGACGCCCGCACCGGCCCGGACGCCGCCTACGCCGCGTACATCCCCGCCGGCCCGCCCACCCGGCAGGAGGGGACCGAACGATGGGCGCCCTAGACCCCGACCGACCGCTCATCCCACCCGGCTGGCACGAGCACCACCGGCCGGTCGCCGAGGCCGCCTTCACCGCGAGATGCCGCATCTACCACCGCGTCCTCGACCCACCCGTGGGATTCGAGAGGGAGGACTGGGACCTCGTGGCCGAGGGCGCGCCCTGCCGCGTCCAGCAACTGAACTCCGGCGCCGCGGACCTCGGCATCGCCGCCGGCCAGATCGTCGGCGCGAAGCTCTACCGCATCTCCCTTCCCCTCGAGTGGGCCCACGAGATCACCGGCGGCGCCGCGAGCGCGCAGATCGTCATCACCGACACCCCGCGCTACGACCCCCAGCTGACGGGCCGCCGGTTCGACGTCGTGCACGTCCTGCAGGGCACCGACCTGTGGCAGCGGGACCTGCTCTGCGTCGACGTCGAGACCCAGAACGGAGCGATGGACTATGGCGACTGACAGCACCGAGCTCGCCGAGCTCGCCGGGGACCTGCGCGCCGGCGCCGCCCGGGTGGAGCGGGCCGTCCACGCCGCGACGGTCAAGGCCGGCGCGGACCTGCAGGCCCAGGCGCAGCGCCGGGCCCCCGTGGACACCGGGTACCTGCGGGCCTCCATCGCCGCGGAGAGCCCCGCCCCGGGCGAGGTCCTCGTCGGGCCCGGCGCGCATTACGGGATCTACCTGGAGTACGGGACCTCCCGGATGGCCGCCCGGCCGTACATGACGCCGGCGTTCGACGTCGTGGCCCCGGCCTACGAGCGCGCGATCGCCCAGGCGGGGGAGGCGCTGCTGTGAGCGTCACCGCCGACGAGGCCCGGGAGCGGCTGCACCGGGCGCTGCGGGGCATCGACGGGCGCCTGCCGGTCTACACCGGCACCGTGGACCGGGCCGTGCCGACCCACCCCTCGGGAAGGATCCGGCCCTACGTGTGCCTGTGGGTCTCCCAGGGTGCCGCGGACCCGGCCATGGAGGCCCTCGACGCCCTGGCCGCCACCGGGGCGCGGCGGCTGCGGATCCACACGCAGCTGGTCGGCGCGGACGCCGCGAACGTCCACTGGCTGGCCGACCGGGTGGGCCCCGCGCTGACCAACCTGCGCGTGGGGGACCACGTGGTGAAGCCCGACGCCGAGCAGCACGCCCACGCGTTCATCATCACCGACACCGGCGTCACCCCGCCCCGGCAGTACCTGCCCCTGCTGTGGACCCTCGACCTTGACTGACCCCCATCCGCCACCCCCCGATCCGACGAAGGAGACCACCCATGGCCATCGTGCCCATGCGCACCACAGACGGCGAGACCATCTACCGGCCCGAGGAGCACCTCGAGCTGTTCCCGGAGCTCGTGAGCCCGCTGCCGGCGGGAGGCGACGCGGCGACCACCGTGACGGCCGACGCCGCCGGGGCCGCGGCGAAGGACGCGGTCACCGCCGCGACCGGGCCGGCCGCCCCCGGAACCGACCCGGCCGCCGGCGCCGGCGAGCCCGGAACCAGCCCGCGCGCCGGCCGCAGACCCGCCAAGACCACCGAGAAGGAGGCACACTGAATGACCATCCTGACCGCGGCCACCGCCGCCCCGCAGATCCTGCCCCCGAAGACCCTCGCCGACGCCAAGATCCGCCTGACCTACTGCACCTACCTCTCCGACCCCGAGAACCCCACCATCGCCGAGCTCAACGCCGGCATTGACCTGTCCCAGCGCGTGCTGAAGGCCGACTACCGGCTCTCGGCTACGGCTTCCGAGACCGTGGACGACCAGGCCGCCCTGAGCGACGAGTCCAACCCCGTGGTGCTGGGCCCCTCCAACTACGAGGGGCTCATCAGCATCTTCCGCTGGTTCGACCCCACCCACCTCGGCCGCCACGACACCCTCGGCGACATCGCCTTCCAGGCCCTGAAGGACAAGGGCACCGGCGGGTACATGGTCGCCCGGGAGACCGGCAAGCGGTTCGACGCCGCCTGGGAGGCCACCGACGAGGTCGACGTCTACGAGATCCTCACCGACACCCCGCAGAAGCCCACCGACAACGGTGGCTTCATCCGCCGCACCGTGCCGCTGAACCCGCAGCGGGCCTGGCAGAACCGGGCCGTGCGCCCCGCGGTGACCTCGACCGGCGGGCGGTAGCCCCGCCGCGCGGCCGCCCACCGCACGGCCCCCTCACCCGTGCCCGCCGCCCGGCGTCCTCTCCCGGGCGGCGGGCCGCCCACCCCGTGACAGAACGAACCGGCGTCGGCGGCGCCGCGAACCGACCCGCCCCGCCCCGCCCCCAGAACGGAGAACCATCGGCCATGACCGACAGCACCACCCCCGAGACCCTCGCCGCCCGCGCGCTCACCGATCAGGCCCGGCCCGCCGAGCATTCGGCCCCTGATGCCGAGACCTTCGACCTCGGCGACTGGCTGACCGGCGGCACGGAGCACCGCCTGCGCGAGGTCGTGACCGTCTACCGCGATGCGCACCTGGCCGCCGACGTCGAACGCATCGAGGCCGCCATGAAGCGCGCCGAGGAGGCGCCGGAGGGCATGGAGTCCATGGGCGACGCCGGCGCCGGCGAGCTCGAACGGGAGAAGCAGCGGCTGCTCGAGCGGATGGAGGCGGCGAAGGCGGAGGTCGAGCTGTACGCGCTGATCGAGCCCGAGCTGGCCGAGATCCGCGCCGAGCTGGGGGAGAAGCCGAAGGACTACAACTACCACCAGGACATGGACTACTGGTACCGGATCCTGGCCCGGGCCGCCCGGCTGCAGGGCCGGGCCCTGGAACCGGAGCAGTGGGCCGCCCTGCACCGGACGATCGGGGCGCAGTTCGCCGCGATCATCCTGCGGTACCAGGCGGCGCAGCAGATCGACGTGACGCCCCGATTTCGCCGCGGACGCCCTGGCGAGCGGCCGTAACCCCGGGGTCCTGCTGGCGCTGAAGACCGGCCGGGCGTGGGGGAAGCCGCCCGGGTTCTTCCTCGGCTCCGGCGAGGCCTGGAGCGTCCGGGACCGGATCGCGGCGCTCGCCTTCCAGATCGTCGAGCTCGAGCGGTGCCCCGAGTGCGGGAACCCGGTCTCCGTGTGCCGGGATCCGGGGATGTCCGGGCGGTTCCGGGTCGAGACGCAGACGTGCTTCGCGAAGGAGGCCGTGGAGTCCGCGCAGCGGGACATCAAGGAGCCGGCGCCGGGTCAGGTGCTCATCGCGGTGCGGGAGGATCCTGCTGAGCAGACGGGGACGGCGTTTGGGGCTGCTCCGTGGTGACGGGCTGGGCGGGCAGACCGCGTCCTATGTAGGTTCCCGTGCACACCGCTGTTGTACCGATGATGAAGACAATCAGACTGGTGAAGCCGAAATCGATGTCCCAGGCCCAGCTGGAGAAGTTCATGGCCGCGCCGATGAAGAAGAGGGCCATGCCCCATCCCTGCAGGTGTTTGCGCCACCTGATACGCCGTGTGACATCGCTCATAGACTGAGCATAGAGGCGAGGTGCGCGCTGAACCTAGGGCCCCGGCTTCGCGGGATGGGCCGGGGATCCTCGGCTGGGAATCACCGCTCGATCTGTGGCGCACCTTCGTTCCGGAGGGCAATTCCGTCGGCGGGCTCCCGGGTGGCCGCGATGCGCTTGAGGTACCCGATGACGATCAGCACGACGCCGAGACCGGCCGGCGGGATCAGCAGCAGCACCAGCCCCAGCAATGCCAGGCCGTAGAACCAGGCCAAGACCAGCAGGCCGAGGAACGCGAGAGCGGTCAACGCGAGGACCACGATGCCCGCGATGATCAGTCCCCGGCCGGGCAGCCGTCGTTCAGTCATGGCGCACCCGTTCGGAGTCCCGGGCCGCCGCGATGCGCTGGAGGTAGCCGATGAGCATGAAGATCGGCCCGGCGATGCACAGCAGGATCACCGGCAGTCCGGGCACGCCCCCGCCGAGGGCTGTCGCCACCCCGAGGATCAGCGCGATCAAGAGGTAGGCGATGCCGAAGCCAAGCATGGTGTCCCCGGGGAGTCGCTTCTGCTGTGCGCGTGCCATTCAATGCTCCTTCGACGATTCGACACGGGTCGCCTCCGCGCCCATCCACGCCGTGACCAGCCGGGTGAGCCGGGCGAGGTATCCCAGCCCGGCCAGCAGGATGGCCAAGGTCCCCGCCCCGACCGGCGCGGCGGAGGGCTTCTCGAACGTGAGCGCGGTGAACAGCGTCAGCACCGCGAAGGCACCGATCAGGGCGCTGGCACAGAAGAGCAGGGTCTCGGACAGGGTGCGGGTGGGCACTGGCGGGTCAGTCATGGCAACAGAGTAGAGGTGATTCGGGTGGCAGATCGCAGCGTCACGATCCGTTTGAAGGCCGAGATCTCGGCGTTCAAGGCCGCGATGGCCGAGGCGGCGTCGGCGTCGAAATCCGCGGCTGCGCAGATCGATCAGGCGTTTGCCAAGGTCGGGGCGCAGGGAGCCGAGGGCGCGCAGCGTGCCGGGGACGCCTACCGGCGGGCCGGAACTGATGCCGCGAGCTCGGCACAGGGGATTGGTGAGGCCTACGGCGCGGCTGGCGTTCGCGCAGGTGAAGCCGCCGAGGGGGTTAAGTCCCCCTGGGCCGACGCCGGCGATACCGCGGAGAAGTCCGCCGACGGAGTGGGCCAGGCCTACGACGTCGCCGGCGCTGAAGCAAAGGCCGCAGCTGACGGGATCAAGCCCGGATGGGAGCAGGCCGGTGACGCTGCCGCGCAGTCAGCGGACGGCGTCGGCCAAGCGTACGACGAGGCCGGTGATGCCGCGGCCGCCGCGGCTCAGGACGTCCGCCCGCCCTGGGAGCAGGCGGGAGATTCTGCCGAGCACTCCGCCGACGGCGTGGGCGAGGCCTACGACCAGGCGGGCGACCAGGCCGCGGCCGCCGCGCACGACGTCGCCGAGCCCTGGAACCAGGCCGGCACGACCGCCGAGAGCTCCGCCGACGGGGTCGGCCAGGCCTACGCCGAGGCCGGCGCCGACGCCGCGAACGCCGCCGACGGCGTCGCCACCCCGTGGGAGCAGGCCGGCCAGGCGGGGGAGCAGGCCGGCCACAAGACCGGGCAGTCCTTCGACGAGGCCGGGACCAAGGCCGAGGGCGCCGGCGAGCGCGCCGGCTCCGTCTGGGCCAGCATGGGGTCCTCGGTGACCGGGTCGATCAACGGCGTGATCGCCAAGCAGCGCGAGCACTCCGCCGAGTGGGACACGATCGCCAACCGCTCGGCCATCGCCGGCGGCGCGGTGGTGGGCGCCGTCGGGCTGGTGGTGAAGTCTGCGATGTCTTGGGAGTCCGCGTGGGCCGGGGTGACCAAGACGGTCGACGGGACGCCGCAGCAGCTCAAGGCCGTGGAGGACGGGCTGCGCGGCATGGCCCGGGAGCTGCCGGCCTCGCACCAGGATCTGGCCGCGGTGGCCGAGGCGGCCGGGCAGCTCGGGGTGCAGACCCCGCATGTCCTGGCGTTCACCCGGACCATGATCGACATGGGGGAGTCCACCAACCTCTCCGCCGAGGACGCCGCGACCAGCATCGCGCGGTTCACCAACATCATGGGCACCGTCGGCGAGGTCGGGGAGTCCGCCTACTCCCGGGTGGGGTCCGCGCTGGTGCGGCTGGGCAACAACTTCGCGACCACGGAGCGGGAGATCGTGGAGATGTCCCTGCGCCTGGCCGGCGCCGGGGCGCAGATGAACATGACCGAGGGCGACGTGCTCGGGATCGCCGCGGCCATGTCCTCGGTGGGCATCGAGGCCGAGGCGGGCGGCACCGCCATGTCCATGTCGCTGAAGAAGATCGACAACGCGGTGCGCACCAGCTCGACCGAGCTGGAGACCTTCGCGCGGATCTCCGGGACGTCGGCGGAGGAGTTCACGAACACGTGGCGGGAGAACCCCGCCCAGGCCCTGGACTCCTTCGTGCAGGGGCTCGGACGGGTGAAGGACGAGGGCGGGTCGGTCTCGCAGGTCCTCACCGAGCTGGGGATCCGGGGGATCCGCGAGCAGGACGCGTTCCTGCGCCTGGCGGGAGCCTCCGACATCCTCACCAGCTCGCTTCACCAGAGCAACGACGGATTCCGGGAGAACATCGACCGCGTGGAGGAGGCCGGGAAGCGGTACGAGACCACCGAGTCCCGGGCCCGCATCGCGTGGAACTCGATCCAGGACGCCGCGGTCACCGCCGGCGCGGCGATCCTGCCCGCGGTGGCCGGCATGGCCGATGCCCTGGCCGGGCTGGCCGGGTGGTTCAGCAGTCTGCCCCAGCCCGTCATGGGGACGGTCGTCGCCATCGCGGGGCTCGCCGGCGCGGCCGCCCTGGCCGTCGGCGGCGGGATGAAGCTCATCGCGTGGCTGGCCCAGACCAAGGCGGCGCTGGACACCCTCGGGGTCGCCACCACCGGGCTCGGCGGGAAGCTGAGCAAGGTCGGCAAGTACGCGGCCGGGGCCGCCGCCGGATTCGCGGTCCTGCAGGGCCTCGGCGCCGTATTCAGCCGCGACGACGTGCTCTCGGTGGACCAGATGACCAACGCCATGTCCGGGGCGGAGTTCAACGTCAGCCGGCTCGACGACGCGTTCCGCAACGCCGACTTCGTCAACGGCCGCGGCCGCTGGTCCCTCGAGGGGACGGTGTCCGGCATCGACGGGATCGGCAGCGCCATCGCCCGCATCAACGACAGCGGCGGCGTCGACCACCTGACCCGGGTCATGGGCGGGCTGACGGCGTCGACCCCGGCGGTGGGGAAGCTGGCCAAGAGCCTGGGCAACGTCGACGAATCACTCGCCGGGATGTTCCGGGACGGGAACACCGAACGCGCGGCCCAGGCCTTCCGATCCATCGCGGAGGAGGCCGAGAAGTCCGGGGTGCCGCTCGAGGTCACCGCCAAGCTGTTCCCGCAGCTGCGCGACGCGGTCATCCAGTACGCCAACAGCCTCAACGTGACCCTCACGCCCCAGGAGCAGCTGCAGGCCATGATGGGCGATCTGCCGCCGAAGCTGCTGGACGCGGCCGAGTCGGCGCAGGCGGCCGGCGGCGGGCTCGAGGGCGCCGCCGGTGCCATGGGCCTGCTCGGAGGGGAGGCCGCGGACACCCAGAAGACCCTGGACGACGTCATGCAGAGCCTGCGCCAGCTCGGGGAGATCAACATGACCGCCGCCGAGGCGACCGGTGCCTATCACGAGTCCCTGCGCGAGCTGCACGGCGCCCTGGCGGAGAACGCCTTCGCCTTCGACGAGGCCACCGGCATGCTCGACACCACCACCGAGAGCGGGTACGCCGCGCAGAAGGCGTTCAACGAGCTCGGCCGCGCCGGGTGGGACATGGCCGAGGCCATGGCCAAGCAGGGTGCCTCCCAGGCGGAGGTGCAGAACGCGCTGCGCACCACCTACGACGACCTGGTCGACACCGGCGTCCGGTTCGGGCTGACCAGCGAACAGGCGGATAGCCTCGCGCGGGCTGTGCTCGGCATCGAGCCGGAGGTCTCCATCGACTCGTGGATGAGCGACGCGGCCAAGCAGATGGCCGAGGGCACCCAGTCCTCGCTCAGCGACATCGAGCGCCAGATCGCCGTGCGGACCTGGATGGGCGAGGACATCGTCCTCCAGGCCGTGCGGTCCCGCGCCGCGGTGCTCGACATCCCGGAGAGCGACGCCGTCGACTCCTGGATGAGCTCGGTGGCCGAGAACAAGGCCAACGACACCACCGCCGCCATCCTCCGCATCCCCAAGGACACCCGCATCTCCTCGTGGATGAGCGAGAACGCCCTGAACACCGCCCGGGAGACCGCGCGGGCGATCGAGCGGATCCCCACGTTCAGGGAGGTCCAGATCAAGGTCATCGAGTCGCACCAGAAGTTCTCGCTCGGCGGCGTGGAGAAGTCGCAGGCGGGGTACTCCGCCGGCGGATCGGTGATCGAGGGGCTGCGGGGCATGGCCGCGGGCGGGCTCGTGCCGGGCACACCGCCGGCCGACCCCACCGCGGACAACGTCTTCGCGCGCGTGGCCGACACCGGGGAGCTGATCAAGGTGCGCTCGCAGGAGTTCATCGCCAACGAGCCGGCCGCCCGGAAGAACCGGGCCTGGCTCGAGTGGATGAACGCCGGCGGGGTGATGCCGGGGTCCCCGCGCGGATTCGCAGCCGGCACCCCGGCCAGCACGACGGCGCCGCGCGGGTTCCCGGCCCGGGCCGGTGGCGCGGACGAGATCGCGGCCGCGGTGCACGCGGCGATGCGCTCCTGGCAGCCGGTGGTCAACCTGGGCGGCCGGGAGACCTACGGGTTCATGAAGCAGGTCGAACGGCGGTACGGGCCGCGCGCGTGAGGCGGGCGGCCCTGTACCGGACCCCACCGTGCCCAGGCCACCGGCCACGGAATGGACGCCACCGGACCCCGCCGGCCCCACCACCCCCCGACGAAGGAGGCCCCCATGCACCTCGGCACCACCCTGGACGGCTTCTTCCCGGTCAAGGCCTCCGTCACCCTGGAGACCTCCCGCGAATCCCGCGTCCGGTTCCACGAGGCCGCCGACGGCGGGCGCACCGCCACCGTCTTCGGCGGCCTCGCCGCGGCCCGCACCTGGGCCGCCGGCTACGGCGCCGTGCGCCCCGGCGAGCTCGACCTCCTGGAGTCAATGGCCGCCGACGCCGCCTGGTACCGCCGCGGCACCGGCCTGCAGTTCCTGCCCACCGGCGGCCAGCGGGTCAACATGCTCTCCCGGGAGGAGTCCTCCCTGGCCTACCTCGAGCACTACATGCCGGCCCCGGTGCGGACCGAGCACGGCGTCGTCCTGGGGTACTCGGCCGGGCCGCGGCGGGCCGCGGTGGTCGGCGAGGGCATCCCGCTGCCGGTCCCCGCGTCCGGGGCCCCGCGGTGCCGGCTCACCGCCTCGGCCTACGCGCGCGGCCGCACGACCCTGCTGGTCCGCTACCGGGACGCCGCCCGCGGCGTCGTCGCCGAGCACCGCGCCGTGGCGACCGGCGGCGCCTCGACCTTCGACCGGATCGCCCTGCACTGCCCCGAGGCCCCACCCGCCCCGGCCGTCCACGCCGACCTGCTCGTCACCGGCGAGTTCACCCGCCCCGCCGTGACCCTCGGCCCGGAGCTCTACGCCTGGGGCGAGGGGCAGCGGGTGCCCTCGGTCGTCGTCGAGCAGAACGCCTCCGCGCTGCTGTGGGCCGGCTCCCGGTGCCTCGACGCGGCGACCTACGCCCGGCCCGCCTACACCATCACCGAGCTCAGGACGGGGGACCCTGCATGACGCGCACCCTCCGGCAGATCCGCACCCTCGTCACCCTGCGCGGGCAGGACCGCGGCCTGCACCCGGTCAGCTGGTCCGCGGCCCTGACCAACGACCTGCCCGGCCGCTTCACCAGCTCCGACTCCGTGCCCCAGCGCACCGGCACGATCCGCTGGGACCACGACCAGGAGGGGACGATTTCCCGCGACGTCTCGCCCCTGGACCCCGACTACCCCCGCCCCGGCGACCCGGTCGTCTGCACCGCGCAGATCCGGCAGGGGGAGGAGGTCACCGCGCAGCGGGTGTTCACTGGCGTCGTCGACGAGACCAGCGGCGGCATGGGCGAGCCGCTGGTGTCCACGCTGATCGACCGCTCGGACGACCTGAACGCCTCCGTCTCCTGGTACCCGCTGATCCACCGCATGCCGCGCCGTCAGCGCACTCAGTGGCGCTCCCCGTACCCCGGCACCCAGTACGTCTACGTCCTAGCCGAAGCCGCCAAGCAGTGCGGCTTCGGCGCCCGGTACCCCGCCTTCGACGGCGACTGGCTGCTCAACGCGCACCTGAACGGCTCCGTCTGGACCGACTTCCTGCGCTACGAGGGCGGCCTGGTGGCGGCCGGCGTCACCGAGGACCCCTCCGGGCCACCGGTCTTCGCCGCGCTGCGCGGGCGCCGCGGCCTGCAGCGGGGCGTAGCAGCCTGGGACAACGACCCGCGCTCGGTCCTGCCGCACGGCCTGTTCATCGACGTCGAGCTCCTCGGCTGCCAGGCCGGCACCTACCTGTACCTCGGCGTGAGGTTCAACGACTCCACGACGGTGCAGCTCGGCGTCGTCGACGGCGGCCTGCACATCTACACCTCCACCGGCCGGCACATCCGCGTGGCCGACCTGGCGCCCGGGGACCACCTGCTGGGCCTGTACTACCCGCCCGGGACGGGGCAGCGGCTCTGGGCGCGGATCGACGGGCAGTTCCACGAGACGCCCCTGACCCGGCTCGACGCGGACCGGGAGATCATCGGCACCGGCGCGGACACCTACCAGACGCCCACCACCGCCCCGATCTTCCTGTACAAGACCGGGCCCGGGATCGCGTGCGAGGCCATGATCGGCCGGCCCGGGCAGGACCAGGCCACCCCGCGCGCGTGGCAGGCGATCTGCCGCTCGCGGACCGGGCACGCGGTGAACTGGCGACTCGACGCCCAGATCCCCGGCACCGGGTACATCCCCGGCATGGAGACCGAGACCGGCAAGGACGCGATCGCCACGGTCGCGGGGCCCTACTGCATCTCCTCGTGGGTCGACGGCGCCGGGATCCTGCAGTTCTGGTCCGGGAACCTCCTGCGCGCCCAGGCGCCCGCGCTGCGGCTGACCGAGTCCGACTACGCGCCGCTGCGCTGGTCCACCGCCTACACGCACGCCGCCGGGCAGGTCACGGGGAAGTTCCGGGACCGGCTGATCAGCATGAACGGGTCCGGCAACCCGGTGGTCGAGGTGTGGACCGGGTCCTCCTCGGACACCTTCGACGCCGACCGGCGGCTGACCTACATCGTGCGCATCGGCGACAGCGAGGACTTCTTCGAGGTCGACACGAAGCCGGTGAACCTCAACGAGAAGTTCGACGCGATCAAGGACGCGATCGGGGAGCGGCTGCGCCTGGGCCGGCTCGAGAAGTGGTGGTGGGGCTGGCGCAGCGTCTTCGCCGTCGCGCGCACCGACAAGAACGAGACCGGCAGCCGGCCCTACCCGCTGGACGCGGTGCCGGGCGGGCTGATCCAGTGCGAGGTCGAGCGGATCTCGATCAAGACGTTCAAGGTCACCGTCGGCT
Organism: Rothia santali; assembly: GCF_024199905.1. Taxonomy (GTDB): domain Bacteria; phylum Actinomycetota; class Actinomycetes; order Actinomycetales; family Micrococcaceae; genus Rothia; species Rothia santali. The sequence continues at coordinate 46,864 of NZ_JANAFB010000017.1, forward strand.
GGGCCGGGACGGGCGGCTGGGCGCGCGACTCGCGGCCGCAGATGCCTCAGCAGATCAACGAGTCCCTGGGCTTCAACATGAACAACCAAGGCATGCCCGTGCTGCGCGCCGGCGGTGGGGTGGAAGTCTTCGACGCCACCTCGCTCGCCTTCCCCACCGGCGGGCCGGCCGGGCCGGAGCTGATCCACGACATGGGCGTGTGGGGCTCCGGCGGAGCCGTGCGGCACGTGTGCCGGGTGCTGGCCGAGTACTTCGCGACCGAGCACCCCGTCTTCGAGGACGTGACCACCAGCTTCGACCCGCGGATCGACGTCGGCCTGGTCCTCACCCTGGAGGCCACCAAACGGTGGGGGCACGCGTTCACGGTCCTGGTGACCGGCGTCGAGCACGACCCTGTCGCCGGCACGACGACGTTCACCCCGCGGGTGGTCTCCTTCCGGCGGACCTCCCGGACCTACGGCGAGGTGGAGCGGGACTTCGCCTCGTACCGGGAGCTGGAGGGGGTCGGGACGTATCGGGCGCTGACGGGATGAGCGGCGCCGGGGTGGTTGCGGCCGCGACCGCCGCGGGCTCCCGGGCGGACGATGCCACCCGTGGCCCGCGGGGCGGACGAGCGGCACTTGCGGCCTGTGGGGCGGACGAGCGGCGCCTGTGGCCCGCGGGACGAGCGGCATCCGAGGCGCACCCGGACCGGTGCCGCGACCAGATCAGACGAGCAGCAGAGGAGGGCCCGCATGCCCATGACCAGCACCCCGCGCGGGTGGCCCGTCCCCGACCGGCAGGAGCGCGCCACCGTGCCCGCCCACCTGCAGGGCCTGGGCAACGCCATCGACAACGAGTTCACCCAGCACATCGGCCGCCTGGACCACACCCTCACCGAGGAGGCCGCCGCGCGCGCCGCGACCGACGACGCCGAGCGCACCGCCCGGCAGACCGCGGACGCGGACCTGACCGCCCGCCTCACCGAGGAGCAGACCGCCCGCTCCGAGGGCGACGCCGCGCTCTCCCGGGCGATCAACGGCGCCACCCCGCGGTCCACCGGCTGGCGCGAGGTCCCCTTCGGGCAGATGGCGCTGGTCCTGGACCCTGCGGCGTCGAACTCGCTGCAGATCCGGCGCGTGGGCGACGTCGTGCAGGTGCGCGGGGCCGTGCGGCTGCTGGCCACCGGGCGGGCGTCCGTGGTCGTGCTGCAGCTGCCGGCCGGATTCGGGAACCAGGCGGGGCCGGGGGAGACGCCGGTCAGCTACCACGGCGTCGTCTCCACCGGTCCCCGGGAGGCCCGGCCCGAACGCGGCCAGGTGTGGCTGAGCACCGAGCCGTCCACGCTGGGCACGCGCCTGTACGCCGGGGACCTCGCGGCGCCGGCGTGGCGCGCGGGCGTGAGCTTCACGATCGACTTCCCGACCAACGAGCCCTGGCCCGCTGCCTCTCCGGGAGCGGAGGTCACCCCACCGGCCGACGCCGCCACCGGCGGATCCCCGGTCACCCTCGAGGGGGTCCGCGCGGACCTCGCCGCCGAGCGGCGCGCCCGGGCCGGGGCGGACACGACCCTGGGCGACCGTGCCACCACGCTGGAGCGCCGCGCGGCCTCCCACGAGGGCGAGCTGGTGCGCGTCGAGGTGCGGAACACCGCGCAGCGCACGCAGGAGGCGGGGAACCTGGTGCTCAACGGGGACGGGCGCGCCCGCCACGGGTGGGCCGAGTTCGGGCACAATACCGGCGGGCCGGGGGTCAACGGCGGTTTCCCCGGGTCGTTCTGGCTCCAGGGGCGCAGGACCGCGGCCGGGGAGGCGTTCCCGGTGCCGGGGCCGGGGCTCTACGACGTCGAGCTCTGGGCGCGCGGCGGGCAGGAGAACTCCCGGTTCGACGTCGACCTGGTGTGCCTCGACGTCGCCGGCGCGGAGCTCACCGGGGGAGTGGCCGAGGTGGTGCGGGCCGGGGTGGCGCCGGTGTCCTCGTGGCGGCGGTTCAGCCGCCGGGTGCGGCTGCCGGACGGGTGCCGGCAGGTCCGGATCCGGGTGACCGCGCAGTCGGGCGGGACCGTGGTGGCGGGGAACTACCAGTGGTTCACCGGGTGGGGTGTCCGCGCGGTCGCCTCGGGGTTCGCCCCTGGGGACGGGCCGCTGCCGGGCGCGGTGCGCGCCGGGCTGGCCCGGTGCCAGTCCCAGCGGGTCAACGTGGTGCTGCTCGGGTCCTCGACGATGCAGGGGTTCTTCTCCTCCACCCCGCGGCACTCCTTCGCCGGGCACCTGGCCACCGCGCTGTACGCCCACCACCCGATGGCCGACGGCTCCCAGCACTACGAGACCTCCAACCTCGCCCAGGCCCCGGCCGACGGGCTCACCGCACCGGGGCTCATGGTGGTCAACGGCGCGGCCGGCGGCACCCAGGCCCACGACTACCTGCCCGAGGACAAGGTCCAGGCGATCAGGGCCCTGGCCCCGCCGGTGGTCTTCCACATGGTCGGCTCCAACGACTACCTGGTCCGCAAGTCCATCACCGCCTACACCCGGGACGTGGAGAAGGCCCTGGACCGCATCGACGCCGTGGCCGCGACGCACCACGTGCTGATCCACCAGAACCCGCGCCTGGACGTCCCCGAGCCGGCGACGCCGCCGTGGGAGGCCTACGGGGCCGCGCTGGGGGCGATCGCGGCCGGGCGGGAGAACGCGAGCTTCGTGGACCTGTCCCGGGCGTTCACCGACTACGGGGTGCGGCCCGGGAACCCGATGGGGCTCTACGCCGCCGACGACATCCACCTCGTCGACGCCGGGTACCAGCTGCTGGCCACCACGATGATCGGCCTGCTGGGGTGGGAGCCGAAGCACCAGGACACCGGGTGGATCCCGCTGCCGACCAACCCGGGCAACCGGGACATCGAGTGGAAGGACATCCCCACCGGGCGGCCCAGCGGCTACTTCATGGGCTACCGGGTGGTGGATGGTACCGCGCACTTCACCGGCGGAATCCGGCGGCGGGACCGCGCGGACTTCGACACCCCGCTGTGGAACTTCGCCCACCTGCCCGAGCACGTGCGCCCGGCCGGGGACGTGCTGTGCACGGGCTACGGCGGGCACTACTCGACGGTGTTTCTGCGCGTGGTCAGCGACGGGTCGATCTCGGCGCTGCGGGTGCTGGACCGGGAGCAGAAGCTGGCGTACGTGGACGTCTCGGCGTTGTCGTATCCGGTGGAGCGGATGGGGAGGTTCCATGCTGGCCAATGACACGACGTCGGGCGCGGAGCTGGTGCCGCCGGCCACCGGGCTGCCCGTCCTGGACGTGCTGCTGACCTCGCTGGTGGCGATCGCGGTGACCGGGGTCGGGCTGCTGGTGCTCTACGCGAAGGTCCGCCCGCACCTGGAGTCGCTGCGGCGGGATGCGCGGGCGGCGAGTGAGAACTCGCGGGTGGCCCGGGAGGAGGTGAAGAACACGCATCCGACGAATCTGCGGGTGGATCTGGATGGGATGCGGGCGCAGATCGACTCCCTGGTGGCCTCCTCGGCCCGGCTGGAGAGCCTGCACGATGAGACCGCGAAGGATGTGCGGGGGATCCGGGCGGAGATGGGGCAGATGCGCGGGGAGGACCGGGAGCACCGCGAGCGCATCGGTGGGCTGGAGGCGCGGTTGGACCGGCATGTGAAGGCAGCGCGCGAGTACGGGCCGCGGATCCGGGCGCTGGAGGCCCGGTCGGATGAACGGCAGTAGAGGCACCCCGCTGGGGGTGCCTTTTCCATACCTACCCCCGGACCGCGGAGCATCTCTTAGGACCGGTGGGGGAGATCAACGAGGGGAGAGGGAATGTCTGAGGCGACCGAGAGGATGATCGAGTGGTTCGCGGCCCGGGCCGGGCGGGTGCGGTACTCGATGAGCTACCGGACTGGGCCGGGTGCCTATGACTGCTCGTCGGCGGTCTACTTCGCGATGATCCACGCCGGGCTGCGGCCGCCGGGGAGCTGGATCGGGAACACCGAGAGCCTGTTCCGGGACCTACCGGCCGCGGGGTGGCACCAGTTGCCGGCGGATCCGGGGGGCGGGTTTATCGATGCCCTGCGCGGGGACGTGTTCATTTGGGGTCGGCAGGGGGCCTCGAGCGGGGCGGCCGGGCATACCGGGATCTTCGTGGATGCGGAGAACATCATCCACTGCAATGCCGGTTACGACGGCATCACCATCAACGATCACGACGCGATGTGGGCGGCGAATCTGCGCCCGCCGGTCGTGGTCTACCGGCACGGTGCCTCCGTGCCGACGAGTCCGGCCGAGCGGCCGGTGAGTACGAGAGAACCGTTGGAGGAGATCATGAGCTGGTATCGGAACCGGCAGGAGTTCGAGGACCGGATGTACGAGAAGGCGAAGGACGCGGTGATCAACAACGTCCGGTGGGCGACCTGGCCGGGTTTTAACGGACAACTTCAGAACCTGCAGACCGTCCTGAACTGGGGGCTGACCACGATCATGAACCGCGTCGACCCGAAGCGCGAGATCCGGCAGTACGGGATGTGGAAGGGCCAAGACCTCGGTGCGAACAAAACCAACGTCACCACGCACGATCGCGAAGCGGCCTACCGGGCGTCCGAGGACGACAAGCGCCGGCTGGCAGAGGAGCAAAGTGACCGGCGTCTGAGTGCGCTCGAGAACGGGCAGCGGGAGATCCTCGCCCTGCTGAAAGAAGGAAAGTAACCATGGCAGAACAGCAAAAAAGGCGCACCGTGGGTCCGGTCACCTTGGCCTCGGCCGGCGGCGGGTCCGTCCTCGGCGTCTCGGTTGCCCAGCTAATCAGTGGGTTGGTTGAGCGCGGCGGCGAACCGCTCTCAGATGGGCTGGTGTACGCGATCACGATCCTGGCCACCGCGGCGTTCGGCATCCTCGGTGGATGGCTGATGCCCTCTCAGCGCGAGGCCTTGCACGCGCAGGCTGCGAAGTCCGGAAAGATCTTCCCGGGGGAGGAGTACCTGGCCCTGATCGATGAAGTTGTGAAGGTCATACGCTCGGCCAGGATCCCCGAAGCGCCGGTCGCTACCGATGCGAAGCATATCGACCACCACGGCCAACCCGTCGAGACGGACGTTTCCGGCTCGGACTTCGAGTACGGAACTGCTGCCCATGTCGGCGGTGACACGAGAGGCCTCTCTGATCCTGGCCCTCGGCCGTAAGTGCAACTTCCGAGTTCGCATCCAATTCTGAGACGTACATGATGCCCCTCCCGGCACAAGTACTGGTGCGAGGGTGCCATCCACAGCTAATTTGCCTATTCTCTATCCCGAGCGCGAGTGGCTAAGGCGACGGCCTGATGAAGACCACGAGGCCAGTCAAGGAGCGTCATCGCAGGATCCCTACCAAGAGTATGCTAGGTACATGTACGAAGACACTGTCCGATTGTCGCAAGAACACTCCGAAAACTTCGCTTATATCGCCCATGGGGCGAGAGTTACATGGAAAGCAATGAGTCTTTGCGGCGACCCGGCAGAGCTCTCAAACTTCTCTCAAATTGATTCTATCTATCCGTTTGAAAAAGTGTCATCCAGTGCGAAGCATTATATTTCTGCAGCCCTTGAACATCTTTTGATGTGGGCTGATTACGCGGCACCTCAGAAATTTCACCCAGAACAAGAAACGGTGCTCACTTCAAGGCCGGTCCATGCCTTGGCTAGAGCATCCTTGGAAAGCTCGGCGCAAGCGGTTTGGCTTCTGAACACAGTCGATATTAAAGAATGCCTCAGACGGCACATTAGCCTGTTTCGTTGGAATCTTGGAGAATACAAAAAGAGCAATAATGACCCGGAGCACAAGAAACGACTCAAGGATTGGGACGCCGCAGTGGTCAAAAGGGTGAGCGCTTGCTTCGAAGAGCGCGAGATTAGTCCGCCCGGCGGGTACATGAATGTTATTCGATGGGCCTGTGAACCGGAGGATCTCGCCCTTGAGTGGAAAAATGTTGAACGCATCTGGCGGGCAGCCAGTGGTGCGGCTCACGGCATGCCCTGGACAAATTTCGAACTAATGGACGTAAGCGTAGGTGAGGAATACGAAGAGGGGCAGTATCGTACAACGTTATATCCGGATCCTGAGCTAATGTTTGAGGTTCTGGAGGCGGGGTACCAGATGACACAGTATGCCGCAATGAAGTACATGTTTAATTGCGGTGCTAATATCGAGGAATTGCTTCGACAGGCAACGATGTGGTTGGCAAACCATATAACTTATAAGGAAGGGGCGAATCTTGAGACTATAGAACGACTGCGTTCAGGTCGGGTTGGCCAAACATCGAACGGCGAACGTTAAATATAGGAAAACGGTGCGCTGCCAGCATGTGCGCTATATTCGAGAAGCCGTCATTCCTCATCGGTGATTCGCGTAAGGGTATCTCTTAGATCAGCGCGGTCTTGTCAGATTCGTTGAAGGCGAGCATGTCTCGAATCTCAATAGTCATTGGGGTTTCGTGGCCGCAGATGCGGGGCACCGTTCTGTAAGGTAGTGAGGATCCTAATGGTGGGTTTGTATCCGAGATGTGATGGGGCAAGATCTCACTAGTTCGTTAGGTGGCGCCCAAAATGAAGTGGTGTAGAGACTCGGGACTCATGTCGGCGGAAATCTTGGCGACGGCGCGATGATACCTCTCCGCGGTAAGTCGTTTGGGCTCGTGTATAGCTCAAGCATGTAATGGGACGGCTAATGCGAAGGCGCCTACGTACGGATGGCGGGAGGCGTCGTTGTGTCGTCTGGCTACTGTTCAGGGTGCACCTGCTTGCGGGCACGGTGATCCTCGGCCTGGGCGATGATCGTCTCTTCACGCAACGAGTAGGTTACGCGCCCGCCGATGCCGAACGTGGCGACGCCCATCCGCGCCCCGATGAGGTGGCTGCCGCAGTGGAGCCCGAGCCTCCATGCCCCATGTTCTACCGCGGTGAACGTCCAAGGCAACTAGCCTATCCACGTCCCATAGTGCGGGGACCGTCCGCGCTGTGGGCTGACTCGTAGTGCCCCTAGAGCAGAACGGCGCGGGGTGTCTTTTTTGTATGGGGGAGTATGCTATAAGCATGGCATCACACAAACCCTGTCGCTCAGAATCGTGGCGTTCGGACCCGGATCACCCGGATCGGCTCGACTGGTTGCAGCTCGTTGTGGATTCCGGGATTGCGAGCGTTTCCGCACAGCGCGAGGAGTTATCGAGCATGCGAACGCGAGCAGTTACAATATCCGGTTTGGTTGTAACAGCATCTGCATTCCTGGTCGGCACTGGTCTAGCTAATGAAAATGTTAATCGTGGAATATTCTTCTATGTTTTGGGTGCTGCAGGAACTGCAGCATTTATTTTGCTTTTTATTTGCCTTGTTCGAATAATATACCCATCTATTGAATTTAAGTTTACCTTAGAGTCAGGTCCCCTGCTTAGTTGGATGGATGGGAAGAACCCGGCACCCTCCAGAAGGGTTGCGCTTAGGATGTTAGCTGTTCGGGTTCAGAAGATGTTTGACCATAACATTGAGTCTCTGAATATACTACGATCTAGATACCGGATGCTCTTGTGGGTTTCGATGATAACCACAGGAATATGGATAACTACAGTCTGGTTCTTCGCATGAGCACCAACGGAGACGATGGGCAGCCGGACAAAGCTGATCAAGGCGAAGAAGACTGGGTTCCGGAAGAAGATCAGGAGCCTGATCGCTCTATAACTTGGTCGAAGGGGTATCCGATAAATCGACTAGCGGCTCTCCTGGCCGGTAGGCGTGGGATAAGAGACGTTCGAGCCAAATATCTCGCCGAAAAGATTATTGGTGAATCAGTTCAAGCTTTGCGTTATGGTGACGGAAAATCCGAATCTGTTCGTTTTGTTATCAATTATAACGACAAGGTGGGTAACAAGTTCTTCGTGGCCATTCGTTTTGGGAAAATGGGTGAATTAGAAGAGCGGGACAATAGCCGGAGTATTCCGGATCTCCTGCCTATTGATTCCTTGGTTTACCTATCACTTCCTGAAGATGCGAAGGGTCGTCCTCGTGGAGCATCCGGCAAAATGGGGATGAGGAAGAAGAGAGGAATTTCTGGTAGGTATTCTGTCGTTGATCGAAGAAATATGAAAACGCGCGGGAGGAGTAAGCGAAGTTAGGCATTGTAGCGCCCTGCGAGATGGAGTCTTTTGGAACATTGATTCTTGACGTTCAATAGCGATATCGTCCCAGTGCGTGGTTGCCCGGGGGAACGTCTCGTTTCATGGATCATGCGGGTGTAGTGACGAGACTGCCGAGAACTAAGGTGTGCGCGCCTATGTTGCGGTTGATGGATTCGAGAGTCCGACAAGGCCGTCACCGATGGGCCGGGTGTGAAGACGTTGAAGGCGGGTTGTTCACCAGCGCGATAGAGGTCGGTGAGGACAAGGACGGCGCGGACAAGGCGGGCGTCGTCGGTAAAGTCGATGCGGCCAAGGAGCCGCATGGCGGCTCTCATAAGTGCGATGGGATCGGCAGTAGGGCGGGGACCCTACACCTGGTGCGCGAATAGAACCCAGTTTGTCTGCATAGTGTCTGGTGCTGGCGAAGACAAAAACGATATAGGCGGTCTTGCCGTGGCGGTTGAGCCGGGCAGCGGCGTGCTGGGCGTAGATGCTTAGCGCTTGATGCGGATTCAGGGAGGTCGCGGCAGGGGGGGGGCAGAAAGATTCGGCGACGTCGACCTGGTTCCTGATCTCCCGCTCCAGTTTGAGCTCGATCGCCCGGATGCACTGCGCATAAGTAAGAAGTTGAACTGCGACAGAATCCCCTCGAGTACGCGGCCGCAAGGTCCGCAGTAGTTTAACAGCCACTGGGCGATAAGCGGGTGGGCTGTGGAATCCGGTGATGACCCACACCTCGGACGACGGTAATCCGCCTGCCTGGCAGTTCCACGCCGGCGCTGAGACCCGCTCTCACGCCCAGGCGCCGCTCAAACCGTGTGACTGAGTCCCCTCACCCTGCTGTCGCCACGCTGGTATGATGGGTGTGTTCCCTTCAAGGGCAGGCCCACCGGCTGTAATCCGGTGGACCCGCCGTTACTGAGTGGAGCTAGCGTCCATCAAGGGCGCGTAGCAGGTCAGCAAGAGCCCAGATCACCGGCGCGATACCTTTCACGATTACGCGCCAGATCTGGGCCTTCTGCTTTCCATCATCCTCTCCTCGGTGTCGAGGCGCATGACCCATCAGCCTGTCACCTCCCCTCGCTCACTACTCTCCGCGACGCAGGCCAGCTGGTGATTCGGGGAGTAGTCGCCGCAGAGGTGACACGGGTAGGTTATCGGGCGGATCTGGCCATCTCACCCACCTTGTTCTGGGCATCGGGTAGGCGTAGTACGGGGACCGTTCTGAGCGATCCTAAAGAGATTCAGCGGCCGGGACGTCCGGTAGTTTGGACTCCACCCAAGCGAACTCCCGGGGGCGCTGAGGGGTCTCCGCGCAGGGACCGAGTCTCCGACGAGCCCCACGAACCGTGTCCGAAGGGACCCGAGGCGCAGCGAGTCTTCTGTTGCTCTCGGATGACAGAGCCGACCGCCATTTTGACCGCCATTGCCCTTCAGAAAGCCTCATCTGGTGCACAGGATCGAAGGTGAAATCCCCGGAATCATGCGGAAGTTCACCACCTCCGATGCCCCAAGATTCACCCTGTTGGAACTTCTAATCTCTTGGTCGGGGGTTCGACTCCCTCCTGGGGCACCGACCTCAACCCCGTTCCGATCAGGCCAGATGGCCGGTTGGGGCGGGGTTTTCTGTGTCCGTGGGTGGTGGTGCAGGCACCCCGGTTCTGCCGGAGCTGCCGCTTCCGATAGATCGATCTCGGGCCCCTCCTGCCCGATCCAGGGGGCATCGATCCACGTCGGACCACGTCTCCACCGGCCGAATTCGTCCGCAGCCCCGCCAGCTACATGGCGTTGTGCACGTCGACCATGGTCGTCGCATCGGTGGAACGGCCGACCCGGAACTAAATCGTCGTGTCGCCATCTCGTGCAAATACCATGTTCCGCGAGGAGACAGCGCACAGCTCATTCGTTCGGGGGAGGGCCGGGTGTTCAGCTCGTCCCCCTCCCATCCTCCACCGACGGTCCACGGCCGTGATAGAAGCAGGCCGTAGACTGGCGTGATGACGAACCCTCACAGCTCCGCCCTAACCCGCGTCGGTCGCCTGGCCGGGAAGACGGCACTGATCGGAGCGGGTGGCCTGGTCGGCGCGCAGCTCACCGTCGTCGGCGCCCTCGCCACGATCGACGGACTCAAACGACGCGGCCGCAAGAAGCGGGACGCCCAGCGGCCCGGCACCTTCCACTCTGAGGTGGAGGATTCCCAGATCAGCGTCTATACGTCGGGAGACACCCTCTACGACGACATGATCGAAGCTATCGACGGCGCCCGGGATGCGATCCAGCTCGAGACCTACATCTGGAAGTGCGACGAGGCGGGCCAGCGATTCCTCGACGCCCTGAACCGGGCGGCGGAGCGCGGAGTCCGCGTCCACGTCATCTACGACGGGTTCGCCAACCTCGTGGTGAAGCCGTCCTTCTTCCGCCAGTTCTCCGATCGGATCAACGTCTGGCGCATGCCGGTGGTGCGGCGGGGCTTCTGGAAGGGCGTGATCCGCCATACCGGCCTGGACCACTCCAAGATCCTGGTCGTGGACGACCACGCCGCATTCGTGGGCGGGTACAACATCGGCTCGATGTACGCCCGTCAGTGGCGGGACACCCACGTGCGGGTGCTCGGGCCCGCCGCGTGGGGACTGCGCAACTCCATCGCACGGAAGTGGAACACCGCGCATGAGACGAAGGACCAGATCCAGTGGGTTCCCGCCGACGGCTGGAAGCCGGAGGTGCGGGTGGCCTCCAACATCCCGCTGCAGCTCGTCTACCCCATCCGCGGCGTGTACCTGGTGGCGATCGAGCGCGCCGTCCACCACATCTACGTCAACACGCCGTACTTCGTGCCCGACCAGCAGATCCTCAACGCGCTGCTCGACGCTGCGCGCCGCGGGGTCGACGTGCGGGTGATCCTGCCCAAGGAGTCCAACCACATCGTCGCGGACTGGGTGTCGCGAGGCTTCTACAACGAGATGCTCGACGCCGGCGTCACGATCCTGTTGTACCGGCCCTCGATGATCCACGCCAAGACCACCACGATCGACGGCCAGTGGTCCACCGTGGGCACGGCGAACATCGATCGGCTCTCCCTCTCGTTCAACTACGAGACCAACGTCGAGATCATCAACTCAGCGTTCGCGGCGGAGATGGAGAAGGTCTTCGCCGCCGACGCGGAGCACTGCGATGTCCTGACGACGTCGGCCTGGAGCGATCGCCCGCCGATGGCGCGCGTCGCCGAGGCGATCCTGGCGCCGCTGCGCCCCTTCCTGTGATCCGCTGAGTCCGATGCCGGGGACAGTGGCTTTCGGATAGACGCCAGCGCCTGGCTCGGCGACCCCCTTCTGGACGGCTAGGAAGCCGTCTGGGAGGGGGCGGCCCACGATGGTGCGAACCCGGCAGCAAGTCGAGACCCCGCTCCGAATACTCAGGCCCCACCCCTAAGCGAAGCTAAACCGAACGAAACCCATCAGGGCCGAACCGTCATCCGCTGGCATTCGACGTGAGCGCGGCCCCTGGATGCCACGGGGGACACCGATGGGGCCCACCCGGGAGGATGGGGGACAGGAGTGGACCCCTTCGTCCATCCGCTGGCCAGGCGGCCGTGCCGCCGGCCGGTGCGGATGCCCCCGGGTGTGCGGTGTCAGGGTGCCGCTGCGTCCAGGGGCCGCTTGGCTTCAGTCTAAGAACTGAAGGGGGAGGGTGAGGAAGAGCCCGTTGCACACGGTATGGATACCAGGTGGTCGGAGCAATCGGTCTTCCGGGGGAGGGAGGCTGAGACGCTGTGCTGTTCGCGGTGAGGCGCCATCGGTCGCTTCCGGGGATCGTTCAGGAGCCGGTTTGCATCATGGAGACGTCTAACGAGATCCGCCCCCACGGGTGCGGTAATTTTCTGCTATTGCCGTTGAAAATTTCCGGTCATTCTTTTTGGGACGTACTTCGAAGTAGTCACGTAGAATCGGCGATCACCGGAGGCACTAGATGAGGTGGTGAATTGCGTGGCCGTCCTCTCCTCGCAGTCAAGCAGACCAGTGCGAATCTTCTCTGGGTTTTTCGTCCTGGCGATGGGCGTCGTTGCGGTATGCGTCACGTGGCAGCCGTTTGCAGGACTCTCCTCCTCCGGTAAGGCGTGGGGGTGGATCTTTCTGGCGCTGGGTGCGATCACGGCACTGCTGGGATGGCGGCTGCTGTGGGGAAGGCGGAGCGGCAAGGAGCTGCTGGTGGTGGGGGAGCCCACTCGGATCTTTGTTCTGGTGGGCGCCGCCTGCGTGCTGTTCGCTCTGTTCCTGATGTGGATTCTCTTCGCGACCGAGCCCGAGGGAAGCGCCACCTATGTGTTCCTGCCGGCAAGTTGCGGGCTGGGGTCGGCCTTGTGTGTTCGTGGCCTGTTTTCCTTGACGGCTCCTCCACGTCATCCCGTTCAATGGAGGATCCCCGCTGCTTATCGACGGCGATCCAGGTGGCTGGTTCCGCTCATGTTCGTGGGTGGGATGATCGCCGTCCTGCTCGGGTTTGCCGGGGAGATCTGGGACACCGATGAAGGGAAGCCTGGTCTGGTGGGCGCAGGGATCTGGTGGATTGTCGCAGCCGTTGTTTTTGCCCACCTCGCGTGGGGTGGGAACGCCTCGAGGAATAGCGAGCAGCCATCTGATCCTGAGCCTGCGGGACAGAACGAGGGATGATGGTCATCTTTATCTTGGCCGCACTAGCCACCCACGGCACGCCTGCGCAATGACTGAGGGCTCATCGAACGAGCATTTGGACGTGTCGGGATCCCAGAGGGGCGCCCCATCCCAAGAGACCTCGTCGGAAGACTTCAACCCGGGGGCATCAATCTGGGGTGATGACCCAGCTCAGAGCGTAGGTGGTGATGCGATCGGTCGAACTACCGCTTCTTGTGGGCGCGGTACATCGCAGCGCTGGCCGTCAACGCAATCACTGCCATGAGGAACAAGATCAGGCTGACCACCAGGATGTTCTGCAGCATGTAGATGCCGATTCCGATGATGATCAGGGACCCGATGAAAAGCCCAATGGCGCCTGGCAGGAGTTGTTCAGGGGAAAACATGGGGGCTCCTTCGCCGGATCCAGGAATCTGGGGTGGATGTCCTCAATGTAGCAAGTCGGATCAACGCGCCCATGCTGATCACTGGACGCCACGAATAGGAGAGCAATATGACGGACTAGCCGCCGGTCCTTGCCCAGAATGGCGTCCCGTGGATCAACTCCATGGATCGTGGCTACTGGTCCCTGCGCCACGACTGCACCGACTAAGCCACCGGGTTGACCCGGATGCAGATCCGGTGCAGATGCTCCGGATCCCGGGTCAATCGCTACGATCCTGCGAATCTACGTTCGACGGCCAACACCGTGGTCGACGGACCTTACCTGCACTACAGTGGCACCACTATCCCCCCGGGTGATGATGTGGATCGATGGCCTCCCATTTTGTATTGCCGAGCTTGAGCACTGCCACGAGAGTTGGGAGCAAGGCGAAGGAAGCCGCGGAGTCCACAGGGCAGGGCCTGAATGATCCAGTGCTGGGGCGGGTGATCACCGCGATGCGGGAGGATCTTGAGTCGGGGACGAGGCGGCACTCGGAGCGACTCAACGGTGCTGGGTTTGGCCGGCACAGTCCGCGTCCGATATGGGTCCCAGGCAGACTGCCGTCGCACCGATAATGATTAGGATCAGGGTGGTGAAGCCGAAGTCGACGTCCCATGCCCGGTGGAATAGGTTGAGGACCCCGCCGGTCAGGGTGATGCCCGCACCCCATCCTTAAAGGTGCTTACGTAGCTTCATCCGTCGAGTGGCGTAGTCCATAGTGCTAGCAAATGTGGTCGATCCGACGGCGTTAGATGCCACGATTGTCATTCTAAGACGTTTCAAAGCACCCCGCCTTGGAGCGACTCATCGGATAAATCGAAATCGCGAAGAATCGCCTGGTCAGATTGGACCGTAGAGGGCTCAGCGACGGTTGGTGCGTTCAGACCCTCACAACGGCAGCGATGGCGAAGGAGGGATGTATTCTATTCTCATGGAAGTCCATGAAACCGTGCACTCTGGAGCCAAATGGTCCAGCTATGCTCCTCGGTATCGTGTGAATTTCTGGCAGAGATCAGGTGAGGCGTGGGCCCTGGAGGCCTACATTCTCACCGAGGCCGGGGACGTTCTTCAGGTTCTTCGGTGGGTCGAGGAGAACCGTCGCGATCGTGTCGTGGAGGTTTTCGTGGAGATCGAGAACGAGCCAATCGGAGACTTCATGGAAGAGCGTCGAGCATCGTTGGTACGGGTGTACGGCGAGAATCCCAACGGGAGCGTGAGTTCCACCTTTGTCATGGCCCGCCGGGACCCTCCTACCCGAGGCATCACGTGAGACAGGCGGTAGACACTTTTCACCGATTCTGCGCATACCCGGGGTGCGAAATCGTGGGTCAATCGGCTCCGGTGATTCAGCCGGGATCTATTGTGTGGGTCGACGTGCATCCCACTAGGTCAGGTGTAAGACGTTCCTGCGGGCTAGTCGCCGGCCCGCTGTCGCATGGGTCGCGCATGACAGCGATGCGCTCAAGATGCCCGATGACGACCAGTGCGACGCCGATGCCGGCCGGCGGCAGCAGAAGCAGGACCAGCGCCAGCATCGCCAGGCTGCAGAACCCCGAGACCGACGAACTCCACAGCGGTCAGCGCTCAGACCACGATGCCCGCGATGATCGGCCCCCAGCCGGGTAGTCATCGTTCAGTCATGGCGCACCTGTTCGGATTCCCGGGCCGCTGCTATGCAATGACTGCGGACCCATGGAACGAGTGTCTGAACGTGTCAGGATCCCATAGAGGCGCCCCATCCCGAGAGACCTCGTCGAAAGACTTCAACCCGGGGCATCAATCTGGGGTGGTAACCCACGTCAAGGCGACTGCATCCAGATCACCGCGGGATTCGCGCTCATCGCCCACATGCAAGCGCAGCCGCCCGAAGAGGACTATCCGCACCCACAAGCCGGGGATACGCTAAGCACACCTACAGCGGAAAGGGGGCGCGTAGAGATGGGCAAGCGGCAGAAGCTGTCACTGGCCATCGCTGGCTTCTTCCTCCTGGCCCAGTTCATCCTCGAAATCATCAACGAGGTTTTCCTGGATGGGCAGATGCCGTTCTACACCCTTCCCCTGTTGGTCTTCATCATGTTCATCGCAGCCCTCATCGCCGTCCACTACAAAGCCAAAGGGGCCGTACCAGAATCTAACGAAACAGCAGATGGACAGGAGACCTGATGGGCCGGGACAAGAAAACCGACGCCGGTCTCGTCTTCCCCTGGTTCCTCCCGGGGATTATCCTCGGCGTCATCATCGGAGCGATCATCGCCCCACAAGAACCAGGCTTCCACTTCTGGCCCTACGCCTTCGCTATGGTCCCCATCATTGGACTCAACCGCCTCATCATGTACGTCTACTACCGCCGCAAGAGAAACCGGGAAGACGCTGGGTAGGTTCCACCGAGCATGTCTTTTTGAGGGTCGTATATTTTCGAAAGCCTCACCGACCTCGATCTGTCTTCCTCGTGAGCTACGGGGGCACGGCGGAGGCGCCTCGGTGCTCTGAAGCGCTCACCCATCGAAAAGCCAGCTGCTCATCGCGATGCGGGAGGATCCTGACCGGGAGGCGGGGACGGCATTCGAGGCTGCTCTGTGGTGACCGACTCGTCACGGATTTTCAGGTTGAGGACACCCGCGATGCCGTTGGCTATCACGCCCGGAAGAAGGACGTACGGGGATAGCCAGCCGAACTCGACGTCCCAGATCAGCCTCATGATCAGAAGGATTGCGGACGCAATGATCAGGACCGCTCCAACCACATACAGGAGATTGCGAGTTCTGATGCGGCGAGCGACACGGTCCATAGGTGAAGCATATTCGGACCATGCGCCGATCGCACTATCGAATGCCGTGGCGCGCGGCATCTCGAGAACGCGTCTCCTACTGCTCTACGATGCCGTTGCCGGTGGATTTCCGCATCTTCCCGCCGAAATGAATGAGGGGCAGGGCGATGAAAATGATCCAGGCAAGATAGCCAAGATCCGGCCACCCCGCAACGAACGTCGAGATGGACGCCCCGAGGACGAAGACACAGAGAATGCCGCCGACGAGAATGAGAACTCCGCCGACCGTGCCACGGGTTGAGGTTTCAGCCATCTGGGAACCGTACTCAGACAGGATCCGCGCCACAAAATGCTACGCCGCGAGGCCCAGTCTTCCCGGACGGTACCTGAGACGTGGCCGATACGGGTTCTCCTCAGTCGCTGTTCCACCTCACGGTGAAGCCCAGGCAAGACATCCGGCGGCTGCGAGGAGCGGCAGTGCTTCCGACTTCCCTACTGTTTCTCGTGCGCCGCGGTCGTGCGCTTGGACCGCGATCGATGTACTTCTAAGACGACAACGGCGCAAAGGGCGGCGAACGCCAGAATCGAAGCGCCGACGCCGAATGTACTGGTCATCGCCTGTGTGAAGAAATCATTAACACGCCGAAGGAATTCTGGGACCACTTCCGATGGTAGGTACTCAGCGCTTGCATGCGCGGCGGCCAAGGTGTCCTTCGTGGGTCCGACGATCTCCTGCGGCAACTGTGCCGCGAGATCGTCATCAATGCGTGACCGGTAGAAAGACGTACCGAGGCTGCCCAGCACCGCGATGCCCAGTGCCCCGCCCAGCTCATAGGCGGTCTCGCTGATCCCCGCCGCGGCCGCGGAGCGATCCTTCGGCGCCGCCGCGATGATCATGTCGTTAGTCAAGGTGTCTGCGACCCCGACGCCGGCTCCGATGAGGGCGCCGCCGGAGAAGGCCACGAAGATGTCCTCCTGCAGACCCAGCTGCGAGAGCACGAAGAAGCCTCCCGCCGCGACCAAGAGTCCACCGCCGATCAGCCACGCTCCCCGTACATGTCGGATGAGAACCGGCGCAACGATGGCACCGATGACCGCTCCCACTGCGATCGGCACGGCCCACAGGCCGGCCTGTAACGGAGTCTTGCCAAGGGTGAGCTGGATGTACTGCGGAAAGAAGTACAGCACGCTGGTGAGGGCGAAGATGCCCGCGAGATTGGCGAGGACTGCAATCGTGAAGGGCGCGGACCGAAAGAGCCAGATGTCGATGAGTGGGTGAGACAGTCGTCGCTGTCGCATCGCAAACCACAGGCCGCCCGCGACACCCGCAAGAAGGAGCGAAACTGCAGGAACTCCCCATCCGTGTTCGGCGGCCCGCTTGAGCCCGTAGACGAAAACGAGAACCGAAGCGATCAGCATGACGGCCGATGCAGGATCGAACTTTCGGGGTCGAGGATCTCGCGACTCCGGAATGAGGAAGGGGCCCGCTGCTAGCAGAAGCGCCATGAGCGGCACGTTGATGAGGAAGACGGAACCCCATGCGAAATGCTCCAAGAGCGCACCGCCCACGACCGGGCCCAGGCCCGCACCGCCGGCAAACGCCGCGGCCCACACCGAGATGGCACGACGCCGCTGGGCAGGATCGGCAAAGATCGTTCGGATGAGTGACAGGGTGCTGGGCATGAGAGTCGCACCGCCGATCCCCAGAAGCGCTCGAGCAACGATGAGCATCTCGGGACTGGTCGACGCCGCGGCCAGGACTGATGCCGCTCCGAAGAGAACCGAACCGATCAAGAGAAGACGACGGCGTCCGATTCTGTCACTGAGCGAACCCATCAGGATGAGAAGACCTGCCAGGAAGATTCCGTAGACATCCACGATCCAGAGAAGCTGACTTGCGGTGGGCTTGAGATCTTCACTGAGTTTCGGCACGGCCACCGAGAGGACGGTCAAGTCGATGCTCATCAGGAGCACGGGCGTGGTGAGCAAAGCAAGCGCTAGCCACGAGCGGAAGGTGGCGCGCGGTGCCGCCTCTGATCGGTTCGGGTGAGACATGGTGATCCTCCAATCTGATGCGCTCAGTCTAAGTTGGCCGAGTGGCCAAGGCAACTGGCCAAGCCGGTTGGCCAACCACTCATGGTATTTTTCGCCCATGGACGATGAGACAAAGCCGAAAGGCCAGATGAGTGCCGAAGTCAGGCGCGAGTTGCTGATGACAGCCGCTTTAGAGGTCATGAAGAGGGAGGGGGTGGCTGCCGCATCGACCCGGGCGATCTGCGAGGAGGCAGGAATGCCCCACGGTGCATTCCACTACTGCTTCGGGTCGAAGAGGGAGCTGTTCGCGGCCATCTTGAGGAACGGCCTCGATGTCCCTCTCGAGAAATCCTGGATCCTGCTTTCGCCCTCGACTCATCCCGAAGACGCGTTCAGAATCCTGCTGCGAGGGTACTGGGACGACGTCGTGGCAGATCCTCGCCGTGAGCTCGTCCTGTCTGAGCTGACGAACCACGCGTTGCGCGACGACGCGCTTCGAGGCCTCCCAGCTTGGGAGTCCGGTCTGTATCGCGAGCGTATTGCGAAGCACCTCTCGGAGCTTGCCGAGCGCACCGGGTCAGAGGTCCTCATCCCTCACACGGACCTCGCGGAGATGATCCTGTCCGCCATCCTGGGCGCAACGACCAGCTGGCTCTCCCATGGGGAGGATGAGACCGCGCGCCGGACGCTGGATCACTTCGCCGGCGTCTTCGCGCGGTTCATCCACCCCAGGGAGGCGACGGTGGCGGCGGACTTGTAGATCGGGTCAGAACCCTACGCGGCGCCTGATCCCTTCCAAAGCGTCGGTGAAGTCGCGGATCTGCTGCTCGGTGTGGTCCGCGGTGGGAATGAGGCGGAGTCCCGCATGGCCGCGACGCACCGCCGGATATCTGAAGATCGGCACCAGATAGCCGCCCTCGGCCGCGAGGCGTCGAACCTGTTCTGCATGCTCATCGGAACCGATATGAACCGTGGTGATGTAGCTCGGCGTTGAGTTGAGCGTGAAGCCTCGCTGCTCGAGCGACGCCCGCAAGGTCTCGGATCGGCTGTGGAATCGATGTAGAACGGAGGGATCGTTCTCAATGTGGCGGATCGCCTCGCAGGCCGCAGCCGCAGCCGGTGGAAGGATGGTCGCGGTGAACGACGAGGTTCCGGACAACCACCCGAGGACTTCGATGTAGTCCGAGGGTCCGGCGATAGCTCCGCCCTCCAGGCCGACTGCTTTCGAAAGAGAGACCATATGGAACGTCACATCTGCCAGAGCGGCGAACTCCTGGCCGAATCTCTCGTGAGATGAGTCGTAGGCCAGGAACCCATTCGCATCATCAACGTAGGTAAGAGCCTCGAAGCGACGGGCCAGATCAACGATTCCCTGAATGGGTGCGATACTTCCATCGTCTGAGTAAACGCTCTCGAACACAATCACGACGCGACGACCTTCCAATGCGCGTAGTCTCCTTTCCAGAGATACAAGGTCGTTATGGCGGAACGCGAAGACCCTTCGGCCGAAGCCGAGCCCGTCCACCGCCTTCCAGAGACTCCAGTGACTCTTCTGGTCGAGGATGAAGACGACGTCGTCATGATCCCAGCTGAGTTCCGGGGAGATGCGCAGGGAACCTCCCATGGCGTGGATGAATCCGAGGTTGGCCAGCATTCCCGAGGCATACGTCAAGGCCGAGTCCTTGCCAGTGCGTCGTGCGACGAGCTCCTCGAGCTCGATGTGGGGCCTCAAAGCACCTTGAACCAGCCGAGACCCTCCCGTTGCGAGTCCATAGCGGGTGGCCGACTCTTGGAATTGGTCAATGACTGCCTTCTGGTATTGCATGCCGAGAAGACTGCAGCCTGCAAAATTTACGAAGCGGCGTCCGGCGCTGTGGACGACGGCACCCGATGGGCTGTCCAAGACGGGCGGATGGGCAGATAGTCCGGCAGCATTGACTCCATTGACGAAGTCTTGAGCATTCCACGGTCGGCCATGGTGGATGGTGTCGGTCTTAACGGTTGACATAAGATCCCCCTCATGCATAACTTTCCTTCCCCATGAAGGAAACGACGGCCCCACCATATCCAACGGCTGGGGGAGGGTGAGAAGTGATTTTCTGCCTCGCTCCGAAGCTCACCCGAGCGAAATCGGTCTACGCGTAGATGTCGCCAGTCGGACATCGCGTCGTTCGACGAAAACATTCAACTGCATCACCCATCCGAACTGTCATGTGTCCATGAGTCCCGGAGCCGCAAAACGGGTTGTCGAGCTTCGGCGCCGGTGGCGCTCGGCACCCATACAGGCCGAGAGGCCAGCCCGTCTCGTCCCGCAGATTGCCTGAGAATCGCATGGTGGTCCTCTCGACAGCCGGCGCCCCGGAGCGGGCCACTTCAACGGCCAACGGATCTGGGCTCGAGTGCGTTCAGCCGTGACGACTACGACAGGGGGTGTTGTGACATCCGGCAAAATGAGAGCTTCTCCGTGGTGTGAGACGCCGAGGCCCCCGGCGATCGCATCGCCGGGGGCCTCGCGCGGTCCGGGCTTGTCCGCCTACTCGCAGCCGACGCCGTCGCCGTCGCGGTCCAGGTGGGCACCGTATCGGGGGTCGCCCGCGTAGACCGGGGCGCCGCCCGCCGCGCGGGCCTCCGAGCAGTTCTTGTACGGGGTGCCCGCGGCCGGGGCCGCGGGCTGCTCCGGAGCGGCCGGTTGCGCGGGAGCCGCGGGCTGCGCGGGCGCCGCCGGCTCGGCCGCCGCGGGCTGCCCACCCGTCTCGCAGCCGACGCCGTCGCCGTCGCGGTCCAGGTGCGTGCCGTAGCGCGGGTTGTCCGCGTAGACCGGGGCGTCCCCGGCCGCACGCGCCTCCGTGCAGTTCGCGTACGGGGCCCCGGCCTCGGGGGCCGCGGGCGCGACGGCATCCGGGGACGGCGCCACCGGGCGCGCGCCCGACGTCGCACCGGACCCCGACGACGAGTCGCCACCCGCGGGCACCGACGAGTCGTCGTTCGCCGAGGTCGACGAGTCGTCGCCCCCGGCCGTCTCCCGCGTCGGCAGCGGCTCGCCTGGGCAGGAGCCCAGGACGCGGTCCATGGCCTCCTTCTCGGGCGGGGTGACCCACAGGTCGTACTCCGACTTCACCGCGATTTGACGCGCGACGTACGCGCAGCGGTAGCCGGTGTTCGGCGGGAGCCAGGTTGCGGCGTCGGCGTCGCCCTTCTGGCGGTTCAGGGTCGGGTCGGAGGCCAGGAGATTCAGCGGGTCGTTGGCCATGTCGATGCGGCGGGTCGGCTCCCAGCCGGAGGCGCCCGTCTGCCAGGCGTTCGAGAGCGCGACGACGTGGTCGATGTCGACGTCGCTGCGGTCCCGCTCCTCCGCGGTGCCGCCGTAGCCGTCCTGCAGGATCCCCGAGACGACCTTGCAGCCGCCGGTGCCCGGCTGGATCACGGCGTCGGCCATGTCGCGGCGGAGGATGTCGTTGCGCTGGTCGCAGCCGTTGCGGTCGAAGTCGAAGCCGTTCCAGTTGAAGAGGGTCCGGTCGTACCCGGTCTTGGGGGAGCGGCCCTTGACCTCCAGGGCGTCCAGGGCCGCGGCCGCGGTGTCCGCTCCCGGGGCGCCCGCGGCGGCGTCGTCGGCGGCCACGGCCTCCTCGACGGTCGGCTCGGC
>NZ_JANAFB010000018.1 GCF_024199905.1 Rothia santali
GCCCTCGCGCTCCTTGTCGTGGGAGGGCTCGCGTGGGTCTCGGGGCCCGGCTCCGGGGCGTTCCCCCTCTTGATCCTCGTCGGCGTCGTCACGATGGTGCCGACGGCGAGCAGGAGCACCCGGCCACTGCGCTTCCTGGCCCGGACGATCGGGCGGCACTCGCTGGTGGCGACCGTCGCGGTGCGGGACATCGCGGAGTACACCGAGGTCGTGCGCGGGCTCCGGGGGCTTCCCGGCGTGGCCGCCGCGGAGACGTGGATCCACGCCGCGGTGTGGACCGAGCGCTACGACTGGAGCCTGGAGCGGCTGGTGGGGCGGCGGGGCGCGCGGCCGAGGGAAGATGAGGGACCCTGACGCGGGGCGTCGCGGGGAGCCCTGGCCTCGGGCGTCAGACCTCGTCGCGCGCGGCGTCCTCCGGGGGTTCTCGAACGCGGTGCGACCAGGGCGGCGACGACGGCGTCTTGGTCCTCCGCCGTGACCACCCAGGTCCGCTCGGCGGTGACGATCGTGACGGTCGGCCCGCCCGTGACCAGCCCGCGGGCGCCGTCCTGGAGGAACTTGTAGCCGTATCCGGGGGCGAAGGTCCAGCGGTCGGTGGGCTCCACGGAGAGGATCGACTCGGCGGGCAGGCGCTTGCGGACGAGGGGGCGCAGGCGGAGCTCGACATCGCCGGCCTCGTTCCGGAGGACCTCGGCGCGCAGGGCCAGGGCGCTCGCCGTCGGCACCATCGTGACGACGCCGACGAGGATCAAGAGGGGGAACGCCCCGGAGCCGGGCCCCGAGACCCACGCGAGCCCTCCCACGACAAGGAGCGCGAGGGCCGTCACGGCGAGCAGGAGCACCCGGCCACTGCGCTCGAGTCCCACGGAGGACACTGTTCTCATGGCGATGGCGCGGCTCCTTCGGCGTCGGCGGGCCTCCACCCGGGGCGGGTTCGGAGATTCCAGCCTGACATGCGGGAACGGCGTCGACCCACTCGGTGACGGCCCGATGACGCGGTGCACGCGCTCAGCCCCGCGGCGAGTACCACCTCGCCGCGCAGCCCCTCACCCCAGCGGCTTCTTGAACCCCGAGTGCGACGCCGCGTACCCCAGCCGCTCGTAGAAGCGGTGGGCGTCCGCCCGCGAGCCGTCCGAGGTCAGCTGCGCCAGCACCGCGCCGCGGGAGCGCCCGTAGTCCTCGGCCCACGCGAGCATCGCGGTGCCCAGCCCGGAGCCGCGCTCGCCGGCCGCGATCCGCACCGCCTCGATCTGCAGCCGCCGCGCACCGCCGCGGGAGAGGCCGGGGAGGATCGTCAGCTGCATGGTCCCCGCGAGCCGCCCCTCCTCGTCCAGGACGACGGCGAGGAAGTGGTGCGGGTCGCCGTCGATCTCCTCGAATGCGGCGAGGTAGGTCCCGACGTCGGCGCGCTCGCGCTCGCGGCCGAGGACGTCGTCGTGCAGGAGCTCCACGATCTCGGGGACGTGCTCGGAGCGCGCCTGCTCGACCGTGAAGGCGCGGTCGCCCGCGCGGACCAGGGATGCCGCGGTGCTCCGGGCGGCCCCGGACGGCACTGTGCCGGACCCCGAGGTTCCGGACGACGCGGACCCGGACGACACGGACCCGGACGCCGCGGGCCCGGGCGGCATGGTGCCGGGCGACGCGGGCCCGGGCGACGCGGCCCCGGACGGCGCAGTCCCGAAGGCCGATCCGGCGCTCCCCGCCGACGACGCCACACCTGCCCGGGTGCCGGACCCCGCCGGCGGCGTCGGGCGGGACAGGGCGAGCCGGTCGTACGGGAGGGGCAGCAGCTCGCCGACCCGGTGGGCCTCCAGGCCGCGCACCGTGGGCACGACGCACTCGATGCCCGGGTCCAGCTCGAACAGGATCTGCCGGCACATCCCGCACGGCGCGATCACCTGGCCGGTGGGCCCGTGGATCGCCACCACGGCCCGCACCGGGTCCTCCGGGAAGCGCGCGGCGTGGTTGGACAGGGCGACCATCTCGGCGCACGGCCCGCCCAGGTAGTGGTGGGTGTTCAGCCCGCGCACGACCTCGCCACCGGCCGTCAGCAGCG
The DNA here is from genome assembly GCF_024199905.1 of Rothia santali. Classification (GTDB taxonomy): domain Bacteria; phylum Actinomycetota; class Actinomycetes; order Actinomycetales; family Micrococcaceae; genus Rothia; species Rothia santali. The sequence continues at coordinate 2,057 of NZ_JANAFB010000018.1, forward strand.
CCGCGGCCACGGTGTGGTCGCCGCTGTCGCAGCGGCGGGCCTCGTCGGTGACGGCCTCGACGAGCTCGCGCAGATCCTCGGTGATCATGCTCCTACCCTATGCCGAGGGGCGGTCCCTCCGCAGGCCGACGACGACGCCGGGGCCACCGCGCGAGCCGCACCGTGGAGCATCCGGCCGCGGTCAGCAGCGCGACGCCGAGGACGAGCGCGACGCTCCCGCCGGTGTGCGGCTGCCGGGACTCGAGCAGAAAGGCCCCGGCCAGCGCGTACTGGATCGCCGTCACCGCGACCGCCCACGCCAGCGGCCCGGGCCGGGCGGCGTCGTCGGCGGTCAGGCCCTGCCGGGTCCGGGAGCGCCGAGTGGCCTGCCGCGAGGCCGCGCCCACCCCGAGCACCAGGGCGACCGCCGAGGCGGCGGGCGGCAACGCGAGCCACCCCTCGACGTGGACCGCGGCGATCCCGAGCGTGAGGATCGCCGAGACGACGGCGGCCAGGAGCGCCAGTCGCTCGGCGGCCTCGCGGCCGTCGATCCGGCGCGGACGCGCCCGATCCGCCTCGGGTCGGGTCGGTGCGGTGGTCATGGGGGCCTCCTCGGGGTCGGTGCGGCGGGCCGTGCGGCGTCGTCGGGCGGGATTCCACTCCATCACGCGGCCCCGGGCGGTTCCCGGATGTGACGCGGGGGCGTCATCGCCGGAGCCACGGCACTGGGGCGGGTGTCACGCCGGGCCGGCCTTCGGGGCCCCTCGGCGTCGTCCTCTGCTCAGGCGACCAACCGGCGTGCACACCGATCCTAGGCCACCGGGGTGACCGGCGTCATACGATGGCCGGCAACGGGGCGCGGCGGCCGACGGGCTCGGCCGCGGCGCCCCGGCCACCGACCGCCGATCCGAGAGGCACGCCATGAACGACGCCGCATTCATCTCCGTCGGGGCCCTGGGCGAAGGATTCGCCCCGGACGCCAACATCCTCACCCCCGTGCAGACCCTCGACGGCACCCGCCACCGCCTGGTCTTCGAGGACGGTCCGGCGATCGAGCTCGCGGTCGGCTCCGGCGCCGCGAGCTGGGACGGGGCCGAGGAGGTCGCCGTCCGGGTGACCTCCGTCCGGGAGGGGGTCGCCCTCGTGGACGGCGTCACGGCCGAGGACGTGTCCACCAGCTTCGTCCTCGACCTCGAGCAGGGCCTGGTCACGGTCGTCGAGGGGCGGCTCCCGGCCGAGGAGGAGCGCCGCGAGTCGGCGTGGACGCGCGTCCAGCAGGGGCGGGAGCCGACCGCGGTGACCACCCGGGTCCGCCACGGCCGCATCGAGGGCGCGGGCGACGCCGGTGCCCCGCTCCACGCGCCCACGGACCGGCTCGTAGGCCTGCGCAATCGCTACACCTACTCCCCGAACGAGTCCTACGAGCACATCTACCTCACGCCCGGGCTGTACACCTGGCACTGCATCGGCGGCGTCGAGGCCGGCCTGGCGGACACCGACGCCTACGCCGCCGTCGCCCTCCGCGAGGACCTCATGCTGTTCGTGTGGCGCGAGAAGATCGTGCCCACCCTCGGCCTGCTGCTCATCGACCTCCGGGAGATGCGCACGGACGGCAAGATCTTCGGCAACGAGGGGTTCGACGCCGCCCGGACCGTCAACTTCCCCGCCGGCGCCCGCGCCGAGATCCTCAACCGGACCGAGGCGTGACGGGCGTGGGCGAGGCGCAGGAGCCCACCCCGCCCCGGGCGGCGGGCGCCGCCGCACCCCGGCGTCGCGCTGGTCACCGGCGGCGGCACCGGGATCGGTGCGGCCATCGCCCGCCGGCTCGCCGAGGAGGGCGACCGCGTCGTCGTCGTGGGCCGCCGGCGCGAGCCCTGGGCCGGGGGGCCGCCGGGCACGGGCTGATCGGGGCCCGCGCCGCCGACGTCGCGGACGGGGCGGGGATGGCGGCCCTGGTCGAGGCCGTCGTGGCCGAGCACGGCCGGCTGGACCGCGTCGTCGCCAACGCCGGGGGCCACGGCTTCGCCACGGTGGGGGAGACCGACGACGCCGCCTGGCGCGCGAGCATCGACGGGAACCTCACCACGGCCTTCGCGACCGCCCGGGCCGTGCTGCCCGCGCTCGCGGCGGGCGGGGGCTCGATCGTCTTCGTCTCCTCCCTGGCCGGCCTGCGCGCCGGGCCGGAGACCGCCGGGTACACGGTCGGCAAGCACGCGGTGATCGGGCTGATGCGCTCCGTGGCCCGCGACTACGGCCACCGGGGCGTGCGCGCCAACGCCGTCTGCCCCGGCTGGGTGCGCACCCCGATGGCCGACGAGGAGATGGCGCTGCTGGTCCGGGAGGGCGGGGCCGGGGACGTCGAGGAGGCGTACGCCCGGGTCACCCGCGACGTGCCGCTGCGGCGCCCCGCCGAGCCCGACGACGTCGCGGGCACCGTGGCCTTCCTCCTCGGCCCGGACGCCGCCTACGTCCACGGGGCGACGCTCGTGGTCGACGGCGGGGCGCACATCGTGGACCTGCCCACGCTCGCCTTCGGCTGAGCGGGCGCCGGCCGCGGCGGCTGAGCACCGGCCCGGGGTCGAGGGCCGCGCGGCCGGCGTCGGGCTCGAAGGCCAGGGCGTCCAGGGGCTCCTCCTCCGCCCACTCGCTCACGTGCGGGCGGGTCAGCGGGTCGAAGGGCCAGAGCGCCGCGAGCACGGTGCCGGCCTGCGGGTTCTCGGCGCCCTCCGGCGGGGCTGGCTCCTCGTGCACGGTCTCGACCGGCAGGCCCCAGGCCGCGGCGCCGTCCAGGATCTCCCGGACGAACAGGGAGCCCTCCCGCGGGCGGGCCGAGGCCCCGATCCAGCGGCTGCCGCCCAGCATCAGGCGGCTCTTGGCGCGGGTCAGCGCCACGTAGGCCAGGCGGCGCTCCTCGGCGACGGTGCGCAGGTCGTTGTGCTCCGTGAACTCGGCCCAGCGCTCCTGCAGCTCCCCGGTGCTGCCGACCTCGGTGTCCCAGGCCGGCAGGTGCGCGGCGTCGCCCCGCAGCGGCCAGGGCAGGGCGCCGGGCTGCTTGAGCCACTCGTCGCGCTGGTCCGTGGGGAAGGTGCCGGCGTTCATCCCGTGCAGGTACACCTCGTCCCACTCCAGGCCCTTGGAGCCGTGGACGGTGAGCAGCTGCACGGCCCCGCCGCCGCCGGGCGCGGCGGGCGCGGCCAGGCCGCCCTCCTCGGCCAGGGCCGCCTCGAGCCAGGCGAGGAACGCGGTGACGCCGGTCGCCGAGGAGGTCACCGTGTAGCGGTGCTCGCGCACCTCCGGGATGACCAGGCCCGCCGGCGCCCCCTCCCCGGCCTCCGCGAAGCCGGTCGAGGCGCCGACGTCGAGGCTCGCCGCGACCCGGGGCGCGCTCGCGCAGTACTCCGCGGCCGCCTGGTAGAAGGCGTCGAGGTGGGCGCGGGCGGTGTGCACGTCCCGGCCGGGCTTGGAGGCGAGCTCGACGTCGAGCAGGGTCACCCGCTCGACGTGGTACAGCAGCGAGGTCAGGTCCTCGCCCAGGTAGCCGCGCAGCTCCTCGAGCTCGGCGGCCAGCCGCTCCAGGCGACCCCGCGCCTCCTCGCTCAGACCGCGCCCCTTGGCCGAGACCCAGCCCGGGCGGGGCAGGGTCTCGAGGGCCTCGACCAGGCTCGAGCCCTCGCTCGCCTCGCCCCCGCCGGAGCGCAGGAGCTCCTCGAGGCGGCGGGCGGCGTCGGGCGCGGCGTCGGCGCCCCGGTCCGGGACGGCGTCGCCCGGGCCCGCGTCCGGGCCGTCCCCACCGCGGCCGGCCTCGCCCGGCGCCTCGCCCTCCGGGGTCTCGAGGTCCTCGGCCATCCCCGAGGCGATGCTCTGCCGGCGCCGGCGGGCCAGGAAGCCGGCCCAGTCGTTGAGCGCCATGAGGTCCCGCGGGCCGATGCGCCAGCGCGCCCCGGCCAGCAGCCGCATGAGCGCGTCCGAGCGCGAGGGGTCCGAGAGCACCCGCAGGGTCGCGACGACGTCGAGCACCTCGGGGGACTCCAGCAGCCCGCCGAGGCCCACGAGCTCGTAGGGCACCCCGACGCGCTCGCACTCGAGGCGGACCGTCTCCAGCTGGCGGCGGGCCCGGCAGAGCACGGCCGCGCTCGCGGGCTCCTCGCCCGCGGCGTCGCGGTCCTGGCGGCCGCGCCGGATCCGCTCGACCAGCGCCTCGGCCTCCTCGGTCTCCGTCGCCCAGGTGCCCACCAGCACCCGGCCGTCCTCCGGCTCGGGGCGCTCGACCAGGTCCGGGACCTCGATCGCCCGCTCCGAGCGGGCCCACGGCAGCGGCTCGGAGAGCGGGTGCGCGACCAGGTTCGCCGCGGCGAGGATGCGGCTGCCGTTCCGCCAGGCCACCGTGAGGTACCCCGGCCGGGGGTCCGGGCTGGGGAAGTACCGGTAGAAGTCGAAGAGCTGACCCTCCGAGGCCCCGCGGAAGCCGTAGATCGACTGCTTGGGGTCGCCCACGGCCATGACGCTGTGCCCGCCGCCGAACAGCTCGGAGAACAGCACCATCTGCGCGTGCGAGGTGTCCTGGAACTCGTCCAGCAGCACGACGCGGTAGAGCTGGCGCTGCTCCCGGCCCACCGTGGGCACGGTGCGGGCGAGGGTCGCGGCGTCGGCCAGGAGGTCCCCGAAGTCCATGACCTGCATCGCCTTCTTGACGCGCTGGTAGCGCTCGGTCAGCTGCGCGACCAGCATCTTGGTCTCCAGGCGGGGCAGGGCCTCGTTGCGCGCCCGCTCCTCCTTCTTCAGCTTCTTGGGGTGCTCGTTGGGCAGGGCCCGCAGGCGCCCGGCGAGCTCGGCGCAGGCGGCGTGGACCTCGCCCGGCTCCCGCAGGTGCTCGGCGCACTCGCCGGCGAGCTGGAGCACGGCCCCGACCAGCGTCGAGGCCGCGGGCATCCGCTCGGGGACCTCGCCGTCCCAGTTCTCCACGATCTGCGCGGCCAGCTGGTAGCACTGGGCCTGGCCCAGCTGGGTGACGTCACGCTCGATGCCGATGCGCAGGCCGTACTCCGCCACGAGGGACTTGGCGTAGGAGTGGTAGGTGCTGACCGTGGGGTCGAGCACCGGCTCGTCCGCGTCCGACCCGGCCGAGTAGAGGCCGGCCTCGGCCAGCTGGGCGAGGCGTGCGCTCATGCGGTGGCGCAGCTCGCCGGCGGCCTTGGTCGTGAACGTCACCCCGAGGACCTCCTCGGGGCGGACCATCCCGTTGACCACCAGCCAGACCACGCGGTCCACCATGGTCGCGGTCTTGCCGGAGCCCGCCCCGGCCACGACCAGGCGCGGGCTCAGGTCCGCGCTGATGATCGCCGACTGCTCGGCGGTGGGCAGCGGGCGGCCCAGGGCGCGGGCGATCTCCTCCGGGCTGATCCGCGGCGCGCGGGCGGCCGCGGCGTCGGGCTCGGGGGCGTCGACGGCGTCGGGCCCGGGCTCGCGCTCGGGTGCCTCGGGGGGCCGCTGGCCTCGGGTCTCTGCGGTGCTCACGGCTGCGTGACCTGCCTTCCTCGGGCGCAGATGGGACAGATGTCGGGGAGCCGGCAGGGCAGGCCGTAGCCGCCGGAGCGGCCGGCGTCGTGCCGCGCCTGGAACCGCTCGTGGGCGATGAGCTCGGCGCAGCGCTGGACGAGCTCCACCGCCCAGCCGTCCTCCTCCCCCAGGGGCGGCTGGCCCTGGGCGGAGTAGTTCTTGACGGAGGTGCCGAGCTGGACCAGGGCGGCGCCGCCGGAGAGCTCGGTGAGGCGGGCGCCGTCGAGCTCCACCGGCTCCGGCGGGGCGCCGGGTGGGGTGGCGGCGTGGGTCTCCGCGGCCCCGTGCCCGGGCGGCGGGGCGGTCGGGGTCCCGGCCGCCGCGTCCCCCGGTGCCGCGTCCTCGGGCGCCGGCGCCCCGCCGCCGCGTCCTCCGCCATCGCGGCCCGGCCCCGGCCGCGAGCGCGACCTGGTAGGCCGCCAGCTGCGGGTGCCGCGCGACCTCCGCCTTGGTCGGCGCGCTCTTACCGGTCTTGAGGTCGATGACCACGTAGCGGCCGAGCGCGTCGACCTCCAGCCGGTCCACCCGCCCCGTCAGCGCCGCCGCGCGGGCCCTGGGACCAGCACGCTGAAGGCGCCCTCGACGCCGACCAGCCGCCGCCCCAGCGCCTGCCGGACGTCGACCGCGCGTACGCCGCGAACTTCCGCAGCATGGTCCGCGCGCGCTCGTAGGTCTGCTCGGTCTCCAGGTCGCCGGGAGGCCCAGCCGGCCGAAGCGCCGCTCCAGCTCGGCCAGCAGCTCGTGCCCCGCCGCCTCCGGCATGTCCTGGGCGATCTCGTGGATGAGGGTGCCCACGGACCGGGACAGGTCGGTCGCCGCCTCCCGCCCGAGGCCGCGACGAACCAGTCCAGCGGCGAGCGGCTGATCGTCTCCAGCCGCGAGGGCGGACGGGACCGGCCTCCGCGGACAGGACCGCGCGCCGTCCGTCAGGGCGCCAGGCCCCACCAGTCGGCGGGGCGGCGCCGGGCACGGGCCGGGGCGCGCGCCGGCGGCGTCGTCCGCCCCTTCCGCGGCCATCCGGGCCAGGCTGCGCGCTGCCGCCCGCGCGCGCTCGGGCGGGCTGAATCCTGCGCCGCGAGCCGCAGCTCGGCGACCAGCCCGCGCAGGGTCATGGGCCGGCGCACCTCGGTGAGGCCCGCGCCGTCGAGCTGCTGCGGGGCGAGCACGTCGAGGAACTCGCTGGGCTCCTCTCCGCGTTGGACACGGCGCTGACCACCAGCTTCTCCCGCGCCCGCGAGACGGCCGTGGCGAAGGTGCGCAGCTCGTCGTACCGGGTCTCGCGCAGGCGTGCGGTGGGTCGCCGCCGCCGCCCGCTCAGCCCAGCGTCACGACGTCGCTCAGCTCCGTGGTGGCCAGCAGCCCGCCGCGCAGCGTCGTGTTGGGCCAGGTGCCCTGCTGGACCGCCGCCACGTGGACCCATCCCCACTCCCGCCCGGCCGCCGACGCCGGGGTGGCCAGCGCCACCGAGGGCCGCGCGGTGGCTGCGGGGCCAGGGTGTCCATGGGCAGGTCCTGGCTGTCCAGGTACTCGAGGAACTCGCGCCCCGGCGCCGGGCTGCTGCTCGACGTAGCGCTCCGCGGCGCCGAACAGCTCGACCATCGCGTCCAGGTCCCGGTCCGCCCGCTCCCCGGCCGCGCCGCCGGACGCCGAGAGCCTCCCCACTCCACGGCCAGCCCGCTGGCCTCCCACAGCGCCCAGAGCACCGACTCGGCCGTGGCGCCGGGCTCCTCCAGCGCGGCGGCCCCCGCGGTCAGGACGCGGCGCACGCGGCGCAGGCTCGGTCCCCGGGCCCGACGCCGCCCGGTGCTCCGCGCCGGCCCGGCCGGGTCCGGGGCCAGGGCGGCGAGGATCAGCTCGTCGCTGCCGCGCCGGCCGCCGGAGCGCAGCTCGGCGGCGCGCAGGCTCTGCCGCAGGCGGCGCACCCGGCTCAGGCCTGCTCGCCGAGGCGGGAGGTCAGCAGGGACAGGGCGCGCTCGATGTCCGCGCCGCCGCCCGCCCGGGCTCGCCGCGCCGCCCGCCCCGGCCGGCGTCGGCCGCGATCCACAGGGCGTCCAGGAACGGCCGCACCGCCGGCTCCTCCCGCAGCGGTGTCTCCGCGACGGGGATGGAGACTGCGATGCCGTCCGACTCGAGGTGCCGCTTGATGCGGGACAGCGAGGCGCCGTCGCGCACGATGACGGCCATGTCCGCGAGCGGGCGGCCACCGCGCACGTGCTCCTGCAGGATGCGCTCGGAGATCAGCCGCAGCTCCTGCTGGCCCGAGGCGACGAGCGCGACCTCCAGGTCCCCCGCGCGCGCCGCGGCCGCCGGGTCCGGGGCGGGGCGCCGCTCGTGCCGGGCGCGCGACCACCGGGATCCGCTCCGCCACGCGGCCGAACGCCTCGCCCAGGGCCGGCGGGAGGCGGTGCTGGACCGTCAGCGCCTCCGACTCGACGCGAGGGTAGGCCCCCAGGGCCGCGCCGAGGTCGCTCAGCTGCTCCGGGCGGGCGCCGCGGAAGCCCTGGACCACGGTGTCGGTGCAGGCCGTCACGACCAGCTCGGGAGGGTCGGCCGACCCCGCGGGCAGGAGGGCCGCGAGCAGGCGCAGGACGGCCGGCGTCGCCTCCTGGGCGTCGTCGACGAGGATCAGCCGCAGCCGCTCGTGCTCCTCGGCGACGAAGCCGGGGGTCGCCTCCAGGAAGTCGGCGGCCTCGTGGATCAGGGCCGAGGGGTCGTAGGCCTGGGGCATCCGCAGGCGGCGCAGCTGCTCGTACTCGACCCGGAAGTCCGCGGCAGCGACCCACTCCGGGCGGCCGGCCCGCTCGCCCAGCTCGCGGACCTCCCCGGCGCCGAGGTCGAACTCCGCGCAGCGGTCCAGGAACTCGCGGATCTCGCGGCGGAAGCTGCGCGTGCCCAGGGCCTCGGCGAGGTCCTGCGGCCAGTCCGGGACGGAGCCCAGCCCCGCGGCGTGGGCCTCGAGCATCTCCCCGATCAGCACGTCCTGCTCCGGGCCCGCGAGCAGCCGCGGCTCGAAGCGCAGCCCCGGCAGCAGCGAGGCGGAATGGGCGCGGCGCAGGACGTCGAAGGCGTAGGAGTGCCAGGCGCGGGCCGGCGGCGTCGAGATCGTGGCGCTGAGGGCCGCGGAGAAGCCCTCGCGCAGCCGGTCCGCGGCGAGGCGGGAGGGCGCGAGCATCAGGATCTCCCCGGCCGGGCGCCCCTCGCCCACGTGCTCCAGGGCGCGGCGGACCAGGCCGGAGGTCTTGCCCGTCCCCGGCGCCCCCAGCACGAGGCGGGCGGTGGCGCGCGGCGGGGCGGGGCGGGTGCTCGGGACGGTCATGGGACCATCTCACCACAGCCGACTGACAGAATAGGCACCCGGGTCGGCGAGCGCGACGCCGCCGCACGCGGCGCGGTACGGTGGATGCCATGACGAGTAACCCGGCCGCCGAGTCGCGGCCCTGGACCGAGCTCCCCCGCGCGACCTTCGACCTGGAGACCACGGGCCCCAACCCGCTGACGGCGCGCATCGTGACCGCCTCGCTGATCCTGGTCGCGCCCGACGGCGAGGTGCTGCGGCACGGCGAGTGGCTGGCCGACCCGGGCGTCCCCATCCCCGAGGAGGCCACGGCCGTGCACGGGGTGAGCACCGAGCGGGCCCAGGCCGAGGGCGCCCCGGTCAAGCAGGTGGCCTACGAGCTGGCCTCGGCGCTGGGCGGCCTCTTCGCCGACGGCGTGCCCGTCTTCGCCTTCAACGCCTCCTACGACTTCACGGTGCTGGACCGCGAGCTCAAGCGCCACGAGATGCCCCCGCTGACCCCGTACCCGGTCCTGGACCCGCTCGTGCTGAACAAGCAGGTGGACAAGTACCACCGCGGCAAGCGGACGCTGGGCGTGCTGAGCGAGGAGTACGGCGTCGAGCTGGAGAACGCGCACACCTCCGCGGCCGACTGCCTGGCCACCGAGCGCCTGGCCACCGCGATGACGGCCAAGTTCCCGCAGCTGGCCATGGACTCGGGCGGGCTGCACCGGCGCCAGGTCGAGTGGGCCAAGGAGCAGGCGGCGGACCTGCAGCGGTACTTCGACAAGATCGGGAAGCAGGCCACCATCAACGGCGAGTGGCCGGTCCGGTCCTGAGCGGCCCGGTCCTGAGCCGCCCCGGACGAGACCGGCCCCCTGACCCGCGGAGGTCAGGGGGCCGGTCTCGTCCCGGTCGCTACTCCCCCGGGGTCGCCTCCGCGGCCGCCTGGGCCGCCGCGGGCAGGGCCGAGACGATGCGGTCCATCGCGGCGTCGTCGTGCGCCGCGGAGAGGAACCACGCCTCGTAGGGCGAGGGCGCGAGGTAGACGCCCGAGGAGAGCATCGAGTGGAAGAACGGCCGGTAGCGGAAGGACTCCGAGGCCTTGATGTCGGCGTAGCCGCGCACCCCGGTCCGCCCGGTCCCGAAGGCGAGCGAGAAGATGTTGCCCGCGGTCTGGATCGAGTGGTCCACGCCCTCGGCGTCCAGGGCCGAGGTCAGCTCGCGCTGCAGCTGCAGCGAGCGGGCGTCGATCGTCTCGTAGACCTCGGGTCCCGCGTGGCGCAGCGTCGTCAGGCCCGCGGCCACCGAGAGCGGGTTCCCGGACAGCGTGCCGGCCTGGTAGACCGGGCCGGTGGGCGCGAGGTGCTCCATGACCTCGCGGCGCCCGCCGAGCGCGGCGATGGGCATGCCGCCGCCGATGACCTTGCCGAAGGTGAAGATGTCCGGCGCCCAGCCGCCCTGCTCGGGAGAGGTCAGGCCCCAGTACCCGGCCGAGGAGGAGCGGAATCCGGTCAGGACCTCGTCCACGATCAGCAGGGCGCCGTGCGCGGCGGTGATCTCGCGCAGGCCGCGGTTGAAGTCGGCGTCGGGGGTCACCACGCCCATGTTGCAGGGCGCGGACTCGGTGATCACGGCGGCGATCCGGCCCTCGTTCAGGGCGAAGGCCTCGCGGACGGCGGCGAGGTCGTTGTAGGGCAGCACGATCGTCTGGGCCGCCGTGGCCTCGGTGACGCCGGCCGAGCCGGGCAGGGCCAGGGTCGCGACGCCGGAGCCCGCCTCGGAGAGCAGGGAGTCGACGTGCCCGTGGTAGCAGCCGGCGAACTTGATGATGAGGTCCCGGCCGGTGAAGCCGCGGGCCAGGCGGATCGAGGTCATGGTCGCCTCGGTGCCGGTCGAGACCAGGCGCAGCTGGTCGATGACCGGGCCGTCCGTGGCGACCGCGTTGAGCCGGTCCACCACGAGCTCGGCGAGCTCGGTCTCCCCCGGCGTCGAGGCGCCGAAGGAGAGCCCGCGCTCGACGGCGGCGTGCACGGCCTCGATGACCGGCTCGTAGCGGTGCCCCAGCAGCGCCGGGCCCCACGAGCAGACGAGGTCCACGTACTCGAAGCCGTCGGCGTCGGTCACGTAGGGCCCGTCCGCCTCGACCAGGAAGGGCGGGGTCCCGCCCACCGAGTTGAACGCCCGGACGGGCGAGTTGACGCCGCCGGGGATCACCCGGCGGGAACGGTCGAAGAGGTCCTGGGAAACGGTCACGGTGTGCTCCTCATGGTCTGTGTGGTCCGGTGTGTGCGGGGCCGCCGGGTCGGTGTCCGGCGGCCCGGTGGGTGCGGCGGGGCCGGCGTCGTCCTCCTGGGAGTCAACGCCGCCCGTCGCGCAGCCATTCCGCGACCTCGGTCGCGTAGTAGGTCAGGATCATGTCCGCGCCGGCGCGGCGGATCGAGGTGAGCGACTCCAGGACGATCCGCTCCCGGTCCACCCACCCGTTGGCGGCGGCGGCCTCGATCATCGCGTACTCGCCCGAGACGTGGTACGCGGCGACCGGGACGGGCGACTCCTCGGCGACCTCGCGCAGGATGTCGAGGTAGGCCAGGGCCGGCTTGACCATGACCATGTCCGCTCCCTCCTCGACGTCGAGCCGGGCCTCCAGCAGCGACTCGCGGCGGTTGGCCGGGTCCTGCTGGTAGGTCTTGCGGTCCCCGGTCAGCGAGGAGCCGACGGCGTCGCGGAAGGGCCCGAAGAAGGCCGAGGCGTACTTGGCGGAGTAGGCCATCACGGAGACGTCCGCGAACCCGGCGGCGTCCAGCGCCTCGCGGATGCCCGCGATCTGTCCGTCCATCATACCGGAGGGGCTCACCACGTGCGCCCCGGCCTCCGCCTGGGAGACCGCCATCCGGCGGTAGAGGGCGACGCTGGCGTCGTTGTCCACGACCGTGCGGCCCTTCGGATCGGTGGTCAGCGGGCCGCAGTGGCCGTGGTCGGTGAACTCGTCGAGGCACGTGTCCGCCATGATCACCAGGCGGTCGCCGAACTCCTCGCGGATCGCCCGGATGGCCCGGTTCAGGATGCCCTCCGGGTGCCAGGCCGCCGAGCCGTCCGCGTCCTTGTCCTCCTCGCGCGGGACGCCGAAGAGGTCGACGCAGCGCACCCCGGCGGCCTCGGCGCGGCGCACCGCCTCCAGAACGCTGGCCAGGGTGTGCTGGTACTGGCCGGGCATCGAGGAGATCTCGGCCGGCTCCTCGATGCCGTCGCGGACGAACAGGACCTGGATGAGGTCCTCGGGGTGCAGCCGGTACTCGGCGACGAGGTCGCGCATCGCGGGGCTCGTGCGCAGGCGGCGGGGGCGGCGGATCAGCTCGGCGGCCTCGCGCGGGCCGGTCTCGCGGTTCGGGTGGGTCATGACGATCCCTTCTGCTGTCGGATGTGCGTGGTGTCTGAGGGGCGCGGGGGCCCGGCGGCCGGGGCCGCGGCCAGGGCCTCGCGGACGGCGGCCAGAAGGTCGCGGGGTGCGGGGCTGGCGGCGGTGACGGAGGGCAGGCCCAGCGCGGCGGCGCGCGCGGCCGTGGTCTCGCCGATGCAGACCACCGGGGCGCCCACAGGGCCGCAGCCCAGGAGCGCCTCGATCAGGCGCGGGGGTCGCCACGACGACGTCGGGCCCCCGCCTGGCCAGGTGCGCCGCGGTGGCGGCGGGGTCCAGGACGGGCACCGGCCCGCCGGGACCGGGGGCGCGGTGGGCGGGCGCGAGCGGCCGCTCGGCGGGAAGGCGACCATCTCGTAGACGACGACCTCCTCGACCCGCAGCCCCGCTCGCGCAGGCCGCGCGCCAGCTCGGGCCGGTGCGGCTCGCCGTGGACGCAGAGGACCGTCCGCCGCGCGCCGGACGCGGGCGAGTCCCCGGGGCGACGGCGTCCGGAGCGTCCCCGGACCGACGGCGTCGGAGCGTCCCCGGGCCGACGGCGGCGGGCGCGCGGACGACGTCGGCGGGCGCGCCACCGGCTGCGGGCCCGCGCGGCGCGTCCCACTCGGCCAGTAGCCCTGCCGCGTCTCCCGGCGCGGGGCGGGCGCCGGCTCGAGTCCGGCCTCCCGGCGGCGCGGGCCGTCGCCCGTCCCACGCAGCGCACCTGCGCCCCGCGAGCGGCCCGGCGAGCTCCCCGCCGAGGATCGCGGCCAGGCCCAGGACGCCGTTGGCGCTGGTGAAGGTCACGGCGTCGAAGCGGCCGGCCCGGACCACCTCGGCGGCCGCGGCAGCCGCGGCCTCCCCGGGAGGCTCGCCTCGCGCAGGGGTGCCAGGACGACGTCGTGCCCCGCCTCCGCAGCAGGGCCGTCAGCTCGCCGGCGGGCCCGGGCAGGCGGGTCACCAGGACCTCGGCGGGCCGCGCGGGCGACCCCGCGGTGCGGTCCCGCGGCGCCCGCCCGCCGTCCCGGCCGCCGGGCATCAGGAGGTCCGGTCGGTGTAGCGGTCGGCCCCGCGGCCCAGGAGGGTCTCCGCGACGCGCGTGCCGAGGGCCCGGGCCTCCTCCGAGGTGGCGACCGGGGCGAGGGCCCGCTCCCGCAGGACCTCGCCGCCGCGCGGGTCGGCCACGACGGCGTCGAGCGCGAGCTCCTTCCCCTCCAGCCGGGCGAACGCGCCGATGGGCGCGGCGCACCCGGCCTCGAGCCGGAGCAGCAGCGCCCGCTCCGCCTGGACCGCGAGCGCCGTCTCGGCGTGCTCGAGCGAGCGGATCGCGGCGAGCACCTCCTCGGGCGTGGAGCGGGTCCGGTACTCGATCGCGAGGCAGCCCTGCCCGGCGGCCGGCAGCACCCGGTGCGGGTCGAGGAAGTCGGTGCCGACCTCGCTCAGACCCAGCCGGGCCAGGCCCGCGGCCGCGAGCACGACGGCGTCGAGGTCACCGTGGGTGCCCCGGCCCACGCCGGTGTCGTCGGCCGCGAAGCGCTCCAGCCCGGCCACGCGGGACAGCCGGGTGCCCACGTTGCCGCGGATGTCCACGACCTGGCAGTCGGGCCGGAGGATCCGCAGCTGGGCCGCCCGCCGCGGGGAGCCGGTGCCGATCCGGGCGCCCGCCGGCAGCCCGTCCAGGTCCAGGCCGTCCCGGGCCACCAGGACGTCGCGCGGGTCCTCCCGCACGGGGTAGATCAGCGAGAGCTCGCCATCGAAGAGGTCCTTGGTCGGCAGGTCCTTCAGCGAGTGCACCGCGACGTCCACGGACCCGCCCAGCAGCTCCTGGCGCAGCGCGGCCGCGAAGACCCCGGTGCCGCCGAGCTGCGCGAGCGAGCCGGAGGTCACGTCGCCGGTGGTGGTGACGATCTTCAGCTCGGCGGGCGCACCGGCGGCGTCGAGGCGCTCGGCGATGTGCCGGGACTGCGTGGTGGCCAGGGCCGAGCCGCGCGTCCCCACCCGGATGGGCGTCATCGGGCTCCTTCGTAGTTCGCGATCACCGGCGTGGCCGCGCGCGCCGCGGACAGGCAGCAGTCGGGGTTGCAGCGGTCGAACCAGCCGCGGCCGCCGCACGCGCCGATCCGCCGCCGCTCGAGCTCGGCCGGGTCCTGCGAGGGGGCCGTGGAGGCGACCCGCTCCGCGATGAGGTCCCGGAGCGAGCGCACGTAGGCCGGGTGGGTGCCCGGCGTCGGGGTCCGCACGGCCTGCAGGCCGAGCTCCTCGCAGGTCTCCATGGCCTCGGTATCGAGGTCCCACTTGACCTCCATGTGGTCCGAGACGAAGCCGAGCGGGACCATGGCGACGCCGTCCACGGCGCCCTTGAGGGCCTCGAGCGCGTCGTTGACGTCCGGCTCGAGCCACGGCGTGCTCGGCGCGCCGGAGCGGGACTGGTAGACCAGCTCCCAGTCGCAGCCGGCCAGCAGCTCGGGCTCGGCGGCCTCGACGTCGCGCAGGATCGCTCGCGCGGCCTCGAGGTGCTTCTCGACGTAGGCCGAGCCGCCCTCGTAGTCGACCCCGCGCGGGCCGGCCTCGTTCGCCGCGGTGGTCGGCACCGAGTGGGTGCAGAACATGATGCGGATGCGGCCGTTGCCCGCGGCGCGCGACGGCGCGGTGTCGAGCTTGGCCCGCAGCTCCCGCAGTCCCTCGAGAAGGCCCTCGGTGAAGGCGCCGATGAAGCCGGGGGCGTCGTAGTGCTGACGGACCTTGTCGACCTGCAGCTCGTCCTCCAGCCCGAGCTCGGCGAGCGCGACGCCGTAGTCCTCCCGGTACTGCCGGCAGCTGGAGTAGCCGGGGTAGGCGCTGGTGGGCAGCACGAGCAGCTTGCGGTAGCCGCGCTCGTGGGCGTCCCTGACGACGTCGGCCACGTACGGGTCCCAGTTGCGGTTGGCCCACAGCACGGGGATCTCCGGGCCGCTGCGCGCGAGCTCCTCGCGCAGGGCCGCCAGCAGCGCGCGGTTCTGCTCGTTGATGGGGCTCACCCCGCCGTTGGCGCGGTAGTGGGTGGCCACCTCCTCGAGGCGCTCGTCCGGGATGCCGCGGCCGCGGGTCACGTTGCGCAGGAAGGGGATGACGTCCTCCTGGCCCTCGGGGCCGCCGAAGGAGGAGAGGATCACGGCGTCGTAGGGCTCGGGAGCCTGGGCGCGGGGCCGGGTCAGAGTCTCCTCGGAGGTGAACTCGGCGGCGTCCTCGACGCTGGCCGGGCCGTTGCTGGCAGTGTTCTCCGGGTCCGTGACGTCGGGGATGGGAGAGGTGCGCAGGGGGCTCATCGCAGCACCTCCGCGACCTCGGCGGCCTCGATCCGGCGGCCGGTGTAGAACGGGGTCTCCTCGCGCACGTGCAGGCGCGCCTCGGTGTTCCGGAAGGTGCGCATCATGTCCACGAAGTCCACCAGCTCGGGGGCCTCCAGCGCCAGGACCCACTCGTAGTCGTTGAGGCCGAAGGTCGCGATGGTGTTGGGCAGGACCTGGGGGTAGGCCGAGCCCTTCATGCCGTGGTTCTTCAGCATCTCGGAGCGGCGCTCGGAGTTCATGTAGTACCACTCCCAGGAGCGGACGAACGGGTAGACGCACACCCAGGTCTCCGGCGGGATGCCCTTGGCGAAGGACGGGGCGTGGCGGCGGGTGAACTCGGCGTCGCGGTGCACGCCCATGGTGGACCACACGATCTCGGTGGCCTCGAACAGCTCGGTGCGGCGGATGCGGCGGACCGCGGCCTGGAGGGCCTCGGGGTGCTCGCCGTGCAGCCAGACCATGACGTCGGCGTTGTCCCGCATGCCGGAGACGTCGTAGGTGCCGCGCAGGGTCACGTCCTCGGCGGCGAGCTCCTCGGCGAGGCGGGCGTACTCGGCGACGGCGGCCTCGGAGCCGGCCGCCTCCGAGCGGCCGTCGCGGCGGGCGAAGACGGTGTAGAGGGCGTAGTAGAGCCGGTCGTCGCCGCTCGCAGCGCGCGAGTCGGCGGGGGCGGTCTGCTGATCGGTCATGGGTGACTCGTTCCTTTCCTCGGCGCCCGGCTCGTGGCCGGGGGCGCTCCTCGTCGGACGATGGTCCGACCGCTGTGGTGTGTGTGGTGGGCGGGCGTCCCCGGGGCCGGGTCAGCTCCCCCCGGGGGTGCCGGGGCCCGCCGGCGGGGACGGCTCGGCGGGCGGCCGCTCGGCCTTCCCGGCGGGCTGCTCCGGGGCCTCCTCCGCGGCCGGGGACGCCGGCTCCGCGGGCGGCGCGGGCGGCTCCTTGGCCTCGAGGTCCAGCCCGGCGACGACGCGACGGGCGTCCGGGATCAGCGAGGCCAGCCCGGTCCCGGAGACCCAGGCGCCGACGACGGCCAGCCGGTCCTCCCCCGCGAGACTGCTGCGGAAGGTGCGCACCTTGTCCTCGTGCCCCTCCGGGATGCGCGGCATCGCCGCGCGCCAGCGCACGACGTCGGCGTCGACCAGCTGCCCCCGGCCCAGCGGCACGCCCATGATCCGGGCGGCGTCGTGCAGCGCCAGGGCGATCAGCTGCTCGTCCGGCAGGGACAGCTCGGCGACGCCCTGCTCCCCCGCGGCCGAGTCCCGGCCGTAGGAGAGCCGGAGCACGTGCCGGTCGGACCCGGCGCGCTCGGCGATCCAGTCCCACTTGACGTTCGCGTGGGTCAGGGCCTTGGCGCGGACCTCCCGGACCTTCTCGCTGATCAGGACGCCGGTGCCGCGCGGGGCATCATTGAGCCGCGGCTCGTCGAGCACCAGCGTGGCCAGCGCGATCTCCTGGCCCGGACGCACCTGCGGCAGGCGCTCCGCGGGGACGCGGCTGCCCAGCAGGCGCACGGCGGTGGGGCCGTCGGTCGCGATGACCAGGACGTCGCCGCTGATGACGGAGCGCTTGCCGGTCCCGCCCGTCTGGCGGCGGATGACCATCCAGCGCCCGTCCGCCTCGTCGCGGTCGACGGCGATGACCTCGCTGCTGGACAGCAGCCGCACCCCGCGCCGCGAGAGGTCCGCGACCAGGGCCTCGGAGAGCTGGTTCATCCCCCCGACGAGGCCGCCGACCTGGGAGCCCGCGGGCGAGCGGGCCCGCAGCACGGCGGCGGCGGCGCCCAAGGAGCCGAACTGGCGGATGCCGGCGCGCAGGCCCGGGGCCACGACGTCGACGTCGAGCTGGTCCGGGTGGCTGGAGTGGATGCCCATGGTCACCGGGGCGACCAGGTTCTCCAGGACCTGCCGGCCCATCCGGGCGCGCACCAGGGCGCCGAGCGAGCGGGTGTTGAAGCCCGTGGAGGAGGGGATGATCCGGTCCAGCGCGGCGCGGCGCCGGCCGGCGGGGGTCAGCGCGCCGGCGAGCTCGGGGTCCCGCGGGTTCGCGGGGATGCCCAGGATGCCGGAGGACGGCATCGGGAGCGGCCCGGAGGGCAGGTGCAGCCACGACCCGGCCCGGCGGGGGGAGACGGCCGCCTCGGACAGGCCGAGCTCCTCGATCAGGTCGGAGACCGAGGAGTTGCGGGTCGCGAAGGACTCCGCCCCGGAGTCGAGGATCATGCCCCCGACCCGGTGCGCGCCCACCGACCCGCCGAAGTGGTCCTTGGCCTCGGTGAGCACGACCCGCAGGCCCCGCTCGGCGAGGTCCCGCGCGGCCACCAGGCCCGCGACCCCGCCGCCGATGACCACGGCGGTGCGCGCCGGCGTCGGGCTCCGATGCCCCGCGGGCGCGCCTCCTCGGCGGACTTGAGGGTGGCGGCGCTGCCGATCGACTCAGCGTTCTGGGGCATCTGGCTCTCTTCCGTGGATGAGGTCGACGAGGCGGGTCAGCACGGTGGGATCCGTCCCGGGGGGAACGCCGTGCCCGAGGTTCACCACGTGCGAGACGGCGGCCCTCCCCCTCGAGAGTACGTCCACCGCGTGCTCGCGCAGAACCTCCCACCCCGCATCCAGCAGGGCCGGGTCGATGTTCCCCTGCAGCGGCGTGTCCGGGCCCAGCCGGCGCGCGGCCTCGTCGAGGTCCAGGCGGTAGTCGACGCCGACGACGTCGGCCCCCGCCTCCTTCATCGCCGGCAGCAGCTCGCCGGTCCCGGTGCCGAAGTGCACGCGCGGCACGCCGTAGTGCTCGACCGCCGCGAGCGCCTGCGCCGAGTACGGCAGCACGTGGCGGCGGTAGTCCCGCTCGGGGAGGGAGCCGGCCCAGGAGTCGAAGAGCTGGACGGCGCTCGCCCCGGCCTCGATCTGCGCGGCGAGGAAGCGCCCGGCCGTGCGGGCGGTCCACTCCGCGAGCGCGGCCCAGGCCTCGGGGTCCCGGTGCATCATGGTGCGCGGGAGCAGGTGGTCGCGGGAGGGCCCGCCCTCGACCATGTAGGCGGCCACGGTGAAGGGTGCTCCGGCGAAGCCGATGAGCGGGGTCCCGCCGAGCTGCTCCACGGTCAGGCGGACAGCCTCGCGGATCGGGTCGAAGGCCGAGTCGGGGATCTCGGGCAGCGCGGCGATCTGCTCGGCGGTGCGGTAGGCGGTGCCCATCACGGGGCCGCGGCCGGGGACGATGTCGACGTCGAGGCCCGCGAGCTTGAGCGGGACCACGATGTCGGAGAAGAAGATCGCGGCGTCGACGCCGTGGCGGCGGACCGGCTGCAGGGTGATCTCGGCGGCGAGCTCGGGGGTCAGGCAGGCCTCGAGCATTCCCGTGCCCTCGCGGGCCTCGCGGTACTCGGGCAGCGAGCGGCCGGCCTGGCGCATGAACCACACCGGCGGCGTCTCGGGGCGGTCGCCGCACATGGCGCGGATCATCGGCGAGCTCGCCGTGCCGCCGCTGCGCAGCGGGTGCGCCTCCGGAAGGTGGGTGAGCTGGTCGTCCGTGAGCAGTGCGCGAGGCGAGGATCCCGATGTCGTCATAGTGCCTCCATTGTGCCAAGTATCGGAGCGGATTTTTGCGACAGGGTGTCGCCCGGCGGCGGATGTCTCGCGCGTCACGCGCCCGGGTGTGGCCGAGGTCTCCCGCACCGCCCTCCCCGGGCGCGAGCACCACCCCGCCGGCGGCACCCCGGGCATCTCCCAGATCACATCCGAGGCGGTTCGCCCCGGGCTCCGGGCGCGGTTATTATGAACGAGTCGTGGTTCTCTTTACGCTCGTCGCATCGCACCGGAACGTCGATCTCAACACTGTGGCCAGGTTGTCCACGGGGATCGACGCGCTCCCCCATGCCCTGGTGACCCACGGCCCCCTCGAGGGCCTGGTCACCCTCTCGACCTGCAACCGCCTCGAGCTCTACGCCGAGGCCCCCTCCCGCCCCGGCGCGGTCGAGGACTGCGTCGAGGCCCTCGTGGCCAAGATCTCCCGCTCCGCCGGGCTCGACGCCGGGTTCGTCGCCGACTCGCTCGAGCTGCACCGCGAGGAGGACGCCGCCGCCCACCTGTTCACGGTCGTCTCCGGGCTCGAGTCCGCGGTGGTCGGCGAGCGCGAGATCACCGGCCAGGTGCGCCGGGCGCTGATCGACGCCCAGGGCGCCTCCGCGGCCTCCGGCGAGCTCATCCGCCTCTTCGAGTCCGCGGCCCGCACCGCCCGGGCGGTCGGGACCCAGACCTCGCTCGGCGAGCGCGGGCGATCCATCGTCTCGGTCGCCCTGGACCTCGCCGAGGACGTCTCCCCCACCCGCTGGGACGGCGCCCGCGCGCTCGTCTTCGGCACGGGCGCCTACGCCGGGGCGACCATGGCCGCCCTCGCGGAGCGCGGCTGCGCCGACGTCCTGGTCTACTCCGGCTCGGGCCGCGCGCGCGAGTTCACGGACAAGCGCGGCGGCGCGCCGGTCGAGCGCGAGGACCTGCGCGAGGCCATGAGCGGGGCGGACATCATCATCGGCTGCAGCGGCGGCTCGGCGCCCATCGCGGCCGCGGCGCTGCCGGAGGGGCCGCGCGTCGTCGTGGACCTGGCGCTGACCCGGGACTTCGACCCCTCGGTGGCGGACCTCGACGGCGTCGAGCTCATCACCCTGGAGTCGGTGCGGCTGGCCGCGCCCGAGGAGACGGTCGAGTCGGTCGAGGCCGCCCGCCGGATCGTCGACCGGGCCGCCGCGGACTTCGCGACCCACCGCAGCGAGCGCTCGGTGGACACGGCGATCGTGGCGCTGCGGCGGCACACCATGGCCATCCTGGACTCCGAGATGGAGAAGGTGCGCGGGCAGTACGGCTGCGGCGCGCAGTCGGACCAGCTCGAGTTCGCGATGCGGCGCATGATGCACTCGCTGCTGCACACGCCCATGGTCAAGGCGCGCAAGCTCGCCGCGGCCGGGCGCGAGGACGAGTTCTTCTCCGCGATCGAGGCGCTGTACGACCTCGAGGTCGAGCCCGAGGAGCGGCCCGCGGACCGGCGCCCGGGCGTCGCGGCCGCGGACCAGGGACGCGACGCCGCGGCGGCAGGGCGGGGCACCGGGCCCGACGCCGCGGCAGCCGGGCGAGGCGCCGGCCCCGACGCGGCGCTCCCGCCCCGCGGCCTGCCCTCCGACTACCCCTCGGCGCAGATCCCCGGCCCGGGGATCGACGACGAGCTCTGCCGCCGCCCCCGCGCCTCCTGACGCGCCGGACCGACGCCGGGGCCGCTAGCGCTCAGCGAAATCGCGCGTCCACCGCCGCCGGCTCCCGCCCGCGTGGGTAGGCTGAGGTCACGACACGGCAGCCGCGAGCTGCGCTGACCTACGGAAGGGATCCCATGGAGATCAAGATCGGCATCAAGGACGTCGCCCGCGAGGTGGTCATCGACTCGGCGCAGGACCCGGAGGAGATCGTCGCCTCCGTCTCGGCGGCCATCGAGAACAAGACGCTGCTCAAGCTCGTGGACAGCAAGGGCAAGTCGACCCTGATCCCCGGCGAGTCCCTCGGCTACGTCGAGATCGGGGCCGAGGCCAAGCGCCACATCGGCTTCGGCCCGTTCTCCGAGGCCTAGGCAGCCGCCTCCCGGCCCGCGGGCCGGCCGCGCCTGCCCCGCGGGAGCGGCTCCGCCCGCGCCCCGGGGAACGCCCGTGAGAGGGCCCGGTTCCGCACGGAACCGGGCCCTCCGCGCGTTCTCCCGCTCACCTTCCCTGCGAAATCGCGGTGCTTCAGGCTAGACTGAGGGCGTCCCAGGATGACCGGTCGTCACGTGATCCGCAGTGAACCCACCCCGTCGCCGCCCGGGCGGAAGGCCCCTCAGGCCCTCCCCGGCGAGCGCAGAATGACCCGCGATCGGCTTCCGCACACCAGCCGACCCGCCGGACGGCGGCCAGGCCGCCGCGACCTCGACGTCGCCCGCGGCCCGTCGGCGCACGCACCGATCGGAGCAGCTCACGTGAGCCAGGAAACCACCCCCATCGCCGCCGGCGAGGACCTCGCCGTCGCCGAGGCCGTCGACGCCGCGGCCACCGCCTCGACCGACGCCGTCGAGCCCGAGGTCCAGGAGAAGACCTTCGCCGACTACGGCGTCCGCCAGGACATCTGCGACGCCCTCGCCGCCCAGGGCATCCTCCACCCGTTCCCCATCCAGGCGCTGACCCTCCCGGTCGCCCTGTCCGGCCAGGACATCATCGGCCAGGCCAAGACCGGCACGGGCAAGACCCTCGGCTTCGGGCTGCCCGTGCTCCAGCGCGTCTCGGGCCGCTCGGACGGCGGCTGGGAGAAGCTGCGCTCCCCCGGCGCGCCCCAGGCCCTCATCATCGTCCCGACCCGCGAGCTGGCCGTGCAGGTCGGCAGCGACCTCTCCGCCGCGGCCAGGACCCGTGACGCGCGCGTGGCCACCATCTACGGCGGGCGCGCCTACGAGCCGCAGATCGCGGAGCTGGAGCGCGGCGTCGAGGTCGTCGTCGGCACCCCCGGGCGCCTCATCGACCTGCACCGCCAGAAGCACCTGAACCTCTCGCAGGTCACCGAGATCGTGCTCGACGAGGCCGACGAGATGCTGGACCTCGGCTTCCTCCCCGACGTCGAGAAGCTGCTCGCCGCCCTGCCCGAGGTCCGCCACACGATGCTGTTCTCGGCGACCATGCCCGGCCCGGTCATCGCGATGGCCCGCCGCTACATGTCCCGCCCCATGCACATCCGCGCCTCGAGCCCGGACGACGAGGGCCACACCAAGAAGGACATCCGCCAGGTCATCTACCGCGCCCACCCCATGGACAAGGACGAGCTGATCGCCCGCGCGCTGCAGTCCGAGGGCCGCGGCCGCACCATCATCTTCACCAAGACCAAGCGCGCCGCCGCCCGCGTCTCCGAGGAGCTGACCCGCCGCGGCTTCGCGGCCGGCGCGATCCACGGCGACCTCGGCCAGGGCGCCCGCGAGCAGGCCCTGCGCGCCTTCCGCAACGACAAGGTCGACGTCCTGGTGGCCACCGACGTCGCGGCCCGCGGCATCGACGTCACCGACGTGACCCACGTGATCAACTTCCAGTGCCCCGAGGACGAGAAGATGTACCTGCACCGCATCGGCCGCACCGGCCGCGCGGGCAACAAGGGCACCGCGATCACGCTGGTGGACTGGGAGGACGTCCCCCGCTGGTCGCTGATCAACAAGGCCCTGGACCTCGGCGTGCCCGAGCCCGTCGAGACCTACTCCTCCTCGCCGCACCTGTTCGCGGACCTGGGCATCCCGAAGGGCACCAAGGGCCGCCTGCCGAAGGACCGGCAGACGCACGCCGGCCTGGAGGCCGAGGAGCTCGAGAGCCTGGGCGGCCCGGACGACCGCCGCGAGCGGCGGGCTCCGAGGACGCGACGGGGCCGACGCCGGCCGGGCCGCTCCGGCTCGGAGGGTCGCTCGCGCTCGAACGACTCCCGGCGCTCCGAGCCGGGCGAGGGCTCCGGCCGCCGGTCCGGCGCGGGCGAGCGCTCGGAGCGCCGGTCCGACTCCGGCGAGGGCTCGCGCGCCGCGCCGCGTCGTCGGAGGGCTCTGCCTCCCGCTCCGATGCGGGCGAGGGATCCGGCCGCCGCGAGGGCTCCGGGGACCGCACGCGCCGTCGTCGTCGCAGCCGCTCCGGCTCGGGTGCCGCGCGCAACGGCGGCGGCTCGGCCGGGCAGGAGTAGCCCGCGCCGTGGACCTGGAGTTGACCGGCCCGGATCTGGTGATCCGGGCCGACAACATGGACGTGCTCGAGAGGCTGCCGCGCGGCCGGTTCTCGATGATCTACGTCGACCCGCCGTTCAACACCGGCCGCGCGCAGGTGCGCCGGTCCCTGAGCACGCGCCCGGCGGCGCCCGAGGAGGGCGACCGCCGGGGGTTCAAGGGCCGCACCTACTCCTCGGTGCTGCAGACCCTCTCCCGGTACGACGACGCCTTCGAGGACTACTGGTCCTTCCTCCTGCCCCGGTTGGAGCTCGCCCGCGAGCTGCTCGCGGAGGACGGCACGCTCTACCTGCACCTGGACTACCGCGAGGTGCACTACGCCAAGGTCATGTGCGACATCGTGTTCGGGCGCGAGGCGTTCCTCAACGAGATCATCTGGGCCTATGACTACGGCGCGCGGGCCAAGCGCCGGTGGCCGACCAAGCACGACAACATCCTCGTCTACGTCAAGGACCCCGGCGGGTACCACTTCTGCTCGGAGGAGGTGGACCGCGAGCCGTACATGGCCCCGGGCCTCGTGACCCCGGAGAAGGCCGCGCGCGGCAAGCTGCCCACCGACGTGTGGTGGCACACGATCGTCTCGCCCACGGGCCGGGAGAAGACCGGGTATCCGACGCAGAAGCCCGCGGGGCTCGTCCGGCGGATGGTCGCGGCGTCGTCGCGCCCCGGGGACTGGGTGCTGGACTTCTTCGCCGGCTCCGGGACCCTGGGCGCGGTCGCGGCGGCGGCCGAGCGGCGCTACGTGTGCGTCGACTCCAACGACGAGGCGATCGCGACCATGCGCAGGCGGCTGCCGCGGGCCCGCTTCCTCGACGTCGCCCCGGACGGGCGCGTGGAGGAGCTGGCCGCGGACTGAACGCCCGCCCGACGGCCGGCCCGTCGAGACGGGGACGGCCCGCCGAGGTGGGGATGGCCCTGCCGGGACGCCCTCAGCCGACCGCCGGGCGGGCCTGCTCGCGGATCGCCTCCAGCGCCTCGGGCGACGTCGTGTTCTCCCCCAGCAGGTTGGGCTTGCCGGCGCCGTGGTAGTCGCTGGAGCCGGTGACGATCAGGTCCCGGCGCCGCGCGTAGTCGAGCAGCCACTCCCGGGCCTCGGGCGGGTTGTCCCGGTGGTGGACCTCGACGCCGGCCAGCCCGGCGTCGACCATCTCGTCGAAGACGTCCTCGGACACGACCCGCCCGCGCGCGCTGGCCAGCGGGTGGGCGAAGACCGGCACTCCCCCGGCCTCGCGCACCAGGCGCACGGCGTCGGACGGGTCCGGCGCGTAGTGGGGGATGTAGTAGGGGGTGCTGGGCCGCAGGATCGTCGCGAAGGCCTCGCTGCGGTCCGCGCACACCCCGGCGTCGACCAGGGTGTCCGCGATGTGGGGCCGGCCGACCGTGGCGTCCTCGCGCACGTGCTCGAGCACCGCGTCCCAGTCGATGGGGTAGTCCTCGGCGATCCGCTCGACCATGCGCCGGGCCCGGTCCATGCGGGCGGCCCGCGAGCGGCCGATCTCCGCGGAGAGCCCCGGCGCGAGCGGGTCGTGGAGGTAGCACAGCAGGTGCACCGAGATGCCGCGCGCGCTGGAGCAGGAGACCTCCATGCCCGGCACGAAGTCCAGGCCGAGCTCTTCGGCCCGGCGCCGGGCCGCGGCCCACCCCGCGGTCGTGTCGTGGTCGGTCAGCGCCACCGCGTCCAGCCCCGCCCGCGCGGCCGCGTCCATGACCTCGGCGGGGTCCTGGGTCCCGTCGGACGCCGAGGAGTGGGTGTGCAGATCGATGCGCATGTCCCCCAGGCTACCCGCCGACGCCGTCGCGGCAGGTCAGGCGGCGGGCCGGCGGATGCCCCGCGGGTGCCCGCGCGGTTATCGTGGGGGTCATGACTTCTTCGAATCAGCCCCTCGCACCGGGTTCCGACGAGGACCGGGAGCAGACGCTCGCCGAGCGCTCCGAGAACCGCTCGAGCCCGCCCCGCTCGGAGGCCTTCAAGCGCTTCATGTCCCAGGGCTGGGCCCCCGCGCCGGACCGCGCCCCGGAGCGCTCCGCCGTGGCCGAGGCGGGCCGGCGCCGCCGCGAGGCCCTCTTCGCCGCCTTCCCCGGCGAGCGCCTGGTGATCCCGGCGGGCCCGCTCAAGGTCCGCTCCAACGACACCGACTACCGCTTCCGCCCCCACTCCGCGTTCGCGCACCTGACCGGTCTGGGCGTCGACCACGAGCCCGACGCCGTCCTGGTCCTCGAGCCGCTGGAGGACGACGCCGCCGGCGCCCCCCGCCACGAGGCCACCCTGTACTTCCGCCCGCTGGCCGGACGCGACACCGAGCAGTTCTACGCCGACCCGCGCTACGGCGAGTTCTGGGTGGGCCCGCAGCCCACGCTGGGCGAGATCGAGTCCGAGTACGGGCTGTCCTGCCACGACCTGTCCGAGCTGGAGGTCGCGGTCACCAAGAACGCCGGCAACCAGGCGCTGGGCGGGACGCGCGTGCGGCTGGTCCGCGAGGTCGACCTCAACGTCGACGCGCTCGTGGACACCTCCCGCTACAACACCGGCGTCGACCTCGAGGAGTCCGACGCCCTCGACGCCCGGCTCGCCGAGGCGCTCTCGGAGCTGCGCCTGGTCAAGGACGAGCTGGAGGTGGAGAACCTGCGCCGCTCGATCGCCTCGACCGCGGTGGGCTTCGAGAACATCGTCCGGTCCCTGCCGCGGGCCGTCGGGCACCGCCGGGGCGAGCGCGTCGTCGAGACCGCGTTCTTCGCCGCGGCGCGCACCGAGGGCAACGACGTCGGGTACGAGACCATCGCCGCCTGCGGCAACAACGCGACCGTGCTGCACTGGATCCGCAACAACGGCGCCGTGGTGCCGGGCGAGCTCCTGCTGGTCGACGCCGGCGTCGAAGACGACACCCTCTACACCGCGGACATCACCCGCACGCTGCCCGTGGACGGCCGCTTCACCGAGGTCCAGAAGCGGGTGTACGACGCCGTCCTGGCCGCCGCCGACGCCGCCTTCGCCGCCGCGGTGCCCGGCAACCGGTTCCGCGACGTCCACGCCGCCGCGGTCCGCTCGCTCGCCGAGTCGCTCGACGGGTGGGGCCTGCTGCCCGTCTCGGTCGAGGAGGCCGTCTCGGACCAGGGGGGCCAGCACCGGCGGTGGATGCCGCACGGGACCAGCCACCACCTGGGCCTGGACGTGCACGACTGCGCCCAGGCCAAGCGCGAGCTGTACATCGACGGGGTGATCGAGCCGGGGATGGTGTTCACGATCGAGCCGGGGCTCTACTTCAAGGAGGACGACCTGGCGATTCCCGAGGAGTACCGGGGCATCGGCATCCGGATCGAGGACGACGTCCTCATCACCGCCGAGGGGCCCGAGAACATGAGCTCGGCGCTGCCGCGCACCACCGAGGAGGTCGAGGCCTGGATGGAGGGGCTGCGCTGACCGGGTGAGCGGGCCGGGCGGTTGGGCGGCCGCTCGGCCGGGGCCGTCGTCAGGGCCGGGCAACCACTCGGCCGGGCCCGTCGTCAGGTCCGGGCAGCCGCTCGGCCTGACCGGCGTCAGGTCCGGACCGCCGCTCGGCCGGACCGGCGTCAGGTCCGGGGGCCGTCCCCGTCCCGGCGACGACGCGGCGGAACGTCCTCGTCCGAGCCGCCCCAGGGGGATTCACCCCTGCCCGGGCCGGGTCGCGAGGGCTCGTCCTCGCCGACGCGCGGCTCGCCCTCACCCGCGCGGTGCTCATCCTCGCCCAGGCGCCGCTCGCCCTCGGAGGGAGCGGCGCCGGCGTCGTCCTCCCCCGCGGGGGCCTGCCGAGGCGCCGCGGACGGCGCCGCGGCCGGTCGCCGATTCGGGGCGTCGGCGTCGGTGGAGCCGCCGGCCACGGTCGAGCCGCCGGCCGCCGAGGAGCCGCGGCTCGGTGCGGATTCGCCGCGCGCCGCCCGATCGGCCGCCGCCGGGGCCGCCGCGTCCTCGTCCTCCCGCAGCCCGAAGCGGGGCCGGCCGTCCGGGAGGTCCGCGAAGTCGCGGGCCTGGCTCGGCTCGGCCGGGCGCTCGCCCGCCTCCGCGCGCTGGCCGAAGGCGGGGGCGCGGAGGGCGCCTCCGCGGTCGGGCGCGGGGCCGGGGCGCCCGGCTGCTGCTCCGACGTCGGACGCAGGGGGCCGCGCCCGGCCTGACCGCCCAGCAGGCGCCGCGCCTCCCCCGCCTCCTGCGGGATGCAGACGAGCTCGTAGGTGCCGGCCACGAGCTGGCCCACCGCCGTGAAGTTCCGCGAGGAGCCCCGGCGCGAGTAGGTGATCACCGTGAGGATCACCCAGAACGCGATGCCCAGGGGGACGGCGGTGAGGAACGCGGAGAGCCAGGCGTCGCCGGTGAACAGGACCAGCAGCAGGGCCAGCATGACGCCGTAGAACAGCCCCTGCAGCGCCCCCGAGGCGGCCACCTTGGCGTAGGACAGCGCGCCGACGACGTATTCGACCTGCCGGAGGTCGCTGCCCACGATGCTCAGGTGCTGGATGGGGAAACCCCGCTCGGCCAGCAGGTCCACGGAGGCCTGCGCCTCCTCGTAGCGCGGGTAGCGCGCCACGGTCACGGCGCTGGGCAGCTGGGCGGCGCGCGCGGCCGCGAGCCTGGAGTTTCCGGAGATAGCCATACTCCATCTTCGCCGAAAGCGCCGGGGCCGCGCATCCCCGGGCGCGGGTATCGCCACCGGTGAACCCGCGGGGCATTAATGAGTACGCTGGGACGGTGAGCACTCAACCGACCAAGATCTTCATCGCCAGGCTGCTGGGCCTGGACGTCTTCGACCCGCTCGGGGACCGCCTGGGGCGGCTCCGCGACGTCGTCGTGCTCCACCGCGAGACGCAGCTGGGCCGGCGGTGGCCGCTCATCGTGGGCATCGTCGTGGAGGTCCTGGGCAAGCGGAGGGTGTTCGTCCCCATGACCCGGGTGACCAGCATCGACTCGACCCAGATCATCGTCACCGGCCTGGTGAACCTGCGCCGCTTCGAGCAGCGCGGCGCGGAGGCGCTGGTGATCGGGGAGATCTTCGACCGCAAGGTGGTGCTGCGGGACGGCTCCGGCGAGGCGACGATCGAGGACTGCGCGATGGAGCAGACCAAGAACGGCGACTGGAAGCTCTCCGAGGTCTTCGTGCGCCGGACCGGCTCGGGCGGCGGGCTCATGCGCCGCAAGGGCGAGGCGCTGGTCGTCTCCTGGGAGGAGACCCTCTACGAGACGACGCTGGACCCCCAGGGCGCCCAGCACTTCCTCGCGACCCACGAGGACACCCAGCCGGCCGACCTCGCCGACGCCCTGCACGACCTCAACGACAAGCGCATGCTGGAGGTCGCCGAGGAGCTGCAGGACGAGCGGCTGGCCGACGTCCTGCAGGAGCTGCCGGAGGAGGACCAGTTCCAGATCCTGGCCAACCTGGACATCAAGCGCGCCGCGGACATCCTCGAGGAGATGGAGCCCGACGACGCCGCCGACCTCCTCGGCCTGTTCACCGACGCCCAGCGGGAGGCGCTGCTGGGCCGCATGGAGCCCGACGAGGCCGAGGACGTCCGCCGCCTCCTGGAGTACGAGGAGGGCACAGCCGGTTCGCTCATGACGCCGGTCCCCATCATCCTGCCGCCCGAGGCCACCGTGGCCGAGGCGCTGGCCCAGGTGCGCCAGGAGGACATCAGCCCGGCCGTGGCGGCGGCGGTCCTGGTCTGCCGGCCCCCGCTCGAGACCCCCACGGGCCGCTACATCGGCATGGTCCACATGCAGCAGCTGCTGCGCTACCCGCCGCCCGAGCACGTGGGGAACATCATCGACCGCAGCATCGAGCCGGTCGCGGACCTCGCGACGCTCGAGGAGGTCTCCCGCGTGCTCGCGACCTACGACCTGACGCTGATCCCGGTGGTCAACGAGCACGACCGCCTGGTCGGCGCCGTGACCATCGACGACGTCCTCGACGCGCTCCTGCCCGAGGACTGGCGGACCAACGACGACGGGACCCCGGTGCAGAAGGTGAGCCGCAGCTTTGAGTGACGCACGCAGGAATCAGCGCGCCCCGCGCCTCCCCCAGCGCTTCGCCGCGCTCGACACCCCCCTGGAGGCCCGGCCCAAGTGGTACCGGAGGTACCGGCCCAACCCGGAGGCCTTCGGCGTCGCGACCGAGTCCTTCGCCCGGTGGATGGGCACCCCGCAGTTCCTGCTGTGGATGACCGTCTTCGTCACGGTCTGGCTCCTGTGGAACACGATGCTGCCGGAGAGCCTGCAGTTCGACCCCCGCGCGCTGAACTTCACGCTGCTGACGCTGATGCTCTCGCTGCAGGCCTCCTACGCGGCGCCCCTGCTGCTGCTGGCCCAGAACCGGCAGGACGACCGGGACCGCGTCGTCGCCGAGGAGGACCGCAAGCGGGCCCAGCAGAACCTCGCGGACACCGAGTACCTGACCCGGGAGATCGTCTCGCTGCGCATCGCGCTGCGCGAGGTCGCGACCCGCGACTTCGTCCGCTCCGAGATCCGGGACCTCCTCGAGGAGATCCTGGAGGAGGGCAGGGACCGCGAGGACCAGCGGCCGGGGCAGCGGCAGGGCCAGCGCCCGGGGCAGGACGGCTCCTCCCGGAGGCGGCAGGGCGCGGGCCCCGAGCCGCGCACCTCCATCATGGACATCGTGCAGGCCGAGGCCCAGGGCGCCGGGGCCGAGCGCAACGAGGCACCCCACGGCCGCGCCCGCGCGGAGCAGACGAACGACCAGACGCCGCACCCGCGGCGGGACGAGGAGCGAGATGACCGATAGCGCCGGGCGCGCCCTGTGGAACGCGCTGGGCACCGTCATCGACCCCGAGCTGAGGCGGCCGATCACCGAGCTCGGCATGGTCGTCTCCGCGACGCTGGAGGACGGCGTCGCGCGCGTCGGGGTCCAGCTGACCATCGAGGGGTGCCCCATGCGCGGGACCATCGAGGACGACGTGCGCGCGGCCGTGGCCGGGGTCGCCGGGGTGCGGGAGGCCGTCGTCGAGATCTCCTTCATGGACGCCGAGGCGCGCCGGCGCCTGCGCGAGACGCTGGGCCACACCAAGACCAACCCCTTCGCGGACCCGGCCAACCTCACGCGGGTCTACGCGATCGCCTCCGGCAAGGGCGGGGTCGGCAAGTCGACCGTGACCGTGAACCTCGCCGCCTCGCTCGCCGCGAGCGGGCTGTCGGTGGGCATCGTGGACGCGGACGTGCACGGGTTCTCGGTCCCGGCGCTGCTGGGCATCACCCAGGCCCCGACCAAGGTGGAGGACATGATCCTCCCGCCCGTGGTCGAGGTGCCGCCGGAGCGGCGTCGTCCCCGGGCCGAGGCCGCCGGGTCGGAGCCCGACGCCGGGTCCATCCGGGTCATCTCGATCGGCATGTTCGTCCCCGACAACCGCCCCGTCGCCTGGCGCGGTCCGATGCTGCACCGGGCCCTGGAGCAGTTCCTGACCGACGTGCACTTCGGGGACCTCGACGTGCTGCTGCTGGACCTCCCGCCCGGGACCGGGGACATCGCGATCTCCATGTCGCAGCTGGTCCCCCACGCGGGCCTGGTGGTGGTCTCGACGCCGCAGCACGCCGCCGTCGACGTCGCCGAGCGCGCGGGGACCATGTCGCTGCAGACCGGTCAGGAGGTCGTGGGGGTCGTGGAGAACATGGCCGCCATGACCATGCCCGACGGCTCGGTGCTGGAGATGTTCGGCTCCGGAGGAGGGCAGCTGCTGGCGGAGCGGCTCTCGCGGAGCATCGAGAAGGATGTCCCGCTGCTGGGCTCCGTGCCGCTGGACCCGGCGCTGCGGGAGGGGGGCGACGCCGGTGTGCCGGTGGTCTGGTCCGCTCCGGGCTCCCCGTCCGCCGTGGCGCTCGAGGAGATCGCGGACGGCCTGCGGCGTCGCGGCCGAGGTCTGGCGGGGAGGCAGCTCCCGGTCACCCTGAGCTGAGGGGCCGAGCCCTGAGGGACGGGTCCGGGGCGGGCTCAGGTCGCCTCGGGGTCGAGGGGGGCGGACCGGCTCAGGTCGCCTCGGTGTCGAAGGGGGCGGGCTGGCCGGGGGTCAGCCGGCGGAGGTTCTGCCGGGGCGGCGCGGCGGCGCGCTCGCGCTCGGCCGCCGTCTCCTCGTCGTCCTCCATGAGGGCCTCGCGGACGATGCGGCGGGGGTCGTACTGCCGGGGGTCGTAGGCGCGCCAGTTGATCTCGGACAGCTCGGGGCCGAGGGACTCCTTGATGCCGTCCTTGGCGTCGACGGCGGTGCGGCGGAGTCCCTTGATGAGGTCCTTGAGCTGCCGGGCGTACTCCGGCATGCGCTCAGGACCGATCACGAAGAAGACGATGACCGCCAGAACCAGGAATTCGGCGCCGTTGATTCCAAACACATAGGAAGATTACCAGCCCGTCCCTGGGATGACCCTGGTGCTCACCCGGCCCCGGGCCGGGTGCCGGCTGTGATGGGATCGAGGCAGTCCCGCAGGCTGCGCGCCTCCTCGGCGCTGATCTCCAGGACGAGTCGGCCGCCGCCCTCGAGCGGGATGCGCATGATGAGCGAGCGTCCCTCCCGCGTCACTTCCATGGGGCCCTCGCCCGTCCTCGGCTTCATAGCGGCCATCGGTGGTTCCTTTCGGGTCGACTGACGCTCCGCTCGCGGGGCGGCGTGTCGGGACCATTCCATGATAGCCCGCTTCGCTCCGAGCTGTGACGCAGCTTACGCTCAGCCCGCGTCACGGCGGATAGTCCCCGCCGCCCGGCAGCTCGTGCCAGTGCCAGAGCCAGCCGGCCCAGACGATCTGCCCCAGAGCCGCCCCGACCAGCAGCAGCACGCGGTAGGCCCTCGACTCGGAGACCGCCGCCAACGGCGCCGCTAGCGGGAAGAGGGGCAGCAGCAGGCGGAAGGTGGAGGTCTGCGGGAACAGGAAGACCAGCAGGTAGACCACGTAGGCGCCGCACCACAGCCGCAGCGGGAGGGACAGCGACGTCGTGACCGCCCGCGAGCGCATGGCCAGGACGAAGGCGCCCAGCAGCGCCAGGAGGACCACGGGGCCGAAGGGGCCCAGGTAGACCACCGACTGCTCGAGCCACGGCTGGACCGGCAGGAGGTGCTCGCCCCGCCAGGCGGTCTCGGTGGCGGTGTAGGCGTCGGCGCGGCCGGTCGCGGCCCAGGCGACGAAGACCCAGCTGACCGCCCAGGCGCAGGCCCACAGCGCGAGCGCGAGCTGGCCACGGGTCCGCCCCAGCGCGACCAGGGCCCGACTCCCCGGCGACGCAAGCGCGGGCGAGGTGGCGCCCGCGGGAGGCCGGCCGGCGCGCCCGGTACGCCGCGACGGCCCGCACGCACCACCAGATCCCCAGCGCCGCGCCCAGCGGCACGCCGACCGGCCGCGAGAGGCACGCCAGCGGGATCAGCACCGCGGCGGCCCACGGCCGCCGTCGCAGCAGCGCCAGGAAGACGCCGGCCAGGAGCACCAGGGACAACGACTCGGCGTAGGGGGTCTGCAGCACGAGCGCCACCGGGCTCAGCAGGACCAGGGCCGTGCAGGTCAGCGCGAAGCGGTCGACGCCGGCGGCCTCGCGATCCCGGCGGAAGAGCCGGTACAGCAGGAGGCTGGCGACGCCGCCGCAGAGGATCGAGACCGCTCCCCCGGCCGCGCTCCAGCCCAGCCCGGTCGCCCCCATGACGGCCCTGACCATGAGGGGGTACAGCGGGTAGAAGGCCCAGGCGTTGGGCTGCACCCGCCCGTCGGGGCCGACGGGCGGGTCGGTCGGGTAGCCGCCCTCGGCGATCTGCTCGTACCATCCGGAGTCCCAGAAAGCGGTGAACTGAAGGTAGCCGGGGCTCGCGGCGCCCCATGGGGAGGCGCCCTGGTGGCGCGCCACCGTGACGAAGACGGCCCAGCCCCACACGCGCGTGGCGGCGTAGACGAGCAGTACCGCCGCCCACGGCGGCAGGCGGTTGGCGAGGGCCGCGCCCCGGGGGGCGCGCTGCTGCACGGCGGTCACGCGCCGCGGCCGGCGGGGCGCCGGGACGGTGCGGGCCGTCGAGGCGGTGCGGGCCGCCTGAGTCGTCCGAGCCGCCGGGGCCGTGCGGGCCGTCGAGGCGGTGCGGGCCGCCGAGGCAGTGCGGGCGGCGTGCCCCGCGCCCCCCGCCTCGTCGGCGTCCTCCCACGCCCGGTCCTCCCACTCCGGCCCCTCGAGCGGTCCGCGGGCGGGCGGCGGTACCTCGATGCCGTCGCGGGAGGCGTACCGGGCGGCGCTCAACCGGTCCGAGCCGAGCGCGACGCACGAGATCAGGACGGCCGCCAGGACCAGCAGCGTGAGGCCGACGAGGATGACGTTCATGTCCACCATTCTGACCCACGGGGCCGAGGCCGCACGGTCATCCGCGGATCGGCGGGCGCGTCATCGGGCGGACTCCGCCCCGACACGATCGGGAAACACGAAGGCCCTAGCCTGTCGTTACCTAGGACACATATTCTGATATAACTTAGATCACTTTTTACGTCCGGGCTCTTACGAGAAATGTGAGTTCCATGTCCACTGAACCACTCGGTGAAACCGCAACGATCTCCCAGGCCGGGGGCGAGGTCCGGATGAGCGGGGTCAACAAGCACTTCGGCGACCTGCACGTCCTGAAGGACATCGACCTCACGGTGCACCCCGGCGAGGTCGTCGTCCTCATCGGCCCGTCCGGCTCCGGCAAGTCGACCCTGTGCCGCACGATCAACCGCCTGGAGACCATCGACGAGGGCGAGATCAGCATCGACGGCACGCCGCTGCCCGCGGAGGGGAAGGCGCTGGCCAAGCTGCGCTCCGACGTCGGGATGGTCTTCCAGGCGTTCAACCTCTTCGCCCACAAGTCGGTGCTCTCCAACGTGATGCTCGGGCCCATGAAGGTCCGCGGCAAGTCCAAGAAGGAGGCCCAGGACCTGGCCATGGCGCTGCTGGAGAAGGTCGGGGTCGCGAACCAGGCCCACAAGCTGCCCGCCCAGCTCTCGGGCGGTCAGCAGCAGCGCGTGGCGATCGCCCGGGCTCTCGCGATGCGCCCCAAGGTCATGCTCTTCGACGAGCCGACCTCCGCGCTGGACCCCGAGATGATCAACGAGGTCCTCGACACCATGGTCGCGCTGGCCAAGGAGGGCATGACGATGATCGTCGTGACCCACGAGATGGGCTTCGCCCGCAAGGCGGCCCACCGCGTCATCTTCCTCTCGGACGGCCAGGTCGTCGAGGAGTCGACGCCCGAGGAGTTCTTCACCAACCCGCAGAGCGACCGCGCCAAGGACTTCCTCGGCAAGATCCTCAACCACTAGACCACCCACCACCCACCGCAGGGCGCCCCCTACGGCGCCCGAATCGGACTCGCATCACGCAAGGAGCACCTCATGAGCACTCGCACCCTCAGATCCCGCACCCTCGGCGCCGCCGCGATCGCCGCCGCGGCCACCCTGGTCCTCACCGGCTGCGGCGGCGGCGGATCCGACGAGGGGGGCGGCGACGGCGACTCGGTGCGCATCGGCATCAAGTACGACCAGCCCGGCCTCGGCTACCAGGACGGCAGCGAGTACACCGGCTTCGACGTCGACGTCGCGAAGTACGTCGCCAACGAGCTCGGCTACTCCGAGGACCAGATCGAATGGGTCCAGGCGCCCTCCGCCAACCGCGAGAACATGCTCTCCAACAACCAGGTGGACATGATCTTCGCGACCTACTCGATCACCGACACCCGCAAGGAGACCGTCGACTTCGCCGGCCCCTACTTCGTCGCCGGCCAGGACCTCCTGGTGAAGTCGGACAACACCGACATCACCGGGCCGGAGGACCTCGAGGGCAAGAACCTCTGCTCGGTCCAGGGTTCCACCTCGGCGCAGAAGATCAAGGACTCCTACGCCCAGGGCACCAACCTGGTCGAGCAGACCGGCTACGCCGACTGCCTCGGGGCGCTGGAGGCCGGCAACGTCGACGCCGTGACCACCGACGACATCATCCTCGCCGGACTGGCCTCGACCGACGCGAACCGGGGCAAGTTCAAGGTCGTGGGCAACACCTTCTCGGAGGAGCGCTACGGCGTCGGCCTCCCGAAGGGCTCCGACCAGTGCGCCGCGATCGGCGAGGCGATCAACAAGATGGTCGAGGACGGCTCCTGGGAGGAGGCCGTGACCCAGAACACCGAGGGCGCGGACTACCAGTACAACCGCGACCTCAACCCGCCCACCGCGGCCGACGGCTGCGCCTGAGCCACGACGACGGCCGCCTCCCGCTCCCTGCGCGGACGGGAGGCGGCCACCGGCGTCGGGCCGGCCACCCCTCGGCCCGCCGTCCCCCTCCCCCGCACCCACCACCGGAGAGCCATCGTGTCCCCTAGAGCACCGCAGGGAGTGATCGCATGTCCTTCCTGGACCGCTACGCTTCCGTCCTGAGCCAGTACGACGTCCTCGGCGCGTTCTGGGTCAACATCCAGCTGACCTTCTGGGCCGCGATCGGCTCGTTCGTCCTCGGCTGCCTGCTGGCGCTGATGCGCATCTCCCCCATCGCCAGCCTGCGCGGCTTCGGCGCGACCTACGTCCAGCTGCTGCGCAACACCCCGCTGACCATCCTGATGTTCATCGCGGTGCTGGGCGTGTGGACCCAGCTGCAGATCACCCTCTCCGGGGACTTCCAGCAGAACTTCTTCAACTTCGCCGTCGTCGCGCTCTCGCTGTACCACGCGGCCTTCGTGTGTGAGGCGATCCGGTCTGGGGTCAACACCGTGCCGGTGGGGCAGGCGGAGGCGGCCCGGGCCATCGGGCTGAGCTTCCTGCCCTCCGCGCGGCTGATCATCTTCCCGCAGGCGCTGCGCGGCTCGATCACCCCGCTCGGCAACACCCTGATCGCGCTGACCAAGAACACCACGGTGGCCACGGCGGCGTCGGTCGCGGAGGCCTCCGGGCTGATGAAGACCATGATCGAGTTCAACTCCGACATCGTGATCGCCATCTTCTTCACCTTCGCGATGTGCTTCGTCATCATCGTGATCCCAATGGGGCTGGTCACCACGTGGGCGTCGAGGAAATGGGCGGTGAAGCGATGAAGGCGAATCTCAACGTCCTGTTCGACGCGCAGGGGCCCCGCGGGCGGCGGCTGACCCTGATCTTCAATGTCGTCGGCCTGGCGCTGGCGGCCGTGGTGGTCTGGTGGCTGCTCGCGACGCTGGCCGACCGGGGACAGCTCTCCTGGGAGCGCTGGTCCTTCGTCTTCACCGCCAATGCGTGGGAGAACTTCTACCTGCCCGGGCTGATGTCGACGCTGAAGGCCGCGCTGGTCTCGATCGTGACATCGGTGGCCTTCGGGCTGCTCTTCGGCATGGGCCGCCTGGCCCCCAACGCGCTGGTCCGCGGCGTGTGCACGGTCGTCGTCGAGTTCTTCCGGGCGGTGCCGGTGCTGCTGATGATGATCTTCTTCTGGCTATGGATCGGCTTCCTCGACCTGGTGCCGCCCTCGGACCTGCCCTTCCTCGCGGTGGTCCTGGGCCTGACCTTCTACAACGGCTCCGTCATCGCGGAGCTGGTCCGCTCGGGGGTGCACCAGCTGCCCAAGGGTCAGAGCGAGGCGGGGCTCGCCGTCGGCCTCAGCCACGGCCAGGTCCTGCGGATCATCCAGCTGCCTCAGGCGCTCGTGGCCATGCTGCCGTCGATGCTTAGCCAGTTCGTGGTGATCCTCAAGGACACCGCGCTCGGGATCATCATCACCTACCCCGAGCTGCTGGACTCCGCGCGGCGCCTCGGGGCGGCGAACTCGATGCTGCAGTCCCTGCTGGTCGCGGCGGTGGCGTTCATCGTCATCAACTTCGTGCTCACCAGCGCGGCCAACTGGCTCTCGGGCTACCTGAGCACCCGGACCTCGGGGCGGACCAAGATCACGGCCGCTCCCGCGGTGGGGGCGCCGGAGAAGGTGGCCTGACGCCGCGGGGCCACGAGCCGCGGGGGTCCGCGGGGCGTCGGCGTGCGACGAGCGGGGCGCTCAGCGCGTCGACGACGAGCGGGTCGGTCGGCGCGTCCACGACGGGCGGGCCGGTCAGCGCGTCCATGACGGACGGGTCGGTCAGCGCGTCGTGGTCAGCCAGTCGGCCAGCGCCGCCCGGCAGGCGCGGACGTCCTCGGCGTCGACGTGCTCGTCGTCCGTATGGCACAGCAGCGGGTCGCCCGGGCCGAAGTTGACGGCCGGGATGCCCAGGGCGGAGAAACGCGCGACGTCGGTCCAGCCGTACTTGGGCGCCGGCTCGGCCCCGACCGCCTCGACCAGCTCGCGGGCCATCGGCGCGTCGAGGCCGGGCCGGGCCGCCGGGGAGCGGTCGACCACGTCCAGCTCGTACCCGGCGAAGACCTCCTCGACGTGGGCGATGGCTTCCTCCAGCGTCTTGTCCGGGGCGAAGCGGTAGTTGACGTGCAGGTCGCACGCGTCGGGGATCACGTTGCCCGCCGTGCCGCCCCTGATCTCGACGGCGTTGAGGCCTTCGCGGTAGTCGAGTCCCTCGACGCCGACCGTGGCGGGCTCGTAGGCGCACAGGGCGGCCAGGGCCGGCTGCAGCGCGTGGATCGCGTTCTCGCCCTTCCAGGCCCGGGCCGAGTGGGCCGCGAGGCCCCGGGAGCGGATCCAGAACCGCAGGGTGCCGTTGCACCCGCCCTCGATGGTCCCCGCGGTGGGCTCCAGTAGGACGGCGAAGTCGGCGTCGGTGACCAGCTCGGGCCGGGAGCGCAGCAGCTTGCCCAGGCCGGAGGACGCGCTGGCGACCTCCTCGTGGTCGTAGAAGACGTAGGTGACGTCCCGGACGGGCTCGGCGAGCGACGCGGCGAGCGCCAGCTGGACCGCCACGCCGCCCTTCATGTCCGTGGCCCCGCGGCCGTAGAGGACCCTCCGGCCGTCCTCGTCCTCCCAGCGCGAGGGCACGGTCCCGCGCGAGCCCTCCGTGGTGGGCAGGGGCACCGTGTCCAGGTGCCCGGCGAGCACCACGCGCTCGGACCGGCCCAGCTCGGTGCGGGCCACGACCGTGTCCCCGTGCCGGGTGACGCGCAGGTGGGGCAGCGGGCTCAGGGCCGCCTCGACGGCGTCGGCCAGCGGTCCCTCGTGGTCGGACACCGAATGGATGTCCAGCAGGTCCGCGGTCAGCTGGGCGACGTCCTGGGTCAGGTCCAGGACGGGGGTTCCCTCGCGGGTCCCGGGGGCGGTCTCGGATGCGTTGCCGGTGGTGCTCATGGCACCCCAGCATAGGACACCGGGGGGCCGATGACGCCCGTTGTCCACATGCCGGGTGCCGGCCCGCGGCGGCCGTCGTCCACATGCCGGGTCCCGACCGGAATCCCGGGTGCGACTTCCGTACACTGGGGGCCATGACTTTCAGCACCACTGCCGCACACGCCGCCGGGCTGGGCCTGGCCACCGTCGTCGCCTCCGGGCCGGAGCAGGGCCGCGTCCTCGACGTCTGGTACCCCGCCCCCCTCCTCGCCAAGCAGCCCGAGGAGTCGGTCCGCGCCGACCTCGAGGCCGCCGCGGGCGCCGACGAGGCCCGCAACGTCGAGACCCGGGTCGTCAGCACCTGCATCGACCTGGCGGAGGCCCCCACCGACGCCGCGGACGCCTATCTGCGCCTGCACGCCCTGTCCCACCGCCTCGTCCGCCCCAACACCATCAACCTCGAGGGCCTGTTCGGCGTGCTCGCCAACGTCGCCTGGACCAGCGCCGGCCCCGTCCTGGCCTCGGAGCTCGGTGCGGCCCGCCTGCGCCTGCGCGCCCGCGGCCCGCTGACCGTGTACTCGGTGGACAAGTTCCCGCGCATGGTCGACTACGTCGTCCCCGCCGGGGTCCGGATCGGCGACGCTGACCGCGTGCGCCTGGGCGCCCACCTGGCCGACGGCACCACCGTGATGCACGAGGGCTTCGTGAACTTCAATGCCGGGACCCTCGGCGCCGCGATGGTCGAGGGCCGGATCAGCCAGGGCGTCGTCGTCGGCGACCACACCGACGTCGGGGGCGGCGCGTCCATCATGGGCACGCTCTCGGGCGGCGGGACCCAGCGGGTCACCCTGGGCGAGCGGGTGCTCCTGGGCGCCAACGCCGGCGTCGGCATCTCGCTGGGCGACGACTGCGTCGTCGAGGCCGGCCTCTACATCACCGCGGGCACCCGCGTGACGGTCAAGTCCGACGCCGGGGCCGACGTCGTGAAGGCGGCGGACCTCTCCGGGACCCCCAACCTGCTGTTCCGGCGGAACTCGCAGACCGGCACCGTGGAGGCGCTGCAGCGGCGCACCGGCTCGGTCGAGCTCAACGACGCCCTGCACCAGAACTGACGGGCCCGGCGAGGAGAAGGAGAGACGCATGAAGATCATGGTCACCGGAGGCGCCGGGTACATCGGCTCCCACACCGTTCTGACGCTGCTCGAGGCCGGCCACGAGATCGTGGTCGCGGACAACCTCGCGAACTCCTCCAAGACCTCGCTCGAGCGGGTCTCGGAGCTGTCCGGGGGCAAGCCGATCGAGTTCCACGAGGTGGACCTGCTCGACGCCGCGAGGCTCACCGAGCTGTTCCGGCGCAGCCGCCCGGACGCGGTCATCCACTTCGCGGGGCTCAAGGCC
The DNA here is from genome assembly GCF_024199905.1 of Rothia santali. Classification (GTDB taxonomy): domain Bacteria; phylum Actinomycetota; class Actinomycetes; order Actinomycetales; family Micrococcaceae; genus Rothia; species Rothia santali. The sequence goes on from NZ_JANAFB010000018.1 coordinate 41,918, forward strand.
GTGGGCGAGTCCTCGGCCAAGCCGCTGTGGTACTACCGGACCAACGTGGCGGGCACGATCAACCTGCTCGAGGCGATGGAGGCCTCCGGGTGCCGCTCGATCGTGTTCTCCTCCTCGGCCACCGTGTACGGGGCGCCGGAGGAGATGCCGCTGACCGAGAAGCTGAACCTCGACGCGCAGTCCTGCTACGGCCGGACCAAGGAGCACATCGAGGACATGCTCATGGACCTCGCGGCCTCGGACCCGGCGTGGAACATCGCGCTGCTGCGGTACTTCAACCCGGTGGGGGCGCACTCCTCCGGGCGGATCGGCGAGGATCCCACGGGAGTGCCCAACAACCTGCTGCCGTTCATCGCGCAGGTCGCGGTGGGGCGCCGGGAGAAGCTCATGGTCTTCGGCGACGACTACCCGACGCCGGACGGCACGGGCGTGCGCGACTACATCCACGTGGTGGACCTCGCGGACGGTCACCTGAAGGCGCTGGACCACGTCGTCGAGCACGGCGGGCTGCACACCTGGAACCTGGGGACCGGCAACGGGTACTCGGTGCTCGAGGTCCGGGACGCCTTCGAGGCGGCCTCGGGGCGGCCCATCCCGTACGAGCTCGCGCCGCGCCGCCCGGGCGACGTCGCGGTCTCCTACGCGGACCCCTCCTCCGCGCTGGCGGACCTGGGCTGGTCCGCCTCGCGGGACCTCGCCACGATGTGCGCCGACCACTGGCGGTGGCAGGAGCAGAACCCGCAGGGGTACGCCGGCTGAGGCCGCGCGGCGTCGGGCCCGGTGCTCGACGCCGCCCGCTCGCCGCCACTCGCTTGCCGCCGCCCGTCGTGATGCGGGGCCGCCTCCGGCCGCGTGCTCGTCGCAGCCCGCCGCAACGCGCAGCCGCCTCCCGCTCGCCGGGATGCGAAACGGCCCGCGCTCCCCTCTCGGGGAGCGCGGGCCGTTCTCGTCAGGCCGCCGCCGGGTCCGGACCACCGCCGGGTCCGGACCGCCGCCGGGTCCGGATCGGCGCGGATTCGGCGGCGCCGATCCTGCGACGGTTCCGGAGCCGCCTACTTGGCGCCGGGGTACCGGCGCTCGGGCGCACCGGTGTAGACCTGGCGCGGGCGCCCGATCTTGGTGTCCGAGTCCTGCATCATCTCGCGCCACTGGGCTATCCAGCCGGGGAGGCGTCCGATCGCGAAGAGGACGGTGAACATCTTCTCGGGGAAGCCCATGGCCTTGTAGATCAGGCCGGTGTAGAAATCGACGTTCGGGTACAGCTTGCGCTCCACGAAGTAGTCGTCGGCGAGGGCCTTCTCCTCGAGACGCAGGGCGATGTCCAGCAGCTCGTCGTCGCCGCCGATCTTCTTGAGGATCGAGTCGGCGGTGGACTTCACGATGCGGGCGCGCGGGTCGTAGTTCTTGTAGACCCGGTGCCCGAACCCCATGAGGCGGACGCCCTCCTCCTTGTTCTTCACCTTCTCCATGTAGTCCTCGGGGCTGATCCCCTCGGCCTGGATGCGGCGGAGCATGTTCAGCACGGCCTCGTTGGCTCCACCGTGCTTGGGGCCGTAGAGGGCGTTGATGCCGCCGGAGACGGAGGCGAACATGTTGGCGTCGGAGGAGCCGACCAGGCGGACCGTGGAGGTCGAGCAGTTCTGCTCGTGGTCGGCGTGCAGGATCAGCAGCTGGTCCAGGGCCTTGGCGATCTCCGGGTCGACCTCGTAGTCCTCGGCGGGGACGCCGAAGCACAGGCGCAGGAAGTTCTCGGTGTAAGAAAGGCTGTTCTGCGGGTAGAGCATGGGCTCGCCGAGCGACTTCTTGTAGGCGTAGGCCGCCAGCGTCGGGAGCTTCGAGAGCAGGCGGAAGGTGGAGACCTCGACCTCGCGCTCGTCGTGCGGGTCCAGGGAGTCCGGGTAGAAGGTCGACAGCGCGGAGACGGCCGAGGCCAGCACGGCCATGGGGTGCGCGTCCCGCGGGAAGCCGGAGAAGAAGACCTTGATGTCCTCGTGCACCATGGTGTGCTTGCGCACCGTCTGGTCGAACTCGGCCAGCTGGTCCTCGCTGGGCAGCTCGCCGAAGATCAGGAGGTAGGCCACCTCGATGAAGCTCGAGTGCTGGGCGAGGTCCTCGATGGGGTATCCGCGGTAGCGGAGGATGCCCTCGTCGCCGTCGATGTAGGTGATCGAGGACTTGGCGTTGGCCGTGTTCATGAAGCCCGGGTCGTAGGTGACGTGGCCACCCGTCTCCGAACGCAGCTGGGCGATGTCGAAGGCGCCGGTGCCCACGGAGGGCTCGACGCCGGAGAACTCGATCGTCTTCCCGCCGTAGTTCAGCGTTGCGTTGTCGGTCATATTTCCTCCCGTTGCCAGTGATCCCGCCGGCTCTTGCAGATACGAGCCGGGCGGTCAGATCCCGCACCCGCGGAACGGGCGCGCGGGGTCGCCGCGACGCACGCCGTGGGCAGAGACACAAAAACTCTCAGTTCACCCTACCGGTTAGTGTCACAACGTCACCAATTCGGCGGGTCGCGGCGCGCCGCCCCGGCCTCAGCCCCGGGCGGCCTCGTCCAGCCGCGCGGCCGCGGCCTCCACGCGCTCGTCGCTGCCGGTCAGCGAGATGCGGACGTACCCCTCGCCCAGCTCCCCGTAGAACGTGCCGGAGCCGATGACGATCCCGAGGTCCGCGAACCGGCCGATGGTCTCCCAGGTGTCCTCCCCGGCCGTGGCCCAGAGGTACAGACCGGCCTCGGAGTGCTCGACCCGCAGCCCGAAGGCCTCGACCGCCGGCTTGAGCCGCTCGCGCCGGGCCCGGTAGAGGTCCTTCTGGGCGACGACGTGGGCGTCGTCGTCCAGCGCCGCCGCCATGGCGCGCTGGACCGGGCGCGGCACGATCATCCCGGCGTGCTTGCGGGAGTTGATGAGGTTGGGCATGAGCTCCGGGGCGCCGGCGATGAACGCCGCCCGGTAGCCCGCCAGGTTGGACTGCTTCGACAGGGAGTAGACCGAGAGCAGCCGCTCCTGGGAGCCCCCGGACACGGCCGGGTCCAGGATCGAGGGGATGCGGCGCCCGCCGCGGGCCTCGTCCCACGCGCCCCAGCCGAGCTCGGCGTAGCACTCGTCCGAGGCCACCACGGCCCCCACGGCGCGGGCCTGCTCCACGAGCCGCCGCAGCGAGTCCCCGTCCCGCACGATCCCGGTCGGGTTGCCCGGAGAGTTGACCCAGACGAGCCGCACCCGGGCCCGGACCTCGGGGTCCAAGTCCTCGAGGTCGTCGGCCGCGACCGCCTCGGCGTGGGCGAGGTCCGCACCGATGTCGTAGGTCGGGTAGGCCACCGAGGGACGCACGACGACGTCGCCGGGGCCCAGCCCCAGCAGCGTCGGCAGCCACGCCACCAGCTCCTTGGACCCGACCGTGGGCATGATCGCCTCGGGGTCCAGGCCCTCGACGCCGCGGCGTCGGGCGTACCACCCGGAGATGGCCTCGCGCAGTCCGCGCTCGCCGTGGGTGGTGGGGTACCCCGGGGAGTCGGCGGCGGCCGCGAGGGCCTCCCGCACGACCCCCGGCGTCGGGTCCACGGGGGTCCCGATCGAGAGGTCGACGACGCCGTCCGGGTGCCGCTCGGCGCGCTCGCGGTAGGGCGCCATCGCGTTCCACGGGTAGTCGGGCAGCTGGAGTCCGAAGCTCGGCATCGGCGCGGCCACTCCCGTCAGTCCTGGTTCTGGGGCGGCAGGGCGGCGATCAGCGGGTGGTCGGACGGGATCACGCCGGTCCGCGCGGCCCCGCCCGGGGAGCCGACCTCGTCGAAGAACTCGGCGTTGGCCGCGGTGTAGGGATCCCACTCCTCGGGGACGTCGTCCTCGTAGTAGATCGCCTCGACCGGGCACACCGGCTCGCAGGCGCCGCAGTCGACGCACTCGTCCGGGTGGATGTAGAGGCTGCGCTCGCCCTCGTAGATGCAGTCGACCGGGCACTCCTCGACGCAGGCGCGGTCCTTGACGTCGACACACGGCAGGGCAATTACGTACGTCATACAAACCTTTCAGCGATTCACCGGGCGAGCCGATGCCAGCGGGACGTCACTCACGATGCGACGCGGGTCGTCGTCCCCAGTCTAGTCCCGCAAGTGTCCCAGACCCATTCCCGGACCGACCAGTGTCAGCGGGATCACTACCCGCGGTGACGGACGGTTAACCGGGATGACGCAGCATGGAGCGCCGGCCCGCGATCCCGACGCCGAGCGCCGTGGCGGCCAGGATCCCCAGCGTCCACACGATGCCGGCGACGCCGATCGCGGCCCGGGTGCTGGGCACCACGAGGAACGCGTCGGTCCGCGCGAAGACGAACAGCCCCACGGTGCAGAACGCGACGACGCCGGGCAGCGCCGTCGCCCACGTCCGCCGGGTGTGGTGCGCGGCCCAGAGCGTCCCGGCCAGCACCATGAGCACGGCCAGCACCGCGCCCCACGGGACGAACCAGCCGGTCAGGTACAGGATGGAGGCGTGGTACATGGTGCCGATGAAGCCCAGCAGCAGGCCCAGCACGACCCCGGTGACGCCGGCGGCCGCCGGCCCGACGCCGCGCTCCTCCCCCGCGGGGCCCCCAGCGTCGGCGCGTCGGGCCAGCAGCCGGTAGGCTTCGACGCCGCTGAGCCGCTGCTCGACGTCGTTGGACAGCGCGAAGCTCGTCCCCTCGCCCACGCGCACCTGGGTGGCGTGGGCGGCCATCGCGGACCGCTTGCGCGCGGCGTCGCCCCGGACCACGGCCTGGACCCGCTCGTCGGCAGGGTCGGCCTCGCCCTCCTCGCCCCAGACCAGGCGGGGCCGGGCCTCGGGCGCGGCGCGCTCCAGCGCGGCCATGACGGCCTCGTGGGTGCGCCGGTGGTCCGGGTGGCCGTAGCCGCCGTCGGCGTCGTAGGTGACGACGACGTCGGGGCGCAGCTCCTCGAGGACCTCGACGACGGCGTCCGCCGCCTCCCGCAGCGGGGCGCGGGTCAGGCAGTCCGGGCGCGCGGCCGGGTCCGGGGCGGCGGCTCCGCGCGCGTCCCAGGACATCCCGGAGTCGCGAAAGAAGCCGGGCGCGGCCGCCCGCCGGGCGAAGCGGCGGCCGGCGACGCCGAGCTCGCGGCAGGCCGCCTCGAGCTCGCGCTCCCGAATGCGGGCCAGGGCGTCCCCGCCGTCGGCCCGCTCCGGGTTGCGCACGTCCTGCGCGGCGTGCTCCGCGCCGATGACCTCGCCCATCTCGCCCCGCGTCATCGTCAGCAGCTCCACGCGGGCGCCGAGCCCCGCGTACCGGGCCATGGCGGCGCCGGTCGCGATGGACTCGTCGTCCGGGTGCGCGTGGACGAAGAGCAGCGTCGCCGCCTCCGGGGCGAGGCCCGGGGGCAACAGCTCCGGCACGGCGTCGGGCGAGACGAACCCGCCCTGCTCGGGGTACCGGGGTGCGGTGGTGTCGGTCATCGGCGGCGGCAGCCCCTAGTTGGCGCGGGCGCGGGAGCGGTTGGCGCGCACGCGCTCGTTGGCGTCGAGGGTCACCTTGCGGATGCGGATGGCCTCCGGGGTGATCTCCACGCACTCGTCCTCGCGGGCGAACTCGAGCGACTCCTCCAGCGTGAGCTTGCGCGGCGGGGTCAGGTTCTCGAACGCGTCCGAGGTGGAGGAGCGCATGTTGGTCAGCTTCTTCTCCTTGGTGATGTTGACCTCCATGTCGTCGGCGCGCGAGTTCTCGCCGACGATCATGCCCTCGTACACCTCCGAGGTGGGCTGCACGAAGAAGCTGCCGCGCTCCTGCAGGTTGATCATGGCGTAGGGGGTCACCACGCCCGCGCGGTCCGCGATGAGCGAGCCGTTGGTGCGGTACTCGATCGGCCCGGCCCAGGGCTCGAAGCCGTCGGCGTAGGACGAGGAGATGCCGGCACCGCGGGTCTCGGTCAGGAACTGGGTGCGGAAGCCGATCAGGCCGCGGGCGGGGACGGTGAACTCCATGCGGATCCAGCCGGTGCCGTTGTTGACCATGGTCTCCATGCGGCCCTTGCGGGCGGCCATGAGCTGGGTGATCGCGCCGAGGAACTCCTCGGGCACGTCGATGGTCATCCGCTCCATGGGCTCGTGCAGCTTGCCGTCGATGGTCTTGGTGACCACCTGCGGCTTGCCCGCGGTGAGCTCGAAGCCCTCGCGGCGCATCTGCTCGACCAGGATGGCCAGGGCGAGCTCGCCGCGGCCCTGGACCTCCCAGGCGTCGGGGCGCTGGGTCGGCAGGACGCGGATCGAGACGTTGCCGATCAGCTCCTTGTCCAGGCGGTCCTTCACCTGGCGCGCGGTGACCTTGGCGCCCTTGACGCGGCCGGCCAGCGGCGAGGTGTTGATGCCGATAGTCATGGAGATCGCGGGATCGTCCACCGTGATCAGGGGCAGCGGCTGGGGGTTCTCGGCGTCGGTCAGGGTCTCGCCGATGGTGATGTCCTCGATGCCGGCGACGGCGACGATGTCGCCGGGGCCCGCGGACTCGGCCGGGACGCGGCTGAGCGCCTCGGTCTTGAGCAGCTCGGAGATGCGGACGTTCTTCAGCTGGCCGTCCTGGCGGGCCCAGGCCACGGTCTGGCCCTTGCGCAGGGTGCCGTTGAACACGCGCAGCAGCGCGAGGCGGCCCAGGAAGGGCGAGGAGTCGAGGTTGGTCACGTGCGCCTGCAGGACGCCCGAGGGGTCGTACGTGGGGGCCGGCACGTGGTCCATGATGGTCTTGAACAGCGGCTCGAGGTCCTCGTTCTCGGGCAGCTCGCCGTCGCCGGGCTGCTCGGTCGAGGCGCGGCCGGCCTTGCCCGAGGCGTAGACCACGGGCACGTCCAGGACGGAGTCGAGGTCCAGGTCCGGGACCTCCTCGGCGAGGTCGGAGGCCAGGCCCAGGAGCAGGTCCATGGACTCGGAGACGACCTCCTCGATGCGGGCGTCGGGGCGGTCCACCTTGTTGACCACGAGGATCACGGGCAGCTTGGCCGCGAGCGCCTTGCGCAGGACGAAGCGGGTCTGGGGCAGCGGGCCCTCGGACGCGTCGACCAGGAGCACGACGCCGTCCACCATGGACAGCCCGCGCTCGACCTCGCCGCCGAAGTCGGCGTGGCCCGGGGTGTCGATGACGTTGATGGTCACGGTCTCGCCCTGGGCCGAGGGGCCCGAGTAGGAGACCGTGGTGTTCTTGGCGAGGATCGTGATGCCCTTTTCCTTCTCCAGGTCACCGGAGTCCATCACGCGGTCCTCGACGTCGCCGTGGGACGAGAACGCGTTGGTCTGGCGAAGCATGGCGTCCACGATGGTGGTCTTGCCGTGGTCCACGTGGGCCACGATCGCCACGTTGCGCAGATCGCTCCGCGTCGCGATGCTGGGGGTTTCTGACATACGAATGAGCTCGCTTTGCTGTTGTGTATGGATCCGGCCCGCTCAGGACCGCCTTTAATCATAGCGACCGCCGCCAAATCCGACATGAGTGCCGTCACGCGGGCGGTGCGGGAACGGCGTCGGCCCTCCCCTCGCCCGGGGGCGGGAGGAGGGCCGACGCCGTGTCAGCCGGCGGGGGTCAGCGCTTCTCGCGCCCCTCCGGCCGGATCTTCCAGGGGGCGTCGGCGGACTTCGCGTTGCGAGTCAGGACTCCCTGCCCGCCGCCGTCGAGCTCCACCTTGGTCCCGGAGAGGTCGATGGAGCCGGTGCGGTCGTTGACCTGCTCCTCGAGCTTGGACAGGCCCTCCTCCCACTGCTCGCTGACCGACTCGGAGATCTGCTCGGTGAGCTCGTTGCGCACCTGGCGCCGCTGGGCGCGGACGAACAGCGCGTGCTCGGCGCTCAGCGACTTGAACAGCGAGAGGCACATCAGCAGGACCACGACCGAGAACGGCAGGGCCGTGAGGATCGAGACCGTCTGGATCGCGTTCAGCGAGTCCTCGCCGCCGGCCCACAGCAGGGCGGTCGCGGCGCCGCCGGAGACCAGGACCCAGAAGACCCGGACCCAGGTCTTCGGGTTCGGGGAGCCCGAGGAGGCGATCATGCCGAGCACCAGCGCGCCCGAGTCCGCGGAGGTCACGAAGAACACCACGATCAGGATGATCGCGCCGATGACCAGCGGCACGGACGCCGGCAGGTTCTGCAGCATCCCGAACAGCGCGTTCTCGCTGTCCACGGTGCCGTCGGCGCCGATCAGGCCGCCGCCGCCGAAGATCTGCTCGTGCAGGGCGGTGCCGCCCATGACGGAGAACCAGAAGAAGGACATCGCGGCGGGGACCAGCAGCACGGCCATGACGAACTCGCGCACGGTGCGGCCGCGGGAGACGCGGGCGATGAACATGCCGACGAAGGCGGACCAGGAGATCCACCAGCCCCAGTAGAACGTGGTCCAGGCCCCGGAGAACTCCTGCCCGGCCTCGCCGTCCAGGGCGAAGGTCGAGAAGGTCATCTGGATGACGTTCTGCAGGTAGTCGCCGATGGACTGGATGAACTCCTGGAGGATGAAGATCGTGGGGCCGAAGACCAGCACGAACAGCGCGATCACGCCGGCGAGGATGAGGTTGCCGTTGGACAGCCACTTCATGCCCTTCTCCAGCCCGGTGACCACCGAGAACAGGGTGACCGCGGAGAGGACGATGATGATCAGCGTGTACGCGAAGTTGTTGTTCGCGTCGATGTTCAGGAAGCCGAGGCCCGCGGCGATCTGCATGACGCCCAGGCCCATCGAGGTCGCGACGCCGAAGAGCACGCCGACCAGCGCGACGACGTCGATCAGGTCGCCCCACGCGCCCTTGATCTTGTTCCCCAGCAGGGGCTTGAGCGAGTAGCGGATGGACAGCGGCAGCTTCTTGCGGTGCGTGGCGTAGGCGATGGCCATGCCGACGATCACGTAAATAGCCCAGGGGTGCAGGCCCCAGTGCAGGAAGGAGCGGGACATCGCCGACTGCGCGACCTGCTCCTCGGTGCCGCCGACGCCGGGGGGCGGGGAGGCGAAGTGCGAGAGCGGCTCGGAGGCGCCGTAGAAGACCAGGCCGATGCCCATGCCCGCGGCGAAGAGGAACGCCAGCCAGGTCATGAAGCTGTAGTCGGGCGTGGAGTCGTCAGGGCCGAGCTTGATGTCGCCCAGGCGGCTGAAGCCCAGGTACAGGGCGAAGATCACGAAGAGCGCGACGATCGCGACGTAGTACCAGCCGAAGTAGCCGATGACGTCTTCCTGCAGCGCGGAGAACACGCGGTTGGCTTCCGCCGGGAAGGCCAGCGTGATGCCGATGAACAGGGCCATGACGATGGCCGCGGGGATGAAGACGCGCTTGTCGAGCAGCCCCTTGCGCATCTTGTGCTTGACCCGGTCGGGGATGTCCCCCTCTCTCAGGTCGGGTTTGCGAGTCAGGAAATTGGACATGGTTTTCCTCAATGTGATGGCTCGTAAAGGTGCGAGGCTCGTGCGACGGGCCGGGAACACCCCCGCGGAGGTCGACGACGCGGGTGCTCCGGAGGGCACTCGACGACAAGCACACTTATTCCTCACGTTAGACAAGTCTGCTGATCAACGCCACCTGTCCCGGCGCCCCGGACCCGGATATGCCCGACCTCACGCCGCGACTCCGGGCGGGCGGCACGGCGGGGGACGACGGCGCCCGCCCCGGCGTCGTCGGACACGGACGGGATCCTGTGGCGTCCGCCTCGTCGCAGAGGCCACAATGAGGCTATGAGTTCACCCCAGCTTCCCGACATCACGGCCGGCCCCGCCTGGAAGGCCCTGGCCGCCCACCGCACGGAGATCGACCCGGACCTGCGCTCCTGGTTCGCCGCGGACCCCCGGCGCGCCGAGGACCTCACGGTCGAGGCGGGCGATCTCGTCGCCGACCTGTCCAAGAACCTGATCACCGCCGAGACGGTCGGGCTGCTGCTGGACCTGGCGCGCGAGGCCGGCGTCGAGCGGCGCCGGGACGCGATGTTCGCCGGCGAGCACATCAACGTCACCGAGGACCGCGCCGTGCTGCACACCGCGCTGCGGCGGCCCCGCGACGTCGAGCCCCGGCTCACGGTGGACGGCCAGGACGTGGACGCCGACGTGCACGAGGTGCTGGCCAAGGTCTACGACTTCGCGGACCGGGTGCGCTCGGGCGAGTGGACCGGCGTGACCGGCCGGCCCATCGAGACGGTCGTGAACATCGGCATCGGCGGCTCGGACCTCGGGCCCGTGATGGTCTACGAGGCGCTGAAGCCCCTGGCCCAACCGGGCCTGACGGCGCGGTTCATCTCCAACATCGACCCGACCGACGCCGCCGAGACGGTCGCGGACCTCGACCCCGAGACCACCCTGTTCATCGTGGCCTCCAAGACCTTCGGGACCCTGGAGACCCTGACCAACGCCCGGGTGTGCCGCTCCTGGCTGCTGGACGGGCTGCGCGAGGCCGGGGCCCTGGTGGGCGAGGCCGAGGAGACGGCCGTGGCGAAGCACTTCGTGGCCGTCTCGACCGCGCTGGACAAGGTCGCGGACTTCGGGATCGACCCGGAGAACGCCTTCGGCTTCTGGAACTGGGTGGGCGGGCGCTACTCGGTAGACTCCGCGATCGGCACCTCGCTGGCGGTGGTGCTCGGGCCCGACGCCTTCGAGGAGTTCCTCGCGGGCTTCCACACGATGGACGAGCACTTCCGCGCGGCCCCGGCCAAGCGGAACCTCCCGCTGCTCATGGGCCTGCTCAACGTCTGGTACGTCAACTTCTTCGACGCCGGCTCCCACGCCGTGCTCCCCTACGACCAGCACCTGCACCGCTTCCCCGCCTACCTGCAGCAGCTGACCATGGAGTCCAACGGCAAGTCGGTGCGCTGGGACGGCAGCCAGGTCACCACGCAGACCGGCGAGATCTTCTGGGGCGAGCCCGGCACCAACGGCCAGCACGCCTTCTACCAGCTGATCCACCAGGGCACCCGGCTCATCCCGGCGGACTTCATCGCCTTCGCCAACCCCGTGCACCCGACCCGGGACGGGGAGACGGACGTCCACGAGGTCTTCCTCGCCAACTTCTTCGCCCAGACCAAGGCCCTGGCCTTCGGCAAGACGGCCGAGGAGGTCCGGGCGGAGGGCACCGAGGAGTCGGTGGTCCCGGCGCGCGTGTTCAGCGGGGACCGCCCGACGACGTCGCTCATCGCCCCGGCCCTGACCCCGGCGGTGCTGGGTCAGCTCATCGCGCTCTACGAGCACGTCACCTTCGTGCAGGGCACGATCTGGGGCATCGACTCGTTCGACCAGTGGGGCGTGGAGCTGGGCAAGCAGCTCGCCCAGGAGATCCTGCCGGCCGTGGCTGGGGACCGCGAGGTCCTCGGGGACCAGGACGCCTCGACGCGCGGGCTGATCTCCTACTACCTGGAGCACCGCCGGCGGTGACCTCGGACGGGGCGGCCGGCCCGGCCGCCCCGGGGCCGGGCCGGCCGCCGCTCAGCCGACCGGCCGCCGCCCCGGTCCACGTCCGGTCTCGATCCGCGACCGGTCTGGGCGCATTCGGCCTCGGTCCGCGCCGGGCTCAGCGCCGCGCGGCCGCCCGGTCGATCAGGTACGGGAAGACGCACTCGCGGGTCAGCGGCGCGACCTCCGGCCGCCCGATCCCCTCGAGGGGGTTGATCCAGCGCAGCTCCTCGATCTCCGCGCGCGGGAGGATCCGCCCGGCGTCGGGCACCGCCCCGTCCGTGCCGCGCAGCTCGAAGACCTCGCTGACCAGGTCCCACCCCGCCTCGTTGGCGGCCGCGGTCTCCCAGCGGCCCAGGTGGTGCAGGTCGTCGAGGCAGACCTCGAGCCCCAGCTCCTCCCGCACCTCGCGGGCGGCCGCCGCGAGGGCGCTCTCGCCGGGCTCGGGCTTCCCGCCCGGGAACATGAACGACGCGGTCCCCCGCTTGCGCACCGTCAGCACGCTGCCGGCGGAGTCCTGGATGACGACTGCTGAGACTGAGATGACGGGCATCGACCCAGCCTAGCCCGCGGGCGGCGGGCGCCCACCACCCCCGACCAGTCCGCGAGACCGGCGTGCGCGGGAGCACGTCCGGTATATTGAGCCGAGGAAACGACCCGCCACTCAGCAGCAGGGAGAATGCCCACGCCTATGTCCACCATCATCTACACCCAGACCGACGAAGCGCCGCTTCTGGCCACCTACTCCTTCAAGCCGGTCGTCGAGGCCTACGCGGCCAGCGCCGGCGTCGAGGTCGAGACCCGCGACATCTCGCTCGCGGGACGCATCCTGGCCCAGTTCGGCGACCGCCTGCCCGCGGACCAGCAGGTCGAGGACGCCCTGGCGGAGCTCGGCGAGCTCGCCAAGACCCCCGAGGCCAACATCATCAAGCTGCCGAACATCTCGGCCTCGGTCCCGCAGCTCAAGGCCGCGATCGCGGAGCTGCAGCAGTCGGGCTTCGACTTGCCCGACTACCCCGACGAGATCAAGGGCGACGCCGACGCCGACGTCCGCGCCCGCTACGACCGCGTCAAGGGCTCGGCCGTGAACCCCGTGCTGCGCGAGGGCAACTCCGACCGCCGCGCGCCCCTCTCGGTCAAGAACTACGCCCGCAAGAACCCGCACCGCATGGGCGCCTGGTCCGCGGACTCGAAGACCAACGTCGCGACCATGGGCCAGGACGACTTCCGCTCCAACGAGCAGTCGGTGATCATGCCCGCCGACGACGTCCTGACCATCCGCTTCACCGGCAAGGACGGCTCCCAGAAGGTCCTCAAGGAGGGCCTGAAGGTCCTGAAGGACGAGATCGTCGACGCGACCGTCATGCGCGCCGCCGCGCTGGACCGCTTCCTCGCCGAGCAGGTGGCCCGCGCCAAGGCCGAGGGCGTGCTATTCTCGGTGCACCTCAAGGCCACCATGATGAAGGTCTCCGACCCCATCCTCTTCGGCCACGCGGTCAAGGCCTTCTTCTCCGAGGTCTTCGAGACCTACGGCGAGCAGCTCGCCGCCGCCGGACTCTCCCCCAACAACGGCCTCGCCTCGATCCTCAACGGGCTCGACGCCCTGGACGAGGAGACCGCCCGCGGCGTCCGCGAGGGCATCCAGCACGGCCTCGAGCAGGGCCCCTCGATCGCCATGGTCGACTCCCGCAAGGGCATCACCAACCTGCACGTCCCCTCGGACGTGATCGTGGACGCCTCGATGCCCGCGATGATCCGCACCTCGGGCCACATGTGGGGAGCGGACGACGACGAGCACGACACCCTCGCCGTCATCCCCGACTCCTGCTACGCCGGGGTCTACCAGACCGTAATCGACGACTGCCGCGCCCACGGCGCCTTCGACCCCACCACCATGGGCTCCGTGCCCAACGTGGGCCTCATGGCGCAGAAGGCCGAGGAGTACGGCTCGCACGACAAGACCTTCGAGCTCGACGCCGACGGCACGGTCGAGCTTCTCGACTCGTCCGGCGAGGTCCTCACCTCCCACGAGGTCTCCGCGGGCGACATCTGGCGCTCCTGCCAGACCAAGGACGTCCCGGTCCGCGACTGGGTCAAGCTCGCCGCGCGGCGCGCGCGCGAGTCCGGCACCCCCGCGGTGTTCTGGCTCGACGCCGGCCGCGCGCACGACGCCAACCTCATCGCCAAGGTCGAGGAGTACCTGGGCGAGGAGGACACCGAGGGCCTGGACCTGCGGATCCTCTCCCCCGAGGAGGCCACGCAGTTCTCGCTGGACCGCATCCGCCGCGGCGAGGACACCATCTCGGTGACCGGCAACGTGCTGCGCGACTACCTGACCGACCTGTTCCCGATCCTCGAGCTGGGCACCTCCGCCAAGATGCTCTCGATCGTCCCGCTGATCAACGGCGGCGGCCTGTTCGAGACCGGCGCCGGCGGTTCGGCGCCGAAGCACGTGCAGCAGCTGGTCGAGGAGAACCACCTGCGCTGGGACTCGCTGGGCGAGTTCCTGGCCCTGGCGGCGTCGTTCGAGCACCTGGCGAGCACCACGGGCAACGACCGCGCCGCGGTCCTGGCCGAGACGCTCGACGCCGCGACCGGCACCTTCCTGGACGAGAACAAGTCCCCGTCCCGCAAGGTCGGCGAGATCGACAACCGCGGCAGCCACTACTACCTCGCCCTGTACTGGGCCGAGGAGCTGGCGCAGCAGGACCGCGACGCCGAGCTGGCCGAGGCCTTCGCCTCGATCGCCGCGCAGCTGCGCGAGAACGAGGAGAAGATCACCGGCGAGCTGCTGGCGGTCCAGGGCTCCCCGGTCGAGCTGGGCGGCTACTACCGCCCGCGCGACGAGAAGGCCGAGCCGGTCATGCGCCCCTCGGAGACGCTGAACGGCGTGCTGGCGCAGCTGCTGCGCTAGTCCGAGACGCGTGAGGCCCCGGCCCCTCCAGACGGAGGGGCCGGGGCCTTGTGCGTGGTGCCGACGGCGGCCGGGGCCGGCAGCGACCGGGGCCGCTGACGGCCGAGTCCATGGGCTGCGGCCGGGTCCGTGGGTTGCGGCCGGGGCCGCGACCGCCGGCGCCTAGGACGGGCGGCGCGAGCCGTCCTCGCCCACCCGGATCCCGGAGACGTCCACCTCGTCCAGCGGGATGGTCCGGTCCTTCGTGACGGCCTTGTGGATCAGCCAGACGCCCAGGAAGATCGGCAGGCCGATGTAGGCGCTCAGCACCTGCAGCAGCTTGCCGTCGAAGACCGCCTGGTAGTTCTGGCCCAGGATCACGACGATGCACAGGGAGAAGGCCAGCAGCGGGCCGATCGGGAACAGCGGCGCCCGGTATGGAAGGTCCTTGAGGTCGTACCCCTGCCGGACGTAGGCCCGTCGGAACCGGAAGTGGCACACCGCGATGCCGACCCAGACGATGAACCCGGACAGCCCCGAGATGTTCACCAGCCACGTGTAGGCGGCGCCCTGCCCGACCACGGCCGTCAGGAAGCCGAACAGGCCCACCGAGGCGGTCGCCAGCAGCGCGGGAAGGGGGATGCCGCGGCGGTTGACCCGCGCGAAGATCTTCGGCGCCTTGCCCTCGGTGGCCATCGAGAACAGCATGCGCGCCGAGGCGTAGAGCCCCGAGTTGCCGGCCGAGAGGATCGCGGTGAGGATCACGGCGTTCATGAGCGAGGCCGCGAAGGCGATGCCGGCGCGCTCGAAGACGAGCGTGAACGGAGAGAAGGCGATGTCGGTCGCGTCGTTGCGCAGCAGGTTGGGATCGGTGTAGGGGATCAGGAAGCCGATCACGGTGATCGCCCCGACGTAGAACAGCATGATCCGCCAGAACACGGTGCGGATCGCCTTGGGCACGTCCTTCTGCGGGTTGCGGGACTCGCCGGCGGCGACGCCGACCATCTCGGTCCCCTGGAAGGAGAAGCCGGCGATCATGAACACCGCGATGATCGAGACGAAGCCGCCGTTGAACGGCGCGCCCCCGGTGGTCCAGTTGGACAGCCCCGGGGCGCTGCCGCCCAGGATGCCCAGGATCATCAGCACGCCCGTCACCAGGAAGACGACGACCGCCGCGACCTTGATGAAGGCCAGCAGCGCCTCGCTCTCGCCGAAGGCCTTGGCCGAGAGCGCGTTGAGGCCGGTGAGCAGGACGAGGAAGACCCCAGCCCAGACCCAGCCCGGCACGTCGGGCAGCCAGAAGGACATGATCAGGCCCGCGGCCACCAGCTCCGCGGCGACCGTGATCGCCCAGTTGAACCAGTAGTTCCAGCCCATCGCGAAGCCGAAGGAGGGGCTCACGAAGCGGGTCGCGTAGGTCTGGAAGGCCCCCGAGACGGGGAGGTGGGAGGCCATCTCGCCCAGGGACTGCATGAGCAGCAGCACCATGGCGCCGATGACGACGTAGGCGACGAGCGCGCCGCCGGGCCCGGCCTGCGCGATCGTGCCGCCGGAGGCGACGAACAGCCCCGTCCCGATGGCGCCGCCGATGGCGATCATCATCAGGTGCCTGGTGCTCAGGCCGCGCTTGAGGCCCTCCTGGGTGGAGAGGTCCTTCTCGATGTCTACCGTCACGTTGCGCCCCTCGGGTTCGCCGGGTCAAAAGCTCGTTCAGGCTACCACCGTCAAACAGTACCCAGCAGTCCACCGAAAGGCGCGACCTAGCGCATCGATTTGAGGTTCTTCATCGTCATGCGGGAGTCGACCCGGGCCACCGCGCTGTCGCTGAACAGCCGCTGCATGACCCACTCCTCGTAGGCCGCCGCGTCCCTGACCTGCACGTGCATCATGTAGTCGGGCGAGCCGAACATCCGCCGGAACTCCACGACCTCCGGCATCCGGGCAACCCGCTCCTCGAAGCCGGTGATGACCTCCCGCCCCTGGGCGCTGAGCTCGACGTGCGTGATGACCTCGAACCCGCGGCCCAGGCGCTCGGGGTCGACGACGGCCCGGTAGCCCACGATGACGCCCTCCTTCTCCAGCCGCCGCACCCTCCTCAGGCACGGCGCCGCCGTGAGACCCACCCGGGAGGCCAGCTCCTGGTTGCCGAGGCGGCCGTTCCGGGTCAGCTCGTCGATTATTGCGTGATCCAAAGCATCCATAGACCTATCATTGCTGTGGAACCGCGCGTTCGGCAATAAGAAGATCACCTATTGCGAACCGAATCGGATATTCTCGCACCATGTCCGCACCCCACACCGCTTCCCTGCCGTCGGCTCCCCCGCCGGCCCCGCCCGCCGGGACGGCACCGGGCCCCGTCCCGGAGGCCGCGCCCGGCGACGTCCGGACCGACGACGTCGAGCCCGCTGCCTCGGAGCGCCCGGCAGCCTCGGACTTCCGGGCCGCGCTACGCAGCGCCGGCGTGATCTGGCTGGGCATCTTCGTCCTGGGCATCGGGTTCGGGGTGCTGGTCACCGCCCACGGGCTGCCGTGGTGGCTCGCCCCGGTGATCTCCGCGACCGTGTTCGCCGGGTCCGTCGAGTTCGTCCTGATCGGGCTGATCGCCGCGGGTGCTCCGCTGGCGGGCATCGCCCTGACGACCTTCCTCATGAACTCGCGGCACCTCTTCTACGGCCTGTCCTACCCGCTGCACCGCATCCGCAGCCGGTGGGGGCGGCTCTACGCCATCTTCTCCCTGTGCGACGAGGCCTTCGCGATCCTCTCCAGCCGGGACCCGAGGACGCTGACCGGCGGGCGCATGATCTGGACCCACGTGGGCATGCACGCGGGCTGGGCCACGGGCGCGGTGCTGGGCGGGCTGACGGGCGCGACGCTGCTCTCCGGCGTCGAGGGCCTGGACTTCATCCTGACCGCGCTGTTCATCGTGCTGGCGGTGGACGCCTACCTGAGCCGGCCGGATCCGCTGACGGCCGTGCTGGCCGGCGTCTCGGCGGTCGTCGCGATCCTCCTGGTGCCGGGCTCGATGCTCCCGGTCGCCATGGCCGTGTTCCTCGCGACCCTGGTCGCCCGCTTCGCCATCGCCTCCAGGAGGTCACGTCGTGCCTAGTCCCGGTTATATCGTCGCGGTCATCGCGATCGCGGTGGGCATCACCTTCGTCCTGCGCCTGACGCCGTTCCTCGCCGCCCCGAAGCTGCGCGACTCCGCGGCCATGACGGCGGTCTCGCGGTGGATGCCGCTGGGCATCGTGGTGATCCTCGCGGTCTACGGCCTGTCCACCATCGACTTCTCGGCCCCCGGACACGGCGTCCCGGCGCTCTCGGGCGCGGCCGCGACCGTGCTGGTGCACGTGTGGCGGCGCAACGCGGTGCTGTCGATCGTGGCGGGCACCGCCGTGTGTCTGGTGCTCGCCAACCTGGTGTTCTGAGGGTCGCGCGCGGGGCGCGGGGCCGACGCCGCCGCTCGGCGTCGCGGCGGTCCCCGGGTCCGGTGCCTCGGCGGTCCCGGGTCCGGCGGGGCGGACGGCCCCCGGATGCGAACGAGGCCGGCACCCCTTCCGGGGTGCCGGCCTTCTGCGTCGGTGCGATCCGGCGCCGCGCCGGCGCGGTCCGGCACCGGCCGGAGCCTCGGCCGCGCCGGCCCGGCTCAGGCGCTCGTCGCGGCCGCCTTCTGCGCCACCTGGCGCTGGATACGGGTCAGCATGCCGCTCATGCCGTTGAGCCGCAGCGGGCTCACGGCCTCGGCCAGCGAGAGCCGCAGGGCGAAGTCGCTCGGGACCGCCAGGACGGTCGCGGCGGGGGCGCCGTCGAGCCCCTCCTGCAGGATGCCCGCGAAGCCGCGCGTCGTCGGCGCCTCCGGCGGGGCCGAGAAGAACAGGTGGACGGTGCCGTCGTCGTCGACCTCGGTCAGGAGGAAGATCGGCGACTGGCACTCGGGCACCGGCTCCAGCAGCTCCGGGTGGTCCGCCAGGCGCGCGGGCAGGGCCGGCAGGCCGTTGCTGAACTCCAGCAGCAGCTGGAGCCGCTCGGGCGCGGGCAGCTCGGCGAAGTCGTCGGCGATCTCCTGGAGGGAGGCCGGCAGGTCGATGGTCGCGGACATCTAGGCGGCCACCGCCTCGCCCGGCTGCTCGCCGCGCGCGATCGGCACGCGCACGGCGTTGCCCCACTCGGTCCACGAGCCGTCGTAGTTGCGCACGCTCCGGAAGCCCAGCAGGTACTTCAGGACGAACCACGTGTGGCTCGAGCGCTCTCCGATGCGGCAGTAGGCGATGACGTCCTGGCCCGGCTCCAGGCCGAGCTCGGCCTGGTAGACCTCGCGCAGGTCCGCGGCGGACTTGAAGGTGCCGTCCTCGCGCGCGGCCCGGGCCCACGGCACCGAGTGCGCGGTGGGGATGTGGCCGCCGCGCAGGGCGCCCTCCTCGGGGTAGTCCGGCATGTGGGTGCGGCGGCCGGTGTACTCGTCGGCGCTGCGCACGTCGATCATCGGCACACGGCCGATGGCGTCCCTGACCTCGGGGAGGAAGGCGCGGATCGCGGCGTCCTCGCGCTCCACCACCGGGTACTCGGACGCGGCGGGGGCGGGGACCTCGGTGGTGGTCTCGCGGCCCTCGGCGAGCCACTTGGCGCGGCCGCCGTCCATGAGCCGGACGTCCTCGTGGCCGAAGAGCTCGAAGACCCACAGGGCGTAGGCGGCCCACCAGTTGGACTTGTCGCCGTAGATCACCACGGTGGTGTCGCGGGAGATGCCCTTGGCGGACATCAGCCGCGCGAACCCCTCGCCGTCGACGTAGTCGCGGGTCACCGGGTCGTTGAGCTCGGTGTGCCAGTCGATCTTCACGGCGCCGGGGACGTGCCCGGTCTCGTAGAGCAGGACGTCCTCGTCGCTCTCCACGACGACGACGCCGGCGTCGTCGGCGTGCTCCGCGACCCAGTCGGTGCTCACCAGGCGCCCGGGGTGCGCGTACTCCGCGAACTCCGGGTGCTGATCGGTCGGTGCTGTCACTGTGCCTCCATCGCTCGTCTTCTGGGGTGTTCTGGCTCGATTATCCCTCATGCACCAGAACGGTCCGGGGCGGTGGGGATATTCCCGGCCGGCTCGGTCGGGTCCGGCACGACGCCGTCCGGCCCGGAGCCGTCCGGCCCGGACCTCTCCGGGGCCGCGCCACCCGCCGCGGGACGCTCCGCCAGGCGGGCCAGGCAGCGGCCGGTCGCGCTCGCGGGGTCCGCCGCGACCTCGGCCGGGGCGCCCCGGGCCACGATCCGCCCGCCGCGCTCCCCCGCGCCGGGGCCCAGGTCCACGACGTGGTCGGCCTGCGCGATCACCCGCAGGTCGTGCTCGACGGCGACCACCGTGTTCCCCTGGTCCGTGAGCCGGTTCAGCTCGGCGACCAGCAGCTCGACGTCGGCCGGGTGCAGTCCGACGGTCGGCTCGTCCAAGAGGTAGACGGTGTGGCCCCGCGGGGCCCGCTGCAGCTCGGTGGCGAGCTTGATCCGCTGCGCCTCGCCGCCGGAGAGCTCGGTGGCCGGCTGGCCGAGGGTCAGGTAGCCCAGCCCGATCGCGTCCAGGGCCTCGAGCGCGCGGCTCACCCCGGCGTCGTCGGCGAAGACCTCGCGGGCGGCGCGGACGCTGAGCTGCAGGATCTGGGCGACGTCGTGGCCGTTCCAGGCGACCTCGAGGGTCTCCGGGGCGTAGCGGGCGCCGTGGCAGTCGGGGCAGACGGCGTAGCTGCCCGGGAGGAAGACCAGCTCGACCTCGATCCGGCCCTCGCCCGCGCAGGTCGGGCAGCGGCCCTCGGCCACGTTGTAGGAGAAGCGGCCGATGCCCCAGCCGCGCTCGCGGGCCAGCGGGGTCGCGGCGAAGAGGCGGCGGACCCGGTCGAACAGGCCCGTGTAGGTGGCCAGGCAGGAGCGCGGGCTGCGGCCGATGGGCTTCTGGGTGATCCGCACGAGCCGGTCCACCGCCTCGGCGCCCTCGACCGAGGCGACGACGGGGGCGGCGTCCTCGGCCGGGTCGAGCGCGTCCGCGTCGGCGTCGGCCCCGGTCTCGGCCGGCTCCGGGTCGTCGGCGAGCGCGGTGCGCACCCGCTCCCCCAGCACGCCCCCGAGGACGTGGGTGACCAGCGTCGACTTCCCCGCCCCGGAGACGCCCGCGACCGCGGTGAGGCAGCCGAGGGGCAGGTCCAGGTCGACGTCGTGCAGGGTGCGCGCCCGGATGCCGGTCAGCCGCAGCCGCCCGGAGGGCTCGCGCGTCTCCTCGGCCGTCCGGAGCTCCGGGGCGGGGGCCCGGAGGCTGCGGGCCGTCGCGGACTCGGCGTGGTCCAGCAGCCCCTCGACCGGACCCGAGTGCAGGACCCGCCCGCCCTCGACGCCCGCGCCGGGCCCGACGTCGACCACCCAGTCCGCCTGCGCCACCAGGTCCATGTCGTGCTCGACCAGCAGGACCGAGTTCCCCTCCTCGAGGAAGCGCCGGAAGAGGTCCCGCAGCACGCCCTTCTCCGAGGGGTGGAGGCCCGCGGAGGGCTCGTCCAGGACGTAGGCGACGCCGAACAGCCCGGCCCGCAGCTGCGCCGCGAGCCGCAGCCGCTGCAGCTCCCCCGAGGACAGGCTCTGCGCCCGCCGGTCCAGGGACAGGTGCCCGAGCCCCAGGCCGACGACGGCGCGCAGCACCGGCAGGATGCTCTCCAGCAGGAGCCGCTCGGCCTCCTCCTCCGGGGTCCCGCCCCCGCCGGGCAGCCGGTCCTCGCGGCCGGCGAGGCGTTCCAGCAGGTCCTCCGCGGCGCGCTCGCCCAGCCGGTGGATGGGCTCGCCGAGGTACGTGACCCGCAGGGCGTCCCGGGTCAGGCGGTGGCCCTCGCACTCCGGGCAGCGCCGGGTCTGGAGGTGGCGCAGCGCTCGACGCCGGGAGCGCTCGGTCTTGGACTCGTCGGCGGTGCGGCGCAGGTAGCGCGCCACGGAGGTCCACTTGCCCTGGTAGTTGCGCTGGATGCGGCCGGCCTCGCGCTCCGGGACCACGGTGACCACCGGCTGCTCGTCGGTGAACAGGATCCACTCGCGGGTGTCCTCGGGCAGCTCCCGCCACGGCACGTACAGGTCGATGCCCAGGGTGCGCAGGATGTCCCGGAAGTTCTTGCCGAGCCAGGCCCCGGGCCAGGCGGCGATGGCGCCCTCGGCGATGCTCAGGGACGGGTCCGGGACCATCGAGGCCTCGGTGGGCTCGCGCAGGACCCCGGCCCCGTGGCAGGCGGGGCACATGCCCTCGGGGGTGTTGGGGCTGAAGGCGTCGGAGGTGAGCCGGCCGCCGTGCAGGGCGGACCCGCGGGAGAGCACGTCGGCCGGGTGCTCGCCCGCACGGGAGTAGAGCAGCCGCACGGCGTTGGACAGCGTGGTCACGGTCCCCACGGTGGAGCGGGCGCCGCCGGCCGAGGTGCGCTGCTCGAGCGCGACGCTGGGCGGCATGCCGGTCACCGAGCCGACGCAGGGGTCCATCGCGTCCCCCAGCAGGCGCCGGGCGAAGGGCGCGATGGACTCGAGGTACCGGCGCTGGACCTCGCCGTGCAGGGTGCCGAAGGCCAGGGAGGACTTGCCTGACCCGGAGACGCCGGTGAAGGCCACCAAGGCGCCGCGCGGGAACTCCAGGGAGACGTGGCGGAGGTTGTGCAGGTGGGCGTCGGCCGCGCGGATGTGGCCCGTTCCGGGGGCGTGGCCGGAGGGGTCCGCCGGGGGTGCCTGGGTCCCCGGGGCCGCCAGGGTCGCTGAGACCACCGGGTCCATCGGGTCCATCGGGGGCGTCGTCTGGGTCGTCGAATCCGCGCTGTCCTTCACAGGGGCCACGGTAACAGCAGGCCGGCCCGCGGGTGCCGGTCCGGCGGACCCGGCCCCCGTGGCCCGGCGAGGTGTGACGCACGCGGCACGGACGGCGTCGTGTCCGCCGCGTAGCCTGGTGAGCATGACTGAGGAGACATTCCACGCAGAGTTCAAGGTGGTGGGCGGCAAGCTGGTGGTCGCCGACCTGACGACCGACGGCCGCGCCATCACGGGCGCCAAGATCTCCGGCGACTTCTTCCTGGAGCCGGAGGAGGCCTTCTTCGACCTCGCCCCGGCCCTGGTGGGGGCGCCGGTCGCGGAGGACGCCGAGGCGCTGACGGCCCGGCTCGACGCCGCCCTGGCCCGGCACGGCTCGGAGCTGCACCTGCACGGCTTCGCGACCTCCGACGTCGCCGTGGTCGTCCGCCGCGCGCTGACCCGCGCCAAGGACTTCACCGACTACGATTGGACGGTCGTCCACTCCCCCGTCCTGCCCACCGCGGTCAACGTCGCGCTCGACGAGCACCTGATGAACGAGGTCCTCGCCGGCCGGCGCGGCCCCACGATCCGGTTCTGGGAGTGGTCCGACCGGGCGACCGTGATCGGTTCCTTCCAGTCCTACGTCAACGAGGTGGACCCGGCGGGCGTCGCAAAGCACGGGATCGACGTCGTGCGCCGGGTCTCCGGGGGCGGGGCGATGTTCATGGAGGGCGGCAACTGCATCACCTACTCGATGTACGCGCCGCTGGACCTGGTGGCCGGGCTCAGCTACGTCGACTCCTACCCCTACCTGGACGGCTGGATCCTGGAGGCGCTCGCCGCGCACGGCGTCGAGGCCTGGTACAAGCCGATCAACGACATCACCTCTACGGGCGGCAAGATCGGCGGCGCGGCGCAGAAGCGGACCACCAAGGGGCTGCTGCACCACGTGACGATGTCCTACGACATCGACGCCGACAAGATGACCGAGGTCCTGCGGATCGGCCAGGCGAAGATCTCCGACAAGGGCATCTCCAGCGCGAAGAAGCGCGTGGACCCGCTGCGGCGGCAGACCGGCGCCTCGCGGGAGGAGATCATCGACACGATGATCGCGACCTTCACCCGCCGCTACGGCGCCCGGCCCGGGGAGCTCAGCGAGCAGGACCTCGACGCCGGCCGGCGGCTGGTCGAGGAGAAGTTCGGCACCGAGGAGTGGCGGCACCGGGTGCCGTGACCCGCGGCGGGCCCGGGCCGGCGCGGGCACAGGGCCCGGCGCGGTGCCGGTGACGATGAGGGCGACCGCCTCGGGCCGGCGCGGGCGGACGGCGTCGGGACGAGCGGCGGATAGACTCGGCGCATGGCCAAGGACTCCCGAGCGTTCGACTACTCGCTGGACTACTCCGGGCTCGACCTGCGCGAGCACCCCGAGCTGTACCGCGTCGGCAAGGGCGAGCAGGGGGTCCTGAAGGTCCAGCCGTACAAGGACGAGATCCTGCCGCACTGGCGCTTCAAGGACCCGGAGGCCGCCACGGCGTCGAGCCAGAAGATCACCGAGCTGTTCCACGGCTACCTCGAGGCCGGCGACTTCGTCGGCGCGGACATGGCCCGGAAGTTCCTGCAGATGGGCTACACCCGCTCGCGGCGCTACGCGAACTACCCGGGCGGCAAGAAGTACAAGGGCCCGGTGCCCGAGGACCGGAAGGGGCGCAGCGGCGCCCACGGGCGGGAGCAGCACGAGCGCGGCCCGGAGGACCCGGTCAAGGCCGAGTCGGCCCGGATCTTCAAGGAGGCCTGGGACGCCGCCGAGGCCGACCGGCACTACGCCGCGCTGAAGGAGGAGCACCGCGCGCGGTACGGCTGAGTGGCGCGGGCGGTACGGCTGAGCTCCACGGGTGGTACGGCCGGGCGGCGCGGCCCGAATGAGCTCCGCGAGCGGTCCGGCCGGGCGGCGCGGCCGGTGCGGACACGTGGCCGATACGGGCGGGCAGCCCGGCCGAGGGGTCCGGCGGCGTCCGCGCTTCTCGGCTAGTCCCGCCCGAGGAAGTCCAGGGCCGCGTCCCGCAGCTCGGGACCGGTCAGGGCGACGCGGTGGTCGCCCGGGACCCGCTGCAGCTCCCCGTGGGGCAGCAGCCCGGCCAGCTCCTCAATGCCCTGGGCGACGACGTCGTCCCGCCCGGCCACCAGAAGGACCGGGATCCGCGGCGCGGCCTCCCGCGGGTCGAAGGGCTCGGCGGCGAGCCCGCGGATCACCTCGATCAGCGACTCGGTGTCCCGGCCCGGCGCGGCGATCATGGCGCCGATCTGCCCCGTGAGCGGGTCCGCGGGCTCGCCGCCGGCCAGCACCTCGCGCAGGGCCGCGGCGTCGATCGCGCCGAAGGGCTCCCGGGGGCTGATGCCGCCCAGCACCATGCGCCGCACGCGCGGCGTCGCGCCGGGGAGCTCCCAGGCCAGGCGAGCGCCGAGGGAGTAGGCGATCACGTCGAACGCGCCGGCGGGCAGCTCCGCCTCGACCGCGGCCGGGCCCACCGTCGTCGTCGGCGCCGACCACTCGCACGTGGACATGTGGTCCATGCTCGTGATCGCCCGGGACCTGCTGACCGCGCTCGCCGCGGTCCGGGCCGGCCGGGACCCGCTCCTGCCGCCCGCCCTCGACTTTGCCGAGCACACCCGGGCCATGGCCGAGCGGCCCGCCGCCCCCGACGACGTCCGGGACCGCTGGGCCGAGATCATCGAGGCCGGCGGCGACGTCATGCCCCGCTTCCCGCTCCCCCTGGGGGACCCGGAGATGCAGCCGGAGCGGGTCGAGGTGCGGGACGTGTTCGACGTCGACGACAGCGCCGCCTTCTCGGCCCAGGCCCGCGAGGACGGCGTCTCGACCCTGACGCTGGCCGTGGACGCGATGACGTCCGCGACCCGGGAGCTCGCGGGCACGGCCCTGCGCGCCGTCTTCCCGGTGCACAGCCGCTACGAGCCCTCCTGGCACGACTCGGTCGGCTGGTTCATCACCAACTCCGTCCTGGAGTGCCGCGAACCGGGGCCCCGGGCCGCCGCCGCGGCGGTGCGCGAGGCGGTACGGCTGGGCTCGTGGCCGCTCGAGGACCTGATGCGGCCGTGGGGCGGGATGCCCGAGGCGCCGGGGATGTTCGCGATCTCGTGGCTGGACCTGCGGCGGCTGCCGGTCAGGATCGACGCCGCCGGGCTCGAGGCGCAGTACGTCGGCGCGACGATCCGCACGGACGGCGTCATGCTCTGGTTCATCCTCGACGAGTCGGGGCTGCACCTGCGCTGCCGCTACCCGGACACCGCCGAGGCGCGGGAGCACGTGGGCGCTTGGCTGGACCTGCTGGTCGCTAAGCTGCAGGCCGTGGCGCGCTCCTCGGCGGGCGGGCGCCCCGGGGCCCGGGGGCCGGGGGGCATGTTCTTACTCTTCCTCCCCGGGTGGTCCTCCGCCCCGCCGATGCTGCTGCTCCTCCTGGACCGGCCCATCTTCCTGATCCTGCTCTACGGCGTCCTGGGGGCGCTGTTCATGCCGTTCCTGGCGGTCACGCTGCTGTGGATCCTCAACACCCGCCGGGTG
>NZ_JANAFB010000019.1 GCF_024199905.1 Rothia santali
AGATGTGTATAGGGGCCGGGGCACGACGTCGCGGATCGCCCGCCGCGCCTGCCTCACCACGTCCAGGGCCTCCCGCTCCTCGGCCGGGAGGACGCCCCACGCGGCGGCGAAGCGCTGGCGCCCGGTGTCGGTCAGGGCGTCCGCGTGCGCCAGGACCCACTCGCCCCAGTCGCGCCAGGCCTCCGCGGCCTGGGTCACGCGGAAGGCCTCGGCCCAGTCGTCGAGGTGGCGCTCCAGCCCGGTGGAGACCTCCTCCAGCACGACGGCGCCCGCGGCCCGGGCGGCGTCGAGCTCGCGCAGCAGCGCCTCGGCGACCTCCGGGGCGGCCTCCGCCAGCAGGGCCCGGTCCACCAGGACCCTGCGGATCGGGGCGGCGTCGGGGGTCGCGTCAGTGGCGGCGGCGACCAGCGCGGTCGTGACCGCGGCGAGCGAGCCGGCGTCGCGGGTCATCCAGCCGACCGTGTCGTAGGAGCCCGCGAGCGGCAGGAGGCCGTCCCGCGGGATCAGGCCGTGGGTCGTGCGCAGCCCGAACAGGCCCTGGTAGGAGGCGGGGACGCGGATCGAGCCGCCGGTGTCCGTGCCCAGGCCGACCTCCGCCAGCCCCGCCGCCACCGCCGATGCCGAGCCGGAGGAGGAGCCGCCCGGGATGCGCCGCGGGTCCAGGCCGTTGGGAGGGGTCCCGTAGGCCTGGTTGCGCCCGGCGAGCGAGTAGGCGAACTCGTCGGTGTGCGCGATGCCCTCGGGACGCGCCCCGGCCGCCGCGAGCGCCTCGACCGCCCACGCGGAGACCGGCTCCGCGGGGGCCTCGGCGAGGTAGGCGGGGTTGCCGGCGCCCACCCGCTGCCCGGCCACCGCGTAGAGGTCCTTGACCGCGACCCGCAGGCCCGCGAGCGCGGCGCCGGCCGCGGGCGGGGCGCCCACGGGTCGAGGAGGAGCCGGGCAGCTCGCTCGGGGCGACCCGCCAGATGCGGGCCAGGGCGTCGTCATCGGCGGAGGGCGCCGCGGCCCCGGGTGCGGCGGGAAGTGCCCCGGTGCGGCCAGCGGATCCGCGGGGGCCGGCGCGGAGGCGCGCACCGGCGCGGCCAGGGCGCCGGCCAGGCCCAGGCCCAGCGCGGCTCCGAGCGCGCGGCGCCGGCTCGGCGAGGGGGCGAGGAACGCGGTTCCGGGGGTGCGCGAGGCGGCACCCGAGGTCCGGGAGGCGGCGCCAATGGCGCGGGAGACGGCGTCGGGGGTCCGGAGGGTCTCGGGGGTCTGCGTCATGGGGCGGGGCCTTTCGGTGCGGCGGGGAGGTCGGGGACGGCGCGGGAAGCGTAGGAGGCGCAGAGTGCGGGAGGTCCGGGAAGCGCGAGGTCCGGGAGGCGCAGAGTGCAGGAGATGCGGGAAGCGCAGGAGGGAGAGGGCGCGCCGGGCGCGGCTCAGGCGAAGTCGGCCTTGTGGATCAGCCCGTGCACCCCGGTGGTCCGGTCCACGACCTGGGAGAGGGCGAAGTCGGCGGCCGCGGAGAGGTAGGCGTAGGCCATGCCGCGCTCGATCCCGCGGTCGTGCTCCAGGAAGTCCAGGGCGTTGACCACGGCCCGGCGCATCGCGACGTTCAGGTCCGTGTTCTGCTCCGGCCCGGCCGCGCCGTCGGGATCGGACAGGCCCGTGGGGATCCAGTACTCCTCGGTCTCGCCGAAGGGGTAGGAGTGGGCCACCGAGGGGGCATCGCCGGAGCCCCTCTTGCACACGGTCAGGCGGAAGGTCCCGCGCAGCGAGCCCTCGACGGCGGTCAGGGCCACCTCGCCGTCGCCCATCGCCAGGTGCGGGTCCCCCGTGTAGAACAGGGCGCCCTCGGCGCTGACGGGCAGGTACAGCGCGGAGCCGACGCCGAGGTGGCGGATGTCGATGTTCCCGCCGCCCAGGGTGGGCGGGATCGAGTTCGCGGCCGGGTCCGTCAGGCCCGGGGCGTCGGCCGAGGCGACGCCCATCATCCCGAAGAAGGGGCGCAGCGGGAAGGACAGGCTGGTCCCGCCGCTGCGCATGACCCCGCGGTCCCCCTCCACGGCGGTGAAGACCGAGAGGTTGCCGTAGTCCAGCGGGTCGGCGGCGTCGCGCCCGTCCAGGGCCACCGGGGGCATGACCTCGTCCTCGCCGATCCCGGCCGGCGGCGCGCCGTCCTTCCCGACCCCGAGCGCGCCCTTGCCGTGCCGGGAGGACACGACGCCGTAGGGCACGCGCGGCCGGGCGTCGAGCGTCTCGACCTTGAGCACGTCCCCCGGCTCCGCGCCCTCGACGGCGACGGGCCCGGTCACCACGTGCGGCCCGTCGAGGTCGAAGTCGCGCGGGGTGCGGGTGTAGCCGGCCGCGATCCCGGCGGCGTCGAGCAGGACCTCGTCCTGGGCGACGCCGTGCCCGGCGAAGTAGGCGTGCGGGTCCCGCCCCTGGTCCTCCATGATGCCCTCGTGGGAGACGGCGTCGATGGTCACGGTCTCGCCCGAGCGGACGGTGAGCACGGGGCTGGCGTGGACCGTAGGGACGTAGCCCCACAGGACCTGGTCCAGCTCGCTGGTCAGGTAGTGCTGGCCGAGGATCTCGCCGGTGTGGGGTTGGAGGATCCCGGGGGCCGCGCCCGAGGCCGCCGGTGCGCCCGAGGCGGCCCCGCCGGGTGCGGAGGCCACGGCCGCGCCGGAGCAGCCCGTGAGCGCCCCCGCCGCGCCCAGGCCCACCGCGGCCTGGAGGAACCGGCGCCGGCCGAGCCCGCGGATCAGGGAGGAGGCGGCGTCGGCGCCGAGGTCGCGGTGGTCGGTCAGCTGCGGCATGGGGCGGGGCCTTTCGGACGGTGCGAGGGTGACACACCCATCAGACCGTCAGGCCGTCTCGCCCCCGATTCGGGGCGGTAACCGGGGAGTTAACTCACCCGCCCCGCGGTGACACCCGTGTTACATCTCCAGCTCGGAGAGCACCTCGTAGGCGTCGGTCGCGAGGCTCACGTGCTCCTGCCCGTCCTGGCCGCTCGCGCGCAGCACGTCGTGGGCCAGCAGGGAGACCAGGGTCATCGGGGCCGCGTAGTCGTCGAAGGCGCCCGGGGAGTCGATCGGGCACTCCAGGAACGTCCCGGCCCGGGCCCCGGCGGCGCGCGCCGAGGGGTCGCCGATCAGGGCCACGCGCAGCTCGTGCTCGACGCAGAAGTCGAGGTAGCGCTCGAACCGGGCCGGGCGGCGTCGGAACCCGATGAACAGGACGAGGGCGTCGGGGCCCAGGAAGGGCAGCCGGTCGCCCAGGGACTGGCCCGGGAGCGGCAGCAGGTCCACGCGGTTGCGGGTCTGGGCCAGCTGGTTGCGCAGGTGCATGGCCACCGGGTAGCTGTTGCGGAAGCCGATGAGGTGCACGCTCGGCGCGGTGGCCAGGGCCTCGACCAGGGTCGTGTACTCCGGGGTGGCCACGGTGCGGTTGAGCGAGCGCAGGTGCTCCTGCGCCGCGGCGATCCCGGACGGCCCGTCGGTGCCCTCGCTGTAGACGGGCACGCCGCGGCCGCGCAGGCTGCGCGCCCGGTTCCTGACCTCGGCGAAGGAGGCGAAGCCCAGGCGCCGGTACAGCCGGGAGACCGTGGGCCGGGAGACCCCGGCGAGCTCCGCGATCTCGGCGGAGCTGTAGATCGCGAAGTCGTCGAGACGGTCGAGGATCACGTCCGCGGCGCGCCGCTCCTGCGGACCGAGCTTGTCGTAGTTCTCGCGGATGCTCGTGTCGATGGAGTTCTCTTGCATGGGGTCTCCTCGCAGGGGTGCGGCGCGGCCGCGGTGGGACGGACCGGGCGACGACGCCGCCGCGGCGGGGGGCGCCTGCCGCGGCGGGTCCGCGCGGGTGCCGGGGCCGCTCAGGCGGCGTCGGCGGCGATCCGGTCGATGGCGGTTTCCAGCGCGTCCAGGGCGCGGGCGACGTCGTCGTGCCGGACCGACTCGCCCGGGTTGTGGCTGATGCCGTCGAGGCAGCGGGTGAACAGCATGGCCATGGGGACGACCTCGGCGATGGCCATCGCGTCGTGGCCGGCCTTGGAGTACAGCTCCATGGGGTCCTCGTCGCCGGTCGCGACGATGCCGGCCTTCATGGCCTCCATGAGCGCCGGGTCGCAGAGCGCGCCCGAGGCCCGGTGGTGCTCGTGGACCGAGACCTGGAGGTCGCGCTCGAGGCAGATGGACTGCAGCTCGGCGATCATCTCGTCGTAGGCGGCGTCGCGCTCCTCGTCGGTGGCCGCGCGCAGGTCGATGCTGAACTCGACCTTGCCCGGGACGACGTTGATCGCGCCGTCGACGACCGTGAGCTCGCCGACCGTGACGATCACGCCGCGCTCCTGCCCGATCCGGTCGATCGCGATGACCGCGTGGCTCGAGCCGATCAGGGCGTCCTTGCGGCGGCCGTACGGGGTGCCGCCGGCGTGGCCGGCCTCGCCGATCACGGTGACGGTCATGCGGCGGGCGCCGGCGATCGAGGTGACCAGGCCCAGGGCCTTGTCGGCGTCCTGCAGGTACGGGCCCTGCTCGATGTGCGCCTCGAGGTAGCCCACGGTCTGCTCCGGGTCCAGCGCGGCGTCGTACACCCGGTCCGGGTCCAGGCCGAACTCCTCCATGGCCTTGCGCAGGGTGACGCCCTGGGCGTCCTTGAGCTCGAACCAGTCCGGGTCCCAGGTGCCGGCCATGGCTCGGGAGCCGAGCAGGGTCGCGCCGAAGCGGACGCCCTCCTCGTCGCCGTAGGCCAGGACCTCGAGGGCGAAGGGCAGGGGCTCCTCGCGCTCGGCGAAGCGGGAGGCGACCTCGATCGCCGCGGTCACGCCGAGGATGCCGTCGTACTTGCCGGCGTCGGGCACGGTGTCCAGGTGCGAGCCCAGGTAGAGCACGGGGGCGTCCGGGGTGGCGCCGGCCAGCCGGCCGCGGAGGGTCCCGGCCTCGTCCACGCGGGTCTTCAGGCCGGCGGCGCGCATCCACTGCGCGGCCAGGCGGTTGTGCGCCTTGTGCTGCGTGGTGAGGTAGGTGCGCTCGATACCGTGGTCCATGGCGGAGATCAGCGCGACCTCGTCGCAGCGGGCCATGACGCGGCGGGCGCCGTCCTGCCCCGCGCCGGCCCCGGGCGGGACGGTGCCGGTGGCGGTGCGCTGCCGGCGGGCGCCGGCGAGCTCGGAGTTCGCGGGGTCTGGGTCATGGGGATTGTCCTTCTCGACGGTGGATGGTGGCCGGCGGGTCGGGCCCGGCCCCGCCGGCGCGGGGGTGCCGCGGAGGGGCTGGGCTCGGACCGGCGTCCGCCGGGGCGGAGGGCCCCGGCCCGGCCGCCCTGCTCGGAGCGCAGGGGGCCGGGACCGGTGCCCGCCCGGGTGCGGGAGGGCTCTAGCGCAGCCCGGCGTCCGCGTAGATCTCGAGGGCCGCGCCGACGCCGCCGCCGGCGACGACGGACTGGCCCGCCAGGCGCAGCTGCGACTCGATGGCCGAGAGCGTGGTGAGCACGGCGTCGGGGCGGGCGTTGTAGCCCATGGTCCCCACGCGCCACACCTTGCCGTGCAGCGGGCCGAAGGAGGTGCCGATCTCGATGCCGAAGTTCTGCAGCAGGCCGTTGCGCACGGCGTCGCCGTCCAGGCCCTCCGGGATGTAGACGGCCACGACGTTGTTCATCCGGTGCGCCTGGTCGCCGAAGCGCTGCAGGCCCAGCCCGTCCAGGCCGGCAGCCATGGCGGCGCCGTTGACGCGGTGGCGCTCGACGGCCTCGGCCATGCCCTCCTCGCCCAGCAGGCGGGCGCACTCGCGGGCGGCGTAGAGCATCGAGGTGGCCTCGGTGTGGTGGTTCAGGCGCTGCGGTCCCCAGTAGTCGAGGATCATGCCGAGGTCGAAGTAGTTCGAGGCGATGCGCTCGCCGCGCTCCGCCTCGTCCTCCGAGGCGATGCCCGCCTCGACGTGCTTGCGGGAGCGGATGACCTCGACCGCGCGCTCGGAGAGCGTGATCGGCGAGGAGCCGGAGGGGCCGGCGAGGCACTTCTGCAGGCCGGCGGTCGCGGCGTCGATGCCCCACTCGTCGACCAGCAGGGTGTTGCCGCCGATCGAGGCGGTCACGTCAGTGTAGAGCAGCGCGCCGTAGCGGTGGCACAGCTCGCCCAGGCCCTCCAGGGGCTGGTTCATGGTGGTCGAGGTGTCGCCCTGGACCATCGCGACGACGTCGGGTCGGTGCTCCTTGAGCGCGTCCTCGATCTCCTCGGGGGTGAAGACCTCGCCCCAGGGGCGGTGGATGGTGACGACGTCGGCGCCCACGCGCTCGCCGATCTCCTGCAGCAGCAGGCCGAAGCGGCCGAAGACCGGGACCAGGACCTTCTGGCCCGGGACGACGAGCGAGACCAGGGCGGCCTCGATGCCGGCGCGGGAGGTGCCGTCCACCAGCATGGTGGCCTCGTTGCGGGTCTGGAAGACCTCGCGGTAGAGGCCCATGGTCTCGTTCATGTACTCGGTCATCGAGGGGTCGTACTGGCCGACCAGCGCCGCGGACATCGCGCGGGTCACGCGGGGGTCGGCGTTGATGGGGCCGGGGCCCATGAGCAGGCGGGTGGGCGGGTTGATCTGAGCGGCAGCGGTCACTGCGGGCACCTTTCGGTCGTGGGCGCGGCGTCGCGGGAGGGGCTGCCCGCCCGCGGCGGACGAGTCCGCGGCGGGGAACGGGGCGAGCGCCCTGTCCTCGACGTGCGATCCGCGCGATGGATCTTCCCTCAGCCTACTGAGGGCACGCTACTTGGATATTACCCGTATGTAACACTTATGTTTCAGAGAGAGTCGCTTCCTGAAACTATGATTTCACTAACACCGGGGCCGCCGCCCGTCCCTGCCCCGCGCCCTCTCAGACCTGCGCCTCGCGCCCCGAGAGCACGGGCCCCCGCCACGAGGTCTCCCGGAAGTGCTCCTCGGTCTCGGCCTCGGGGCGGCAGGTGTTGGTCATCTCCCCGATCCCCTCGATCCGCGTGGTCACCCGGTGGCCCTCCTTGAGCCAGAACCGGCGGGGGCGCTTGGACATCCCCACCCCGGCGGGGGTGCCGCACGCAATGACGTCGCCCGGCTCCAGCGACATGAACCGGCTGACGTAGGAGACGATCTGCGCGGGCGTGAAGATCATGTCCGCCGTGGTCCCGGACTGCATGACCTCGCCGTCCACCAGGCACTCGATCCGCAGCCCCGCGACGGGGTCCACCTCGTCCCGGGAGACCACCGCCGGGC
Organism: Rothia santali; assembly: GCF_024199905.1. Lineage (GTDB taxonomy): Bacteria > Actinomycetota > Actinomycetes > Actinomycetales > Micrococcaceae > Rothia > Rothia santali. Next base: position 7,218 of record NZ_JANAFB010000019.1, read on the forward strand.
CGAAGGGCGTGGTGTGGTCCCAGTTCTTGCCCTGGAACCACTCGCTGGTCCGCCCCTGCCAGTCCCGCACGGAGACGTCGTTGAGCAGCGTGTACCCGGCGATCGACCGCAGCGCCTGCTCCTCGTCGGCCCGGCGCACGTGCCGGCCAATCACCACGCACAGCTCGGCCTCGTAGTCGACCTTCGTGGACTCCTCCGGCAGGGCGATGGGGTCCTCGGGGCCCACCAGAGCGTTGCGGAACTTGGCGAAGACGCTGGGGTACTCGGGGATCTCGGCGCCCACCTCGGCGGCGTGGTCGTGGTAGTTCAGCCCGATGCACAGGATCTTGCCGGGCATGACCGGCATGACGTCGGTGATGGACCGGGGGTGCTCGGGGGACTCGACGCCGGCGCCCGCGTAGTACCGCGCCTGCGCCTCGACGTCGCCGCCGGCGAAGAGCTCGCCGTCCAGGACGCTGGCGGCCCCCACCTCGCGCAGGTAGCGGCGTCGGCCCTCGACCTCCACCCAGGTGTAGATCCCGGTGTGCTGCTCGAGCATGCTCTCGACGAAGGCGCGTCCTAGTCTCATGGTCTCCCCGGCCTCGATGGTGGATCTTGCGCTCCAGATTACAGGCTGAGCAGGCTCCAGGCGCCCGTGTTGCGGTGCCGCTCGAGCTCCATCGTGATCAGCTCCGCCTCCGCCGGCGGCCGACGACGCCGCGCGCCCCCGGGCCGCTCCGGGGCCACCTGGACCCGCCAGATCTCCCGGTCCACCAGGTGCGGGCACAACCCCCTCGGGGCCCGGGCGACCTCCTCCCACCAGGAGCGCCGCTCGTACCAGCGCACCGGGTCCGCGGCGACGCGGTACCGGCGCCCCTCGAGCTCCACCCGCAGGGGCTGCCCGGAGGAGGTGGTGGCGACCAGCGCCGGCCCCTCGGCCATCCGACGATCCGACATCTCGCGCCCTCCGCTCTTCGAACTGATGTTCGAAGACTAGAGGGGCGGACTGACAGAATAAGACCGCCGCTCAGCCCCTCCGGGCCACCGTGACCACGCTGCCGGAGGGCGCCCCCTCCGCCCCGGCCCAGCCGGCGAGGACGCGGACGTCCTCCGCCCCGGCCTCCCGCGCGCAGCGGGCGACGAAGTCCCGGGGCGTCAGCCGGACCCTCTCGAGGAAGGCGTCCACCGGGCCGCGCGCGTCCCCGATCTCGTAGGACATCTCGAGCACGTCCGCCTCGGGGAGCCTGGCCCGTAGGGAGGCCGTGTGGACCCCGTCCCGCATGCCCATCTCCCCCAGCCCGGTCCACGACGTCGTCAGCGAGCGCGCCCAGAAGTCCCGGTCGTAGTTCTCCACGACGAGGAGCCCGCCGGCCCCGACGTGACGCAGCATGCCGGCCACGGCCTCCGCCTGGACCGCGGGGTCCGGGAGGCAGGCGAGGCCGCCCAGGACGCAGTAGGCGAGGTCGTACCCCCGCAGCCCGGTGTCCTCGGCCATGCTCGTGCGCCGGGTCCGGACGCGCTCGCCGAACCCGGCCTCGCGGGCCTTGGCCTCGAAGGCCCCCAGCATGCGCGGCGAGATGTCCACGCCCGTCACGCTCCACCCGCGCCGGAGCATCGGCAGCGCCACGCGCCCCGAGCCGACGCCGAACTCGATCGCGCTCCCGGGGGCCGGGAGGGCGCCGTCGAGGAAGCCCACCGTCTCCTCGGCGGTCGCCTCGGGGAACAGCTGGTCGTACCAGGCGCCCAGGCCGGCGTCGTACACCTCGTGGTACATCGGGTCCTCTCGTCGCGTCGTCGTGCGGCTACAGCCGGTGCTCGTCGGAGACGATGAGCACCCGGGGCGCGTCCTCCTCGAGGAACCCGTCCGTCTCGATCAGGCTGAACTGGAAGGAGGAGCAGCTCGCGAAGGACTCCTCCCCGCGCACCCGGCGGGCGCAGTAGTCCACCAGGGCGTGGAAGGCCGGCAGCGTCCTGACGCTGTCCTCGTCCTCGTAGGGGAAGGACTGCACGAGCTGGGAGAAGATGTCGTACAGGGACTTCTCGGCCCGCTTGCGGGGGCTCCAGAGCACGCTCGCCGGGCCCCGCGAGGCGAAGGGGTGGACGTCGACCCAGTCCGTGACCTCCCCGGTCCCCGCGACCCGGCCCCGGGCGAAGAGCCGCAGGTCGTAGGTCGCCGGGTGGGGGGCGAAGAACTTCCAGTTGGGGATCAGGGACAGGTAGTCGCGGCTCCTGATGCGGGAGAACTGCAGCGCGGGGATCTGGGAGGCAGCGCTGGCCGCGAGCCAGGCCCCCGCGACCCAGGGCACCGCGGCCAGCAGCCGGGAGGGACCCGCGGCCCCGTGCGTTCCGTCGGCCATGGCCTATCCTTCCGTCCCGCGCCGGGGCAGGTCGGCGACGATCCGCGCGACCTGCCGGGCGTACTTGGCCTTGCTGAAGATCGAGTGGTGCGCCGCGCCGGGGACGACGACGTGCCCCGCGCCCCCCAGCTCCCGGTGGAGGGGCTCCATCTCCCGGCCCGCCTGCAGGCCGCGGCCGGCCGAGACGACGGTGTTCCGCGCCGTCCCCGCCGCCGGGATCGACGACGCCGAGGTCCTGCCCGCGAAGGCGCCCCGGATCAGCTCCCACTCGCGGAGCACGTTGCGCCAGTGCCTCCTGGAGCGGTACTTCCGCAGCGCCCGCCGCCTCAGCCCGGCCGGGATCGAGGCGAAGGACAGGGGCGGGACCATGAGCATGGACAGCCCCCAGCGCACGGGCCGGGTGACGCCCCAGACGAAGTCCTCGAGCTGGGGCACGTTCGCGGCCTGCGCGGGGCTGGAGACGAACTGGTCGGGGTGGGTGGGGTCCAGCCCCACGGAGCGCAGGCGCCCCGACTCCCCCAGGCAGGCCGCCCGGCGGGCGATCTCCCCGCCGAGGGAGTGGCCCATCACGACGGCGTCCTCGACGCCCCGCTCCCGCGCGACCCACTCGAGGAACTCGGCCGTGTCCCGGGCGACGAGGTCGAGGATCTCCTCGTGCGGCAGGCCGGCCCGGCGGGCGCGCTCGACGAGCCGGGCGACGTCGCGGTCGTGGGTCACGACGCCGAGGCCCTCGGCGAGGAGGAAGTCCCTCACGTAGTGCCACTCCTCGGCCAGGCCGCCCCATCCGTTCTCCAGCAGGACGAGCCGCTCCGCGCCCGCCGCGCCGTGGACCCGGTAGCGGAAGCGCATCCCGTTCCGGGCGCGGTACTCCCGGCCCCCGGCGGCCTCCTCGCGCTCCGCGAGCCGGTCGTTGACCGCCGAGTAGAGCAGGCTGGCGCCGTAGATCGCGCCCACGGCGGCCAGCCCCTTGAGGGCCACCTCCCGCAGCTCGCCGTCGGTGCCGCGCTCCACCTGGTCCAGCGCCCACGCCTGGTAGGGGTGCAGGGCGCCGAAGGCGAAGACGAACCGCCAGAGCCCCATCGCCGGCCCGTTGGCGAGGTGGAAGAACGCGGAGACCCCCAGCAGGACCCGCGCCGCCGGGCGCGGCACGAGGTAGATGACCGGGTAGGAGATCTCCCACAGCAGCGTCGCGTAGGTGGCCAGCCGCCCCGCGGCGGGCCGGCCCGCGATGAGCCCGTAGACGCGCCGGTTGCCGTAGGAGCGGGTCCTGAGCACGCGCGGCACGGCGGTCCCCTCGCGCCACTCGTGCCCCCAGGCCTTGGCCACCCCGGAGAAGAAGTAGGACGAGGCCAGGTGCAGGGCGCCGGTGGACAGGACGTAGCGCCGCAGCCGGTCGTCCGGGGCGAGCCGGTAGAGGCAGTTGAGGGCGTGGGTGATGATGGAGACCTGGTCGGCGCCGTCTCCCCCCAGCCTGATGTTGCGGGAGTTCGCCAGCTGGGCTGCCACCGAGACGGCCGAGAGCGCGCCGCGCAGCAGCTCGCCCCGGCGCCCCCGGGGCTCGGATCCCCCGCACAGCTGCAGCGCGTTGGCCGCCGCCTGGACCAGGCCGGGGGCGTTGCGCCGGAGCACCCGCCGGGCCCGCCGTCCCCGGGACTCCGGCGCGGGCCGGGCGGTCTCGGGCGGGCGGAGGATCCTGCCCGTGGGGTCGTCGCCGCGGGGGACGAGGATGCGGTCGTCCGAGGTGAGGTCGGTGAAGATGCTCTCCAGCGGGCTGACGACGCAGATGACGGCGCCGATCTTCTCCGACAGGGACACTTCTCGGGAGCCGCTCATGGGAGGTCCGCCGTTCGCTCTGACGGGGCGGCGGTGCGGGAGCTCCCGCACCGCCGCCCCGGCTGGTGGTGACTGCGGCCGGGGCGACGCCCCGGCCGGACGGGCCTAGCCCTTGGGCTCCCCGAACGCGCCGTTCTGGGTCGCCGCGCCGAACGCCGCGCCCAGCCAGAAGGCCAGGCCCGGGGTCGCGAGGACGGGGTCCTGGTTGTTCTCCGCCGGGAGGTCCGGGCGGCCGGCCCGTTCCCGGCGCAGGGCCTCGGGGGCCCGGTCGGAGTTGAGCAGATCAGACAGTGCGTCCATGGTGTTCTCTCCTGGTCGGGTTCTCAGCGGTCTCGGATGTCTCGGCGGCCTCGGATTTCTTGATGGCCTCGGGTGCTCACCAGTCGTTGGCGGCCATGCACACGACCTGGCCGACGACCATCCCGCCGGCCCAGAAGGCCGGGGTGGCGAGCACGACGTCGGACTGCTCGTCGTGGAAGCAGCGGAGGGCGGTCTCCGACATGGGGGCCGAGGACAGCGCCTCGTTGACCTGGGCGGTGAGGTTCTGCATGGGTCCGGTCCTCTCGTCGTCATCACGTCCAGCCTTGTCTACGGAGGATCATACCGATCTGAGACCGCATGCCAACCGGCTCGGCGCGATCCGCGGGGGGTCGATCCATCAGGGCACATACGATCTACGACGATGGTCTGATCACCGCGCGCCGGGGAACACGAAAGGCCCCCGGCCCCCGCCGTGGCGGGGATCGGGGGCCTTCGAGGGCACCGGGCGGATCAGCGGTCCGCGTGCCGCTCCTGGGCACCGCGGGCGCGCGTGAGCACGTCGTGGAAGTGCGTCTCGGACTCGATGAGGTCGTCGCGGTGCTTCTGGGAGACCTTCGGCAGCTTCTCCTCGTAGGAGCGCAGCTTCTCGGCGAGGCGGGTCCGCTCCTCCTCGCTCGCGTCCTCCGGCAGGTCCAGGTAGTCCACGGCGGCCTTCTCCGAGCCCTGGATGACGCGCAGCGCGCGGCCCTTGGGGCTGTAGAGCGAGGCGAGGACGGTGACGACCAGGACGCCCACGATGACCGTGAGCGACAGCTGGATGCCGACCTCGTAGACCGGGACGTGCTCGCCGTTGTTGATGAAGGAGAGGTTGTTCTCGTGCAGCGCGTGCAGGATCAGCTTGACGCCGATGAAGCCCAGGATGATCGCCAGACCCCACGAGAGGTAGATGAGGCGGTCCAGCAGGCCGTCGATCAGGAAGTACAGCTGGCGCAGGCCCATGAGGGAGAAGGCCGTCGCCGTGAAGACGATGTAGACCTCCTGGGTCAGGCCGAAGATCGCGGGGATCGAGTCCAGGGCGAAGAGGATGTCGGTCGCGCCGATGGCCACCATGACCAGCAGCATCGGGGTCAGGGCCCGCTTGCCGTTCTGGATGGTGAACAGCTTGTCGCCGTCGTAGTGGTCGGTGGTGTGCAGGAACCGCTTGGCCAGGCGCACCATGAAGTTGTTGCCCTCGTCGGACTCCGAGCCGGAGGTGACCTCGCCCTTGATCAGCTTGCCCGCGGTGTAGACCAGGAACAGGCCGAAGATGTAGAACAGGGCCGACCAGCGGTTGATGGCGGCGGCGCCGACGAAGATGAACACCGTGCGGGCGATCAGCGCGAAGATGATGCCGAACAGCAGGACCTTCTGCTGGTCCTCGCGGGGGACCTTGAACGAGGCCATGATGATCAGGAAGACGAAGAGGTTGTCGACCGACAGCGCTTTCTCGGTGATGTAGCCGCCGTAGTACTCCGCGGCGTAGGTGGTGCCGTCGAAACCGAGGATGAGCAGGCCGAACAGCAGCGCGATGCCGACGTACACGGAGGACCAGATGGCGGCCTCCTTGAGCGTGGGCTCGTGGGCCTTCCGCACGTGGAAGAAGAAGTCGTAGGCCAGCAGGCCGAGGATCACGACGATGGTGATGACCCATTGGATCGTGGGGATCTCCAAGGGGAGCCTCCTATGGATGTGGGTAACTTGATACTCACAAGTCTCTCCCACCGCGCCGGCGCTTGGCGCCGTGCAGACCCGCGTCCGGATGGGCGTCGCTGCCGATCGTGCTGACGTCCGCGGGTTTGAGGGGATACTCCCTTGCTCAAGGGATAAGGATACAGGAAAACCCCCGGCCCGCTCGCACTTTTTCGTCGATCATGCGCCGCGGGCGGCGGTTCCGTGGATAAAATTAGGAAAGCTATGCGGACCCCCGCACCCCACGAAAGGACCCGTCATGAAGACCCCCGCCGCCCGTTTCCGCGGATTTCTGTACAAGGCCGTCGCCTTCGCCCTCGTCGCCTTCTTCACCTGGGCGATGCCGACCGACAACCCGAACTTCGTCCACATCATCATGGGCTTCTTCCTGGCCCTGGCCGGCGTCATGGTGCTGACCGGCATCTACTCGGCCGCGGTGACCCCGCGGACCGGCAGCGAGATCGAGCTGAGCAACGGCCACTGAGGCTCGGTCGCCCGGGGCGGGACACGCCGTCGCTGAGCCTGGCTAAGCGCCCGGGGGCGACCCAGGGGGCCCCGTAGGGTCGGTCGGACAGCGTCCCCGCCCGCCCGTCGAAAGGCCCCCGATGTCCACGCCCCTCTCCCGCGCCAAAGGCTTCCTGTGGGGCGCGGTGACCCTGCTGCTCCTCGCGTTCTGGCTGTGGACGATGCCGACCACGGCGGAGATCCTGGTCTACTTCACCAAGGGCCTGCTCCTCTTCGGGGCCCTCATGCTGGTGGTCATGGGCATCCACGCCTCCCGGGCGCCGTCCCAGGACGAGCGGCAGGAGCTGGAGCTCTACCGCGGCCAGGAGCACTGAGCACGGACCGCTTCCGCACGACGACGGGCGGCTCGCCCTCCGCGGGGAGGGTGAGCCGCCCGTCGTCGTCGGAGGCGGGACCCGCCGCCCGCCCGATCAGGCGTGACCGGCCGCCTGCATCTGCCGCAGCTCCTTCTTCAGGTCCGAGACCTCGTCGCGCAGGCGCGCGGCCAGCTCGAACTGCAGCTCCTTGGCGGCGTTGCGCATCTGCTCGGTCATCTGCTCGATCAGCTCCAGCAGGTCCTCGGCCGGCGCCGCCGCCAGGCCGTCCTCGCGGATCTTGGCCGCCGCGGCCAGCGCGGGGTTCTCCTCGTCCGACGCCGCGGCCTTCTTCTTGCCCTTGACCGGCGCGGTGTGGTCGTTGGCCGCGGCCCGCATGGCCAGGAGCTCCTTGGTGTCCTCCTCCTCGCGGGCCAGCGTGTCGGTGATGTCGGCGATCTTCTTGCGCAGCGGCGTCGGGTCGATCCCGTGCTCGGTGTTGTAGGCGACCTGGATCTCGCGACGGCGATTGGTCTCGTCGATCGCGGTGCGCATCGAGTCCGTCATCTTGTCCGCGTACATGTGCACCTGGCCGGAGACGTTGCGGGCCGCGCGCCCGATCGTCTGGATGAGCGAGGTCGTGGAGCGCAGGAAGCCCTCCTTGTCCGCGTCCAGGATCGCCACGAGGGAGACCTCCGGCAGGTCCAGGCCCTCGCGCAGCAGGTTGATGCCCACCAGGACGTCGAACTCGCCCAGCCGCAGCGAGCGCAGCAGCTCCACGCGCTTGAGGGTGTCCACGTCCGAGTGCAGGTACTGGACCTTGACGCCGTGCTCCACGAGGTAGTCCGTGAGGTCCTCGGCCATGCGCTTGGTCAGCGTGGTGACCAGGACGCGCTCATCCCGGGCCGCGCGCTCGTTGATCTCGAAGAGCAGGTCGTCGATCTGGCCCTTGGTCGGCTTGACCACCACCTCGGGGTCCACCAGGCCGGTGGGGCGGATGATCTGCTCGACGTACCCGTCGGCCTGCGAGAGCTCGTACTTGCCCGGCGTCGCCGAGAGGTACACGGTCTGGCCGATCCGCTCGAGGAACTCGTCCCACTTCAGCGGCCGGTTGTCCATGGCCGAGGGCAGGCGGAAGCCGTGCTCCACCAGGGTGCGCTTGCGGGACATGTCGCCCTCGTACATGCCGCCGATCTGCGGCACGGTCACGTGCGACTCGTCGATGATGAGCATGAAGTCGTCCGGGAAGTAGTCCAGCAGGCAGTGCGGCGCGGAGCCGGCGGCCCGGCCGTCGATGTGCCGGGAGTAGTTCTCGATGCCGTTGCAGAAGCCCATCTGCTCCATCATCTCGAGGTCGTAGGTGGTGCGCATGCGCAGCCGCTGTGCCTCGACGAGCTTGTTCTGGCCCTCGAACTCCTTGAGCCGCTCCCCCAGCTCGTGCTGGATCGAGTCCACGGCCCGGCCCATCCGCTCAGCACCGGCGACGTAGTGCGAGGCCGGGAAGACGTACATCTCGTTCTCCTCGCGGATCACCTCGCCGGTGAGCGGGTGCAGCGTGTGGATCGCCTCGATCTCGTCGCCGAAGAACTCGATCCGCAGCGCGTTCTCCTCGTACATCGGGATGATCTCCACGGTGTCGCCGCGCACGCGGAAGGTGCCGCGGTGGAAGTCGACGTCGTTGCGCGCGTACTGCATGTTCACGAACTGGCGCAGCAGCTCGTCGCGGTCCACCTCCTCGCCCTGGCGCAGGGTCACCATCTGGGCCACGTACTCCTCGGGCGTGCCGAGGCCGTAGATGCAGGAGACGGTGGAGACCACGATGACGTCGCGCCGGGTCAGCAGCGCGTTGGTCGCCGAGTGCCGCAGCCGCTCGACCTCCTCGTTGACCGAGGAGTCCTTCTCGATGAAGGTGTCCGTCTGGGGGACGTACGCCTCCGGCTGGTAGTAGTCGTAGTAGGAGACGAAGTACTCGACGGCGTTGTTCGGCAGCAGCTCCCGCAGCTCGTTGGCCAGCTGCGCGGCGAGGGTCTTGTTCTGCACCATCACCAGCGTGGGCCGCTGGACCGCCTCGACCAGCCAGGCCGCCGTCGCCGACTTGCCGGTGCCGGTGGCGCCCAGCAGGACGATGTCCTTCTCCCCCGCCTCGACCCGCTCGGTCAGCTGCTCGATGGCCCGCGGCTGGTCGCCGGCCGGCTTGAACTCGGAGATCACCTCGAAGGGCGCGACGACGCGCTTGATTTCCTGTGCCAGACTCATGGGTCCCAGCCTACGCCGCGGGCCCCCGGCGGACGAGGCGCTTCGTCTGTCAGCGGACCGGGGTGCGCCGGGCGGGGCGGGGGCCCCCCCCCCCGCGGGCCCTCTGGCCCCCCCCCCGGCCTTCCCGGGGCCCATCCCCCCCCCCGGGAGACCGGCCGCCGGGCCCCCCCCGGCAGACTGGGGGCCGGCCAGACCGCCCGGCCTCCATCGCCCGGCCGCCCGCCTACCGGCCGTCGGCCTCGCCGAGCGCCGCGGACGCCGAGCCGCCGTCTCCCGCCGCGGCGCCGGCGTCGTCCCCCTGCGACCGCTGCTGCCGGTTCTGGGTCGTCTTGGGCACGCGGGTCTCGAACTCGGGACCGGTCTCCTCGTCGAACTCCGGGCGCATCCGGTACTCCTGGACGGAGTCCCAGTCGTCGGTCGCGCGGCGGCGGTACTCCTCCACGGGCAGGACCTGCTTCCACTGCCGCGTCTTCATCGGCGGCAGCTCGCCCGCGTCCTCCTTCAGCGCCCGCAGGATCATCCAGACCTGCAGGTAGGCCAGGATGAAGATCGGGAAGCCGATGACGATGATGATGTTCTGCATCGCGCTCAGCCCGTTCTCCCCGGCGACCAGCAGCACGGAGGTGCAGACCAGCCCGATCGCGATGGCCCAGAAGATGCGCTGGCGCTTGGGCGAGTCGCCCTCGTGGCCGTTGGCGATCGAGTCCATCACCAGCGCGCCCGAGTCGATGGTGGTCACGAAGAAGATGAGGATCAGCACCAGGACGAGCACGGCCGTCACGGGCAGCCACGGGTAGTTCTCGAGGAAGTGGAACAGCGCGCCGGGGATGTCGCCGTCGTCGACCACCCGCTCCACCAGCCCGCCGCCGCCGTTGAGCTCGATGTCGAAGGAGCTCATCCCGAACACGCCGACCCAGATCGCGGTGAACAGCGTCGGCAGGCCCAGCACGCCGACGACGAACTGGCGGATGGTGCGCCCCTGGGAGATCTTGGCGATGAACAGCCCCACGAAGGGCGCCCAGCAGATGTCCCAGGCCCAGTAGAAGACCGTCCACTGGCCCAGCCAGGAGCTGTCGCCGAAGGTGTGGTTGAACAGGGCCATCTGCGGCAGCCGGGCGACGAAGTGCCCGAGGGACTCGATGGTCCCCTGGAGCACGAACATCGAGGTGCCCGCCATGAGCACGAAGATCATGAACGCGATCGCCATGATGATGTTCAGGTTGGACAGCCGCTTGATGCCCTTGTCCAGCCCGGACAGGAGCGAGGCCAGCCCCATGGCGGTGATGACGGCGATGATGACCGCCTGCAGGGGCCCGGTGTACGGCACCCCGTACTGGTAGGCCAGCCCGGCGTTCAGCTGCAGCGCCCCGAGGCCCACCGAGACGGACAGGCCGAACACGGAACCGACCAGCGTCAGGATGTCGATGGCCTTGCCGACGGGCCCGTGGATCCGGTCGCCCAGCAGCGGCTGGAACGCCGAGGAGACGCGCGGCGGCAGCTTGCGCTTGTACGTGAAGTACCCGAAGCACAGGGCCGGGACCGCGAGGATGGCCCACATGAACAGCCCGAGGTGCAGGTCGGTGGTCGCGATCGCGTCCATCGCCGCCTCGGGCGTGCCGGGCTCGACGCCGGGCCGGGGCGGGACGGCGAAGTGGTTGATGGGCTCCGCGATCCCCCAGAACATCAGCAGCGAGCCGACCCCCGCGGCGAACATCATGCCGAACCAAGTGGGGGTCGAGTACGCGGGCTTCGAGTCGTCCGGCCCCAGCTTGACCCGGCCGAAGCGGCTCGCCGCTATGTAGAGCAGGAAGACGAAGAAGCCGGTGGCCCCCAGGATGTAGAACCAGCCGAGGTAGGTCATCAGGAAGTCCGCGGCCTGCCCGAAGATCCCCAGCATGGGGCCGGGAAGGGTCATGGTCAGGACCGAGAACAGCAGGACGATCAGGGCCGAGTAGAAGAAGATGGCAGGCGTGGTGCGCAGACCCAACCCGTCGTGGAGCTTGTTCAGCACGTGCGAATTCCTCGCGGTGGGATGGGAGATTCCTGCCCCGCGTGATGCCACCTCCGGGGAGAACGCCGCGCCGGAGACGGCGGGCCGCCCACCATGATAGGGCTAGGGTCGCCCGGATGGAGAATCGGCGGCTCCCCCGGCCCGGGTCCTCAGCTCGGCCCAGAGGCGCTCGACGCCGGCCTCCGTCTCCTCCGGGGCGCCCGAGTTGTCGATGACCCACGTCGCGATCTCGCGCCGCTCGGCGTCGCTGGCCTGCGCGGCGATCCGGGCCCGCGCGTCGTCCTCGGCCATGCCGCGCTGGCCCACCAGGCGCTCGACGCGGATCCGCTCCGCGGCCTCGACCACCACGACGCCGTCGAAGCGGTCCGCCTGGCCCGACTCCGCCAGCAGCGGGATGTCCTCCACCACGACGCCGCGGAAGCCGGGCCGCGTGGGCGCCTCCTCCCACTGCCGCGCGGCCTCCTCCCGGACGGCGGGGTGGACGATCGAGTTGAGCACCTGCCGGGCCTCCTCGTCGCCGAAGACCAGGCGGGCCAGGGCCGAGCGGTCGAGCGCGCCGTCGGGCCTCACCACCCCGGCCCCGAACTCGTCCGCCACCTCGGCCAGCAGCGGCGACCCGGGCGCCATGAGCTCCCGGGAGATCCTGTCCGCGTCGATCACGACGGCGCCGTGGCCGGCCAGCAGCCCCGCCACGGTGGACTTGCCCGCCCCGATGCCCCCCGTCAGTCCGATGTGCAGCACGCCAGCCTCCTCGATCCCGCCCGGCGCCGTGCCCGACGCCGGTCCTCTCCGGTCCCAGCCTAGCCGCCCCCGCGCCGTCTAGCATGGGACGATGACCGTTTCCGAGACCCCCGCCGCCGAGGAGGCCCGCGCCCGCAGCTACACGGTGCTCGCCGCGCCGGGCCGCGCCGAGAACGTGCTCGAGATCAAGCGCAGCGAGTTCCTCGGCTACGCCGCCCGCGTGGAGACCGAGGCGCAGGCCAGGGAGCACATCGAGGCGGTCCGCAGGGGCCATCGCGACGCCCGGCACGTGTGCACCGCCTTCGTCCTCGGCGCCGACCGGGAGGTCCAGCGCTCCAGCGACGACGGCGAGCCGGCCGGGACCGCGGGCATCCCGATGCTGCAGGCGATCCTGGCCCACCGGGCCCCGCTCACGGCCGGGGGGCCCGCCGCGGAGGGCGAGCGGGCGGACCTCTCGGACGTGTGCGTGGCCGTGGTGCGCTACTTCGGCGGGATCAAGCTGGGCGCCGGGGGGCTGGTCCGGGCCTACACCGACGCCGTCGCGTCCACGCTCGACGCCGCCGACCTGGCCCGGCGCGCCCGCCTGCGCCGGGGCGCGATCGAGGCCTCCCACGCCGATGCCGGCCGCCTGGAGAACGAGCTGCGGTCCGCGGGGTACACGGTGCTGGGCACCGACTACGAGGCCGCGCACGCGGTGCTGCGGCTGGCGGTGCGGGACCGGCCCGAGGACCTGGCGGAGGCGGAGCGGCACCTCGCCTCGCTGACCGCGGGCCGCCGGGAGCTCGCCTGGGCGGGCACCGACTGGATCGACCTGCCGCTGGGCTGAGGGGCCCGCGCCCGGGCGGAGAGGCCCGCGGCAGAGCCGGTCCCCCGCGCCCGGGCCCGCGCACGCGACAACGGGCCCGGGGACGCGAAAAGACCCCCTCCCCCGATCCTGAGATCGAAGGGAGGGGGTCTTTCAGGCGTCACGCCGGCGCCCTCCTCAGGGGAGGGACCGGGAGACTACTGACCGCCGGTGAGCTTCTCGCGCAGGGCAGCCAGGGCCTCGTCGGAGGCCAGGGTGCCGGAGTCGTCGGCCGGGGCCTCGGAGGAGTAGCTCGAGCTGGACGGAGCCGGGGCGGAGCCGCCGGTCGCAGCGGTGGCCGCGGCGTCGGCGTCCTCGGAGACGGCCTTGCGGACCTGCTCCTTGTGGGCCTCCCAGCGGGCCTGGGCGTTGGCGTACTCCTGCTCCCAGGCGGAACGCTGCGTCTCGTAGCCCTCGAGCCACTCGTTCGACTCGGGGTCGAAGCCCTCGGGGTACTTGTAGTTCCCCTGCTCGTCGTAGTCCGCGGCCATGCCGTACATGGCCGGGTCGAACTCGGTGCCCTCGGGGTCGACGCCCTCGTTGGCCTGCTTGAGCGACAGCGAGATGCGGCGGCGGTCCAGGTCGATGTCGATGACCTTGACGAACAGCTCCTCGCCCACGGACACGACCTGCTCGGCCAGGTCCACGTGGCGCACGGCCAGCTCGGAGATGTGCACGAGGCCCTCGATGCCGTCCTCGACGCGGACGAACGCGCCGAAGGGAACGAGCTTGGTGACCTTACCGGGAACGACCTGGCCCAGCGCGTGAGTGCGGGCGAAGGTCTGCCAGGGGTCCTCCTGGGTGGCCTTGAGCGACAGGGAGACGCGCTCGCGGTCCATGTCGACCTCGAGCACCTCGACGGTGACCTCCTGGCCGACCTCGACGACCTCGGAGGGGTGGTCGATGTGCTTCCAGGACAGCTCGGAGACGTGCACGAGGCCGTCCACGCCGCCCAGGTCGACGAAGGCGCCGAAGTTGACGATCGAGGAGACGACGCCGGTGCGGACCTGGCCCTTCTCCAGCTTGTTGAGGAAGTTGGAGCGGACCTCGGACTGGGTCTGCTCGAGCCAGGCGCGGCGGGACAGGACCACGTTGTTGCGGTTCTTGTCCAGCTCGATGATCTTGGCCTCGATCTGCTGGCCGATGTAGGGGGCCAGGTCGCGGACGCGACGCATCTCGACCAGGGAGGCGGGCAGGAAGCCGCGGAGGCCGATGTCCAGGATGAGACCACCCTTGACGACCTCGATGACGGTGCCCTCGACGACGCCGTCGTCTTCCTTGATCTTCTCGATGTCGCCCCAGGCGCGCTCGTACTGAGCCCGCTTCTTGGAGAGGATCAGGCGGCCTTCCTTGTCCTCCTTGGTCAGGACGAGAGCCTCGACCTCATCACCAACGGTCACGACCTCACCGGGGTCGACGTCGTGCTTGATGGAGAGCTCGCGGGACGGGATGACGCCTTCGGTCTTGTACCCGATGTCCAGCAGAACTTCGTCGCGGTCGACCTTGACGACTTCGCCGGAGACGAGGTCACCGTCGTTGAAGTACTTGATGGTCTCGTCGACGGCCTTGAGGAAGTCCTCTTCGGTTCCGATGTCGTTGATCGCGACCTGAGGGGTGTTGGTGGTCATGTAGTAGGGGCTCCGATGTGGATAGATGCGTACTAGGCCGATGCGGCTCGGCCGGGCTCGAACCCGGGCGCGTCAGCGCCGCAGCGGACGTTTGATGAATTGCCGTGCGCACAGGGCGCACCCCCTCAGTCTACGGATTCGGCCAAGTCGGGTCAACGGACCCGGACACGGCCGCGCCCGCCCCGGTCCTCGCCCCAGCGCCGAGGCGCCTCAGAACATGAAGTCGCAGTACGGCTCCCGCTCCACGGCGAACATCTGGGCGGCGAGATCCGCTCCGTCCCCGCCCACGGCGCCGTACCGGGCCGACGTCGCGCAGCCGCGGAACACGGCGGTGGCCAGCAGGTCCGCGGCGAACCGGGCCCGCGGCGCCCCGGGCGCCCACCCGGCGTCGTCGGCCGCCTCGAGGACGCCCTCCCCCGGCCCCGGGTTCGACGCCGCCGGGGTCACGCGCGCGACGCCGTCCGCGACCTCCAGCTCGTAGGCCCCGGTGACCAGGCCGGCGGGGTCGTCGACCAGCAGCGCCAGCCGGCCGTCCGCGGCGTAGGCCCGCGACTCCAGCACGCGCGGGACGTCGAGGAGGCGGGTCCACAGCCGGTCCTCGTCGCGCAGGCTGGTGACCGCGCGGGAGTCGGTCAGCAGGTCGGCGACCTCCCGGCCCGGCGCGTCCTCGAACTCGATCCGGTCCACCAGGTCCAGGGAGAGCAGGTGGTCCCAGAGCGCCACGCGGGCCCGGTCGCTCGCGGCCTGGAAGTCCTTGACCTCGGCGACGCCGAGCCCCGAGGCCTCGTCCGTGCGCCGCTGGATCGCGACGTACCCCTCCGGACCCTCGGGCCCCAGGCAGAGGTACCCGAGCCGCTGGCGGACGGGCTCGAGCGAGTTCTCGTACGGGTTGACCGCGCCCACGTGATACTCGGAGACCGCGCGGGACCTCACCGGCTGGCCGGCGCGGCGTCGCGCGACGGCGGCCGCGAGCTCGGCGGCGTAGGGGGCCAGCTCGGCGGCGGGCAGCTCGTGGATCCGCACCCGGGTGGCGGGCGGCCGCCAGCACCGCGGGCAGGATGCGCGGGCGGCGGGTCGTCTCGAGGCGGTAGGACACCACCCGGGAGCTGACGCCGAAGCCGAAGCGGCCGTAGATGGTCGCCTCGGAGGCCGTCAGCGCCGCGAGCGCGTCCCCCGCCGCTGCGCCTCGGCCAGCTCGGGGCCGAGCATGGACCGCAGCAGGCCGCGGCGCCGGTGGGTGGGGGCGACGCTCACGGCCGTGACCATCCACGTCCGCGCGGCCCGCGCGCCGACCCACAGGCTCGAGGGGAAGCAGCCGATCGTCGCGACGGGCAGCTGCGCGCCCGCGGCGTGGGGCAGGGCGGCGGCCTCGGTGAAGCCGCGCAGCACCAGGCCCGCCTCCTGGTCCGCCCGCGCCGACCAGTCGATCACCTCGCGCGTGCCGGGATCCATGTAGAAGGCGGCGTGGATCCGCCGGTGGGCGCGCTCGTACTCGGGGCGCGCCCGGTCGCCGTCCAGGTGGTCGCGGATCTCGAAGGGGGTGAGTGCCATGGGGTCTCCTGAGGTGGGGCGGAGGGACGAGGGTGGTGCGGAGGGACGAGGGGGCTGCGGCGGTCCGGCTCGGCCCGCCTGCGTGCGGGCGCTGCCGGGGCGGGCCGGCGCGTCGAGCTGCGCGGGCTCAGCCCGCCTGCGCGCGGGCGAAGCGGCGGATGGTGTGCAGCACCGACGACTCGTCGTTCGGGCCGATGACGAAGTGCGCGGCGTCCTTGACCTCCCGGTACCCGTTGGCCACGCACATCGAGAACTCCGCGCGCGCCATGAGGGGCAGGTCGTTCAGGGTGTCGCCGAAGGCCAGGGTGCGCTCGGGCCCCACGCCCAGGTGGTCCTGGAGCCGCGCCAGGGTCTTGCCCTTGTCGACGCCGGGGGCGGTCACGTCGAGCCAGGAGCGCTCGGAGTCCACGATGTAGGCGTGCTCCCCGTGCGCGGGCTCGAGCGCGGCCTTGATCCGGCTCGAGCGCCCGGCCGGGTCGAAGACGGTCAGCTTGACGAAGTCGGCCGGCACCTCCTCGTAGTCCGCCACGGTGCGCACGCTGCGGTAGGAGCGGCGCACGACGGCGCGGCGCTCCTCCGGCGTCGAGACGTGGACGTACGCGGTGCCCCCGGCGCAGGCGATCAGCGTCGGATCCGGGTCCAGCTCCCGCAGGTCGGCCAGGATGCCCAGGGCGCGCTCGCGCTCGAGCGCGCCCTCCCAGCGGACCTCGCCCGCGCGCTTGATGCGCGCCGCGGAGTCGCCGAGGATCCAGAAGTCCTCCCACACGCCGTCGAACAGCTCCTCGACGCGCTCGCACTGCTTGCCGGTGCACGCGACGAACTCGATGCCGGCCTCGGCCGCCTCGGCGAGGACCTCGCGGGCCAGGCCGCGGTCGAACTCCCCCGCGCCGTCCAGGAACGTGCCGTCCATGTCGCTGACCGCGAGTCCGATCATCTGCCGTCTCCTTCGCTGGGTGGGATGGGGCGGGCCGCGCGCGCCGCCCCCGCCGGCCTAGTGGGCGGCGTCGTTCCAGGACCGGCCGTGGCCGACCTGGACCTCCATGGGCACGGTCAGGTCCACCGCGCCGCCCATCTGCTCGACCAGGATCTCCTGGGCCCGCTCGAGTTCGCCGGGGGCGACCTCGACGATGAGCTCGTCGTGGATCTGCAGCAGCAGCCGGGAGTCCAGGCCCTCGGAGCGCAGCGCCTCGTCCACGCCGAGCATCGCCTTCTTGATGATGTCCGCCGCCGAGCCCTGGATGGGGGCGTTGAGCGCGGCGCGCTCGGCCATCTCGCGCAGCTGCCGGTTGTCGCTGTGCAGGTCCGGCAGGTAGCGGCGCCGGCCGAGCATGGTCTGGGTGTACCCGTCCTTGCGCGCCTGCTCCACGATGTCCCGCAGGTAGGTCCGCACGGCCCCGAAGCGCTTGAAGTAGTTGCCCATCAGCTGCCGCGCCTCGTCCACCGAGATCCGCAGCTGCTTGGACAGGCCGAAGGAGGACAGCCCGTAGGCGAGCCCGTAGCTCATGGCCTTGACCTTGGAGCGCATCTCCGAGGTGACGTCCTGGGGCTCGACGCCGAAGACCTGCGAGCCGACGTACCGGTGCAGGTCCTCCCCGGACCGGTAGGCCTCGATCAGGCCCTCGTCCCCGGACAGGTGCGCCATGATGCGCATCTCGATCTGGGAGTAGTCGGCGGTCAGCAGCGTCTCGAAGCGGTGCCCGCCGGACTCCCGCGGGTCCACCACGAAGACCCCGCGGATGCGCCGGCCCTCCTCGGTGCGGATGGGGATGTTCTGCAGGTTCGGGTCGGTCGAGGAGAGGCGGCCGGTCGCGGCGATGGCCTGCTGGAACGTGGTGTGCACGCGGCCGTCGTCGGAGGTGGCCTTGGCCAGGCCCTCGACCGTCTGCTTGAGCTTGGTGTAGTCGCGGTAGGTCATCAGGCCCGCGAGGAAGCGCTCGCCGGCGGACTCCGGGGCGGCGTTCTCCAGGAGGTTCTGGAGGGACTCGACGTCGGTCGAGTAGCCGGACTTGATCTTGCGGGTCTTGGGCATGCCGAGCTCCTCGAAGAGCACGACCTGCAGCTGCTTCGGCGAGCCGAGGTTCACCTCGTGGCCCGCGGCGTCCCACGCCTCCTGCTGGGCCTGGCCGGCCAGGCCGGCGTAGTACTCGGTCAGCTCGGCGATCTCGGCGGAGTCGACGGCCACGCCGAGGCGCTCCATGTCGCCGAGGATCCGCGCCAGGGGCAGCTCGAGGTTCTCGGACAGGCCGGTCATCGAGCGCTCCTCGAGCTGGCCGTCCAGGGTCGCGCTGAGCGCCTCGGTCAGGGCGGCCAGCTGCGCCTCGTAGGCGGTGTCGACCGAGCCGCCGAAGAGGGTGCCCTCGTTGTCGTCCTCGGCGGGCTCCGGGAGGGCGCTGTGCAGGAACTGCCCCACGAGGTCCTCGAAGACGTGGTCCCGGCGGCGGGGCAGCGGGATGAAGCCGCAGAGGTAGGCGGAGAGCGCGGGGTCGTCCACGACGCCGGCCAGCCGCACCCCGGCCTCGGCGAAGGACTTGTGCGCCTCCTTGGCGCCGAAGACGATCTTGGTGGACCCGGCGTCCTCGAGCCACTCGACCAGCGACTCGCGGGCGGCGCCCTCGAGCTCGTTCCACGGCAGCCACGCCGCGCGGGTCCCGGAGGCCAGGGTCAGCCCCAGGACCTCGCGCTCGTGGGCGCGGCCGACCTCGCCCTCCGCGTAGTAGGGCCGGAGGGTCACGGCGGCGTTGGCGCGCACGGCGTCGTCGTCCTGCTCCGCGGCCTCCGGGGAGCTGGCGTGGGCGGCGTCCAGCCACGCGCGGAGCTCCTCGGGGGTCTGCGGGGTCGCGACCTCCTCGATCGCGGAGGTGCTCGCGCGCGGCGCGGCGGAGTCCTCGGCGAAGACGGCGAAGAGCCGGTCCCGCAGCGAGCTGAACTCGAGGGTGTCGAAGAGCTCGTTGACGGCGTCGCGGTCCGGGCGGGGGTCCAGGGCGTCGGCGAGGTCCAGGGGGATCTCGACGTCGGTGACCAGCCGGTTGAGGCGGCGGTTGCGGCGGACGTCCTCGACGTGGGCGCGCAGGGCCTCGCCCTTCTTGCCGGTGATCTCGTCCGCGTGGGCCAGGATCCCCTCGAGGTCGCCGTACTTGGCGATCCACTTGGCCGCGAAGCCGGGGCCGACGCCGGGCACGCCCGGCAGGTTGTCGGCCTTCTCCCCCGTCAGGGCGGCCAGGTCCGGGTAGAGGTGCGGGGGCACCGCGTACTTCTCCTCGATGGCCGCGGCGTCCAGGCGCGGGAGGTCCTTGGTCACGCCCTGGCGCGGGTAGAGCACCGCGACCTGGTCGTTGATCAGCTGGAACGCGTCCCGGTCGCCCGAGACCACGAGCACCTCCATCCCGCTGCCGGCCCCGGTGGTGGCCAGGGTCGCGATGATGTCGTCCGCCTCGAAGCCCTCCACGGTGACCGAGGGGATGCCCATGGTCTCCAGGACCTGCTTGATCAGGCTGACCTGGCCGCGGAACTCCTGCGGTGTCTCGTCGCGGCCCGCCTTGTACTCGGCGTACTCCTCGCTGCGGAACGTGGGCGTCGAGAGGTCGAAGGCCACCACCACGTGGGTGGGCTCCTGGTTCTTGATCAGGTTGATCAGCATGGCCGTGAAGCCGTAGACGGCGTTGGTGCACTGGCCGGTCGACGTCGAGAAGTTCTCGGCGGGCAGCGCGAAGAACGCGCGGAAGGCCATGGAGTGCCCGTCGATGAGCATCAGGCGCTCGGAGCGGGCGGGGGACGTGGAGGCTGGGGCTGAAGTCACCCTACAATCCTAAACACAGCACCACCCCCGAACATGAGAGCAGGGCATGGAACCCACGACGACCGAGCGGCTGCGCGCCAGCGGCATCCCCGAGCAGTACCACCCCTTCTTCGCCGAGCGCGGCCTGGGCGGGCTCGCGGAGAAGATGGGCATCGTCTTCGAGGAGATGGGGCCCGAGCACTCGGTGGCCCGGATGCCGGTGGAGGGCAACACGCAGCCGGCGGGGCTGTTGCACGGCGGCGCGCACCTGGTGCTCGCGGAGACGCTGGGCTCGATCGCCTCCAACATCGCGGCCGGGCCGGGGAAGATGGCCGTGGGGGTCGACATCAGCGCGACCCACCAGCGGGCGATCACCTCGGGCTGGGTGACCGGGACCTGCACTGCGCTGCACCTGGGCGGCAGCCTGTGCGTGCACGAGGTGGTCATGCGGGACGACGCCGGCCGGAGGCTCTCCACGGCGCGGATCACCAACATGGTGGTGGATCGGCGGGGGTGAGCGGGCGGGGCCGTCCCGGTCCGACCGGGGCGGCCCCACGGCACCGGGGGCGGCTAGGAGACCTGCCGGACGATCGTATCCGCGACCTCGCGCATCGACAGGCGGCGGTCCATCGAGGTCTTCTGGATCCAGCGGAAGGCTTCGGGCTCGCTCAGGCCCATCTTGCTGATGAGCAGGGACTTGGCCCGCTCCACCAGCTTCCGGGTCTCGAACTGCTCCTTGAGGTCGGTCACCTCGCCCTCGAGCGCCTTGATCTGCTCGTAACGGCTCATGGCCACCTCGATCGAGGGGATCAGGTCGTTCTCCGTGAACGGCTTGACCACGTAGGCCATGGCGCCGGCCTCGGTGGCCCGGTCCACGAGCTCCTTCTGGCTGAAGGCGGTGAGCAGCACCACGGGGGCGATCCGCTCGTTGGAGATGATCTCGGCCGCGCTGATGCCGTCCATTTTGGGCATCTTGACGTCCATCAGCACGACGTCGGGCTCGTGCAGCCGCGCCATCTCCACGGCCTGCTCGCCGTCGGCGGCCTCCGCCACGACCTCGAAGCCGCGGTCCTTCAGAATCTCGACGATGTCGAGCCGAATGAGCGCCTCGTCCTCGGCCACGACCACGCGGCGCTGGGGGGCCTCCTCGGACCCCTCGGCGTCGGACGGGGCGGCGACGGCCCGGGCGGCCTCGGCGGACTCGGGGACGGCGCCCGCGTCGAACGGGGACGCGACGCTCTCGCCGGTCTGGTCAGGTGTCGGCTCGGACATGGTGATCTCCATCCAGTGCTGTGTCTCGGAAGGGCCCGGTCGGACCCGGGGCAACCCGGACCAGTTTACGACGGCGCGGCGGCCGGCGCGGTCCGGGTCCCCTGGGGCCCTGGAGTCGTCCCCCGCGCTAGGCGCCGGTCGCGGCGGCGGCCAGGCGGTCCACCGACGCCTCGAGCTGGTCCTCGGTGACCAGCGGGAAGCCGATCTGGTTGACGGTGTCCTGGTCCACCTTGGACCAGTCGTAGGTCAGGCTGATGTCCGCCGAGTCCGAGCCGGTGGAGGTCAGCTCCCAGATCCACTCCCAGCCCGGGGGCTCCTCGCCCGCCGGCGCGGTCTTCCAAGAGATGAACTTGTTCTCCTCGAAGCCGGTCACGTGGTTCTCGGTCTTGTAGTCCCCGCCCATGTGGTCGCCGTGCATGTTCATGCGGAAGACGTCGCCCTGGCCGGAGATCCGGTCGGTCTTGTCGTCCGAGACCACGAAGCCGGAGCCGTCGATCTCGGCGTGGCGCTCGGGGTTGCTCAGGATGTTGAAGAGATCCTTCGCCGGGATGTCCACGGATCGGGTGACGGTGATGGAGTTCTTGTCTGCCATGTGAATCTCCTCTGCTCATCAATCGGGTGTCCCCCGGCGCGCCGCGCCCCGCGGAGCAGGTCGACGGCCGGGAGGTCGTGTGTCTCACAGTAGCCAGGGCCCCGGGGGTCATCAAGGAATCCGGGGGCACTCAGGCTCTGGGCGAAACCCGCGCCGGGGCGGCGTCGTTCCGGGATATCGGCATTCGCGTTCTGACCAGGCGCAACAAACGCGTCGGGAGCGCCCGCGGGCGCCCGCCGGAAATATACTTCGAGCATCTCACCCGCTCGTCACCGAGGAGACCGCTGTGTCCGCTTCCCCCCTCATCCCCCGCTCCCCCCGCGCCCGCCGAAGATGGCCGCTCTCCGCGGCGGCCGCGGCCGTCCTGCTGCTGGTCGCCGGGTGCTCCGGGGGCGCCGACGCCGGCTCGGACGGGTCCGCCGACGCCGCGGGTCCGGGCGGCCGCGTGGGTCCGCCGACGCCGCGTGTCCGGGCGGCCGCGTCGTCGGCGGCTCCGCGGGGCTCCGCGTAGACTGACCGCCGTGAGCGAATTGAGGATGCGCCCGGCCAGGACCGGCGACGTCAGAGGGATCAGGGGCCTGATCGGGCCGTACGCCGTGGACGGCATCCTGATCTCCAAGGACGCGGTGGACTACTACGAGGCCGTGCAGGAGTTCCTGGTCGTGGAGCTGCTGGACGAGCGCGGGGATGCCACCCTGGTCGGCTGCGGCGCGATGCACGTGATGTGGGAGGACCTGGGGGAGGTCCGCACGCTGGCCACGGATCCGGTGGCCAAGGGCCGCGGGGTGGGGCGCATGCTGGTCGACGCGCTGCTCGAGCGCGCCCGGTCCCTCGGCATCACCCGTGTCTTCTGCCTGACCTTCGAGGTCGACTTCTTCCGCCGCCTCGGGTTCGAGGTCATGGACAACCAGGACACCGTGGACCCCGAGGTCTTCTCGGAGCTGCTGCGCTCGCACGACGAGGGCGTCGCGGAGTTCCTCGACCTCGCGCGGGTCAAGCCGAACACGCTCGGCAACACCCGGATGATCCGGCAGCTGTAGGGGAGGGGTCCGGGCTCAGTGGGGGAGGCTCACCCCGGCGTCGTCGGCGTGGGCCAGGCCGTCGGTGAGCAGGCCGGTCAGGCAGCGCTCCAGCTGCTCGCGCGGGGCGCCCAGCTCGCGCAGCCGCCGGGCCGCCGTGGTCTCGGCGGCGGTGGCGTCGGCCGACGAGCCTGCACCACCCGCCGCGCCGGCCCCGCCCGCCGCGCCTGTTCCGCCGGCCGCGCCGGGCCCACCTGCCCGCCCGCGGTCGCTCCGGGCCGGCTGCCGCCGCGGGGGCCACCAGGGACTCCCGGGGCACGGGCGCCTCCGCCGCCCGCAGGACGGCCATGATCGCGCCGCGGGCCTGCCGGTCCGTGCCCTTCCAGGCCTGCCCCGTGGGGACGTAGTCGGCCTCGGGGCGCCCCGCCGCGACCCACGCGCAGTCCTCGAGGACGGGGCAGGCGTCGCAGAGCGGGGAGCGGGCCGTGCAGACCAGGGCCCCGAGCTCCATGACGGAGACGTTCCAGGCGACCGCCGCGGCGTCGTCCTCGGGCATCAGGGCGTCGGCGAGCCGGGTCTCGGCGGCCGTGAGCGACCTGCCGGGCAGGGCCTTGCCGGACACGGCCCGGGCGTGGACGCGCCGGATGTTGGTGTCGATCACGGTCTGCCGCCGGCCGAAGGCGAAGACGGAGATCGCGGCCGCCGTGTAGGAGCCGACGCCGGGCAGGTCCAGCAGCTGCGCGTGCTCCCGGGGAACCTCGCCGCCGTGGCGCTCCACGATCGCGGCCGCGGCCGCGTGCAGGCGCAGGGCGCGCCGGGGGTAGCCGAGGCGGCCCCACTCGCGCACGGCGTCGCCGGTCGAGGACGCGGCCAGGGCGGCCGGGGTGGGCCAGAGCTCCATCCAGCGCCGCCACACCGGGAGGACCCGGACCACCGGCGTCTGCTGCAGCATGAACTCGCTGACCATGACCTGCCAGGCGGTGCGCTCGGGGGACCGCCAGGGCAGGTCGCGGGAGCTCTCCGCGAACCACGCGATGATGCGCTCGTGGAGGCGGGTCACGACCTCGGGGCCGGGCAGGGAGGGGGAGGAAGATCTCATCGCCTCCTCACTGTAGGCGATGACGCCGGTGCGTGGCGCGCGGCTACCATTCGGTAGCCTGGGGGCATGGCAGATTTCGAGGATGAGGACCCCGGCGAGCGGCGCTACGAGCGGCTGTCTCCCGCGGTGTACCGACGGCGCAGGATCGTCGCGGCGCTGATCGCGTTGGCGGTCATCGCCCTGGTCGTCTGGGGGGTCGTCTTCGCGGTCCAGCGCATCGGCGCGGGCATGGGCGGGGGGTCCGAGCCCGCGCCCACGCAGACCGAGAACAACAACTTCGAGAGCTTCAGCGCGCGCCCGACGCCGTCCGGCAGCGGCACCGCCGGATCCTCCGGCACGCCGTCGGGCTCGGCCAGCGCCTCCGCCGAGGGCAGCGCGAGTCCCGGGCCGTCGGGCAGCGCAAGCCCCAGCGGCAGCGCGGAGCCCTCCGGGTCCGCCGAGCCGTCCGGATCGGCGGAGGCCGCGGACGACGCCGCCGAGCCCTCGCCCTCCGCGGAGGCCGCCGGCGAGGTGCACGCCTGCCACGACGACCTCCGCGTCACCACCTCGGTGGACCGCGAGTCCTACGCCCCCGGGCAGACGCCGGTGATCACCGCGACCGTGGTCAACGGCTCCCCGAACCCGTGCAGCATGGACACGTCCGCCGACGTGCGGTACGTGATCACCTCCGGGCCGGCGGAGGTCTACGACTCCCAGGCCTGCGGCGCGGCCCCCGAGGGCGGGCAGCAGACCCTGGCGCCCGGGGCCGAGGCCACGCGCGAGAGCACCTGGGACCTCGCCATGACTGCCTACGGCTGCGGCGTGGAGGCGACGCCCGCCGAGCCGGGGTACTACTGGGTGACGGCGAACGCGGGCGGCGTCGAGAGCGCGCCCGAGCTGATCCGCCTCGACGGGTAGGGCGGCGGCGGGCCGGACCGTGTCACCGCCGCGCGGTCACATGAACCGCTCGAGCAGGCTCGACTCGGCCATCCGCGCGAGCGACTCCCTGATGTTGCGGGCGCGCTGCTCCCCGATGCCCTCCACGGCCTTGAGGTCCTCCAGGTTGGCCGCCATGAGCGCCTGCAGGCCGTCGAAGCGATCCACGAGCCGGTCCGCCACGACCCGCGGGATGGAGGAGATTCCGGCCAGCAGCCGGTGCCCCCGCGGCGCGATCGAGTGCTCCAGGTCCCCGTTGCCCACCAGCCCGACGCTGCGGGCCACCGTCGCGGGGTCGGCGAGCTCGACGGGGTCCAGGGCCGCGAGGGCCCCGCGCGCCTCGGCCAGCGCCGCGGCGGTCGGCTCCACCGGGAGGTAGTCCATCAGGACCGTGTCCGCGTCGGGCCGGTTGAGCACCAGCTCCTCCAGCTGCATCGAGATCATCCGTCCGTCCACGCCCAGCTCCATGACGCTCTGGTCGATCTCCTCCGTGATGCGCCGGACCAGCTCCAGGCGCTGCAGCGTCGCGGCCACGTTGCGGACCGTCACGTCCGACTCGATCTCCAGCGCGGAGAGGTTGGCGAACTCCTGCTCGAGCCGCTCGGTGTATCGCTCGAGGGTCTGGATGGCCTGGTTGGCCCGGGCCATGATCGCCTGGGAGCCCTCCAGCGGGTAGCGCTCACCATCCACGTAGATGGTGATGATGCCCATCGACTTGGACACCGAGACCACCGGGAACCCGGTCTGGCGGGCCACGCGCTCGGCGGTGCGGTGCCGGGTGCCCGACTCCTCGGTGGGGATCGAGGGATCCGGCATGAGGTGGATCCCGGCGCGCAGGATGCGGGTGACGTCCCGGTCGCAGATGATCGCGCCGTCCATCTTGGCCAGCTCCCGCAGCCGGGTGCCGGTGAAGTCGATGGCGATGTCGAAGCCGCCGGTGCCGATCGCCTCGACCGTCCGGTCGTAGCCCAGCACGATCAGCGCGCCGGTCCGGCCCTGCAGGATGCGCTCGAGCCCGTCGCGCAGCTCGGTGCCGGGGGCGAGCTGCGCCAGGGTCTTCTTCAGGAGAGTCGTGCGAGGTGAAACCACGGTGACCAGTCTACGGGCCGACGCCGCCGCCCCCGGCCCGCACGGGCAGTGCCTCCCGTCTCGTTCGGGGGCCGGACGACGCCGGCGCCCCTCCCGCCCCCCGGGGCTCCTCCCGGCTCGGAGACCCCCTCCCGCCCCGGCGCCCTACCCCTTGGCCGAGCGGGCCGGGAACAGGGTGTCCACGGCGTCGACCACGGAGGCGACCTCCTTGACCGTGACCCCCTCGGGCACGTCCCCGACGCCGGCGGGGGAGGAGGGCACCATGACGTGCGTGAAGCCGAGGCGGGCGACCTCCGCGATCCGCTGCCGGATCCCCGGCACCGCCCGCACCTCCCCGGCCAGCCCGACCTCGCCGAAGACCACCAACCGGCGCGGTAGCGGCTTGTCCTCCGCGGCGGAGGCCAGCGCCATGACCGTGGCGAGGTCCGCGGCCGGCTCGGAGAGCCGCACCCCGCCCACCGTGGAGAGGTAGCAGTCCAGCTTGCCGACGTTGAAGCCGGCCCGGCGCTGCAGGACCGCGAGCAGCATGGCCGTGCGCTGGGAGTCCAGGCCCGCCGTCGCGCGCCGCGGCTGGGCCGTCGAGGACTCGTCCAGCAGGGCCTGGACCTCGGCCAGCAGCGGGCGCCGGCCCTCCATGGTGATGGTCAGGCACGTCCCCGCCACCGGGTGCGGCGTCCGGGAGACGAAGAGCCCCGAGGGGTCCGTGACGCCCTCGATCCCGTCCTCCAGCAGGTCGAAGCAGCCGACCTCATCCGTGGGGCCGTAGCGGTTCTTCACGGCCCGCAGCATCCTGATGCGGGAGTTCTTGTCCCCCTCGAACTGGCAGACCACGTCCACCAGGTGCTCGAGCAGCCGGGGACCGGCGATGGTCCCCTCCTTGGTCACGTGGCCCACCAGCAGCGTCGTCATGTTGCGGCGCTTGGCCTCGGCGATGATCGACGCCGCGACCTCGCGGACCTGCGTGACCCCGCCCGCCGAGCCCTCGACCTCCCCGCTGGCCAGCGTCTGCACCGAGTCGAGGATCAGCAGCCCGGGCTGGACCTTCTCGATGTGGGCGAGCGCGGCGCCGAGGTCGGTCTCCGCGGCGAGGTAGAGGGTGTCCGCGACGGCGCCGATCCGGTCCGCGCGCAGCTTGACCTGGGCGGCGGACTCCTCGCCGGTCACGTACAGCACCTCGTGGCTCCCGGAGCCCCGAGCGCCGGAGGGCTCGGCGTCCCCGCGGGCCCCTGACCCGCCGCGGGCCCCCACCGTGCCGCGAGCCCCGCCGTCTCCGGCGTCCCCGCGGGCGAAGGTGGCCGCGACGTCGAGCAGCAGCGTGGACTTGCCCACGCCCGGCTCTCCGGCCATGAGGATCACCGCACCGGGGACGAGCCCGCCGCCCAGCACGCGGTCGAACTCGCCGAGGCCGGTGGGGGCGAAGCGGGCGACGCTGGCGTCCACCTCCGCGATGGGCCGGGCCGGGGTCTCGACGCTGCGGGAGGCGCTGGTCCGCGGTGCGGTGCCGCCGGCGCCCACCTCCTCGAGGGTCCCCCACTGCTGGCACTCCCCGCAGCGCCCGACCCACTTGGCGGTGGTCCAGCCGCATTCGGCGCAGCGGTAGGCGTTGGCGGAGCGGGAGGTCTTGCGTGCGGGACTCATGCCTCCAGCCTATGCCGGGCCACCGACAACTTAAGCCCGGCTGTGGACCGCGACGCCGCCCCGCGGCCGGCCTCGGTGATCCGGCCCCGCGGCCGGCGCCCGCCTAGAGCCCCTCCCGCGGGTCGTCGTCGGGATCCACGGTGCCCATGGCCTCGGTCAGCTCCTGGCGGATGGTCACCAGGACCCGGCTGGCCTCGGCGTGGGTCATGCCCGTGGCCACCAGGAGGTCCACCGTGAGCGGCCGGATCAGCATGACCAGGGCCTCGCCCTGGTAGGTCCGCACGTCCATCGCCTGGGGGTCCAGGGTGCCCGCGGTGCGGGTCAGGCTCTTGCGCGCCCGGCGCCGGAAGGACCGGCGGGCCTCCGCGGTGTCGGCGGTCAGGGAGAGGCCGATGAGGTCCACGGCGTCGGCCAGCTCGTTCAGGGCCCGGTGCAGCGCGGTCACGGCCGCGGGCCGCAGCTGCACCGTATCGATGGTGTTGGCGATGCGGCGGGTCAGGACCCGGGTGTTGCGCACCGCGTTGTCCAGCCCGTCCACGATCCGCCCGTAGCGCTCGATGTCCGCCCGGGTGGCCCGCCGCGTGAGCGTGAGCCGGGCGTTCTCCCGCCCCATCCGCAGGGCCCCCTCCAGCGAGGCGACCAGCGGGTGGGTCTGCCGGGCGCGGGACAGCGCGTGCCAGGCCTCCGCGGCGTCGTAGTCCCCGATGGCGGAGCCCGCCTCCCGCAGCACGGTCGCGAACTCCTGGGTTAGCCGCCGCAGGGCGCGGACCGGCTCGCGGCGGGGGTCGCTGGGCACTAGCGCCATAATGACCAGGGCGCACAGGCCCCCGACGACGGCGTCGAGGCTCCGCGCGAAGGGCCCGTCCACCGAGGCCGGCAGCAGCACGATCAGCACCGCCTGCAGCCCCATCTGCGTGGTGAAGATGTTCCCGTTGTCCAGGAACCGGGCGAGCAGGATCGACACGAGCAGCACGAGCGCGGCCTGCGCGAGCCCCCGGCCCAGGAAGTACATGAGCACGTCGCCGATCACGATGCCGAGCGTGCAGCCGATCGAGACCTCGAGGATCCGGCGCAGGTGCGCCGAGGCGTTGCCGTAGCCGAGCGAGACGATCGCCGCGGTCGCCGCGAACAGCGGGCCGGTGTGCCCGAGCACCTTCTCCGCGATGTAGTAGGCCCCCACGGCGGCGGCCGTGATCTGCAGCGACTGCCAGAATCCGACGCGGACCCGGGAGTACCCCGAGCGGGCGCGGGCCCTCAGCTGACCCGACGCCGTGCGCGCCGCCTCGCGGACCTTTCCTGAACCCATGCTCCTCATCGTAGACGGGCCGGCCGGCGGCGCTCGGCGGGCACGGGACGCGAGGGCGCGGTTCCGTGCCCCCGAGGGCCGGCTCCCGGAGGGGTCGGCCGGCCGCCGCAAAGTTCACTCCTCGTTCACCTCGCGTGGTCGATCAGGCCACCTGGCGCTCCTAGGCTGGGACCTGCGCGGCCAGGATCGGGCGCGCACTCATCACCTCGAAGGGGTCAGCTCTCCATGAAGCTCTCTCGCATCGGGCGGTTCGCCGCCCTCGCCGCCGTCGGGACCCTCGCCCTCACGGCCTGCGGAACCGACGACGCGACCGGTCAGGGGACCGGGACCGCCGGCGGCGGCGACTCGGTGACCGGCACCGTCTCCGGCGTCGGCGCCTCCTCGCAGCAGGCGGCCATGACCGCCTGGCAGACCGGCTTCCAGGAGGTCAACTCCGGGGCCAGCGTGCAGTACTCGCCGGACGGCTCCGGGGCCGGGCGCGAGGCCTTCCTGGCCGGCGGCGCCGACTTCGCCGGCTCGGACGCCCACCTGGACGACGACGAGACCGAGTCCTCCCGCGAGGTCTGCGGCCCGGACGGCGCGATCAACATCCCGGCCTACGTCTCGCCCATCGCCGTGGCCTTCAACCTGCCCGGCGTCGAGCACGTCAACATGGACGGCCCGACCATCGCGAAGGTCTTCAAGGGCGAGATCACCCGCTGGAACGACCCCGCCATCGCCGCCGAGAACGAGGGCGTCGAGCTGCCGGACACCGCCATCACCGTGGTCCACCGCTCCGACGACTCGGGCACCACCGAGAACTTCACCGAGTACCTGGCCGCGGCGTCGGACGGCGCGTGGGGCCAGGAGCCGGACGGCAACTGGCCGGGCGGGTACTCCGCGGAGGCCAACAAGGGCACCTCGGGCGTGGTCTCCACGACCGCGGAGACCGAGGGCGCCATCACCTACGCCGACGACTCCGCGGTGGGCGACCTGGGCACCGTCAACGTGCAGTCCGGCGAGCAGTACGTGGAGGTCTCCCAGGAGGCCGCGGCCGCCGCCCTGGAGAGCGCGCAGCGGGTCGAGGGCCGCGGGGAGCACGACATGTCGCTCGAGCTGAACCGGACCCCGGACGACGGCTCCTACCCGATCGTCCTCGTCTCCTACCACGTCGTCTGCTCGCAGTACCAGGACCAGGAGGTCGCCGACCGGGTCAAGGCCTTCGAGGGCTACGTCGTCAGCGAGGACGGCCAGCAGACCGCCTCCGACGCCGCCGGGTCCGCGCCGCTGAGCGAGGGTATCCGCCAGGACGCGCAGCGGGCCGTCGACTCCATCACCGCCGGGGGCTAGGTTCCCCGGGCGGCGCCCACCCGCTAGCATGAGTCCCGCCCGGGCCCTCCGCGGCCCCGGCGGGACTCATGCCGCAGACCATCGAGATCGAGAGCGTGAAGGACCATGACTCAAACCGCTCCCACCAAGCCCGAGATGGGCGAGGAGCCCGAGGACCGCCCGGCCGCGCCCGGGCCCTCCGCGGGCCCCGCGGGCAGCCCGAAGCAGGACGCGACCTTCTCCGGGCTCGCGCTCGCCGCGAGCCTCGTCATCCTCGTCGTCCTGGCGGGCGTTGCGCTGTTCCTGTGCCTCCAGGCGTGGCCCGTGGTGGGCGCGCCCGCCGACGAGTTCTACGGCGGCGAGGGTTTCCTCAGCTACATCTGGCCGCTCGTCGCCGGGACCCTGATCGCGGCGGCCATCGCGCTGGTCATCGCGACGCCGATCGGGGTCGGCGTCGCCCTGTACATCTCGCACTACGCGCCGCGGCGGCTCGCCAAGCCCGTGGGCTACGTGATCGACCTGCTCGCGGCGATCCCCTCGATCATCTTCGGCGCGTGGGGCGCCTCCGTGCTGGCCCCGCGCGTGGTGCCCCTCTACGACTGGCTCGCGCAGTACCTGGGCTTCCTCCCGATCTTCGCCGGGCCCGCCAGCGCGACCGGCAAGACGATCCTGACCGCCAGCGTTGTGCTCGGCATCATGATCCTGCCGATCATCACCTCGATGAGCCGGGAGATCTTCCAGCAGACGCCGGTGCTGCAGCAGGAGGCGGCGCTCGGCCTCGGGGCCACCCGGTGGGAGATGGTGCGCATGACCGTCTTCCCGTTCGCCCGCGCGGGCATCATCTCCTCGGTCATGCTCGGTCTGGGCCGCGCGCTCGGCGAGACGATGGCTGTGACGCTGGTGCTCTCCGGCGGGCCCTTCAACCCCTCGCTGATCCAGTCCGGCAACCAGACCGTGGCCAGCGAGATCGCCCTGAACTTCCCGGAGGCCTACGGCTTCCGGATGAACGAGCTGATCGCGGCCGGCCTGGTCCTGTTCCTGATCACCCTGGTCGTGAACATGCTGGCCCGCCTGATCGTGAACCGCTACAAGGAATTCTCGGGAGCCAACTCGTGAGCACCGCGACCTTCAAGAAGTCCTCACTCGTCAGCGGGCAGGCGCCGCGCTGGCTGCCCGTCGCCGTCGGCGCCGGCGCCCTGATCCTCGGGGCGGCGCTGGCCGCCCTGGTGGGCTTCGGCATCGCCCTGTGGGCGGTCTTCGCCGGCGTCCTCTTCGTCCTCGCCGGGCCCGCCGCGGTGGGCGCCATCGAGGGGCGCCGCAAGGGCGTCGACGCCTTCGCCCGCTACCTGGTCTACGGCGCGTTCCTGCTCGCCCTGATCCCGCTGGTCTCGGTCGTCTGGACGGTGCTCTCCCGCGGGCTGCCCGGGCTCGACCTCAACATGCTCCTGACCTCGATGGGCGGGGTCACCGGCGCGACCGACAACGCGGCGGCCGCGGGGGAGACGCCGGTCTACGGCGGCGCGTACCACGCGATCGTCGGGACCCTGGTCGTCACGTTCTGGGCCACGCTGATGTCGGTGCCGGTTGGCCTGCTCACCGCGATCTTCCTGGTCGAGTACTCGGGCGGGCGGGTCTCCGGCGCGATCGCCCGCATCATCACGTTCCTGGTCGACGTCATGACCGGCATCCCCTCGATCGTGGCCGGCCTGTTCGCCGCGGCGCTGTTCGTCCAGATCTTCGACGACCCGTCGATGCGCATGGGGTTCATCGCCTCGGTCGCCCTGAGCGTCCTGATGATCCCGACCGTGGTCCGCAACGCCGAGGAGATGCTGCGGATCGTCCCCAACGAGCTCCGCGAGGCCTCCTACGCCCTGGGCGTGCGCAAGTGGCGGACCATCACCAAGGTCGTGATCCCGACGGCGATCTCCGGCATCTCCTCGGGCGTCACCCTGGCCATCGCCCGGGTCATCGGCGAGACGGCGCCGATCCTGGTCACCGCCGGCTTCGTGACCACCATCAACGCCAACGCCTTCAGCGGCTGGATGACGACCCTGCCGACCTACATCTACTACCAGATCATCACCCCGACCTCGCCCACCAACCCCGGGATCTCCGAGGGCCGGGCCTGGTCGGCGGCGCTGATCCTGATCGTCATCGTGATGGTGCTGAACCTCATCGCCCGCCTGATCGCCAAGGTCTTCGCCCCCAAGACGGGGCGCTAGCAGACGCCGGCGGCCCGGCGGCCCGCGCCCCCAGCGGGCGCGCCGCCCGGACGCCCCACCGACGAGAGAGAGTAACGACATGTCCAAGCGCATCGACGTCGAGAGCCTCAACGTCTACTACGGCGACTTCCTCGCCGTGGAGGACGTCAACATCGAGATCGAGCCCCGCTCCGTGACCGCCTTCATCGGCCCCTCGGGCTGCGGCAAGTCCACGTTCCTGCGGACCCTGAACCGGATGCACGAGGTCGTCCCCGGGGCGCGCGTGGAGGGGAAGGTGAACCTCGACGGCGAGGACCTCTACGGCCGCGGCGTCGACCCCGTGCGGGTGCGCTCGCAGGTGGGCATGGTCTTCCAGCGACCCAACCCCTTCCCCACGATGTCGATCCGGGACAACGTCCTGGCCGGCGCCAAGCTCAACTCCCGGCGGATGTCCCGGGCGGCGGCCGACGAGCTGGTCGAGTCGTCCCTGCGCGGGGCCAACCTTTGGGAGGAGGTCAAGGACCGGCTGGGCAAGCCGGGCTCGGGCCTCTCCGGCGGCCAGCAGCAGCGGCTGTGCATCGCCCGGACCATCGCCGTGAAGCCGGACGTGATCCTCATGGACGAGCCGTGCTCGGCGCTGGACCCGATCTCGACGCTGGCCGTGGAGGACCTCATCAGCGAGCTGCAGGAGGAGTACACGGTCGTCATCGTGACCCACAACATGCAGCAGGCGGCGCGCGTGTCCCACAAGACGGCGTTCTTCAACATCGCGGGGACGGGCAAGCCGGGCAAGCTGATCGAGTACGCGCCCACCCAGGAGATCTTCAACAACCCCAAGGACCGGGCCACCGAGGACTACGTCTCCGGCCGCTTCGGCTGAGCCGGGCGCGCGACGCCGGGGCGGCCCGTCCCGGCGCGGCCGCGCCGATGCGGGGCGGCCCGTCCCCGCGTGCGGCCCCGGTGCGGCCGGCCCGTCCCCGCGTGCGGCCCCGGTGCGGCCGGCTCCGGCGTACGGCCGGCCCCGATCAGAGCAGCGGGGAGAGCGCCAGGAAGAAGACCGCCGCCCCCACGGCGCAGACCGGGATGGTCAGCAGCCAGGTGCCCACGATCCGCGTCGCGGTCCGCACGCGCACCGCGTTGAAGCGCTGGTTGGACCCCGCGCCCAGCATCGCCGACGCCGCCAGCTGCGAGGCCGAGTGGGGCTCGTGGGTGATCGCCCCGGACCCGAACGCGAGCAGGGTGGTGGTCACCTGCGCGATGGCCCCGCGGAACGGGTCCACCTTCACCATCCGGCTGCCCAGGGTGTAGGCGATCCGCCAGCCGCCGCCCAGCGTCCCCAGGACCAGGCACGCGGCCAGCGGAAGGCACAGCAGCCACAGCGTGCCGGCGTCGTACCCGATGCCCGCGCCCAGGAACATCATGAGCGCGAGGACGAGCAGCCGGTGGCCGAAGAACAGGCCGTGCGCGAGCGAGATGCAGGACAGCGCCAGGGTCAGGGCGTAGCGCGCGCGGCGGTTCACGGTCTGCGGGCTGGCGTAGCGGAAGACCCTGACGAGCGGGACGACGGCGAGCCAGCCGATCACGAAGGCCAGGACCGGGCCCAGCAGCAGCGGCAGCCACACGGCCCCCACCATGTCCCAGGCCAGCGCCATGTCGTCGGACAGCCCGACGGCGCTCGCGGCCCACAGGGCGCCCAGGAGCCCGCCGACCAGGGCGTGCGTGGCCGAGGAGGGCATGCCCCACCACCAGGTGACCGCCTCCCAGGCGATCACGGTCAGCAGGGTGGCGGCCAGGATCCCCAGGCCGGTCTGGGAGTCCGGGATCTGCAGCCACCGGTCGCCCACCAGGGGCAGGGTGACGACGCCGAGCAGCAGCCCCAGGACGTTAAAGAGCGCGCTGAGCGAGACCCCGATGCGGGCGGTGACGGCCCGGGCCCTGACCGGCACGGCGACGGCGTTGGGCACGTCGTGGAAGCTGGCGAAGGCCGCGAAGACCAGCAGGAGGGCGCAGCACAGCCCGAAGAGGATCGCGGTCACGGGCTCAGGACTCCTGGGCCAGGATCCGGCCCACCTCGGTGGCCACGCTGCGCATGCTGCGCGAGGCGACGTCGAGCTTGGCGGTGAACAGCGCGGTCCGCAGGTAGGCGCCGGGCTTGAGCCGGTCCATCAGGTGCGCCTGGTAGAGCTCCGAGGTGCGCGCCGCCTGCTTGGACATCCGCAGCACCTCGATCCAGTACTCGTCGAGGCCCTCCAGGTCGGAGAGGTGCCGCATCGCCTCGGCGGTCAGCGCGGCCTGCCGCTGGATGAGGTCCAGGAGGTCCGAGGCGCGGTCGGGGAACTGGCTGAGCGCGTGGATCCTGATCGCGTGAGTGGCGCCGGTCAGGTCCTCCGCCGCGGTGTTGAGGTGCCGGGCCAGGATGTAGAGGTCGCTGCGCGGCAGCGGCGTGACGAAGGAGGAGCGCACCGAGGTCATGAGCGCGAAGAACAGGTCGGTGGAGCGTCCCTCGGTGGCCTGGGCCTGCTCGAAGATCTCCTCGTGCTCGTCCACCGGCGAGCCCATCATGCGCGAGATCGCCGAGGTCTGGTCGACCACGAGCTGGGCCATGTCCGAGAGCAGCGCGAGGGCCTGCGTCTCCTGGGGGAACAGACGGATCGCCACGCTGCTGCCTTCCGGTGGGTGCCGAGGGGGACCCTCCCAAGATAACCGGCCCAGGTTAACGGCGCTGACCGGATGGGCGGAGGGCGGACCGAGGGGCGCCGTCCTGCGGGGCGCGGGGGTCGGGCATCCGCAGGATCGGAGGGTACCAGCGTCGAGGACCCGGTCCCGGCGGGACGCGCGGGAACGGACTGGGGAGTAGCCCATGACTCGTGTCACGATCGGCTCATCGACGCATCGAGGACACCCCGCCGGGCAGACCGCGGGGCCGGGGACGAGGAAACGCCATGGGAGCAGAGACGCCGCGAGACGAGCGGACGCTGATCGCCGCGCTGCAGCGGGCCTCCGCCCGGTTGGACTGGGCGGGGATCGTCTGGGAGCGGAAGAATCCGCCCGAGGGCGGCTCGGGGAACTTCGGCTGGTACGTGACCGACGTCCACCCGGAGAACAGGGAGCGGTGGTACGTGCGCGCGGCCCACGGGATCGCCGTCCGCCGCGCGATCCCCCGGGACCAGCTCGAGGAGTGGGAGCGGTTCACTCGCCGCAGTGCCCGGGACGTCAAGCGCGACTACCGGGAGGCGACCGGCCGCGGCAGCCACGCGTGGTACATCGAGACGTATCGCGGCGAGGTCTGGCGGACCACCAAGGGCGGGTACGGCAAGAAGGGGGTCACCGTCACCCGGCTGGACGTCTCCGAGGAGGCCGAGGCCCGACGCCGCCTGGACCTGCTCGAGGAGGGACGGGTCAGGGTGCACGGGGCGACCCGATCGGAGGAAGAGGTGGCACTGGGCCGGGAGCGCCTCTCGGCGGAAGGCCGCTCGTAGCGGCTAAATGATGGAGCCCGGGGCTACCTGCGGCCCAGTGCCGTCCCACCAGTCTGGTACCCGCCCCGCCCGCGTGTCAACGCGAGCGGGACGGGGCTGCCGGGGTCAGCCGAAGCTCTGCTCGTTCAGCCGCACCAGCTTCTCGTTGGTGAACTCCTTGAGCCCCCACTCGGCCAGCTCGCGCCCGTATCCGGAGCGCCCGACGCCGCCGAACGGGAGCCCCGCCTGCGTCACCAGGTGCTCGTTGACGTGCACCATGCCCGCCTCCATCCGCTCGGCGAAGCGGCGGCCGCGCTCCAGGTCGTCGGTCCAGACCGAGGCCTGCAGGCCGTACTGGGAGGCGTTGGCGATCCGCAGAGCGTCCTCCTCGTCCCGGGCGCGGTAGACCATGACCGCGGGGCCGAAGAGCTCGTTGCAGCCGAGGTCGCTGTCCTCGTCGATGTCGGTGATCAGCGCCGGGGACATGAACCAGCCCGGGCGGTCGAGCTTCTCGCCGCCGGTGTGGACGGTCGCGCCGTCCTCGGCCGCCTGGCGGATGCGCTCGACGACGCCGTCGCGGGCGCCCTCGGAGGAGAGCGGCCCGAGGTCGGCGTCGGGGTCGTCGTAGGCGCCGACCGTCAGCGCCTCGACGGCCTGCTTGGCCCGGGCCACGAAGTCGTCGTAGAGCCCGTCCGCCACGATGATGCGCTTGGGGGAGGTGCAGACCTGCCCCTGTACGGAGACGCGCAGCCCCACGGCGTGCTCGACCAGCCCGTCCAGGTCCTTCGTGTCCAGGACGACGAAGGGATCGTTGCCGCCCAGCTCCAGGACCGACTTCTTGAGGTGCTCGCCGGCCTGCGCGGCGACGATCGACCCGGCCCGCTCCGAGCCGGTCAGGGAGACGCCGCGGACCCGGAAGTCCTCGATGAGCCGCGGCACGTCGTCGGTGTCCAGGAAGAGGTTGGTGTAGGCGCCCTCCGGCACCCCGGCCTCGGCCAGGATCTCGGCGAAGGTCTGCGCGGAGCGCGGGCAGATCTCCGCCTGCTTCATGAGGATGGCGTTGCCGACCAGCAGGTTCGGCGCCGCGAAGCGGGCCAGCTGGTAGTAGGGGAAGTTCCAGGGCATGATGCCCAGCAGCACGCCCAGCGGGTCGTGCCGGACGTAGGTCTCGTCCGCGCCCATCGGGTCCAGGGCGGTGTCCTTCAGCAGCTCGGGGCCGTGCTCGGCGTACCAGGAGAAGATCTGGACGACGAGCTGGACCTCCTGGCGGCCCTCGGGCAGCCGCTTGCCCATCTCGCGGCCGATGATCCCGGCCAGCTCGTCCTCGCGCTCGGAGAAGATCTCCGCGACGCGGCCCAGGATCCGGGCCCGCTCCTCCACGGGGACCTCGCGCCAGGAGGAGAAGGCCTTGTGGGCGGTGTCGAGGATGCCGGGGATCCGCCCGGCGTCGACCGTGTCGAAGCGCTCCTCGACCTCGCCGGTGCTTGCGTTGGTGACTGCGAAAGTGCTCATGTCCCCACCCCATACCCGCGGGCGGGCCGCGGTCCACGGGTCTCGCCGGGAGCTGAACGGCCGGGCCGGCCGCGCCCGCCGCGCTACGCGTCATGTGACGCGGGGCCGTGGGGGTGTGACGTCATGAAGCGTCGTCTGGGCCGCGACGCGTCAAAAGGGCGTCATCTCTT
Organism: Rothia santali; assembly: GCF_024199905.1. Lineage (GTDB taxonomy): Bacteria > Actinomycetota > Actinomycetes > Actinomycetales > Micrococcaceae > Rothia > Rothia santali. Next base: position 44,579 of record NZ_JANAFB010000019.1, read on the forward strand.
GAGGGATCCGCCCCGCCCCGGCTTAGATGGACTCGTACCTATCCAGAGCGGCCGAGAGACCTGGCTCGACGACGCCGCAGCAACCATCCTCCCCGGCACGGACCCCGTCCGCCGGCGAGGAACGGTGCTCCCGCCAGGACCGATGGAGTCAGTCGCGTCCAGCCTCGGCCGGAACGGCGCATCGGACTGCCGGCCCCGGGCCGGGGTCCCGCGCCGGTCCTCGCACGCATCCTCTGTCGGGCCAACCGAGAGGAGACCCGGCGTGCCCACCGCCCACCCGCCGCAGCGGATCCCCCCGCACGAGCACAGGGACCTGGACCGGGGCGGCCGCCCCGCCCTGTCCTTCGAGCTCTTCCCGCCGCGCAGCCAGGCGAGCGAGGAGGCGCTCCTGCGCACCCTGGACGAGCTGGCGCCCACCACGCCCGACTACGTCTCGGTCACCGCCGCCGTCGAGGGCCACCGCCGCCGGCGCAGCCTGGACCTCCTGGCCCACCTCGTCCACAACACCCAGTTCCGGCCGCTGGCCCACGTCATCGCGACCGGGCAGAGCAGCGCCCAGCTGCGGGAGCTGATCGAGGAGATCGTGGGCCTCGGCGTCCGCGGCCTGCTCGCCCTGCGCGGGGACCGGCCCGAGGGGCACGTGCTGACCGGGACCGAGCTGCCCTTCGCCCGGCACCTGGTGGAGCTGATCCGCGACGTCGAGGCCGAGCAGCGGGCGCGCCTGTGCGCCGGCCGCCTCTCGGTGGGCGTGGCCGCCTACCCGGTGCGCCACCCCGAGTCCACGACCGTGCACCAGGACATCGAGATCCTGCTGGCCAAGCAGCGGGCCGGCGCCGACTTCGCGATCACGCAGGTCTACCCGGAGCCGCGGGACTACGAGCTGCTGCTCGAGCGGGCCGCGGCCAACGGCGTCGAGATCCCGATCGTCCCGGGCATCCTCCCGGTCACGAGCCTCAAGCGGTACCTGCGGATCTGCGAGCTGGCCGGGATCGAGGCCGACGCCGGCCTGGCCCACCGCCTCGAGACCGCCGCCGACTTCTCCGAGCGGCTCAAGGCCGGGGTCGACGCCGCGGAGCACCAGGCCCGCGCGGCCCTCGACGCCGGGGCCCCCGGCCTGCACCTCTACACCTTCAACGAGCACCCGGCAGTCCTCGAGCTCCTCGACCGGCTCGACCTGCCGGGCCCAGCGGGGGCGCACCGCGACCCCATCCGCAGCGCCCGGCCCGCCGCCGAGGCCGGCCCCGCCGGAGCCTCCCGCCCAGGCCCCGCCGGAACGCCCCGGCCCGCCGCCCACGATTTTCCCCAGAACCCGACCAACGATCAGGAGAGCATCACCGTGACCGAGAACCCCACCGCCGCGACCCCGGCCACCCCGGCCGGCGTCCCCTTCCCCGCCGCGACCGTGCTGGGCTACCCCCGCATCGGCCCGCGCCGCGAGCTGAAGAAGGCGCTCGAGCGCAGCTGGGCCGGAACCCTCGACGCCGAGGGCCTGACCGCCGAGGTCGGGGCCCTGCGCGCCGCCACCGTCGACCGCCAGCGCGAGCTGGGCCTGACCGAGCCCGCCGCCGTCCCCGCCTCCTTCGCCCTCTACGACCAGGTCCTGGACGCGATCGTCGCGACCGGCGCCCTGCCCGCCCGCTTCTCCGACCTGGCCGGCTCCGACGGCGTGATCGACCGCGCGGCCTCCTTCGTCCTGGCCCGCGGCGACGTCGCCCGCGGCCCGCTCGAGATGACCAAGTGGTTCGACACCAACTACCACTACCTCGTCCCGGAGATCGGCCCCGAGACCCGCTTCTCCCCGAATGCCGCCGAGCTGCTGGCCCAGGCCGCCGCGGGCGAGGGCCTGCGCCCGGCCCTGGTCGGCCCCGTGACCTTCCTCCTGCTGTCCAAGGCCGAGGACTCCGCCCCCGAGGGCTTCGACCCGCTCTCCCGCCTGGACGACCTGCTGCCGGTCTACCGGGAGCTGATCTCCGAGCTCGGCCGGGCCGGGGCCACCTGGGTCCAGCTCGAGGAGCCGGCCCTGGTGGCCGACCAGGACCGCGGGGACCTCGCCGGCGTCGTCGAGTCCGCCTACCGCCGCCTGGCCGCGGACCGGGCCGAGTCCGACCCCGCGCTGTTCGTCGCGACCCCCTACGGCGACGCCGAGGACCTCCTGGCCCCCGTGGCCCGCTCGGGCGTCGAGGCCGTGCACGTGGACCTCGTCCGCGGCGGCCTCACCGCGGAGCAGACCGCGCTGTTCACCGGCGAGGGCGCGCCCGCGCTGGTGGCCGGCGTCGTGAACGGTCGCAACATCTGGCGCGCGGACCTCGACGCCGCGCTGACCCGCCTCGAGGGGCTGCGCGACGCCGGCGCCCGGGTCAGCGTCGCGACCTCGACCTCGCTGTTCCACACCCCGCACGACCTCGAGCAGGAGACCGCCCTGCCCGAGGAGCGCCGCCGCTGGCTGGCCTTCGCCGACCAGAAGATCCGCGAGGTCGCCGTGCTGGCCCGGGGCCTGGCCGAGGGCCGCGAGGCGATCGCCGCCGAGCTCGACGACGCCCGCGCCGCGCTCGAGCAGCGCGCCGCCGCCCGCTCGACCCGCGACGCCGCGGTCCGCGAGCGCGCCGCCGCCCTCACCGAGTCGGACTGGCACCGCGAGCCCGCCGAGGAGCGCCGCGCGGCCCAGGCCGCCGACGGCGTCGCAGGCGGCCTGCCCGCGATCCCCACGACCACGATCGGCTCCTTCCCGCAGACCGCCGAGATCCGCGCGGCCCGCGCGGCCCACAAGGCCGGGCGCCTGGACGACGAGCAGTACGTGGGGCGCCTGCGCGAGGAGATCCGCGACGTCGTCGCCCTCCAGGAGGAGCTAGGCCTGGACGTCCTGGTCCACGGCGAGCCCGAGCGCAACGACATGGTCCAGTACTTCGCCGAGAACTTCGACGGCTTCGACGTGACCGACCACGGCTGGGTCCAGTCCTACGGCTCCCGCTGCACCCGCCCCTCGATCCTGTGGGGCGACGTCTCCCGCAGCGGCGAGGGCCTGCGCGGCGAGGCCTTCACGGTGCCGTGGATCGGCTACGCGCAGTCGCTGACCGAGCGGCCCGTCAAGGGCATGCTGACCGGTCCGGTGACCATCCTGGCCTGGTCCTTCGTCCGCGAGGACCAGCCGCTGGGGGAGACCGCCGACCAGGTGGCCCTGGCCCTGCGCGACGAGGTCGCCGACCTCGAGGCCGCCGGCATCGGGATCGTCCAGGTCGACGAGCCGGCCCTGCGCGAGCTGCTGCCCCTGCGCCGCCGGGACCACGCCGACTACCTCGACTGGTCGGTGCGCTCCTTCCGCGTCGCGACCTCGGACGTGAGGCCCTCCACGCAGATCCACACCCACCTGTGCTACTCGGAGTTCGGCGAGGTCCTCTCCGCGATCGACGCCCTCGACGCCGACGTGACCAGCGTCGAGGCCGCCCGCTCCCGCATGGAGCTGCTCGACCCGCTGCAGGAGGCCGGCTTCGACCGCGGGATCGGGCCGGGCGTGTGGGACATCCACTCCCCGCGCGTGCCGACCGTGGACGAGGTCTCGACGCTGCTGGGCGCGGCGGCCGAGGTCATCGCGCCGGACCGCCTCTGGGCCAACCCGGACTGCGGGCTGAAGACCCGCGCCTACCCCGAGACCAAGGCGGCGCTGACCCACCTGGTCGAGGCGGCGGGCCGGGTGCGCGCCGAGGTCGCGGCCCGCGGCGCCGGCGTGTCCGCCCAGGAGCCGAGCCGGGGCTAGCGGTCCCGAGCGCGCCCGCCGACGCCCCCACGGACGCCGCCGGCGGGGCGTGGCCCCTCCCCGAACCCCTCACGACGCCGGGCGTGCGGCCTGCACGGGCCGCCCGCCCGGCGTCGTCGTGCGTCGTGGCGCGGGGCTGCGCCGTCGCTAGGGTCGCGCGGGGGAGGGGACGACGTCGGGCCCCTCGTCCGGTCCGCCGCCGGGGAGGAAGCGGGTGACGTCGCGGAACAGGGCCTCGGCGTCCAGCGCCGGGTCGACCGTGAGGCGGACGAAGTAGCCGTGGAGGGTCGCCATGACCGCGCTGGCGGCGCTGCGGGCCAGGCGCTCGGCCTCCTCGCCCGGCTCGGCCTGCGCGGCCGCCCAGGGCAGCAGCGCCCGGCTCAGCAGGCTCAGCGCGCGGTCCAGGTTGCCCCGGACGAGCGCGGCGAGCTCCGGGTTCAGCGGCGCCTCGGCCCAGAACTGCAGGAACATGCGGACCAGCCGCGGGCTGAGCAGGCGCTTGGCCACCAGGCGGGCCATCCCGCGCGGGGCGATGACGAGCCCCTCCAGCACGCCGGACTCGGCCAGGGCGCGCTCGGCCGCGCCGACGATCCCCTCCGCGGTCTGGCGCAGGATCTCGTCCTTGGAGCCGAAGTGGGAGTAGATCGAGCCGGCGGACAGCCCCGACTCCTCGATGATGTCCGCCATGGACGTCCCGGAGAAGCCCCGGCGCTCGAAGCAGGCGCGGGCGGCGTCCATGATCTGCCGGCGGCGTGCGCTCTTCGTCTCTTCGCTCAGGCGGGGCATGTCCACAGGATAGGGCGTCTGCTAAGCTCGGCACAAACAGAACGATTATTCTTTTTGAGCAGGTGCCCATGTCCGCAGCAGTCCCCGAAGCCCCCGCAGCGCCCCGGAAGCCGGGCCACGCGCCGAGCCCCTGGCCCCGGGCCGGGATCGTCGCCCTGATCGCGGCCGTCGTCGTGACGGTCATCGTGCTGGCCTTCGCGTGGCCGTCCAAGACCCAGGAGGCGCGGGACCTGCCCGTCTCCGTGGCGGGCCCGCAGGAGGCCGTCCAGGGGTTCGAGGACGCGATCGATCAGGCGCAGCCGGGCGCCTTCGCGTTCACGGCCGCCGCGGACCGGGCCGACGCCGAGCGGCAGATCCAGGCCCAGGAGACCGTGGGCGGCATCGTCTTCGGCGAGGGCCAGGAGCCGCCGGAGGTGCTCTCCGCCTCCGCGGCCGGGAACGTGCCGAGCCAGGCCATGAACCGGATCGCCCAGCAGGTCCAGGGCCAGATCCGGGCCGGGCTGCAGGAGCAGGCGGACGGACTCCAGCAGCAGGCGCAGGAGTCCGGCGCGCAGCCCTCCCCGGAGCAGGCGCAGCAGCTGCTGGGCCTGCAGCGCGCCGCCGCCGTCACCGAGGTGGCGGTGACCGACGTCGTGCCCCTGTCCGAGGACGACCCGACCGGCGCGGGCTTCGCCGCCGCGTCCTTCCCGCTGGTCCTGGGCGGGATCATCGGCGGCGTGCTCATCAACACCCTGGTGCACGGGCTGTGGCGGCGGCTCGGGGCGGCGGTGCTCTACGCGCTGCTCGCCGGGCTGAGCCTGGACCTGATCCTGAACTCCTGGTTCGGGTTCGTCCAGGGCGGGTTCCTCGTGGACTGGATGGTCTTCACGCTCTCGGTCCTGGGCACCTCGAGCTTCATCCTGGGCTGCACGGCGCTGATCGGGCCGCCGGGGATCGGGGTCGGCGCGGTCGTGACCATGTTCCTCGGCAACCCGCTCTCCGGGGCGCAGGTGCCGTGGCAGTTCTACCCGCACCCGTGGGGGTGGATCGGGCAGCACCTGGTGCCGGGTGCCGCGCAGCGGCTGCTGCGCACCGAGTCGTTCTTCCCCGATGCCAGCGGCGCGGAGCAGTGGTGGACGCTCATCGCGTGGTCGGCGCTGGGCCTGGTGCTGACCGTCGTCGGGTACCTCGTGCACCACCACGGGCGGACCAGCGACGCCGCGGAGGACGCGCCGACCGCCGGCGGCGGGGTCCTGGACCCCGAGGGCGACCAGGACCGGCCGGCGCCGCGGCACCGGACGCCCGGGGTGCCGGTCTCCTAACCGCCCCGGCCCCGGGGCGCCGCGAGGCTCCGACGCGGCGAGGCGCTGGACGCGACGACGACCCGACGCTGCGCGACCCGGCGCGGTGAGGCCCCCACACGGGGCGGCCCCGGACGCGACGATGCCCTCCCCGCAGCTCGGCGGGGAGGGCATCGTCACGGGCGGCGGCGCGGTCTAGCCGTTGACGCGCACGAGCCGCTCGTTGGTGAACTCCTTGAGCGCCCACTGGGCGTTCTCGCGGCCGTAGCCGGAGTTGTTGACGCCGCCGAAGGGGAACTCGGGGCCGGAGTCCATGTGGGTGTTGACGAAGGTCATGCCCGCGTTGATCCGCTCGGCGAAGCAGCGGCCGCGCTCGGCGTCGGTGGTCCAGACCGAGGCCATCAGGCCGTACTGCGTGTCGTTGGCGATCCGCAGGGCGTCCTCCTCGTCCGTGGCCTTGAAGACCATCACGGCCGGGCCGAAGAGCTCGTTGCAGCCGAGGTCGCTGTCCTCGTCGATGTCGGTCAGCAGGGCCGGGGACATGAACCAGCCCGGGCGGTCCAGCTTCTCGCCGCCGAGGTGCAGCGTCGCGCCGTCCTTCGCCGCCTGCTGCACGCGCTCGACGACCTCGTCGCGGGCGCCCTCCGAGGAGAGCGGGCCCATGTCGGTGTCCTCGGCGTCGTAGGCGCCCACGGTCACGTCCTCCACGGCCTTCTTGGTCGCGGCGACGAAGTCGTCGTAGAGGTCCTCGAGCACGATGAAGCGCTTGGGCGAGGTGCAGACCTGCCCGGCGTTGGAGATCCGCAGGGTCACCAGCTTCCGGGCCAGCGCCTCGACGTCGTCGGTGTCCAGGACGACGGCGGGGTCGTTGCCGCCCAGCTCCAGGACCGACTTCTTGAGGTACTTCGCGGCGAGGCCCGCCACGGACGCGCCCGCGGCCTCGGAGCCGGTCAGGGAGACGCCCTTGACGCGGGGGTCCTTGAGGACCTCCTCGGCATCGCTGCTGTTGAGGTACAGGTTGGTGTACACGCCCTGCGGCAGGCCCGCCTCCTCCAGGATCTCCTGGAAGGTCTGGGAGGACTTGGGGCAGATCGCGGCCTGCTTCATCATGATCGCGTTGCCGACCATGAGGTTGGGCAGCACGAAGCGGGCGATCTGGTTGTACGGGAAGTTCCACGGCATGACGCCGAGCAGGACGCCGAGCGGGTCGTGCTTGACGTAGGTGCGGTCGGCGCCGGGGGCGTCCGGCAGCTCGGTGGGCTCGAGGAAGCCGGGGGCGTTCTCGGCGAACCAGCGGGCCGTCGTCGCGACCTTCTGGGCCTCCTTGACGCCCTGGGGCTTGGGCTTGCCCATCTCGTGGCCGACGATGTCGGCCAGCTCCTCGGCGCGGGACTCGAAGATCTCGGCCGCCCTGTTCAGGATCGCGGAGCGCTCCTCCATGGAGGTGGCCCGCCACTGCTGGAAGGCCCGGTCGGCCCGGTCGATGACGCCGGGGATCTCCTCGGCCGTGAGGGAGTCGAAGGTCTCCTCGACCTGGCCGGTGTTGGGGTTGGTCACAGCGAAAGTACTCATGACTCTACTGAAACCCCGCGGGACGGGCCGCGTCCAGGGGGTTTCGGTATGGGCGGACACGCGGGCGGCCGGTCGCGCGCACGACGCCGAGGTCCCGCGCCGACGTCCCGCGCGGCCACTCGCCCGGTGGACGCGATCGCCCGGCCCGCACGACGCCGTCACCCCGCGCGGGCCACGCGCTCCACGAGCAGGTCGACCAGCGCCGCGTTGTCCACCGCCGTCGCGACCCGCGCCGCGGGCCAGTCCGGGGCGGAGGGCATCGGCTGCCCCGGGACCGGGAACGCCGGCCAGCGCAGGGTCGCGCCGCGGGAGGGCCCGGGCGCGAGCTCGACGTCGAGCGCGTACTCCCGGAAGGACAGCAGGCCGGGGTCGGTCAGGGCCGCCACGGCGAGGGCGTCGTGCAGCCACGAGCCGGGCAGGCGGCGGACCTGCATCGAGTAGTCGATCCAGGGGCGGGTCGTGGCGGCGAGGTGCCGGGCCAGGGGCGTGCCGATCCGCTCGATCCGGTCCAGGTCGGGGTGGGTGAGCAGCGTCGTCGTCGTGACGTCCAGGGGCAGCAGCGTGACCGGCGCGCCGCTGCGCAGCACCGCGCGGGCCGCCTCCGGGTCGACGCCGAAGTTGGTGTCCGCCCGGTAGCCGTCGACGTCGAAGACCCCGCCCATGATGGAGATCCCGGCGACGTCGCGGGCGAAGTCCGGGTAGAGGCGCAGCGCCAGGGCGAGGTTGGTCAGCGGCCCGATCGCGACCACCGCGACCTCCCCGGGCGCCCCGCACACGGCCTCGCCCAGCGCGACGGCGGCGGGCACCGCGGTGCGGGAGGCCGCGGCGGGCTCCGGGTGCCCGCCCCACAGGCGGCGGAGGGTCTCCGCCTCGCCGCGGCGGTCGAGGTGCTCCCGCCAGGGCCGCTCGGCTCCACCAGCGCCGCCTCGGCGCCGGTGCGGACCGGCACGTCCTCGCGCCCGGCGGCGCGCAGCAGCTCGCGGGCGACGCCGGCCCCCACCCGGGCGGGCGTGTTCCCGCCGACCGTGGTGATCGCCTCGACGCGCTCGACGCCGCCCGGCAGGCCCTCCGAGCCCAGGGCCAGGGCGATCGCGAGGCCGTCGTCGACGTTGGCGCCGGGCACGCCGTTGCCGGGGTCGCAGTCGATGATCAGGCGCATCGGCGGGCTCCTCAGGCGGCGGGGGACCGGCCGGGCAGGGCCGGGTCCACGGTGGCGTCGTCGAGCGCGGTCAGGTCGCGGCCGCGGGTCTCCGGGGCGAAGAACGTGGTCACGAAGCCGATGCCGGCCATCACGATCCAGTACACCGCGAGCGGCCACCAGGCCCCCACCGCGGCCAGCAGGCCCGAGGCCACCGCGGGCGCCGTGCCGCCGGAGACGATCGAGCCGAGCTCCTTGGCCAGCGCCATCTTGCTGAAGCGGTTGCGCACGCCGAACAGCTCGACGCCGTACGCCGCCTGCGCCCCGAAGATCCCCAGCGAGGCCAGGCACATGGCGACCACGATGACGGCGATGACCACGGCCGGCTCGCGGGAGTCCAGCAGCATGAACGCCGGGACGATGATGAGGATCAGCAGTGCGCAGAACACCCGGTAGACGATGCGGCGGCCGAACCGGTCGGTCAGGAGCCCGGAGGCCGGGATGACCGCGAAACCGAGGACCGAGGCGATGAGGACCGCCGTCGTCGGCACCGACTCGTCGACCAGCAGGGCCTGGGCGACGTAGCCGACCAGGAAGCCCTGGGCCATGTAGGAGGGGCCGTTCTCGCCGATCCGCAGGCCGACCATGACGAAGAAGGCCTTGTTGCGGGTCCACCACGTGGCGCCCTCGGCCTCGGCGGGAGTCACGGCCTTGGCTTGGGCGGGGGACTCGCCCTCCTCGTCGGCGGCGGCGCGGAAGACCGGGGTCTCCTTCATGACCCGCCGGATCAGCAGCGCGGCGACCGCGATGAAGATGCTCGCGACGAACGGGATGCGCCAGCCCCAGGAGAACAGCTGCTCCTCGGGCAGCTGCAGCACGGCCAGCCACACGGCCGAGGCCAGCAGCGTCCCGGAGTTGGAGCCCAGCGCGACGATCGAGGCGACCAGCCCCCGGCGGCGACGCGGGGCGTACTCGGTAAGGATGATCGCGCTGCCGGAGAGCTCGGCGCCGGCGCCGAAGCCCTGGGCCAGGCGCAGGAGCACCAGCAGGGCCGGGGCCGCGGCGCCGATCTGCGCGTAACCGGGGATCAGCCCGATCAGCGTGGTGGCCCCGCCCATCAGGGCGACCGTGACCACCAGGACGACCTTGCGCCCGTGCTTGTCCCCGAGCCGCCCGAAGAAGATGGCGCCGAGGGGCCGGGCGAGGAAGCCGACGGCGTAGGTCGAGAACCCGACGAACAGCGCCACCAGCGGGGTCTGCTCGGGGAAGAAGACCTGGTTGAAGACCAGCGCGGTGGCCAGCCCGTAGAGGGCGAAGTCGACGTACTCCATGGTCGTGCCGAGCCAGGAGGAGATCGTGGCGGCCCAGAAGCCGCGGCGGCCCTCCGGGGTGGAGTAGTTGAGGTCCGCGGCCGTGGCCGCGGGGTCCTGGTGCTGGTCCATGGCTGGCCGGTCCTTTGCGAAGGGGCGTGCGAGCGCCGCGGTGAGTGGACGGGCCCGTGGGGCCCGGCCTGAGGATACACCCCGGGCGGGGCGCGGGGAACCTGGGCGGCGGGGGTGGGGCGAGGGGGACGCAGGCGAGAGGGTTCACCGGGCGTATCAACCGCTGGCGGGCCCGATGCCGGAGGCTGTGAAGCGGCCTCGGGTCGCCTCCCCTCAGTACACGAAGATCGGCAGCCACTCGGGATGGTGCGCATGCACGATCGCCAGGAAGACGACCAGGTCGAAGAGCAGATGCGCCGTGATCGTGTAGGGCAGCGACCTGGTCTTGGTGAAGATGACGGCCTGCACCAGGGCGAAGGGGATCGTGAGGAGCGGCCCCCACGCCCGGTACCCGAGCTCCCACAGGAAGCTGACGAAGATGATCGAGGTCAGCACGTTGGCGGTCCAGAACGGGAAGTGGCGCGCGAGCAGCGTGAAGACCGTGCAGATGAAGAACAGCTCGTCCCAGATGCCCACGGCGTTGACGCCCACGAGCAGCCGCCCGATCTCGCTCGGGCTCTCCACGGCCGGCCAGTTCTGGTAGGTCCCCGAGCGGATGAAGTAGAAGGGCAGGATGAAGTACGCGGCCACCAGGACGAACGCGAGCCAGCCCCACTCCAGCCGGCTCCACGGCCGCCCCTGCCGGCGCGGGAAGCGGATCGCGTGGTCGCGCAGCACGAGCCGGTGGACGGCGTAGGGCACCGCCACGGCCGCCGCGAGCACCGCCCCCATGAGGAAGAAGTGCGGCCAGGAGATGTCCGCCTCCATCGAGGTGGTGCTGATGATCGCGAGCCCCAGGACGACAAGCCCGAGGTCCCGCCCCAGCGGCCGCGAGACCGCGAATCCCAGCACGACGCCGCCCGCGAGCCCCGCGTACCCCCACGGGCTCAGGAACCCGAAGACGAGGACCGCACCCGCGGCCACCAGCGCGGCGGAGAGCGCCCCCCAGCCGAGCGTGGGCTGCGGGGCCGGGTGCCCGAACATCGGCGCGCGAGCGACGCCGTCGTCGGCGGGCTGCTGGGAGAGGGGCATGAGCCCATCCTAGGAGGCCCGGGGGCCCTCGACCTCGGATGTGACGCCGCCCGGCCGGGTGCCGGCGGGCGCCGCGCAGTGCGGCCCGGTTCGGCCGGAGGCGGTGGCCACCGCACGGCGTGGCCCCGCCCGGCCGGAAGCGGCAGCCACCGCGCGGCGCGACGCCGCCGCAGCGAGGGGCTGCGGCGGCGTCGGGCGATCCGAGGGGCCGGTCAGGCCCCGGGCACCGACCTAGCGGAGGAAGCGGCGCGCCTTGCGCTTCTTGACGGCGTAGATCGCCCCGGTCGAGACGTCCTCCTCGAGGGTCTCCAGGGAGACGCCGCGGGTCTCGGGCACCTGGGTGATGACGAAGAGCAGCGCCAGCACCCCGACTCCGGCGAAGAGGAAGAACACCCCCGTGATCCCGATGCCGTCGATGAGCGAGGGGAAGTACAGCGCCAGCGTCGCGTTGGTCATCCAGCCGAAGAACACCGAGACGCCGATCCCGACGCCGCGCATGTGCAGCGGGAAGATCTCGGCCAGCCACACCCACACGGCCACGTTGAGGAAGGTCTGCATGGACATCACGAACGCGACGACCAGCAGCAGGAGCACGAACGGCCGGGCCGGGTTGCCCACCGGCAGCAGCATCGAGGCGACGCCGATCAGCAGGTGGCACGTGGTGGTCAGGGTGAGCCCGATCGTGAAGGTCTTGCGGCGGTCCACGCGGTCCATCATGTACAGCGCGATGAACCCGCCGAGCACGGCCACCACACCGGGTGCGATGTTGGCGATCAGCGCGGCGTTGGCCTCGAAACCGGACTCGATGAGCACGACCTGGCCGTAGTACATGATCGAGTTGATGCCGGTCAGCTGCTGCATCATCGACACGCCGATGCCCACCAGCAGGATCCGGAACAGCCACTTGTTGGTCAGGATCGCGCCCAGGCCGACCTTCTTCTCCTCCTGCTCCTCCTCGGCGACCTGCTCGACCTCGCCGAGCTCGGCGATGGCCCGATCCTCGGGGCGGACGGTCTTGAGCACCGCGAGCGCCTCCTCGTGCCGGCCCTTCTCCACGAGCCAGCGCGGGGACTCGGGCATCCGCAGCATGCCGAAGAACAGGCACACGGCCGGGATCGCGCAGATGGCGAACATGATCCGCCAGACGCCGTCGACGTGCCCGAAGACGTTGCCGATGATCGCGTTGATGACGAAGGCCGAGAGCTGGCCGATGACGATGGCGACCTCGTTGCGGCCGGTGATGGACCCGCGGATCTCGTAGGGGGCCAGCTCGGCGAGGAAGACGGGCACCACGGTCGAGGCGCCGCCCACGGCCAGGCCGAGCATGACGCGCCCGACGACCAGGATCCCGACGCCGGGCGTGAAGACCACGAAGAGCGTCCCGACGAAGAACAGGATCGCGAGGATGAGGATGGTGCTGCGGCGGCCGATGCCGTCGGAGACCCGCCCGCCGATCAGGGCGCCGAAGGCGGCGGCGAAGACGAGCGAGCTGGTGACGACCCCCTCGGTGAAGGGCGTCAGGCCGAGCTCCTCGGTCATGGGGCGCAGGGCGCCGTTGATGACGCCGGTGTCGTACCCGAAGAGCAGGCCGCCGAAGCAGGCGACCACCGAGATCAGTCCGATGCGTTTGCGGTAGGCGCCGGCCACCAGCGGCGGGAGGGACGAGGTGGCGGGGGATGACGAGTGTGAGTCGGCCATGGGTGGACTCCTTTGTCAGCTGGCCTGGAGGGCCCCGAGGCGGGGCCGTGGTGCGGTCGCCGGTGCATCGATGTGATGCCCGGCACAGGATGGCACGTCCTTCATTTTGGACCGGTTCAATAGGTGATGGCAAGTGCCTTGCGCGTCTCCTCCTGAACGATCGCCGAGGAGCTGCACGCTGGCCGAGGTGGGGCGGGTGTGTCTCGCGGTGAGGGTCGGCCCGGAATGCCCGTATGGACGCCGGATCGCCGAGGTGGGCGGGCAGGCTCCGGCGGCGGGTGGTGAGCGGGGGTCGGTCATGGGCGTGACTCCTCGGCCGGTGGGCCCTGAGGGCCTTGAACTCTCTTTGTCCGATTGACCATACAATGTAGTGATCTAGGTTACAACCGGGTGAGGTTGCCGGCGAGGAGTGTGACCGCACGCGCCTCGGCGCGCTGACGGGTGGCCTCGAGATCCATGAGGCCCTGCCCGGGTGTTGGTGGCCCACGGCAGCAAGACGCCGGCCGGGCGAGAAGCCGCCCGGCCGGCGTCGTGCCGCCGCATCGGCCGCTACCGCATGCGCTCCACGAGCGCGGTGGTGTTCTGCGCGGTGCGCACCATGGCGACGTAGAACTCCAGGGTGAGCCGGAACAGCAGGATGTAGAAGAACGCGACGACGGCCCCGAGGATCAGGGCGAGCAGCCCGCCCCCGGCCGACTGCGTGAACGCGGCGACCGTGAAAATCAGCCACCCCAGGACGATCAAGACGAGGCCTACCACGTAGATGATGCGGGCGAACTTGATGGTCACGAAGTTCTTGAACGACAGGTCGAACAGGGCCTGGAAGAAGGCCGGCTCGCGGTTACGCTCCGGGTCGATGCCGTACTGGTGGTTCGTGTAGCCGTACGAGCCGTCGCCGGGGTTCTGGGGGTCCTGGGGGTTCTGCGGGTTCTGGTCGTTGGGGGGAGGGGTGGACATGGGGACCTCGATTCGTGCGAGTGGAGCGGGCGTACCCGCCGGTAACTCCGCACTGTAGCCACACCGCGGGCTGGATCGGCCGGGGTGGGGGACAGGTGAACGATTGTGACGCTTCGGGGTGTGGGCTCCGGCGTCGGGCCCGTCCCTGGGGGTGGTCGGGGTGGCCGGCAGGGGTGGCCGAGCGGGGGGCAGGGGGGGGGGCGGGGCGGGCCGCCCCGCGGGCCGGCGGCCGGGCCCGCCCGCCCCCGCGGGCGCCCGGCTCGCGGGGGCGCGCGCCGATAGGATGAGGGTCCGTCCCACCCGGGAGCCCCTCGAAGGAGATGACACCGAACCCATGCGCGTCCTCATGATCCGACACGGCCAGACCCCCTCCAACGTCGACGGGCTGCTCGACGCCGGCTACCCGGGCCCCGGCCTGACCTCCCTGGGCGAGCGCCAGGCGTCTGCGATCCCCGAGGTCCTGTCCCGGCGCGAGCTCGGCGCCCTCGCGGTCTCGAACCTGACCCGCACCTCCCTGACCGCCGCGCCGCTGGCCGCGCAGCGGGGGCTGGATCCGGTGGTCCTCGAGGGGCTGCGGGAGATCGACGCCGGCGACCTCGAGATGTCCGCCGACCCCCTGGACCACCAGGAGTACCTCGCCACCGCCTTCGCCTGGGCCTCGGGAGACCTGCGGCGCCACCTGCCGGGGGCGGAGGACGGCCGCGCCTTCCTGGAGAGGTTCGACGCCGCGATGGCCCGGCTCGCGGAGCTGGGGCACCAGAGCGTCGCGCTGTTCTCCCACGGCGCCGCGCTGCGGACCTGGACCGCGGCGCGCGTGGCGGGCGTCGACGTCGAGGAGATGGAGCGGGTGCCGCTGGACAACACCGGCTCCTTCGACGTCGAGGGTGACCCCGACGTCGGGTGGCGACTCGTCAGCTGGTCCGCGGACCCGATCGGCGGCAAGCGACTCGCTGGCGTCGCGGCCGAGGACCCGACCGGGGAGTCGGTGGACTGAGGCGGTCCGGCCGGGGATCGATGGACCGCGGGGATCTCACCGGGGAGTTGATGGACTAAGGCGGGGGCGAGAGGTCGTGGACCCGGCGGCCGGGATGGCCCGAAGTGCCGTGCCGGGGAGGTTTCACCCGGAGGCCCCGGGGTGATGGGCCGGGTCCGGGGCGGTCGACTCGCGAGTCGTCACACCGTCCCTCGTGTTCAGGCGCCTGCCATTGAAAGTGATCTGCATCACATACGTTGGGGTGTACGTGCCGGTACCTTTCCGTTCCGCTTCACTGAAGACAACGTGACCGGCCCCAGGGTGCGAGCCGTCGGCGTCCCCGCGGCGGACGCCGGGACGCCCCGCCGTTCGCGACGTCCAGGGGGCGCCCAGCGCGCTCCATGACATGAGGAGCGGAAGCGTTGAGCACCACACGATCGCCGGGCGAGGCGCAGCGGACGCAGATCATCCAGCACACCAGGCAGTACTTCGCCCGCCACGGCTACTACCAGGCCACCATGGACGACCTCGCTCGTGCCTGCGCGCTCTCCAAGCCGATGGTCTACCGCCACTTCGAGAGCAAGTACGAGCTGTACGTGGCGGTGGTCGAGGACTCCGCCCGGGAGCTGCAGTCGAGGATCCACCCGCTGCTGCACGACCAGACCGACCTGCACCACGTCATCAACCGCCTCGTCGACGAGTTCGTGGTCCTGCTGATGCACCGCCCCGAGATCCACACCATCATCTTCGCCTCGGACATGCGCGGGGACGCGGTGATCAGGGGGAAGCTCGAGGAGCTGCACCGGTCCCTGGTGGAGCCGCTGGGGCGGCTCCTCGTCGAGCACGCGCACCCGGGGGACGAGGCGTCCGCGATCCTGCGCGCCGAGGCGATCATCGGGACGGTTTGGGCGGGGGCCCGCATGATCGCCCGGACGCCCTCGGCGGAGGACCAGGAGGCGCTGCGGAAGATCATCGACGCGACCGTCTGGGAGGGCGCGTTCACCCACCCGCGGGAGACCGGGTGCCTCGGGTGAGGGTGACGGCGAGGGCCTGCCGCCCGTGATTGCGGTGGCGCCGCGGTCCCGAGGTATGAAAACCGACCGCGACTCCGAAGGTACCCGCCCCGTGCAGCGGCTGTGATCCACGCCACTCACTCGGTGGAAATCCCGTAGACTGTCACCATGCCCCGCGCACCCGCCCCCGTCCTCCGTCCCGATGACAGCACGAACGGCCCGGCCGTGGAGACGCGCGGCCTGATCAAGAGGTTCGGCGAGACCACCGCGGTGGACGGCGTCGACCTCCGGGTCGAGCGCGGGGGCATCTACGGCTTCCTCGGCCCCAACGGCGCCGGCAAGACCACGGTCATCCGGATGCTGGCCACCCTGCTGCGGCCCGACGGCGGCGAGGCGGAGGTGCTCGGGAGGGACGTGCGGACGTGTCCCGCGGAGATCCGGGAGCGGATCTCCCTGACCGGGCAGTTCGCCTCGCTCGACGAGGATCTTACGGGCATCGAGAACCTCGTGCTGCTGGCGCGGCTGCAGGGGTTCGGGATCGGCGCCGCACGTCAGCGGGGCGCCGAGCTGCTGGAGGCCTTCGGGCTGACCGACGCGGCCGCGCGCCAGGTCAAGAAGTACTCGGGCGGCATGCGGCGGCGCCTCGACATCGCCGGCTCCCTGCTGGTCACCCCCGAGCTGATCTTCCTGGACGAGCCGACCACCGGCATCGACCCCCGCAGCCGCAACCAGGTGTGGGAGATCATCCGGACGCTCGTCGACGCGGGGACCACCGTGCTGCTCACGACGCAGTACCTCGAGGAGGCGGACCGGCTCGCCGGCCGGCTGGCCGTGATCGACGCCGGGCGCGTCATCGCCGAGGGCACGCCCGGCCAGCTGAAGGCCCAGGTCGGCTCGGGGGCCCTGACCGTGCGCGTCGCGGATCCGGCCGAGCGCGAGCAGGCCGCGCGGCTCGTCGGGGCGGTCCTGGGGCACGACCGGGTCACCCGCGAGTCCGACCCCGCGGCGCTGAGCGTCCTGCTCCCCGAGCGGGCGCGGGTCTCCCGGGCGCTGGCGGAGCTCGAGGACTCCGGCGTCGAGGTGGAGAGCTTCTCGGTGGGGCAGCCGAGCCTCGACGAGGTGTTCCTGACCCTGACCGGCGGCCCGCACGCGGCGACCGACGAACCGGGCGATCGGAGCGGACCTGCCGACCGGGGCGCGCCGGGCGGCCGGGGCGGGCCTGGCGATCGGGGCGAACCGGAGGGCCGCGACGAGGTCCCCGCGACGGAGGGAACGCGATGACCGCCACCGAATCCCGCGCCCAGGGCGCCACCGAGGCCCAGCGGGTCCGGCTCGTGCTGGCCGACCCCGCGGACCGCCCCCGGCGCTCCGGGCCCGTCAGCGCCTCGCTGACCTACGGCTGGCGCGCGCTGCTGAAGATCAAGCACGTGCCCGAGCAGCTCTTCGACGTCACCGTCTTCCCCATCATGATGACCGTCATGTTCACCTTCATCTTCGGCGGGGCGCTCGCCGGCTCGGTGGGGGAGTACGTGCAGTGGGTCATCCCCGGCGTCTTCGTGCAGACCCTGCTGATGATCACGATGTACACCGGCCTGACGCTGAACCGGGACATCTCCAAGGGCGTCTTCGACCGGTTCCGCTCGCTGCCGACGTGGCGGCCGGCCCAGCTGGTCGGAGCACTCCTGGGGGACCAGGTGCGGTACAGCCTGGCCGGGGTGATCATCCTGGTGGTCGGGTTCCTCCTGGGGTTCCGGCCCGAGGGCGGGCTGGCGGGCGTGGCGGCCGCGTTCGTCCTGCTGCTCGTCTTCAGCTTCAGCCTGTCCTGGATCTGGACCGTGGTCTCGCTGTGGGTGCGCAGCGAGCAGGCTGCCATGGGCGTGTCGATGTTCATCCTCATGCCCCTGACCTTCGCCTCCAACATCTTCGTGGACCCGGGCACGATGCCAGGGTGGCTGCGGGCCGGCGTCGACGTCAACCCGGTCTCCGTGGTGGTCTCCACGGTGCGGGAGCTCATGGGCGGCGAGCTGGCGCTCGGCTCGGTGCTGGTGGTGCTGGTCTACTGCGGGGTGCTGGTGGCGATCTTCGGGCCGGTCTCGATGCTGATCTACAACCGGAAGTCCTGACGCGGGGAGGCCCCTCCTACCCGGGCCGCCCGCCCGCCGCGATCTCCAGCAGATCGGCCGCACCGGCGGGCAGCCGCCCGCGGCCCCCCCCCCCGGCCCTGCTACCCCCCCCCGCCCGCCCGTCGACCACCGACCTGTCACCGACCGCCCCGACGCTCCGTCCGAGGCTCCCTCACCGTCCCGTGACGGCATCTCGTCCCGGCCGGTCCACGGGGGCACCCCGGCGTCGACGCCGGCTCCCGCGCC
>NZ_JANAFB010000001.1 GCF_024199905.1 Rothia santali
CGGAGTTGTGTATAAGAGACGGGGTTGTAGCCGCCCATGCCCGCCCGCGGCCCGCCGTGCTCCAGCGCGATCTCGAAGGCCAGCAGGTCCGACTCCCGCAGCTCGGCCTCGGCGAGGTCCGAGCTGACCATCACCCGCCCCGTCTCCTGGGGGTTCAGCGCGAAGTGCTTGACGGTCGAGACGACGCCCTCCTCCTGGATGCCGCGCACCGCGGACCCGGCGAGCACCCCGCTGAGCAGCGCGTCCTCCCCGACGTACTCGAAGTTCCGCCCGCCGCGCGGCTCGCGGACCAGGTTCATGCCGCCGGCCAGCTGGACCGTGAGGCCGGTCGCGCGGGCCTCCGCCCCGATGGCGCGGCCCTGCGCCTCGGCCAGCTCCCGGTCGAAGGTGGCGCCCAGGGCGAGGCCGCTGGGGAACGCGGTGGCCGGGGCGTCCCCGCGGACCGCGCCGGGGTTGGTGACGCCCAGGCTCGCGTCGCCCTCGTCCCACGCCGGGATGCCGAGCCGGGGCACGCCGGGGGAGTGCGCCGCCGAGCCGAGGGCCTCCTCCGGCGCCCCGGGGCCGTAGCCCATGGGTGCGCTGACCAGGGAGAGCTTCTCCTCCCGCGTCATCTGCGCGACCAGGTCCGCCGCGGCGGCGAGGTCCTCCTCGCGCGTGGGCCACGGGTCCCGCTGGGCTCGGAACCTGGACTCGACGCCGTCGTGGGTGCTCATGCTGTGTCCTCTCGGTGGGGTCTCACGGTCGGCTCGACGCTGCGGGCGGCCTCGTCCCCGGTCTACTCCACCGCGGCGCACCGTGTCGACGCCGCCGGCCCCCGTCCGCGCAGGGCGAGAACGCCCGTCCGCTCCGCCGTCCTTCTATACTGAAGGGATGACTGACGACCGGAATCGCCCCGCCGAAGCCTCCCGGGGCGACTCCTCCGACGGGCCCCGGTGGGGCACGGTGCTGCGCAACGCGCTGCTGGTCTTGGTCCTGCTGGGCATGGTGTGGCTGGCCCTGAACGTGCGGCTGCCCTCGGCGGAGGAGCTGCGGGCGGACCTCGACCGGTGGGGCTGGGCCGCGTGGCTGATCTTCATCGGGCTCTACGCCGTCGTCGCCCTGACCCCCATCCCGGTCACCGTCATGGCCGTGGCCGCCGGGGTGCTGTTCGGCGTCGTGGAGGGCAGCCTGCTGTCGGTGGTCGGAGTGCTGATCGGCTGCTGGGGGGCCTACTGGATGGCCCGCGGGCTGGGGAAGCAGACCGTCAAGCGGCTGCTCGGCCGGCACGCCTCGGTGGTCGAGGACCGCCTCGACGACGCCGGCTTCCAGGCGGTCTACGTGCTGCGCCTGATGCCCGGCCTGCCCTACTGGCCCGTCAACTACGGCAGCGGCGCCTTCGGGGTCTCGCAGCGGGACTTCCTCGTCGCGAGCGTCCTGGCCACGATCCCCGGCCAGATCTCCCTGGTGGCGGTGGGGACGATGGTCGCCCAGCCCTCGGTGCTGCATGGCATCGTCCTGGGCGCCTCGTGGGTCGTGGTCATCGTCATGACGATCTGGGCCTACCGCTCCTACAAGGGGACCGCGAAGCACCAGCTGCCGGGGGCCGGGCTCCTGGACTGAGGGGCGGGCGGCGTCCGGCCTCAGTCCTCGGCGGCGATCCGTTCCGGCGCCAGGTCCAGCCGCCGCAGCAGCTGCGCGTTGAGCGCCACAACCACCGTGGAGGCCGACATCAGCAGCGCGCCCACGCTCATCGGCAGCACGAACCCCACCGGCGCCAGCACCCCCGCGGCCAGGGGCACGGAGAGCAGGTTGTACCCCGCCGCCCACCACAGGTTCTGCTTCATCTTCCGGTACGCGGCCCGCGAGAGCGCGTAGACGGACAGCACCGCCCGCGGATCCGAGGAGGCGAGCACGACGCCGGCCGAGCCGATCGCGACGTCCGTCCCGGCGCCGATCGCGATCCCGACGTCGGCCTGGGCCAGCGCCGGGGCGTCGTTGACGCCGTCGCCGACCATGGCAACCCGCTTCCCCTCCGCCTGCAGCTCCGCGACCTTCGCGGCCTTGTCCTCGGGGCGCACCCCGGCGAAGACCCGGTCGATGCCCAGCTCGCCCGCGACGCTCTGCGCCACGGCCGGCGCGTCGCCGGTGATCATGACGACCTCGGCGCCGCGCGCGTGCAGCGCCTCGACGGCCTCGCGGGACTCGGGGCGGACCTCGTCGGCCAGGCGCAGGGCCCCGGCCACCTCGCCGTCGTCGACGACGTGCAGGATGATCGCGCCCTCCTCCCGCCACGGCCCGACGGCGTTGAGCTCGGCCAGCCCCCGGTCGCGGAGCAGCGCGGGCCCGCCGACCTCGACCGTCCTCCCGTCCACCGTGGCGCGCACGCCCACCGCGGGCGAGGAGGCGAAGTCCGACGCCGCGGGGACGCTCAGCCCGCGCTCGGACGCCGCGGCGCGGATGGCCGCAGCCAGCGGGTGCTCGCTGTCGGCCTCGGCGGCGGCGGCGAGGGCCAGGACGCGGTCCCGCGCCTGGCCCACGGACGGGTCGGCGTCCGTCACGTCACGGCTGTCGGCCGTGTCCGCAGCGGCCCCCGCCTGGAGACCCCCGGTCGCGTCCATATCCGTGCCCGACCCGAGGCTGCCGGCCGGCTCCACCGCGGTCACGGCCGGCTCGCCGCGGGTCAGGGTGCCGGTCTTGTCGAAGAGCACGGCGTCGACGGTGCGCATCGACTCCAGCGCGAGCCGGTCCTTGACCAGGACGCCGGCGCGGGCGGCCCGCTCGGTCGCGATGGAGACCACCAGCGGGATCGCCAGGCCCAGGGCGTGCGGGCACGCGATGACCAGCACCGTGATGCTGCGGACGACGGCGTCGTCGGGCAGGCCGACCAGCGTCCAGGCCGCGGCGGTGAGGACCGCCGAGCCCAGGGCGAACCAGAACAGCCAGGCGGCCGCGGTGTCCGCGATCCGCTGGGCGCGCGAGGAGGAGGACTGCGCCTCGGTCACCAGCCGCTGGATGCCGGCCAGCGCGGTCTCCTCCCCGACGGCGGTGACCTCGACCCGCAGGCCCGAGTCCGTGGCGACCGTCCCGGCGACGACGTGCTCGCCGGCCTCCCGGCGCACGGTCCGCGACTCGCCGGTGACCATCGACTCGTCCATGCTGGCCGAGCCCTCGGCGATCCGCCCGTCCGCCGGCACCGAGGCGCCGGGCCGGACGAGCACGACGTCGCCCACCCGCAGCTCCGCGGGGGAGACGGCGACGACGTCGTCGCCCTCCACGCGCTCGGCCTCGTCGGGCAGCAGGGCCGCCAGGGAGTCCAGGGCGGAGGTGGTCTGGGCGAGCGAGCGCATCTCGATCCAGTGTCCCAGCAGCATGATGACCACCAGGAGCGCGAGCTCCCACCAGAAGTTCAGCTCGTGGTCGAGCAGGTGCAGGCTGGCGCCCCAGGAGGAGAGGAAGGCGACCGTGATCGCGAGCGCGATCAGCAGCATCATTCCCGGCCGGCGCGAGCGGATCTCACCGAGGCCGCCGGTGAGGAAGGGCCGGCCGCCCCAGAGGTACATGACCGTGCCGAGCACGGGGGAGACCCACCGGGTCCACTCGGCACCGGGCAGGGGATAGCCGATGAGCTCGGCGAACATGTCGTTGAACGCGACGACCGGCACCGCGAGGACAAGCATGATCCAGAAGAGGCGGCGGAACTGCCCGGCATGATCGCCGTGGCCTGCGTGGCCTGCGTGGCCTGCGTGGCCTGCGTGGCCTGCGTAGCCCGCGTGGCCCGCGTGCCCGTCGTGGCCCGCCTGCCCGTCGTGACCCGCATGCCCTCCATGGCCCGGGGCCTCGGCGAGGTCCGCGGTTCGGCCCTCGCCGATATCGGTGTGCTGCTCGTCCATGGTCGCTTCCTCTCAGCTCGCTCGTCTCCACCGGACTGCCGTGGTCCGGCGCCCCGCGGGGCCTCTCCGCCACCCGGGCCCTTCCGTCACCCGGGGGACCGGCCGGCGCCCCTAGGAGGCCGGCCGGATCTCGCTCTCGACGACCCACCGGTGGTTCGTCATGGTCATCCCGTCCGCCTTGTAGTCGACGACGTAGACGGTCTCGTCGGTCGAGGAGGCGATGGTCGCCGCCGCGCCCTCCATGCCCTCCATGTGACCGGCCTCGAGGGTGACCTCGGCGCCGTCGGCCAGCCGGTCCGGGCCCGCCCCGGTGAGCTCCTCCTGCACGACCCAGCGGTGGTCCTCGACGCGGTCCCCGCCGGTGGTGGGCGCGTAGTCGACCGAGTAGGCATAGGTGTCGTAGGCGCCGACGATCGTGGCCGGGGCGCCGTCCATGCCCTCCATGTGGTCCGCGGCCAGGGTCACTTCGGAGCCCACCGGGTACTCGGGATCGGCGGCGGGGGTCATGCCCTCGGGCACCGGGCCGCCGTCCATCGAGTGCCGCATGCCGCCGCCGTGCTCCCCGTCGCCCCCGTGGGCCATGCCCCCGTGCCCGCCGTGGCCCTCCTCGCCGCCCTGGGAGGCCGAGGCCGACGCCGAGGGGGCGGCGTCGTCGTCCCCGCCCGCGGCGCAGCCGGTCAGGAGGGCCGTGCCGCCGAGGATCCCCGCGGCGAGCAGCGTCGTGATGTTCCGGGTCATGTCCGTGTCCTCTCGAGGGTGCCGCGTTCCGGCGCGGCGTCGTCGGCCCGGGCCCTGAAGGTCCGCAGGCGCAGGCTGTTGCTGACCACGAACACCGAGGACAGGGCCATCGCTGCACCGGCCAGCATGGGGTTCAGCAGCCCGAACGCGGCCAGCGGGATCGCCGCTGCGTTGTAGGCGAAGGCCCAGAAGAGGTTGGCCTTGATGGTGCGCAGGGTCCGGCGGGAGAGCCGGATCGCGTCCGCCGCGGCCCGGAGGTCCCCGCGGACCAGGGTGATGTCGGCGGCCTCGATCGCGACGTCGGTCCCGGTACCCATGGCCAGCCCCAGGTCCGCCTGCGCGAGGGCCGGGGCGTCGTTGACGCCGTCGCCGACCATGGCCACCACGCGGCCCTCCCGCTGCAGCCCCGATACGACGTCGACCTTCTCCCGCGGCAGCACCTCGGCGATCACCCGCTCGATCCCGACCTCGGCGGCGACCTGCTCGGCCACCGCGCGGTGGTCGCCGGTCAGCAGCACCGGGGTGAGCCCGAGCTCGCGGAAGCGGGCCACCGCCTCGGTGCTGGTCGGCTTGATCCGGTCGGAGACCACCAGGACGCCGCGGGCCGCGCCGTCCCAGCCCACGGCCACCGCGGTCCGCCCCTCGGCCTCCGCGGCGCTCATGGCCGCGGTGAGGCGCTCGTCCAGCGCCATCGACCGGTCGGCGATCAGCGTCCGCCGCCCCGCCACGACCTCCCGGCCGCCGACGCCCCCGCGGACGCCCCGGCCCGCGAGGTTCTCGAAGGACTCGGGCGCGGGCAGCCCGCCGAGCTCGGCGGCGGCCCCGGCCGCGATCGGGTGCTCGGAGGAAGACTCCAGCGCCCCGGCCAGGCGCAGCAGCTCGGCCCGCTCCACGCCGTCGGCCGGCACGACGCCGCTCATCGTCATCCGCCCGCTGGTCACGGTGCCGGTCTTGTCCAGCACCACGGTGTCGACCCGCCGGGTGGACTCGAGCACCTCGGGCCCCTTGATGAGCACGCCCATCTGCGCGCCGCGCCCGGTGCCGACCAGCAGCGCGGTCGGCGTCGCCAGCCCCAGCGCGCACGGGCAGGCGATGATCAGCACGGCGACCGCGGCGGTGAACCCGGCCGAGACCGGGAAGCCCGCCCCGAGCCAGGCGCCCAGGGTCGCCACGGCGACCGCGATTGCGATCGGCACGAAGACGCCCGAGACCCGGTCGGCCAGCCGCTGCACCGCAGCCTTGCCCGACTGCGCGTCCTCGACCATCCGCGCCATCTGCGCCAGCTGCGTGTCCGCCCCGACCCGGTCGGCGCGGACCGCGAGGCGGCCGCCGGCGTTTACGGTGGCGCCGGTGACCCGGTCGCCCTCGGCGACCTCCACGGGCACCGACTCGCCGGTCAGCATCGAGGCGTCGATCGCCGAGGTCCCGGAGACGACGACGCCGTCGGCCGCCACCTTCTCCCCGGGCCGCACCACGAACTCGTCGCCGACCGCGAGCTCCTCGATCGGCACGCGCCGCTCGACGCCGTCCCGCAGGACCGCGACGTCCTTGGCCCCCAGCTCCAGCAGGGCCCGCAGCGCGGCCCCCGCGCGCCGCTTGGACCGCTTCTCGACGTAGCGCCCCAACAGGATGAAGGTCACGACGCCGGCCGCGACCTCGAGGTAGATGTGCCCCAGCCCGTCCGATGGGGAGACCGTGAGCTCGAAGGGGTGCACGACGCCGGGCCGCCCCGCCGTGCCGAGGAACAGCGCCACGACCGACCAGATCAGGGCCGCCGAGGTGCCGACGGAGATCAGCGTGTCCATGGTCGCCGCACCGTGCCGCAGGTTGGTCCACGCGGCCCGGTGGAAGGGCCAGCCGGCCCACACGACCACCGGGGCGGCCAGGACCAGGGAGGCGAAGCCCCAGTAGTCGAACTGCAGGGCGGGGATCATCGCCATCGCGATGACCGGCACGGCGAGCAGCGCCGAGACGACCAGGCGCTGGCGCAGGGCGCGCAGCTCGACGTCGTCGGAGGACTCGGCCCAGCCGGACTCCCGGTCCGCTGCGCCGTCCGCACGGACAGGACCGGTCCCGGTGCCCTCGGACCCGGCCCCGGCGTCGTGCTCCGGCGACCCGGCACCAGCGTCCCCACGCCCGGTCGCCCGGGACGGGGGCGGGGGAGGCAGCTCGGCGGTGTACCCGGTGCGCTCGACCTCGGCGATCAGCGCCTGCGGGTCGTACCCCGCGGGGGTGTTCACGCGCGCCTTCTCGGTCGCGTAGTTCACGCTCGCGGTCACCCCCTCGAGCCGGTTCAGCTTCTTCTCGATCCGGTTCGCGCACGAGGCGCACGTCATGCCCCCGATGCGCAGCTCGAGGCTGCCGACGCCGCGGCCCCCCGCGCCGCCGAGCGCCTCGACACCGCGGCCCCCCGCGACGCCGGCGGACCCTCCGACGCCGCCGCGGACGCCGCCCGTCTCACTCCCCGTGGCCATGCTCCGCCCCCTCCTGGTGCGATTCCTGATGCGTCTGCGTGCTCTGCTGCGTCCAGTCCCGGACGAGCTCCTCCGGCACGAGCGCGCCCGCCGCGGCGAAGGCCACGGCGAACACGGCCGCGAGGAGCAGCCCGTACAGGCCGAGTCGTGCCGGTGCCCTCATCTCAGCCCCTGGCCGCCTCATAGCCGGCCTCGTCGACAGCGGCGAGCACCGCGGCGTCGTCGAGCGGCGCGTCGGAGGTGACGCTCAGCAGGCCCGTCGCGGCGCTGACCTCGACGCCGGTCACCCCGGCGATCTCCGAGACCTCGGCGCGGACGGCGCTCTCGCAGTGCCCGCAGCTCATCCCGGTCACGCGGTACTCGGTCGTGGTGGTCATGGTTCGTCTCCTCGTCTCGGGGTCGTTCGCCTTCAACGGTATACCCCTAGGGGGTATAGGGCAAGGCCGTCTCCGTGACGGCGGCCGGGCCGGTGGAGGAGCGCCCCGCATTAGTCGACGGGAGGCCGGTTGTCCACGGGATAAGAAGAATCCGCGTGGCCCACGTCATCTGGGGTAACGTTCCGTGCAGCCCACGCCGGCCGCGGATCGACCCGCCGGGGCGGGGATCGCCGCCGATCGTCGTCGAGGAGCGGCTCCCGCCCGCGCCGGCGCCCTCCTCCCATCGGCGCCCGCTCCCGCGGCGCGAAAGGACGTCCGCATGATCGAACTGATCATCGTGGCCGTGGCGATCCTCGCCACCGGCTACCTCATCGTGAAGAAGGTCGACGCCGCCGTCGCCCTCCTCGTGGTGGGCCTCGCCCTGTTCATGGTGGCCCCGTTCCTGGGGCACACCGACACCGGCACCTTCGAGGTCGAGCCGAGCGGCAACGCCTGGTACGACCAGCTCCAGCTCGCCACGGCCATCTTCTCCGACCGCTTCGCCAACACCGGCCTGGTCATCATGATGCTCTTCGGCTTCGCCGCCTACATGTCCCACATCGGGGCCAACGACAAGGCGGTGGACCTGCTGACCCGGCCGCTGCTGAAGCTGCGGGTCAAGTACCTTCTGGTGCCCATCGTGTTCTGGGTGGGCAACCTGATGTCCCTCGTGGTGCCCTCGGCGTCGAGCCTCGCGGTGCTGCTCATGGCGACGCTGTACCCCATGATGGTCGGCGCGGGCCTCTCGCGGCTGACCTCGGGCGCCGTCATCGCCACGACCGCGACCATCGTCCCGACGCCGCTCGGCGCGGACAACGTCATCGCCGCCGACCGCCTCGCCCTCGACCTCGGCGAGTACGTCTTCAGCCTGCACGCCCGCGTCTCGATCCCGACCCTCGTCGTGATGGGCGTGGCCCACTACTTCTGGCAGCGCTGGATGGACTCCCGCGACGCCCGCAGGGGCCGCACCCTCGTGGACGAGGCGGCGGGCGGGGTCGGCTCCGTCGCGGCCGAGGACGCGCCGCGCGGCAGCGTCCCCGGGTTCTACGCGATTCTCCCGGTCCTGCCGCTGCTTTTGGTCCTGGTGCCCTACGTGCTCACGACCGTCGGCGTCATCGACTTCCAGGTCTCGCTGCTGCCCATCGTGCTGGTGAGCCTCATGGCCGGCCTCGTGGTCGAGGCGATCCGCAAGCGCCAGCTCCTGCCCTCGCTCAACGACCTCAAGGTCTTCTTCCGCGGGATCGGCGACGGCGCCGCGAGCGTCGTCGCGCTGCTCATCGCCGCTGGCATCTTCGTCGAGGCGATCACCCAGCTGGGCATCATCGACTCGCTCGTCGCCGCGACGGAGAACATCGAGGGGGCCGCCCTGGTCCTCATGCTGGTCTTCGTCGGCGCGACCATCCTTCTGGTCCTGCTGACCGGCAGCGGACTCGCGCCGTTCTACTCGTTCATCGAGGTGATCCCGCGGATCGCCGGGCAGACGGGCATCAACGGCGTGCTGCTCGCGCTGCCGATCCAGTTCGCCGGGAACCTCGCCCGGGCCGTCTCGCCGGTCTCGGCGGTCGTGCTGATCGTCTCGCGGGCCATGAACGCCAACGTCATCGACCTGGTCAAGCGGACCGTGGTCCCCATGGCCGTGGGCATCGTGGTGTCCATCGCGCTGACCTGGATCCTCATCCCCGGCGCGGTCGGCTGACCCGCCCGAGCCCGTAAACCCCCTACCCAGAAGGAGAACATCGTGCAGAACATCTGGATGGACTGCGACACCGGCATGGACGACCTGTTCGCCCTGCTCGTCCTCGCCGACGACCCCGAGATCGACGTCGTCGGGGTGTCCACCGTGGTGGGCAACACGAGCCTCGACCACGCGACGGCCAACACCCTGGCGGCGGTCGAGCTGGCGGGACTCGAGGTCCCCGTCCACCGCGGCGCCGCCAAGCCGCTCGCCCAGGAGCCCCAGACGATCGAGGACCTGCTCGGCGAGGGGGCCATGGGCACCCTCGGCCGCCGGCTCGCGGTCGCGACGTCGGAGGCCGCCCCCGAGAACGCCGTGCAGGCGCTGATCGGCGCGCTCGAGGCCTCCCAGCCCGGGGCGCTCACGATCCTCGGCACGGGGCCGCTGACCAACGTCGCGATGGCGCTGATCCTGCGGCCCGACCTCGCCGACCGCGTGGGCCGGCTCGTGATGATGGGCGGCTCCGCGACGTCGGGCAACCACACCAGCGCCGCGGAGTTCAACGTCTACGCTGACCCCGAGGCGCTGGACACCGTGCTGCGGGCGGGCCTGGACGTCCGCGTGTTCGGGCTGAACCTCACCCGGCAGGTGCTGGTCGGCCCCGAGCACGAGCAGGAGCTGCGCGACCTCGGCGGGGATGCGGGCCAGACGCTGGCCGACCTGCTCGGCGCCTACC
The DNA here is from genome assembly GCF_024199905.1 of Rothia santali. Lineage (GTDB taxonomy): Bacteria > Actinomycetota > Actinomycetes > Actinomycetales > Micrococcaceae > Rothia > Rothia santali. Next base: position 9,909 of record NZ_JANAFB010000001.1, read on the forward strand.
TGCGGATGATCGACAAGACGACCGCGCGGGCCATGCCGCTGCACGACCCGAGCGCCGCGGCCTACCTGCGGTGGCCCGAGCTGTTCACGCTGCAGCCGGCCAAGGTCGACGTGGAGCTGAACCGCGGTGTCGGGCGCGGGGCCACCTTCTGCGAGTTCAGGCTGCCCCGTAAGGGCGAGCCCAACGCGCTGGTCGCGACCGAGGCGCGCGGCGAGGAGGTCATGCGGCGGGTAATGGACGCGATCCGCGGCGCGGTGGGGCACGGGCCGCTGGGGTGAGCCGTGCCGCGGCGGGCGGCGTCGTCGGGTGCATCCGGCCCGACGACGCCGCCGCCGTGCATCCAGTCCGACGCCGCCCGCCGCGCGCCCCGCCCGACGACGCCGCGCGTCCAGCACGCCGCCCGCCGCGCGTCCCGCTCAGCCGTCCCGCTCGGACAGCGCCTCCAGGGTCTCGCCCTTGGTCTCCTGGATGAACTTGATGACGAAGAAGATCGAGACGAAGGCGAAGAACGTGTACACCCCGTAGGCCAGGCCCAGGCCCGCCTCGGACAGCGCCGGGAACGTCGTGGAGACCACGAAGTTGGCCGCCCACTGGGCCGCGCCGGCCACCGCGAGCGCCATCGCGCGGATCTTGTTGGGGAACATCTCCCCGAGCATGACCCACATGATCGGCCCCCAGGTGCAGCCGAAAAAGACGACGAAGAGGTTCGCCGCGATCAGCGCGACCGGGCTCGCGGCCCCCTGCAGCAGCGGCTCCCCGTTGACGACCGGGGCCGTGGCGAAGGTGATCGCCAGGACCGCCAGCGAGGCGAACTGGCCGATCGAGCCGACCAGCAGCAGCGGCTTGCGGCCCACCTTGTCGATCAGCACGATCGCCACCACGGTGGTCAGGATGTTGGTCACCGAGGTGATCACGGTGATGATCAGCGAGTCCTGCTCCGTGAATCCCACCGCCTGCCACAGCACCGAGGAGTAGTAGAAGATGACGTTGATGCCGGTGAACTGCTGCAGGATGGCCAGGCCGAGACCCGCCCAGACGATCGGGTAGATCCGCCGCGAGGGACCGCGCAGCACCGACAGCTTGGGGCGCTCGGTGCGGCCCTGGAAGGACCGCTCGATCTCGTCCGCGGTCCGCTCGACGTCCCCGCCCACGTACTTGTGCAGCACCTTCAGCGCCCGCTGGCGCTGCCCGCGGTAGATCAGGAAGCGCGGGGACTCGGGGATGGTGAAGGCCAGCACGCCGTAGACCACGGCCGGGATCAGCTCGGCGAGGAACATCAGCCGCCAGGCCTCGATGCCGAAGAGCGTGGCCGTGGCGCTCCCGGCGGCCGCGACCAGCGCGTAGGCGGTGAGCAGCGCGACGAAGATGCCGGAGACGATGGCCAGCTGCTGCAGCGAGCCCAGCCGCCCGCGGATCCCGGCGGGGGAGACCTCGGCGATGTAGGCCGGGGCGATGATCGACGCCGCACCCACCCCCAGGCCGCCGACCGCCCGCCACAGGGAGAGGTCCCAGACCGAGAACGCGGCCGCGCAGCCGATCGAGCTGACGACGAAGAGCACCGCGGCGATGATCATGACCTTGATGCGCCCCAGCCGGTCCGCGACCGGGCCCGCGTACCAGGCGCCGATGGCGCAGCCGATGAGCGCCGAGGCCACGGCGAAGCCGAGCAGGAAGCCCGAGACGCCGAAGCGCTCGCCGATGGCCCCGACGGCGCCGTTGATCACGGCGGTGTCGAAGCCGAAGAGGAAGCCGCCGAGCGCGGCGGTAGCGGCGACGAGGACGATCCTGCCGAGGGGGACGTCCAGTGATGAGTTCTGCTGTTCGGACACGAGTGCCTCCCAGGTCGAGTGATACACCTCACCTCAGCACCGACCCCGAGCCACGTCAACAGCCCCGGGGCACTGTGACGGAGCACGGCGGGGCGGGCCGGCTCACGCGCCGTCGGGATGCACGTATCCCCTGGTCGCGCGGCCCTCGGGGTCGAGGACCCGCCCCATGTGCTTGCCCATCGAGAAGACCACGCTGCGGTCCATGATCCGCGCCCCCGGCAGGGCGCTCTCCAGCGCGGCCTCGAAGCGCACGACGTCGTCCAGCTCCCGCAGCCACGCCGCGGTCACCAGGTTGTACTGGCTCGCCACCACGAAGGCGGTGCGCAGCTCCGGGATCTGCGGCAGGACGGCCCGGGCCTGCCCGACCAGCCGCGCCGGCACCCGCATGAAGTACCAGGCGTAGATGGGCCAGCCGGTGACCGTGCGGGCGACGTCGGTGCGCAGCCGCAGCCGCCCCTGGGCGATCATCAGCGCGATGCCGTCCGCGAGGCGCTGCTCGCTGATCCCCGACTCCCGGGCGATGCGGCTGACCGGCGCCCGCCCGTCTTCGAGCAGGGCGTGCTGCAGGGCGCCCTCGACCTCGGGCCGCAGGGTTCGCGGGGCCCGGGCGCGGGGAGGGTGCGGGCGGGGGATCCGAGCGGCCTCGGCCGCGGTCAGAGCCCGGATGCGCCAGCTCGAGGCCTCCGAGATCGAGGACGTGATGAGGTGGCTCTGGGTGCCGCGCACGCCCTCCAGGGAGCCGATCCGCTGCGTCACGAGCTCCCAGACGTCGCGCGGGGTGTCGGTCAGGACGGTCGCGAGGATGTCCCGCGCGCCGGAGGTGCGGTCGATGGTGTGGACCGCCGGGATGGCGATGAGCCGCTCCTCGACCTCCCGCACCCGCTGCGGAATGCAGGAGATGTCCACCAGGGCGCCCGCGTAGCGCTGCGGGAAGAAGCCGCTGACCCAGGCGACGCCGCCCTCGCGCAGCGCCTCCCAGCGGCGGGACAGCGTCGCGGGGTCCACGCCGAGGACCGGGGCCAGCTCGGTCCAGCGCACGCGCCCGTTGATCTGCAGGGCATGGATCAGGCGCTCGTCGAGGGGGTCGAGCCGATAATCCTGCATGACAGAGATGATATGGGAGAAAAGCTGCAATGTGATCCGGTGGAAACCTCGCTGGGGAAGCATGGCGGGTGTTCCCCACCACACCCCCCCCTGGAGCAGTGATGAGCATTCGAGACCCACGACCGGGCGGCGCCGGCGCCGCCGTTGGATTCCTGATCGTCATGGAGCTGGGCAGCGGCATCCTGCAGGGCTGGTTCGCCCCGCTGTTCACGGCCATCGGGCAGCAGTACGGCGTCAGCGCCGCCTCCCTCAACTGGGTCAACGCGGCCTACTTCCTGGCCACCGTGCTGGTCGTGCCGCTGCTGTCCAAGCTGGGGGACATCTTCGGGCACAAGCGCCTGCTGCTGATCGCGACCGTGGTGGTCGCGGCGGCGTCGTTCCTCGTGGCCTTCGCCCCCACCTACGGGGTCTTCCTCGCGGCCCGGGCGATCCAGGCGCCGCTCGCGGTCTTCCTGCCGCTGGAGTTCGCGATCGTCCACCAGCGCGACCCGCGCAACGCCGGCCGCAGCATCGGACGGCTGGTCGGGGCGCTGACCCTCGGGGCCGCCGTCGGCGGGCTGCTGGCCGGATCCGTCCTGGACCTGCTGGGCAGCCTCACCGCGACGCTGCTGCTGCCCGCCCTGTTCATGACCGCCTGCGTGGCCGGCGTCGCCCTCTTCGTCCGGGAGACCGCCGTGCGGCGCCGGGACCGGGTGGACCTGCTCGGGGCGGCGCTGCTCGGCGCGGGGCTCGTGGCCTTCCTGGGCGGGGTCTCCAACCTGTCCGCGTGGCCCGCGCCGGTCGCGACCGGGGCGATCGCCGCCGGCGTCGTGCTGCTGGCGCTGTGGGTCCTCTCGGCGCGGCGCAGCGACCACCCCCTGATCGACCTGCGGATGCTCGCCAGCGGGGGCATCGGGCTGCCCGTGGTCATCGCGTTCCTCTACGGCGCGCAGGTCTTCGGCGCGCAGGCGCCCACCTCGCTGTTCGTGCAGGGCGACCCGGCGGCGTCGGGCTACGGCTTCGCCGCGACCGCGACGACGACCGGGCTGGTCATGTCCCTGTGGGCCGTGGCCGCGTTCCTCGGCGCCACGCTCAGCGACCGGGTGGCCCGGGCCGTGGGCGGACCCCGGGCCGTGGCCGCGGGCGGGCTGGTCTCGGTGGTCGGGTTCGTGCTGATGATCAACGCCCCGTTCGGGCTGGCCCTGTTCACCGGGTGGCTGCTGTTCTCGGGGTTCGGCAACGGGCTGGTCATCGGGGCCCTGCCCTCGATCGTGGTGGCGCGGGCCGAGCCCGACTCGGTCGGCATCGCCTCCGGCCTGTACAACACTGCCCGAACCGGGGCCGGGGCCGTCGCGGGGGCGCTCTTCGCCCTGCTGATGTCCGCGCTGGCGACACCGGGCCGGGACGGGGCCCCGGTCTCCACGCTGGCCTCGTTCCACGCCGTATGGTGGATCTGTGCCCTGCTGTGCGCGGCCTTCGCGGTCCTGGCGCTGTTCATCCGGCCCGCCCCCGCGCGGGAGCCCGCAGCGGCGGGCGACGCCGCGGCGGCCGGCGCACCCGCGGGGCCCCGAGCGGGGCGGCGACGGCCGGCGCACCCGCCGGAGCCCTGGGCGAGGCCGTCCCGGCGGACGACGCCGCGGGGACCGACGACGCCCCGGCGCCGCGGCCCGCCTGACCCCGTGGGGCCTAACCCTCCGCGGAGCGCCCGCCGGCCCCGTTCCATCCCGACCCGATCCGCCCACCCCCATCCACCCCGCAGCTTCCCCACCCACCCCACGCCTCCGAGAGGACCACCGATGAATTCAACGGACACCGCCCCCGCCGCCGGCACCGAGGCCGGCCAGGCCGATCGCGAGCCGCTCGCCCGGGCCGTCACCGACGCCGTCCGCGCCTCCCGCGAGGACCTGCTGCGGCTCAGCCGCACGATCCACGAGCTGGCGGAGGTCTCCTGGGAGGAGCGGCGCTCGGCGGAGGCCGTGGCCGGAGTCCTCGAGGCCGGCGGCTTCGAGGTCACCCGCGGCGCCTACGGCGTCGAGACCGCGCTCGAGGCGGTCTACGGGACCGGCGAGATGACGGTCGTGATCTGCTCGGAGTACGACGCCCTGCCGCAGATCGGCCACGGCTGCGGGCACAACATCATCGCCTCCGCCGGCGTCGGCGCCGCCCTGGCACTGCGGTCCGTGGCCGACGCCGCCGGGCTGCGCGTCAAGCTGCTCGGCACCCCCGCGGAGGAGCACGGCGGCGGGAAGGTCGACCTCCTCAACGCCGGCGCCTGGGAGGACGCGACGTTCTCGCTCATGATGCACGGCAAGCCCGACGGCGACGTCGGCGCCCTGTCCACGAGCATGACCGCGGTGGAGCGCTTCGAGGTCGTCTACACCGGCCGGGAGGCCCACGCGGCCGGGGCGCCCTCCGAGGCGATCAACGCCGGCGCCGCGGCGAGCCTGTCCCTGATGAACCTGGCCGTGCTGCGCCAGCACCTGCCCGCGGACTCCAACACCAACGCGTTCATCTCCGACGGCGGCGCGGCCACCAACGTCATCGCCGGCCGCGCGGTGGTCCAGGCCGAGGTGCGCGCCGTCGAGCTGGAGACCTGGCGCTCGCTCAAGCAGCGCGTGCTGGCCTGCTTCGAGGGCGCGGCGATCGCGACGGGCTGCTCCTGGGAGCACCGCCAGACCGAGCACCCCTACGCTCCGGTCGACACGCACGAGGGCCTGGGCCGGGCCTGGGACGCGAACATGGAGCGGGTGGGTCGCCCCGTGGACACCACGCCGGTCTCCGGCGGCGGCTCCACCGACATGGGCAACGTCTCGCTCGTGGTGCCCACCGTGCACGGCATGGTCGCGGTCCGCGGCTCGGAGGCGGTCATGCACCACCCCAGCTTCACCGCCGACGCCCTGACCCCCGAGGCGGACGAGACCATCGTGGACGGCGCGGCGGTGATCGCCCTGACCGCGCTCGACGCCGCCCTGGACCCCGCGCTGCGCGCCGAGCTGCTCGAGGCGCAGGCCGCGCGGGAGCCGGGGTCGACGCGGGTGCAGCTCCAGGCGTAGCCGCCGCGCCGCGACCGCTCGAGGCCCCCGGGGACCGGATCCCCGGGGGCGCGTCCACAGGGCGGGCACGGGAGGGCCGTCCGGCCGTGGATCCGGATAGGGTGGGGTGAGAGCCCGAGAACTGCATCGCCGAGCGTGAGGACCCACCCATGAGCAAGAGCGCCTACGTCATCCGCCACGTCCCCTTCGAGGACCTGGGCGTGCTGGAGGCGGAGCTGAGGCACCACGACTACGAGGTCGAGTACTGCGACGTCCCCGTCACCCCGCTGGACCCCAACCGGGCCCAGGAGGCGGACCTCCTGGTGGTCCTCGGCGGGCCGCTGAGCGTCAACGACGAGGAGCGGTACCCGTTCCTGCGGGACGAGCGCGAGGTCGTGGCCACCCGCGTGCAGTCCAACCGGCCCACGTTCGGCGTCTGCCTCGGCGCGCAGATGATGGCACTGGCACTGGGGGCCGAGGTCACGCCCATGGAGCGCCCGGAGATCGCCTTCGATACGATCCGGCTGACCGAGGAGGGGCGCGAGTCCGCGCTGGCGCCCCTGGACGGGCAGCTGGTCCTGCACTGGCACTCGGAGACCTTCGGCGTCCCCGACTCCGCCCAGCGCCTCGCGGAGACCGACGCCTGCTCCACCCAGGCCTTCCAGCTGGGCGAGCGGCTGCTCGGCCTGCAGTTCCACATCGAGGTCGAGCCGGAGGACGTCGAGGCGTGGCTCGTGGGCCACGCGCACGAGCTCGCCGCCCACGGGGTCGACCTCGAGGGCCTGCGCCGCGGAGCCCAGGACTACGCCTCGGACCTCCGGTCCCAGGCCCACGACGTCTTCTCCGTCTGGCTGGACCGGCTCGACTAGACGCGCGCGGGCCGCTGCCCGCAGGACGCAGGAGGCCGCGGGCCCGTTCCACCGAACGGGCCCGCGGCCTCCTGCGTCCCCGGCGCCGGGCGGGGAGCGCCTCCCCGCCCGGCGGCGGGGCCCGTCAGTCCCAGATGCCGATGAGGTACATCCACCCGCCGCCGACCAGGCTCCAGATCAGGATGTTGACCACGGAGGCGAAGAAGGAGACCTTGAACCACTCCGAGGTCTTGACGTAGCCGGACCCGAAGATCACGCCCGCCGGCCCCGAGGCGTAGTGGGTCAGCCCGCCGATGAGGTTGCCGATGAAGCCGAGGGCCAGGGCCGCGAAGAGCGGCGGGGCGCCCGTGGCGATGGCCGCGCCGAGGAACACCGCGTACATCGCCACGACCTGCGCGGTGTTGGACGCGAAGAGGTAGTGGACATAGAAGTAGACGAGCGTGAGGACGGCGAAGGCCGCGATCCACGGCATCCCGCCCACCAGGCCGGCCACCTCGTCGCCGATCCAGTCGATGACGCCGAGGTCGTTCAGGTGGCTCGCCATCCCCACGAGCACCGAGAAGAAGATCAGCGTGGACCAGGCCCCCGAGTTCGCGGCCATGTCCTTCCAAGTGAGCACCTTGGTCACGAGCAGGATGGCGACGCCGACGAAGGCCGCCGCGGTCGCGTTGACCCCGATGGTCCCGCCCAGCACCCACAGGACGAGCAGGAGCACGAAGGTCACCAGCATGGTCCACTCCCCGCGGCTCATCGGGCCGAGCTCCTTGAGCTCCCCGCGCGCGTGGGCGGGCGCCTCCGGCGTCCTGGTGATCGTGGGGCGGTACGCCTTGGCCATGAACCAGGGCATGACGACGAGCGACACGATGCCCGGGACGAGCGCCGCGAGCGCCCACGTGCCCCAGGTGATCTCGACGCCGGCGTCGGCGGCGAAGCCCACGGCCAGCGGGTTCCCGGCCATGGCGGTCACGAACATTGCCGAGGTGATGGTGTTGACCTGCACCGAGGTCAGGGAGAGGTAGGCACCGAGCCTCTTGCGGGACTCGTCGGAGGTCGGGTGCGAGTCGTTGACCGCGGCCAGGGACTTCACAATCGGGTACACGACGCCGCCGGCGCGCGCGGTGTTGGACGGCGTCGCCGGCGAGAGCACGAGGTCGGTCAGCGCCATGCCGTAGGACAGGCCCAGGGAGGACTTGCCGAGCAGCGCCACGAACAGCAGCGCGATGCGCCGACCGAGCCCGGTCAGCAGGAACCCGTCGGCGATGAAGAAGGCGGCCACGATCAGCCAGATCGTGGCGTTGCCGAAGCCCTGCAGGGCCTCGGTCCCGGTGTCCATGGTCCCGGTGATCATCGCGGCGGCCAGGCCGATGACGGCTACCGAAGCCGTCGGCAGCGGCTGGAGGATCAGCCCGAGGATGGTCCCGGCGAAGATGCCGGCCATGTGCATGCCCCGCGGGTCGACGCCGTCGGGGACGGGGAGAAAGTAGAGGACGAGGGTGACGAGCAGGATGGCGGCGATCTTCAGCGCCATGGCACGCCGGGCGCGCGACGTCGTTCCCCCCTCCCGCGTGCTGGTGCTCGTCGTGGTGGGCATGGGGGTTCCCTCGATTCTCCGTGGACGGGTGCTGGGGTCCGCGGGGGCGGCGATCCGCCCGCGGGACGACTCAACACTAGACCCGGCGCACCCCGGCGGCGCGGGCCGGAGGGGCGATTATGGGGGAGATCTCACGTGCCGTGCGGCACGGGGAGGTGTGATCCACGACCGACGCCGCGTGCCGGGCGGCCACGGTCCGCGGCGACTCAGCCCGCCGTGGCCGCGGAGGCCCGTCCCGGGAGCGCGAGCGGGGCCGTGCCCAGCTCGCGGCCGGTCCGGCCGTCCGGGGTGCGCCAGGAGAGGTCCCAGGCGATCAGGGGTGCGGCGGCCGGCGTCGCCTCCTGGACGGAGGCAGGGACGGGAACGGGGCCGGCGGTGCGGGACGCCGGTTCCTCCTGCGGCTGGAGGGGGAATCCGTGCAGGCGCTGGCTGATCTGCTCGCCCGCCCACAGGTCGGGGACGCGCACGGGCTGGGTCTGGTGCCCCACCGTCAGGGTTCCCGTGACCCGCAGGGTGCGCTCCTGGCCGCCGTTGCGGATGACCAGGGCGAGGGCCCCGCTCGGCGCCCCGCTCCGATCCAGGTGGACCTCCAGGCGCGGGTTCTCCGGGACCCAGAAGGCGGGGTGCGGCGTCGTGGGGGCCGAGGGGGCCAGGTGGCGCCGCGCGACGGGGACGAGCAGGACCAGGAGGGTCGAGGCGGCGACCAGCGGGGCCAGGTATCCCGCGATGATCTCGTACATGGTCCCCACGCCCTTCCGTCGCGCACCGCGATGGTCATCTGTTAATACGAAAGTAGTACACCAAAAGGCCTTGTCACGCTAGGGTCGCCCGAGTATGACGCGCGAGCGCCCTCGAGGGGAGGCCCCGCGCCCCGGCACGTCCGGCCGGGAGTCGGCGCGGCGCTGTGAGAAACTGGGCGCATGGCGAAGTCCCGATCACCCCGCTGCAGGAAAGATGCGCACTCGATGGGGAAGGAGGCCGCCAACCTGGCCTTCAAGGTCGCGGACCGCATCCACGACTACCGGGAGAGCACCGCCATCCGCGCCGGCAACCAGCCGGTGATCGTCCCCTTCGTGGGCTACGGGACCACGCGCTGGGTGCGGGTGCTCGGGCGGGCGCTCTACAAGACCATGCTGTTCTCGCACCTCACCGAGTCCCTGGTGGGGGACCAGCGGGCCACCAGCCCGGCCCGCGGCTGGCGCTCCTTCACCTCGGTACCGATCTCCCACGCGCTCGTGGAGGTGCGCATCGGGGGCCGCGTCTTCACGGTGCGGGCCGACCGCGGCGGGGTCCTGGACGCCCAGCTGGAGATCGAGCTCGAGCCCGGCGACCACGAGGTCCGCATGCGCACCGGCGCCTCCGAGGAGGTGGTCTCGAGCGTCTACGTGGCCCCCGAGGACCAGCGGATCGGCATCGTGTGCGACGTCGACGACACGGTCATGGTCACGGCCCTCCCGCGCCCCATGCTGGCGGCGTGGAACTCCTTCGTGATCAGCGAGCACGCGCGGATGCCGACGCCGGGCATGGCGGTGCTCATGGAGCGGCTGCTCCGGGCCCACCCGCACGCGCCGGTCATGTACCTGTCCACCGGCGCGTGGAACGTGGCCCCGGCCCTGCGCCGCTTCCTCTCCCGCAACGCCTATCCGGACGGGACGCTGCTGCTGACCGACTGGGGGCCCACCCGCACGCGTTGGTTCCGCTCGGGCGCGGCCCACAAGGTCAACTCGCTGCGCCGCCTGGTCCGCGAGTTCCCCGACGTCCGCTGGATCCTCATCGGCGACGACGGCCAGCGTGACCCGGACATCTACAACGGCTTCGCGCTGCGCTACCCGGACCGGGTCGCGGCCATCATCATCCGCAACCTGAGCGTGGGGGAGTCGGTGCTGGCCTCGGGCCGGGTGTGGGGCGACGACCGCGCCAAGCAGGTCGCCGCGGGGAGCCTCTGGATGGAGGCCAACGACGGCGCCACGCTCTCGGACAAGCTGCGCGAGACGGACCTGCTGTAGGCTCCTTCGAGGCGCCTCGCGACACGGCCGCGGGCGCCCGAAAAAAATCTTTCCTGTGGATCCAGCGGGGGATAAGTGCCGCGCGGAAACCGTCCGCCGCGTGATCCCGCGGCACAATGACACGGATGTGATTTGCACAGGCTGGGGATAACCGTTTCGGGGTGCTCCACACCATCTTGGGTAGCCTTGCAGGCCCCAACACAAGATGTAGTATTAAAACCAACTTCCCCAGACAGCGCTCCATTACGGGAGCAGAGCATTCATCGCAAGGAGCCACCATGTCTGTGACTGTGTACACCAAGCCTGCCTGCGTCCAGTGCAACGCGACCTACCGCGCCCTCGACAAGCGCGGCGTCGCCTACGACGTCGTCGACGTCACCGAGGACGCCCAGGCCCTCGAGCACATCAAGGGCCTCGGATACATGCAGGCTCCGGTGGTCGTCACCGAGAGCGATCACTGGTCCGGCTTCCGCCCGGACAAGATCGCCGAGCTGGACGTGGCCCTGGTCTCCTAGCCCAGAACCCCGCGGGCCCGCTCCGGGCAGGGCCGGGCCCGCGGCACCATCCTCGTTGAGGAGGAAGATCGTGGATACCGCACTCGAGGGGAGGCGGGACACGGATACCGGGACGGAACGCCCCCTCGTGGTGTACTTCTCCTCCGTCTCCGGCAACACCCACAAATTCGTGCAGAAGCTCGAGGCCGACTCGGTCCGGCTCCCCCTGCGAACGGGCGAGGACGCTCCCGTGATGGAGCGCCCCTTCGTCCTCTGCGCCCCCACCTACGGCAGGCCCCGCTCCGGCGGCGCCGTGCCGCCCCAGGTCATGAAGTTCCTGCGCGTGCCGCGCAACCGCGAGCTCATGCTGGGGGTCATGGGCGCGGGAAACACCAACTTCGGCGACCTCTACTGCATTGCGGCCGACAAGATCGCGGTCAAGTGCGAGGTCCCCGTCCTGTACAAATTCGAGCTGATGGGCACGTCCGAGGACGTCGCCCGCGTCAACGAAGGACTGAAAGCGCTGTGGACACGAAACTCGCGACACCCGGCCTGACCGCCGAGAGCGGCCCCGCCGAGAAGAAGATCCCCGAGAAGTACAAGGGCCTCGGCTACCACGAGCTCAACGCGATGCTGAACCTGTACGACGCGAACGGGATGATCCAGTTCGACGCCGACCGTCAGGCCGCGCGCCAGTATTTCCTGCAGCACGTGAACAACAACACCGTCTTCTTCCACGACCTGGAGGAGAAGCTCGAGTACCTGGTGGAGAACCAGTACTACGAGGCCGAGGTGCTCGAGCAGTACAGCATGGATTTCATCAAGTCGCTGTCCAAGCTCGCCTACTCGAAGAAGTTCCGCTTCCCGACCTTCCTCGGCGCGTTCAAGTTCTACACCTCCTACACGCTGAAGACCTTCGACGGCGAGCGCTACCTCGAGCGCTTCGAGGACCGCGTCTTGATGGTCGCGCTGAACCTCGCCCGCGGCGACGAGCAGCTCGCGACCGAGCTGGTCGAGGAGATCATCTCCGGCCGCTTCCAGCCGGCCACCCCCACCTTCCTCAACGCCGGCAAGAAGCAGCGCGGCGAGCTCGTCTCCTGCTTCCTGCTGCGCATCGAGGACAACATGGAGTCCATCGGGCGCTCCATCAACTCGGCCCTGCAGCTGTCCAAGCGCGGCGGCGGCGTCGCCTTCGCGCTGACCAACCTGCGCGAGTCCGGCGCCCCGATCAAGAAGATCAGGAACCAGTCCTCCGGCGTCATCCCCGTGATGAAGCTCCTCGAGGACTCGTTCTCCTACGCCAACCAGCTCGGCGCGCGCCAGGGCGCCGGCGCGGTGTACCTGCACGCGCACCACCCGGACATCTACCGCTTCCTCGACACCAAGCGCGAGAACGCGGACGAGAAGATCCGCATCAAGACCCTCTCGCTCGGCGTCGTCATCCCGGACATCACCTTCGAGCTGGCCAAGCGCAACGAGGACATGTACCTCTTCAGCCCGTACGACGTCGAGAACGTCTACGGCATGCCCTTCTCCGACGTCAACGTCACCGAGAAGTACTACGAGATGGTCGACGACGCGCGGATCACCAAGACCAAGATCAACGCGCGCGAGTTCTTCCAGACCCTCGCGGAGATCCAGTTCGAGTCCGGCTACCCGTACGTGATGTTCGAGGACACCGTGAACCGGGCCAACCCGATCGACGGCAAGATCATCATGTCCAACCTGTGCTCCGAGATCCTCCAGGTCTCCGAGCCCTCGGAGTACGAGCTCGGGCTCGAGTACCGGACCGTGGGCAAGGACATCTCCTGCAACCTCGGCTCGCTGAACATCGCGACGACGATGGACTCGCCGGACTTCGGCAAGACCATCGAGACCGCGATCCGCGGGCTGACCGCGGTCTCGGACATGTCCGACATCGAGTCGGTGCCCTCGATCGAGCGCGGCAACAACATGTCCCACGCGATCGGCCTGGGCCAGATGAACCTCCACGGCTACCTGGCCCGCGAGCGGGTGTACTACGGCTCCAAGGAAGGGCTGGACTTCACTAACATCTACTTCTACACCGTGACCTACCACGCGATCCGCGCCTCCAACGCGATCGCGCGGGAGCGGGGGGAGAGCTTCGTCGGCTTCGAGCGCTCCGCCTACGCCAGCGGCGAGTACTTCGACAAGTACACCCGCCGGGCCTGGGAGCCGAAGACCGAGCGGGTGCGCGAGCTGTTCGCCGGCGTCCACATCCCCACCCAGCAGGACTGGGAGGAGCTGAAGGCCGCCGTGCGGGAGCACGGGATGTACAACCAGAACCTGCAGGCCGTCCCGCCGACCGGCTCGATCTCCTACATCAACGGCTCGACGTCGTCGATCCACCCGATCGCCTCGAAGATCGAGATCCGCAAGGAGGGGAAGCTGGGCCGCGTCTACTACCCGGCCCCGTTCCTCAGCAACGACAACCTGGAGTACTACCAGGACGCGTACGAGATCGGCTACGAGAAGGTCATCGATACCTACGCCGAGGCGACCCAGCACGTGGACCAGGGCCTCTCGCTGACCCTGTTCTTCCGCGACACGGCCACCACCCGCGACATCAACAAGGCCCAGATCTACGCCTGGCGCAAGGGCATCAAGACGATCTACTACGTCCGCCTGCGCCAGCTCGCGCTCGAGGGCACCGAGGTCGAGGGCTGCGTGTCCTGCATGCTCTAGGCCTTCGAGCCCATCCCGACGACGCCGGCCCGGCAGCCTCCAGAACCCGGGCCGGCGGCGTCGTCCACCTATACTGAAGCCCCACAGATTTCCCAAGGAGTCGATTCCGCCATGATGAGCGAGAAGGTCGAACTGCTGCACCACGTCGAGGCGATCAACTGGAACCGCATCCCGGACGAGAAGGACCTCGAGGTCTGGGATCGCCTGGTCGGCAACTTCTGGCTGCCCGAAAAGGTGCCGCTGTCCAACGACGTCCAGTCCTGGTCGACGCTGAGCGAGCAGGAGAAGCAGCTGACCATGCGCGTGTTCACGGGCCTGACCCTGCTAGACACCATCCAGGGCACCGTCGGCGCGGTCTCGCTGCTGCCGGACGCGCAGACCCCGCACGAGGAGGCCGTGTACACCAACATCGCCTTCATGGAGTCGGTGCACGCGAAGTCCTACTCCTCGATCTTCTCGACCTTGGCCTCCACCAAGGAGATCGACGAGGTCTTCCGCTGGTCTCGTGAGAACGAGCACCTGCAGAAGAAGGCCAACATCGTCATGGACTACTACCAGGGCGACGACCCGCTGAAGAAGAAGGTGGCCTCGACCCTGCTCGAGTCCTTCCTCTTCTACTCGGGCTTCTACCTGCCGATGTACTGGTCCTCGCACGCGAAGCTGACCAACACCGCGGACCTGATCCGCCTCATCATCCGCGACGAGGCCGTCCACGGCTACTACATCGGCTACAAGTACCAGCGCGCGCTGGAGCAGGAGTCCGAGGCCCGCCGGCAGGAGCTGAAGGACTACACCTTCGAGCTGCTCTTCGAGCTGTACGAGAACGAGGTGGCCTACACCCACTCGCTGTACGACTCCGTGGGGCTGTCCGAGGACGTCAAGAAGTTCCTGCACTACAACGCGAACAAGGCGCTGATGAACCTCGGCTACGAGGCGATGTTCCCGTCCTCGGTCACCGACGTCTCCCCGGCGATCCTCTCCGCGCTGTCCCCGAACGCCGACGAGAACCACGACTTCTTCTCGGGCTCGGGCTCGTCCTACGTGATCGGCAAGGCCGTGAACACGGAGGATGAGGACTGGGACTTCTAAGTCTCCTCCAGACGTCCCTTACCTCAGGACGGCTGAACTGTGATGGCCCGGACCCGCAGCGTGCTGCGGGTCCGGGCCATTTGCATGCGACCAGCGCATAACAGGAGGGTTAGACACTACTGGTGAATCGCCCCGGGGATTGATTGCGGGGCCCTTCGAGCGCCACCGGTAAGAGCAAAACCCGGGTGCCTGCAACGGCAGTTCCCCGGTGCGGGCCATCCTAAGATCTCACCCTCCCCTGGGTCGATCAGCGATGAGGCGTCACCCACAAATGCCCAGTCAGTGCCAGAGACGATAGGGGCTGAATGCGACCAAAAGCCGGATCTCACATGCATGAACGCCCATTGTGGCATGCAGTGTTGACCGATCAGCAGGCACCAGGCCCCTAGGACTCCTCAAGCGGAACGCTTCCTCTGCGAGCGCGTGATCCACCCGCTCATCCTTGCGTAACGGCGATATGGCAGGATGTGCGTTACAGCATAAGCTCGCTGGGAAAGGATGATCCGATGCTCGACTTCCCGAGGGGCCACCGGCCCCGCTACCGTGACTTCTCCCTCCAAGCCATCTCCGACGAGACGATTCGCGAAGGCGGTGAACGTGCCATCTACGGCGCTGCGGATACCGACAAGATCCGCCTCGTCGAGAAGCTGTCCCAAGCTGGTATTAAGGACATCGACGTGGGATCCGGTCTTCACGAGGCTCAATTCCTGCGTAAGCTTCTTCTCCTGCAGGAATCAGCTGACTCCATCACCGACGACACGACCTTTTCCTTCAACCTGACGCTCAAGACCTGGGAACCACTGGTCGAGAAGCTCGAGCAGGAGGTTCCGCGCGAGCTCCTGAAGCGCATATACGTCAGCATCGGCATGATCGAGATCGACTCCGAGCGGCGTCTATTCGAGCGGGTCGCCCAGCGTCTCAGAGACATCGGAGTCGGCAAGATTCGCGCGAGTCTTCTCAACGCGTTCTCTACCGAGATCGACGAGGACGACTACGGTCACCTGATGGCTCAGATCGAACGCGCCCGCGCAATAGGCGTCAGTCTCATCAGGATCAACGACTCGGTCGGCACGCTCTATCCGGATTCCACAGCGGTCCTGGCGGCGAATCTCGTGCACGACAATCCAGACACGACCTTCTATCTGCACGGTCACAATGATCGCGGGCTCGGAACGGCAAACTCCCTGGTGAGCGTGTTGCATGGCTTTCAGGTCATCGAAGGCGGTGTTGCCGGCACCGGCAATCGGGCGGGGCTCGCGGAGCTGGAGTCCATTGCACGCTGTCTCGAGGAGAACAACATCAGCGTGAGCACTGGCCCGGTGGACGTCGATGGAGTCATCGCTGCCGCCCGGTTCTCCGAACGTGTTTACCTCACCGTGCCGACGCCGTATAGGGCTGTTAGCGGCTTCCTGGTCAAGAATGAAAACGCCGGAATCGTCAATGTTCCCGATTATCTCGGGGTCTCCCGGCCCGTCGACTACTTCCTCAATCGAATCGGGCTCTTCCCCGAGTATCTGCGGCAGATCCTCGTGGAGGGCGGCATCAGCGAGAACTCATTGAGCGACGCTGTGCTAGCGCAGGTGTACAACAGGTTGCAGGCTCGCTTCGACACCCAGCACACCTCCAAGCTCGCCGAGTACGAACGGCTCGTCGCGCAGATCTGGGACTTCCACGACGACATCGTGAGGCTTCCCGATGTCGTCGACATCGCCAAGATCGTGCTCCAGGAACAGCCGTTGGAGACGTCCACGATGTCCGAGGCGCGAGCATGAGTATCGTGGTCTACGGGGCGGGAAGCCTCGGTTTGTATCTGGCGGCACGTCTCGCCCAGGCTGGTGAAGAGGTCGTCCTCAAAGTGCGTGAGATGTCGGGCGACCACGGTCGCGGCGAAACCCTCAGGATTCTCACTCACGAGGGGATTGAGGATGTGACCGGGGTGCGGAACGTGGAATCCCTCGCAGGAGTGAAGGCTGACGCTGCGATCGTCACCACCAAGGCCTGGCAGGTCGGTGAGGCCGCCCGGGACCTGGCCGCGGCGCTTCCCCCGGAGGCACCCGTCCTCACAACCCAGAACGGCATCGACGCACCGACGTCCGCGCGGGGTCACCTCCGGGACGAGCAGGTCCTCGCCAGCACCGTGGTCGTCATCGCGACCCGAGTAGCACCCCTGGCCGTTCGCCTGATCGGCCCCGACGCGTCGCTGACGGTGGGCAGCCCGTCCGGCCGGAGGGCGTCGTCTGCACGGGGACTCACGGACGCGCTCTCCGCGGCGGGTCTCACCATGAGCTGGACCGATGACATCACCGCGGCTCTGTGGAAGAAGCTCGCGTTGATCTGCTCGTACGGTGGCGTGGGAGCCATCGTCGACGCGACGGTCGGCGAGACCCGCGCGGATGCGCGCACTAGGAGGCTGGTCTCTCAGGCCATGCGCGAGGTCTTCGCTGTCGCAGCGGCCGAGGGGGTGCGGCTGACCCAGGAGGATCTCGACGACGTCTCCGAGGTGTACCTGACGGGCTTCGCCCCGGGGACGACCTCGTCGATGCATCGAGACCTGCTGGCGGGCCGTCCCTCCGAGCTCGAAGACCAGGTCGGTGCGGTCGTGCACCGAGCCGAGCGACTCTGCGTGCCCACTCCCGTCCTGGACACGATCTACGCGGCCATGGCCCCGCGTGAGGCACGAGCTCGAGCCCGCCGATGAGACGCCCCGGCCCTCGGGGTGTCTATCCTGGGGGGCATGCCGCTGCATGTGCCCCAGATTCCAGTCCAGACCGTTGTCGAGTTCGTCAACGAATGGGCAGCCGTGCCCCAGGAGGTCTCGACACGAGCGTGGGAGGGATACCCGGCGTGGGAGTCCGAGCCCCGTCGGGTCCTGCGGTCGGTATGGCCCCCGGGGATCGCAGAGCCGAACGACGCACTGGTCGCCACGGCGTGCGATCGCGTGTACCCCGTATTCACGGGCGCATGGCCCGGATCCATCGTGGAGCGACTCAACACGGCGTTCGACGAGGCGGGGTTGAGGCCGCGCTTGGATGTCAACGACGAGGTGGTCCATCTGACGTGGGTTACCGATCGGCCGGAACGACTGATGTTCGCCGTCCTGGTGGCGTCGCTGGTCGCCCATGTCGGTCGGGTGCCTCGGGATCGGCTGGGCATCTGCGAATCCTCCGCGTGCGCCGACGTCTTGATCGACCGGTCGCCGACGCGGACCAAGCACTACTGCTCGGCTCGCTGCCAGACCCGCGAACGAGTCAAGGCGTACCGGGCTCGCACGTCCTAACGCCAGCGCCGCGGTGGCATGGCCGGGCGAGCGCCAGGATCCACCGTGCTTAGCGCTCTCACCGCGATCGGCCCCCTGTTCGCGGTGCTCGCCATCGGCGGCATGGCGAGCGTCTCTTCCAGGATGCGTGCCATCGGGCCCTCGTTGACGGTCTTCGTCCTCACCTTCGCCCTTCCGGCATTCCTATTCAACGCGGTGACCTCGGCCCCTGTGCGGGAGGGGATTCCCTGGACCTTCACAGCGATCGCCTTCGGGGTCACCGCGCTCATGTCGACGCTGACCTGGGTCTCCGGACGACTCCTCGGAGCCGGATCGGGTGGGGTCGCCGCTCCGCTGGCACTGGCCGTCGGGTATGGAAACGTCGGGTACATGGGCGTGCCCATCACGCTCAGCGTCCTGGGTCCCGAGGCGGGGCTGGCCGCTGCGATGGGTCAGCTCATCCACAACGTGATGTTCATGCTCGGCTATCCCTTGGCGAGAATGCTGTCTCCGGACCGGGGTGGGGACGTCTCGGTGCGGAAGATGCTGTGGACGGCCGCTCGCAAGGCGATCCTGACGAATCCGGTGACCTTGAGCGTCGCCGCGGGCGTCGGAGTCTCTCTGCTGGGGGTGAGACTTCCCGCAATGGCCGTCGACACCCTCGAACTCGTGGGCCAGGTCGCGGTGCCCCTAGCGATGTTCGTCGTCGGCCTCTCCCTCCCCACCGTAGGCGCGGGGCTCAGGGATGGCTCCGTTCCACGGATTCCTCTCGCCATCGGCACAGCGATCAAGCTGCTCCTGCTGCCGGTGGCGACGGTGGCAGCCCTGGCCGTCCTCGACCCTCGAATGGGCCAGCCGTGGGCGTCCACGCTCATCCTCATGGCGGCCATGCCCACCTCCACCACCGCCTTCATCCTCTCCCAGCAGGAGGACCGCGACCCTCGCCTCGTATCGGGGATGATCGCGACGACCTCGTTGCTCGGGGTGGTGACGATACCGACCGTCTTGGCGTTGTTCGTTTCATGACTATCGGGGAAACGCGTTTCTGAGCAGTGCGGGGGTCGGACGGCTGCGAGCGCTCGGCGATCCGGCCAAAGTCAGGTTCCCAGGCAGCCTCGCCTTCTCGGTCGTCCGGAACGCCCCCACTATCTCTCAGGTCGTTCCTTCCCGGGCAGAAGAAACATGCCGACCAGGAGGCTGAGAGCAAGGACCCCGCAGGCCACCCAGATTCCGAGGTGGAACGCATCGAGGAAGGCTGTCTCAGCCTCGCCGAGAACGGCCGCCGCGGTATCGGCGTCCATCTCGGCCGCGTCCCTGACCGCGGTGAGGGTCTGGGAGAGAGATTGATCCGCGCTCGCGGGCAGATCGGCGTGGAGGTTCCCGAGGGAAGGTCCGATGCGCGCCCGGTACTCCAGCGAGTACACGGCGCCGAGGACTGCGATCCCCACGATGGACATGACGCCGCGGATGGTGTTGATCAACCCGGCACCGGACCCGGCGCGAGCATCGTCGATCTCACCCATGGTCAGCGTGGTCGTCGCGCCCATGGTGATGCCCATGCCCAGACCCGCGGCGCCGAAGGCGATCTCGATCCAGGCCTGGTGGGTGCCGGCCTCGGCGACGCCGAACAGGCCCAATCCGAAGGCGAGGAGCAGCGTCGCCCCACTCACGGTCGCTTGGGCGCCGAGGGCCTGCATGAGCCAGCCGGCGACAAGCGCTCCCAGGATGGCGCCGACGGCGACGGGAAGCATGGACAGGCCGAGTTCCCCGGGTGACTGACCACGGACGAGTTGAATGTAGAACACGAGCAGGAACGTCCCGCCGGTCAGCGCGAAGTACGCCAGCGACACGGACAGGGTGCCGGCGGCGAAGGAACGGTGACACAATAGGCCGACGTCGAGCATGGGCGCGAGCCGACGACGCTCGACGACGACGAGGAGGATGAGGAGGACGAGCCCGAGGGCGACCGTCCCGGCCGTCTCCCATGCCGCCCACCGTCCGGTCTCGCCACCCCGGATAAGACCGAAGACCAACGCGCCGACGCCCGCGGTGGACAGGAGGATGCCGGCGACGTCGAGCCGAGCCCCGGTGGGCCGCTTCGACTCCGGCGTGGCCTTGGCGATGACGGCGAGGCATGCGGCGACGATCGGCACGTTGATGAGGAAGACGCTCCACCAGGGGAACCCCTGAACAAGGACCCCACCGAGGACGGGCCCGACGGCGACGGACGCGCCCCCGACGGCCGACCACACTCCCATCGCGCGAGCCTGGCGGCCCTCGGGGAAGACGTGCTTGATGATCGCGAGCGTCGTGGCCGGCACCACCGAGCCGCCGATGCCCATGACGACACGCCACGTGACGATCTGGCCCGCCGTAGCGGAGGTCGCCATGAGCGCCGAGCCGAGGAGGAAAACGACGAGGCCCAGGATCAGGACGCGATTGCGTCCGTACCGGTCCGCGAGGAACCCGGCCGGGAGCAGCAGCGCGGCGTAGAAGATCTCGTAGCCGCTGACCATCCACTGCAGCTGCGCGTTCGAGGCGTCGAAGTCCTCCTGGATGGTCTGGAGGGCGACGTTGATGATCGAGTAGTCCATCATCACGACGAGATACGCGGTGGCCACGGCGGCCAAGATCCATCCGGTGGGGACGGGGGTGCCGATGGGTGCTGGGCCTCCATCGGGCGCTGGGCCACCACTGGTGACATGGGGAGAGCTCGGGTCGGCTTGATCGGACATCGTGATGCGACGCTCCTTCGGCGCTGGTCCTCCGCGAGGGACTAGTAGGACGTGGGTGCAGAACCTTCTCGGACGGGCGAGGGGCGCAGCGGAATGCGCCGGCTCGCTCGCGTTGAGGGGAGGCTATCATTAAATTAGATGGCCATCTAAAAATCTGAGGACGTCGACCGCGAGTCCCGACGGCGCCCCATGTCGGTTGACGTCCTGCCACCTCCTCGATGGGTAAGCTGAGGGCCGACGAAACGGCCGATGCAGAGTCGAGAGGGGGTGAGGCGCGGATGCCGACTCGCCAACCACGCTCCGCCGCGACGCGCGACCTCATCCTCGACGCCGCCGCCGGCGAGTTCGCAAGTGCCGGCTACGGCGGCACCTCTCACGCGCGCATCCTCAAGGCGCTGGGCAAGAGCACGCCGAACTTCATCACCTACCACTTCCCGGCGAAGGCGGACCTCGCCCACGCGGTGCTCTCCCGTCAAGAGGAGCTGCTGCGCGCTGGCGTCGACGGCCTGGAGCGGCGGGGGATCCCGGGTCTGGAGGCCCTCGTGGCCATCGTGTTCGTCGTCGTGACCGACGAGGAGAACATGCGAGTCTTCCGAGCCGCCATGGCGCTGGAGAGCGACCGCACGGCACCCGCCGGGGGAGGCTCCCAGCCCTGCGCGACGTGGGTGGCGCTGGCGGAGCGTCAGCTGGGCCGGGCGCGGGAGGCCGGACAGCTGCCCCGGGCTGTGGACCTCGGCGACGAGGCCTGGACGATGGTCTCCGCTCTCTACGGCACCTATCAGCTCGCGGATCGCCTCGGCGCCTTGGACCGGCTCGCCCACCGTGTGGAGCAGGCGTGGCTCCCGCTGCTCGAGTCCCTCGGCGTCACCGATCCCGCCGCGCTCCTCGCGGCCGGCCGGCGGCACGCGCGCGAGTACCTCGCGGCCAGGGGCGCGGAGCCCATCCCGGCGACTCCGGAGGATCCCCGCCCAGACCGCGAGGCATGAGCCGGCCGGGTCTCACCGCCCCGGCGCCCCGCGCCCCCAGACCACCTCAGAAAGCGACCGAGTGGACCCCAGCGACCCCAGCATCCAGCGCATCATCACCTCCTACTGGGACCACCGCGCCGCCGCCTACACCGCCGCCCAGCACCGCACCGAGCGCGAGGAGCTGGACCGCGGCCTCTGGGTGGCGGTGTGGCGCTCGGCCCTGCCCGCCCCGCCGGCCGACGTCCTGGACCTCGGCACCGGCGGCGGCCACGCGGCGATCCTGCTCGCCGAGCTGGGCTATTCGGTCACCGCCACCGACCTCTCCCACGGCATGCTGGACCAGGCCCGCGCCCGCGCGGCCGGCCTGGCGGACCCGCCCCGCTTCGCCCTCGACGACGCCGTCCGCCCCACCCAGCCGCACCGCTCCTTCGACGCCGTCACCAGCCGGTACCTCGCCTGGACCCTCCGGGAGCCCGAGGCCGCCCTGCGCCGCTGGCACCGCCTCCTGCGGCCCGGCGGGACCCTGGCCCTGGTCGACGCCTCGTGGTTCCCCCGCGGGATCGACGCGAACCCCACCGAGGGCTTCGCCGAGCACTACCGCCCGGAGGTCAGGGAGCACCTGCCGCTGGCCGAGGCGCAGGGCATCGAGGAGACCGCCGCCGTCCTGGAGCGCGCGGGATTCCGCGACGTCGAACTGACGCCCCTGCGCGAGGTGCTCGAGGCCGACCGGCGCTGGGGCACGGTCCCCGGCCACGAGCCGCGCCTGCAGCACCTGATCACCGGGCGGGCCCGGCGCTATGGCGTGCGCCGGGCCGGGGCGGGCGACGTCGAGGCGATGCGCGCTGTCGAGCGGGCCGCGGGGGAGTCCTTCCGCGCCCTGGGCATGGAGCCCGTGGCCGACGACGCGCCGCCGGCCGCGGAGGAGCTGGCGCGTCACATCGCGGCCGGGCTCGCCTGGGTGGTCGAGGAGGACACGGCTCGGGGACGGGCGGGTGCCGCCGGGTACCTCGTCGCGGAATGGCTCGAGGGGTCACTGCACGTCGAGCAGGTCAGCGTGGACCCCGCCCACGGCGGGCTGGGGCTCGGCGAGCTGCTCCTCGAGCGCGCGGACCGGGAGGCCCGGGCTCTGGGGTGCGGAGAGCTGACCCTGACGACCTTCGCCGAGGTCCCGTGGAACGCGCCGTACTACGAGCGCCTCGGCTTCGAGCGGCTCGACGACGCGCGGGCGGATCCGGAGCTCCTCCGGATCCGCCGGGCCGAGGCGTCCCACGGACTCGACCGCTGGCCCCGGACGATCATGCGGCGCGCCGCCGACGGGCGATGAGGGCGTGCCGGGTCTGCTCCGGCCGCCGGGCGGGCCCTTGGGTTGGCCCCACCGCCCTCCAGATGCTTGCACCCGTCCCCGCCCTCCGGTAGACACGAGTCATGAGTGAGATCCGGATCACCGAGCTGCTGTCAGACTCCGAGCGCCACGTCGCCGAGAAGGAGGAGGCGCACGTCGTCGTCCTCGAGAAGACCTTCGGGGAACCCGCCGATGACCTCTGGCGGGCGCTCACCGACCCCGGGCACCTGGCCCGCTGGTTCGGCAGGGTCGAGGGCGACCTGCGCAGCGGCGGCCGCTACCGCCTGGCCGACAGCGGCATGGAGGGTGAGGTCCGCACGTGCGAGTCCCCGCGCCACCTCTCGCTGACCTGGGACGACCGGGGCGAGGCCGCGAGCGAGCTGACCCTGGTCCTGACCGAGGGCCAGGACGGCACCACCCTGACCCTGCGCCACACCGTCGCCGAGAACGAGCACTGGCGGACCTTCGGCCCCGCCGCCGTCGGCGTGGGGTGGGACGGCGCGCTCACCGCCCTCGCCCTGAGCCTGCGCGGCGACGAGCGCGCCGACCCGTCCCGGATGGCGCGGATCCACGAGACCGAGGACGGCCGCGCGTTCATCGACGAGTCGGCGCAGGCGTGGGGGCGCGCCCACGTCGCGGCCGGCGCGGACGAGGGCGAGGCGCGGACCGCGGCCCGGCGCACGGCGTCGTTCTACCGGGGCGAGGAGCAGCCCGGCTGATCCGCCGGCGCGCCCGCAGGTTGACCCGCCGGCTCCGCCCCTACAGCGTCCCGGTCATCCGCCGGTACATCGTCGCCGAGGCGTCGTTGAGGCCGGTGACCTCGACGTCGTGCCCGCCGCGGCCGTACTTCGCCAGCACGGAGTCCAGCGCCGCGACCGTGGAGGCGTCCCACACGTGCGCCTCGCTGAAGTCGATCACCACGCGCGGCGGGTCGCCCGCGTAGTCGAAGCGGTAGTAGAGGTCGTTGGAGGAGGCGAAGAACAGCTCGCCGCGCACCCGGTAGCGGGCCGTCGACGGCGCGCCCGCGGCGTCGTGCTCCAGCGTCCGCTCCACGCGGGTGAAGCCCGCGACGCGGCGGGCGAACGCGATCATCGCCCCCACCGTGCCGACCACCACGCCCAGCGCGAGGTTGTGGGTCAGCACCGTGACCAGCACCGTGGCGACCATGATGAGGTTCTCCGAGCGCGGGATGCGGCGCAGCGCGCCGAGGCCGATGGAGCGCCAGTCGAACGTGGTGAAGGAGATGTAGACCATCACGGCCACCAGCGCCGCCATGGGGATCGCCGCGACGACGTCGTTGAGGGTCACCGCGAGCAGCAGCACGAACGCCCCGGCCGCGAACGCCGAGATCCGGGTGCGGCCCCCGCCGGACTTCACGTTGATCATGGTCTGCCCGATCATCGCGCAGCCGCCCATGCAGCCGAACAGCCCGGCCACGGTGTTGGCGACGCCGAGCGCCCAGGACTCCCGGGTCTTGTCCGAGTGGGTGTCCGTGAGGTCGTCCACGAGCTTGGCCGTCAGCAGCGACTCGACCAGCCCCACCAGCGCCATGGCCAGCGCGTAGGGCGCGACGATCGCGAGCGTGTCCAGGCTGAGCGCGACGTCGGGCAGCCCCGGCACCGGCAGCGCCTCGGGCAGCTCGCCCCGGTCGCCCACGGTGGGGATCCGCGCCCCGGCCAGCACCGCCACCAGGGTCACGACGACGATCGCCACCAGCGGCGCGGGCACGGCCGTGGTCAGCCGGGGCACCAGGAACACGATCGCCAGCCCCAGCGCCACCAGCGGGTACACGAGCCACGGGACGCCCAGCAGCTCCGGCAGCTGCGAGGTGAAGATCAGGATCGCCAGCGCGTTGACGAACCCCTTCATGACCGAGCGCGGGATGAAGCGCATGAGCCGGGCCGCGCCGACGACCGCGAGCAGGACCTGCACGATCCCGGACAGGATCACCGCCGCGAGGTAGTACTGCACCCCGTGGGTCAGCACCAGCGGCGCCGCGACTAGCGCGACCGACCCCGCGGCCGCCGAGACCATGGCCGGCCGCCCGCCCAGCACCGCCGTGATCAGCGCGACGATGACGGCACCGAACAGCCCCATCCGCGGGTCCAGCCCGGTGACGATCGCGAACGCCGTCGCCTCCGGGATGAGGGCCAGCGAGGTCACCAGGCCGGCGAGCAGCTCCACGGAGGTGCGGCGCGGGCTGCGCAGGGTCGTGAGCACCGACTGCCGCTGCAGCGGCGAGAGCGTCTGGGGGCGGCTGGGCACGGGTCACCTCGGATGGGATGGGGCGGGGGAGAACCCCTCCATTAGATACCCGACGCCGCCGCCGGCCAAACGCGGGATACGCTGAACCAGGAGACGACCACCGGATGCGGGAGGGGACACCGTGCAGATCGAGCGCGCCGGCGCGCAGGCCGGCCGGGACGGCGAGGAGCTGCTGGCCCGGCTGCGCCGCATCGCCGCCGGGCAGGAAGGGGCGCTGCTGCGGATCAGCCGCCCGGAGCCCACGGTCGCCTTCGGCCGCCGCGACGAGCTCAACCCGGGCTACGCCGCCGCCGCCGCGGCCGTCCGCGCCGCCGGGTTCGCGCCGATCGTGCGCAAGGTGGGCGGCCGGGCCGCCGCGTACCACCGGACCTGCCTCATCGTGGACCACCTGCAGCCCGCCCGGGACGCGACGTCGGGCAACCTCGAGCGCTACCGGGAGTTCGGCGCGCTCTGGGTCCGCGCCCTGGCCGACCTCGGCGTCGAGGCCGGCGTGGGGGAGCTGCCCCGCGAGTACTGCCCCGGGGAGTTCAGCGTCCACGCCCGCCTGCCGGACGGGAGCAGGACTAAGCTGGTGGGGACGGCGCAGCGCGTCGTCGCCGGCGGGTGGTGGTTCTCGGCCGCCGTCGTGGTCGGCGGGCGCGAGCCGCTCGCGGAGGTCCTGACCGAGGCGTACGCGCGCCTCGGCCTGGACCTGGACCCGGCGACCGTGGGCTCGGTCGAGCAGGCAGTGCCCGAGGCCCGCTGGGAGGACGTCGAGGACGCGGTCCTCGCCGAGTACGAGAGGTGGGACGGCCCATGTGCGGACGGTACGTGATCGCCAGAGCGGCGGGGGACCTGCTGGGCGGCGTCGAGCTCGAGGAGGACCTGGACAACTACAACGTGGCCCCGACCCAGACGGTCCCCGTCCTGGTGGACCACGAGGACGACGGCGCGTGGCACCGCGAGCTGCACGCCGCCCGCTGGGGCCTGCTGCCGCGCTGGGCCAAGGACGAGTCGTTCTCCTCCCGAGCCTTCAACGCCCGCAGCGAGACCGTCCTGGAGAAGCCGACCTTCCGCCACGCCGTCAAGGCCCAGCACTGCGCGGTCCCCGCGACCGGCTACTACGAGTGGCTCAAGCACCCCTCCCCGGAGAAGGGCCGGCCGGCCAAGACCCCGTTCTACGTCCACCCGGAGGACGAGGCGCAGAACATCTACTTCGCCGGACTCTACGAGTGGTGGAAGGTCCCGGACGGGCCGGAGGCCGGCGGCTGGCTGCTCTCGACCACGATCCTCACCATGGACTCGCCCGGCGAGCGCGAGGCCGAGCTCGCCGAGGAGGGCGCCGCGACCCTCTCGGAGCTCTCCCGGCTCCACGACCGCCTGCCCATCCCGCTGGCCTTCACCGGCGCGGACGACGACGCCCTGACCCGCTGGCTGCGCGCCACCGACCGCCCCGACGCCGCGGTCGAACGGGTCCGGGAGGGGGCGTACGACGTCGCCGCGACCTGGCGGCTGCGCGAGGTCGGCTCGGAGGTCGGCAACGTCTCGAACAACGGGCCGGGCCTCATCGAGCCGGCCGGCACGCTCCTCTAGCCGCTCGGCGCACGGTCGCGGCGGGTGGGCCGGCTCAGGAGACCTCGCCGCCTCAGCGGCTCAGCGGACCCCTCCGCCTCAGTAGACCTCGTCCGAGTCCGGGAACCACCGGTTGAAGTCGAGCGTCAGGTACAGGGCGAGCGCCGCGGCGTTGTTCTCGTCGATCCGGAGCGCGACGTCGTCGTACCCGCCGTGGTGCAGCCGGTCGATGGCCACGCGCAGCAGCTGCTCGGCCATGCCCTCCCGGCGCCGCGAGGAGGCCGTGAAGAGCTCGAAGATGTAGGGCGACTGCGGCAGGCCGTCCCCGCGGCGGGACTCGAGCACCAGGATCGCGGCCACGATGCGCTCGTTCTCGTCCACGATGACCTGCGAGGCGTCCGCGATCAGCGTCCCGAACTCTCCCGCGAAGAGCTGCTGGATGATCTCCCGGGCCTCCGCCTGGCTGTTGACGGAGCCGTCGTCGTAGGACATGAAGAACAGTTTGGCCAGGCCCTCCGCGTCGCCGTGGGAGACGGCGCGGGACACGATGGTCAAAGGATGCGTGTTCGCCCAGGTCTTTCCGATCAGGGTGATCTTTCCGCTCATGGGGACCTCCTACGATGACGACGTGACAGCCCGTGAGGGCAGGGGTGTGCTGCTCGTACCAGTCTACCGACGCCCCGGTCCAAACGGACGAGGAACTTTCTGAGAGGGCTCCTCACGAGGGGCGATGGGCGACTCCGCGAGGGCCCCGAGCGAGACCAGCCGCTCGCCCAGCGCGCCCAGCACCGCGTCGGGGTCCTGCCCCAGCGCGTCGTGGTGGTGGGTCTCCGAGGTCCAGGCGGACAGGCCCGCCACGCTCGCGGCGGTCGCCAGCGCGAGGTCGTGGTCGACGTAGACGTCGTGCCGGTAGGCCGACGCCGCGACCGGCACCGTGTTCAGCGCGAGCCGCCCCCGGTCGTAGAGGCGGCCCCAGTCGTCCTTCTCGGCCAGCAGCCGGGCGGTCTCCGCGAGGGGGATCAGCGCGGGGTCCTCCTCGAAGTACCAGGGGTGGATCATCTCGCCCGTGAACATCAGCGGCCGCGCCGCCTCGTAGTCGGGCCGCTCGGCGCGGACGGCGTCCGCCGCCCAGCCGCTCGCGACGCCGGGGCCGTCGCAGTAGATCGCCTCGTGCATGAGCGCGTAGAGGGGCCGCCCGGCGAAGCTCACGATCTCCGAGACGTCCCGCAGGAACCCCTCCGAGAGCCGCCCGGGGCCCTCGGCGAACGCCGACTCCAGCAGGTAGTGCAGCCCGTGGACGCGGCCGGTGCCGCCCAGCAGCTGCCCGGCCATCTGGAACCGGTGCGGGGTCAGCCGCTCGCCGGTCGGCAGGCGCACGTCCTCCCGCTCGAGGTGCGCCGCGACCCGGGCCGCGGCGTCCACGTCCTCCGGGTACCACCCGTAGAACTCGGCGTTGCGCTCGGCCATGCGCTGGAAGGTGGCCCGGTACACCTCCCGCGGCGGGACGGTCAGGGGTGCCAGGCCCGCGGTGATCCAGCTGTGCAGCAGCGACTCGGGGGCGAAGGAGAGGTAGCTCAGCGTGCAGAAGCCGCCGAAGCTCTGGCCGAGCGTGGCCCAGCGCCGCTCGGGCTCGCCCGCGGTCAGCGCGAGCCGGATGGACTCGGCGTCGGCCACGATCGAGTCCGCGCGGAAGTGCTCGAGGTACGCCGCCTGGGCCTCCGGCCCGCCGCGGCGGCGCAGCGCCTCGGCGGAGAGCGGCGTCGACAGCCCCGTGCCGCGCTGGTCCATCAGCACGATCCGGTAGTGCGGCGCCAGGGCCGCGATCCAGCCGGAGGAGCTCAGCGGGCGCGGCGCCCCCATGCCGGGGCCGCCCTGCAGGTACAGCAGGTACGGCCGCTCGCCCGGGGGCAGAGGGGCCCGGGGCCCGACGTCGGTCACGACGCAGGCGAACAGCTCTACCTCCTCCCGCGCCAGCCCGGGGGCCGCGGCGGCGTCGAACGGCTCGCCGTGCCCGTAGGCCCAGCCGTGGGTCAGGGGGACCCGGAACCGGTGGTCGACGAGCTCCAGGTCCTCGACCCGGCGGCGGGGACCCGCGCGATGCCCCAGGGGCGCGCGGGGGCCCGGCCGCGCGGCGCCCGACGCCGTCACGCCCGGCCCCCGGCGCCGCCGGCCGCGGGGAACCCGACCTCGTCCATGCGGATGACCGGCGCGCCCTCCTCGTCCGAGGACAGCAGGTCCACGGTCGCCCGCATCGAGAAGTCGTAGTTCTCCTCCGGGTCGGCCAGCGCCTGGCGGATGCGCCAGACGCCGTCCTCGGCGTCGTCGATCGCGAGGTGGTGCGGGGCGCGGGCCGCGGCGTCGGTGTGGATGTCCTCGTACTCCCCGAAGTACTCGTCCATCGCCCCGGCCCACCGGTCGGCGTCCCAGCCGGCGCCGTGGTCCAGCTCGCCGAGCTCCCGCTCGCGCTCGTCCGCGAACAGCTCGACGCGGCGGAACATCGCGTTGCGCACCATGACGGTGAACGCCCGGCGGTTGTCCGTGACCTTGGGCGCCGACTCGGCCACCAGGTCCTCGAGGGTCTCCTGGGACAGCGGCTCGTCGTCGCCGGAGGTCATCTTCTCCCACTCGTCGATCAGCGAGTTGTCCGTCTGGCGGATCAGCTCGCCGAGCCACGCGATCAGGTCCTCGAGCTCCGGGGTGAGCGCGGAGAGCGGCACCGTCTGGCGCAGCGCGCGGTAGGCGTCGGAGAGGTAGCGCAGCAGGATGCCCTCGGAGCGGGCCAGCTGGTAGTGCTGCACGTAGTCGCCGAAGCCCATCGCGCGCTCGTACATGTCCCGCACGATCGACTTGGGGGCGAGCTCGAACTCCGCGATCCAGGGGGCGTCGCCGCGGTAGGTCTCGAAGGCCTGCTCGAGCAGCTCGGCCAGCGGCTGCGGGTAGGTCATCTCGTCGACGATGTTCATCCGCTCGGCGTAGTCGACCCCCTCCGCCTTGAGCCGGCCGATCTCCTCGCCGCGCACCTTCCGCTCCTGGGCCGTGAGCACCTGCCGCGGCTTCTCCAGCGTGGCCTCGATGACCGAGACGGCGTCGAGCGCGTACCCCGGGTCCTCCGGGTCCAGCAGCGTCAGCGCGGCCAGGGCGAAGGGAGAGAGGGGCTGGTTCAGCGCGAAGTTCTCCTGCAGCTGCACCGTCATCCGCAGCGTGCGGCCGTCCTCCTCCGGCTCCGCGAGGCGCTCCACGATCCCGGCGGCCAGCAGCTCGCGCAGGATCCCGAGGGCCTTGAGGACCAGGCGGCGCTGGCGCACGGCCGGCTCGTGGTTCTCGGTCAGCAGGCGGCGCGCGGCGGCCAGCGGGTCGCCCGGGCGCTCCAGGAGGTTCAGCAGCATCGAGTGGGTGACGGTGAAGGAGGAGGTCAGCGGCTCGGGGGAGGCCTGCACCAGCTGCTCGAAGGTCTTGCGGGACCATGCGACGAAGCCCTGCGGCGGCTTCTTCTTCTTGCCGCGCGTGGACTGGGTGATCTTCTTCTCGTCGTCGCCGAACTTCGTCCGCGCGCGCTCCATGATCTTGGCGTTCTCGATGTCGTGCTCGGGCGCCTGGACCACCACGGTGCCCGCGGTGTCGAACCCGGCCCGGCCCGCTCGCCCGGCGATCTGGTGGAACTCCCGCGCCTTGAGCCGGCGGGTGCGCTCGCCGTCGAACTTGGACAGGGCCGTGATGAGCACGGTCCGGATGGGCACGTTGATCCCGACGCCGAGCGTGTCCGTCCCGCAGATCACCTTCAGCAGCCCGGTCTGGGCCAGCTGCTCGACGAGCCGCCGGTACTTCGGCAGCATCCCCGCGTGGTGCACGCCGATCCCGTGGCGCACGAGCCGGCTCAGGACCTTGCCGAACCCGGTCGCGAAGCGGAAGCCGGCGATCACCTCGTTGACCCGGTCCTTCTCCTCCCGGGTCAGCACGTTGATGCTCATGAGCGCCTGGGCCTGGTCCATGGCCTGCAGCTGCGAGAAGTGGACCACGTACACCGGCGCCTGGCCGGTCTTGACCAGGTCCTCCAGCGCCTCGTGGACCGGCTCCTCCGAGTAGTAGTAGTGCAGCGGGATGGGCCGCTCGGTGCTCGTGACGTAGGCGGTGGGCCGCCCGGTGAGCTCGGTCAGCTCCTCCTCGAAGCGGCTCACGTCCCCGAGGGTCGCGGACATCAGGAGGAACTGCGCCTGCGGCAACTCCAGCAGGGGGACCTGCCAGGCCCAGCCGCGCTGCGGGTCAGCGTAGAAGTGAAACTCGTCCATGACCACCTGGCACACGTCCGCACCCTCGCCCTCGCGCAGCACCAGGTTGGCGAGGATCTCCGCGGTGCAGCACACGATGGGCGCGTGGGCGTTGACCGAGGAGTCGCCGGTGATCATGCCGACGTTCTCCGGGCCGAAGATCGCGCACAGGTCGAAGAACTTCTCCGAGACCAGCGCCTTGATCGGCGCGGTGTAGTAGGAGCGCTGCCCCGTGGCGAGGCCGGCGAAGTGCGCGGCCACGGCCACGGTGGACTTCCCCGAGCCGGTGGGGGTGGCGAGGATGACGTTGGCGCCCGAGGACAGCTCCAGCACGGCCTCGTCCTGGGCGGGGTAGAGCTCCATGTCCCGGGAGGCGATCCAGCGGGTGAAGCCCTCGTAGATCTCCTCGTCGGAGAGGGGGTTGGAGGCGAAGTCGCCGCGGTCGTAGGGGTGCGCCGAGTCGGCGAGGGAGGGTTCAAGGGCTTCGAGGAGTCTCATCGCCTCCGAGTCTACCCAGCGCCGCCGCCCACCGCGCCCGACGCCGCCCGCATCACCAGCCGCGCTCGCGCCACTCCTCGAGGTGGGGCCGCTCGGCGCCCAGCGTCGTGCTCGCGCCGTGCCCGGGGAGGATCACGGTGTCGTCCGGGTAGACGTCGAAGATCCGGGTGGTGACGTCGGAGAGCAGCTGCCGGAAGGCGGCGTCCGAGGCGGTCTTGCCCACCCCGCCCGGGAAGAGCGAGTCGCCCGTGAAGATGTGGACGGGGCCCTCCTCCGGCGTGTAGGCCAGGGCGATCGAGCCGGGGGTGTGGCCGCGCAGGCCGATGACGTCCAGGGAGAAGCCGTCGAGGTCCGCGGTGTCCCCGTCCTCGAAGGTGAAGTCCATGGGGACGTTGACGTCCGCCTCGTCGGCCGCGCCGCAGGCGGCCAGCGCCTCGGAGCGGGACTTGATCTCCGCCAGGGCGCGCACGTGGTCCCAGTGGGAGTGCGTGGTGACGATCAGCTGGACGTTGCCGCAGCACGTGCAGCTGCTCTTGACGTCCTGATGGCCGGCGGCGACCATGCCCGAGATCGCGTCCGGGTCGTCCGCCGCGTCGATCAGCAGCTGAGTCCCCGTGCTCTTGCACGTCAGGAGGTAGACGTTGTTGTCCATGGAGGAGACGCTGATGTGGCGGATCGTCAGGTCCCCCAGATCCAGCGAATTGGTTGCCGTTGCCATCATGGGCACGAGTTTACGACTCTGGCGGCGAAGTTGCGCAACCCCTGGACATGAAGCGTTCATCACCCCTCGTCCAACCGTGTTCGCCCGGGGTAAAAAGAGGGGGAGGGGCCCGCGCCGGGGCTTGACGGCGAGGCTAGAATAAATCTTCGAATCCTCCCGCTGCGCGCGCCCCGCCCTCAAGGCGCGGCGCCGCAGCGCGGCACGCACACGTCCAGCAGATCAGGTGTTCAGATGACCTCAGTCCACGCCGACGCGGCGGTCGCGGCCGCCTCCGCCCCGCACGACCTCGACCACATCCTGGTGAAGGGTGCGCGCGAGAACAACCTGCGCAACGTCGACCTCCACATCCCGCGCAACGCGATGGTGGTCTTCACCGGCCTGTCCGGCTCCGGCAAGTCCTCGCTCGCCTTCGACACGATCTTCGCCGAGGGCCAGCGCCGCTACGTCGAGTCGCTCTCCGCCTACGCCCGCATGTTCCTCGGCCAGGTGGACAAGCCCGACGTCGACTTCATCGAGGGCCTCTCCCCGGCCGTGTCGATCGACCAGAAGTCGACGTCGAAGAACCCGCGCTCCACGGTCGGCACGATCACCGAGATCTACGACTACATGCGCCTGCTGTGGGCGCGCGTGGGCCACCCGCACTGCCCCGTGTGCGGCGAGCCGATCGAGCGGCAGACGCCGCAGGCGATCGTGGACCAGCTGCTCTCGCTGCCCGAGCGCACCCGGCTGCAGGTCCTCGCGCCCATGGTCCGCTCCCGCAAGGGCGAGTTCGTGGACCTGTTCAAGAGCCTGACCCAGCAGGGGTACGCGCGCGCCGTCGTCGACGGCGAGCAGGTCCAGCTCTCCGACCCGCCCGTGCTCAAGAAGCAGTACAAGCACACGATCTCCGTGGTCGTGGACCGGCTGGTGGTCAAGGACTCGATCATGCAGCGGCTGACCGACTCGATCGAGACGGCGCTCGGGCTCGCGGACGGCCGCGTCGTCGTCGACTTCGTGGACGAGGAGCCGGACTCCGAGGAGCGCACGCGCACCTTCAGCGAGTTCCTGGCCTGCCCCAACGAGCACGAGCTCGAGTCCACCGAGATCGAGCCCCGGGCCTTCTCCTTCAACAGCCCCTTCGGTGCGTGCTCGCAGTGCGACGGCATTGGCTCGCGACTCGAGGTGGACGAGGACCTCGTCATCCCCGACCCGGAGAAGACGCTGGGCGAGGGCGCGATCGCCCCGTGGTCCCAGGGCAAGTCCACCACCGAGTACTGGCTGCGGCTGCTGGGCGGGCTCGGCAAGGAGGCCGGCTTCGACCTCAACACGCCGTGGCAGAAGCTGACCCCGAAGGCCCGCCGGGCCATCCTGGACGGCAAGGACTTCAAGGTCGAGGTCTCCTACCGCAACCGCTTCGGCCGGGAGCGGCGCTACACCTCGGGCTTCGAGGGCGTCTACGCCTACATCAAGCGCAAGCACGAGGAGACCGAGTCCGACTGGGCCAAGGACCGCTACGAGCAGTACATGCGCCAGGTCCCGTGCCCGGCCTGCGGCGGCGCGCGGCTGAACCCGACCATGCTCGCCGTCACGGTGGGCGGGCGGTCCATCGCCTCGATCACCTCGATGCCGATGGCGGAGACGCAGCGGTTCATGAACGCCCTCGAGCTGTCCCAGCGCGAGCTGAAGATCGCCGAGCAGGTGCTCAAAGAGATCAACGCCCGGCTGCAGTTCCTGCTCGACGTCGGCCTCGACTACCTGACCCTGGACCGCGCGGCCGCGACCCTGTCCGGCGGCGAGGCGCAGCGCATCCGGCTCGCGACCCAGATCGGCTCGGGCCTGGTGGGCGTCCTCTACGTCCTGGACGAGCCCTCCATCGGCCTGCACCAGCGGGACAACCGCCGGCTCATCGAGACCCTGACCAAGCTGCGCGACATGGGCAACACGCTGATCGTGGTCGAGCACGACGAGGACACCATCAAGGAGTCCGACTGGGTGGTCGACGTCGGCCCCGGCGCGGGCGAGCACGGCGGCCGGATCGTCCACTCGGGGCCCTACGCGGGGCTGCTTGAGAACGAGGACTCGCTGACCGGTGCGTACCTGGCCCGGCGCCGGGAGATCGCGGTGCCCGCCAAGCGCCGCAGGATCGACCGCAAGCGCATGGTCAAGGTCGTCGGCGCCCGCGAGAACAACCTCGACGACGTCAGCGTGAGCTTCCCCCTCGGCGTCTTCACGGCCATTACGGGCGTCTCCGGGTCCGGCAAGTCCACGCTGGTCAACGACATCCTCTACACCTCGCTCGCGAACAAGCTCAACGGCGCCAAGCAGGTCCCGGGACGGCACCGCCGCGTCGAGGGGCTCGAGCACCTGGACAAGATCGTGCACGTGGACCAGAGCCCCATCGGGCGCATGCCGCGGTCCAACCCGGCCACCTACACCGGCGTCTTCGACCACATCCGCCGCCTGTTCGCCGAGACCAACGAGGCCAAGGTGCGCGGCTACCAGCCGGGCCGCTTCTCGTTCAACGTCAAGGGCGGGCGCTGCGAGGCCTGCTCGGGCGACGGCACGCTGAAGATCGAGATGAACTTCCTGCCGGACGTCTTCGTGCCCTGCGAGGTCTGCCACGGGGCCCGCTACAACCGCGAGACCCTGGAGATCCGGTACAAGGGCAAGAACATCGCCGAGGTGCTGGACATGCCGGTCGAGGAGGCCGCCGAGTTCTTCTCCGCGTTCACCCCGATCGCCCGGCACCTGAACACCCTGGTCGACGTCGGGCTCGGGTACATCCGCCTGGGCCAGCCCGCGCCCACGCTCTCCGGCGGCGAGGCGCAGCGCGTCAAGCTCGCCTCCGAGCTGCAGAAGCGCTCCAACGGCCGCACCATCTACGTGCTGGACGAGCCGACCACGGGCCTGCACTTCGAGGACATCTCCAAGCTGCTCAACGTCCTGCAGTCGCTGGTGGACAAGGGCAACACCGTCCTGACGATCGAGCACAACCTCGACGTCATCAAGTCCGCCGACTGGATCGTGGACATGGGCCCGGAGGGCGGCTCCGGCGGCGGGCAGGTCGTCGCCGAGGGCACGCCCGAGCAGGTCGCCCGCGTGGCGGGCAGCCACACCGGACTGTTCCTCGACGAGATCCTGGAGACCGCATGAGCACCGAGCCGATCGTCCTCTTCGACCTCGACGGGACCCTGCTGGACCCGGGCGGGGCCATCACCGGCGGCATCGCGGCGGCCATCGAGGCCCACGGCTTCGCCCGGCCCGACGACGCGACCCTGCGCAAGTTCGTCGGACCCTCCTCCCTGGAGGGCCTGGAACGCCACACGGATATCCCGTTCGAGCAACACCGGGCCATCGTGGAGACCTACCGCGAGCAGTACCCGCAGCGGGCCCGGGAGCTCTCCAGCGTCTACGAGGGCGTCCACGAGCTGCTGGAGGACCTGAGCGCGCTCCCGGTGCGGCTTGCGATCGCGACGCAGAAGCCGCAGCCCTCGGCCGAGCGCATCGTCGGGGAGTTCGGCCTGACCCGGTACTTCCACGCGATCAGCGGCGCCCGCGACGACCGCTGGGAGGAGTCGGCCGCCCTGCCCACCGACAAGCCGGGCATCGTCGCCCGCGCCCTGGAGCTGCTCGGCGCGGCCGGGCGGGACCTCGCGGGCGCGGCCGTGATGATCGGCGACCGGGAGTACGACGCCGCGGGGGCGGCCGCCAACGGCATCCCCTGCATCGGCGTGACCTGGGGCTTCGGCTCGGCCGAAGAGCTCGCGGGCGCCGGGGCGCGGCCGGTGGTGGACGACGTCGAGGGCCTGCGGTCGGCGATCGCAGAGCTGACCGGACTGCGCGGCCTCGCCCCGGCCCGGCAGAGCGGCCGGCCCCCCGGCACGGGGTAAAGTATGACCTGAGCACGCGAGCAGAGAGGAACGCGAGAGGTGAAGGCGTACGAGCTGGCCCAGGCCGGCATCACCGGGCTGTGCAAGACGGTCTTCCGGGCCCGGGTCACGGGTCTGGAGAACTTCCCGATGGAGGGTCCGGTCATCGTGGCCTCCAATCACCTGGCGTTCCTGGACAGCGTGATCATCTCGGCGCTCATGCCGCGCCGCGTGGCGTTCCTGGCCAAGGCCGAGTACGTCAACTCGCCCGGGCTCCGGGGCCGGTTCATGAAGCGGTTCTTCGAGCTGATCGACATCATCCCGGTGAACCGCTCGGACCAGGCGGAGCGGCTCAAGGCCCTGGACATCGGGCTGGAGCGGCTCGAGCAGGGCGGGGTCTTCGGGATCTATCCCGAGGGCACGCGCTCCCGGGACGGGTTCCTCTACCGGGGCAAGGTCGGGGTCGCCTGGCTCGCGCACAAGACCGGCGCCCCCGTGGTGCCGGTGGGGATCATCGGCACCGAGCGCATCCAGCCTCCCGGCGCCCGGCTGATCCGGCCGGTGCGCTTCACCGTCCGCGTGGGGGAGCCGCTGACCTTCGAGACGCTGGGGGACCAGCAGACGGGTCCGCGCCGCCGGCAGACCACGGACGTCATCATGGACCGCATCGCGGCCCTCTCGGGCCAGGCCCGCAAGAACGACTACAACACCTCGCCGTCGTTGGACAAGGACGCAGGCACCCTCGCCTAGCAGCTGATCCGGCGCGACGACGTCGAGGAGATCAGGAGCTCGAGCCACCATGGCCAACCCCGCCAGCTACCGCCCCGCCACGGGGCAGATCCCCACGGATCCCGGGGTGTACCGGTTCCGCGACGAGTTCGGCCGCGTCATCTACGTCGGCAAGGCCAAGAACCTGCGCAACCGGCTGAACTCCTACTTCGCCGACCCGCAGCGGCTCGCGCCCAAGACCTATGCGATGGTGCACTCCGGGGCGAGCGTGGAGTGGACGGTGGTCGGCTCCGAGCTGGAGTCGCTGCAGCTCGAGTACACCTGGATCAAGCAGTACGCGCCCAAGTTCAACATCAAGTACCGGGACGACAAGTCCTATCCCTACCTGGCCGTCTCGGTGGCGGACCGCTTCCCCCGCGCCCGGGTCATGCGGGGGGAGAAGAAGAAGGGCACCCGGTACTTCGGGCCGTTCTCCCACGCGTGGGCCATCCGCGAGACCCTCGACGCGCTGCTGCGCGTCTTCCCGGTCCGCACCTGCACCCGCACCGTGTTCAAGCGCGCCGAGCAGACCCAGCGGCCGTGCCTGCTGGGCTACATCGACAAGTGCTCCGCGCCGTGCGTGGGGCGCATCAGCGAGGAGGACCACCGGGCGCTGGCCGACAGCCTGTGCCGCTTCATGGCGGGCGGCTCGGAGAGGTACATCCGCGAGCTGACCTCCCAGATGGAGCGCGCGGCGGAGAACATGGAGTTCGAGCACGCCGCGAAGCTGCGCGACGACATCGGGGCCCTGCGCAAGGCCTTCGAGCGCAACGCCGTGGTCCTGAACGACTCGGTCGACGCCGACCTCTTCGCCTACCACGAGGACGAGCTGGAGGCGGCCGCGCAGGTCTTCCACGTGCGGGAGGGCCGCATCCGGGGCCAGCGCGGCTGGATCGTGGAGAAGGTCGAGGACCGCACGCCCGCCGAGATGATCGCCCAGCTGCTCCAGCAGGTCTACGGCGAGTCGGCCGTGACTCTGGCCAGCACCCCCGACGAGCGGGACCTGACCCGCCACGAGATCCCCCGCACCGTCCTGGTGCCGACCATGCCCGAGGACGCGCTGCAGCTGGAGGAGTGGCTGAGCGGGCTGCGCGGCAGCCGCGTGAGCATCGCGGTGCCCCAGCGCGGGGAGCGCGCGCAGCTGCTGGAGACCGTGGCGGAGAACGCCCGGCAGTCGCTCATGCTGCACAAGTCCCGGCGGGCCGGGGACCTCACGACCCGCTCGGCCTCGCTGCAGGAGCTGCAGGAGGCCCTGGACCTGCCCGACGCGCTGATGCGCATCGAGTGCTACGACATCTCCCACTCGCAGGGCACCAACGTGGTCGCCTCGATGGTGGTCTTCGAGGACGGCCTGCCCAAGAAGTCCGACTACCGGAAGTTCTCGATCCGCGGGGAGGCGGCCCGGGACGACACGGCGTCGATGTACGACGTCATCCACCGCCGCTTCAAGCGCCACCTCGCCGAGCAGGAGGAGCGCCGTGCCGCGCCGCGCGCCTCGGGGGAGATCGCCGACGCCTCCGCGCAGGAGCCCACGCGCTTCGCCTACCCGCCCAACCTGGTCGTCGTCGACGGCGGGCCGCCCCAGGTCGAGGCCGCCCGCCGCGCGCTCGAGGACCTGGGCGTGACGGGCGTGCACGTCGTCGGGCTCGCGAAGCGCCTCGAGGAGATCTGGGTGCCCGACGACGACTTCCCCGTGATCCTGCCCCGCTCCTCCAACGGCCTGTTCCTGCTCCAGCGCCTACGCGACGAGGCCCACCGCTTCGCCATCACCTTCCACCGCTCCAAGCGGGGCAAGGCCATGCTGGTCTCCGCGCTGGACGGGGTCCCGGGCCTGGGCGCGAGCCGGCGCGACGCCCTCATCAAGCACTTCGGCTCGCTCAAGGCCATCCAGGAGGCGACGCCGGACCGGCTCGCCGAGGTCCGCGGCATCGGCCCGACCCTCGCCGAGAAGGTCCTGGAGCACCTGATCGCCCAGGACGAGGAGTCGGAGCCGGGGGAGGCCGCGACTGCCGGGTAACCTGGGAGCTGGGCCGGCTCGCCCGGCCGGCCCGTCACGGTGACACGGAAGCGAGATCAGCATGGTGAGCGACGAGACCACGACCCCGCCCGCCGAGCCCCTGCGGCACGAGAAGCCGGAGCGCACGGAGATGCTGGTGATCACCGGCATGTCCGGGGCCGGCCGCTCCACCGCCGCCCACGCCCTGGAGGACAACGGCTGGTACGTGGTGGACAACCTGCCCCCGCAGATGCTCAGCCCCCTCGTGGACCTCGTGGCGCGCGCCCCGCAGTCGATGCCCAAGCTGGCCGTCATCATCGACATCCGCGGCAAGGCGCTCTTCGCCGACTTCCGGGAGGCGCTGAACCTCGTGGCCACGGCGCCGGTGGACTTCACGGTGCTGTTCCTGGACGCCTCCGACGCCGCGATCATCGCCCGCTACGAGGCCCAGCGGCGCCCGCACCCGCTCCAGGGGGAGGGCCGGATCCTCGACGGCATCGAGACCGAGCGGGAGCTCCTGCGGGACCTGCGCCAGCGGGCCGACGTCGTGCTGGACACCACCGGCTACAACGTCCACGAGCTCGCGAAGGTCATCGCGGACACCTACTCGATGACGGGGCCCTCGGTCATCAACCTCACGGTCATGAGCTTCGGCTTCAAGTACGGCGTGCCGGCGGACGCCAACTTCCTGGCCGACATGCGCTTCATCCCCAACCCGCACTGGGTGCCCGAGCTGCGTCCCCAGACCGGGCGCGACGCCGCGGTCCGCGACTACGTCCTGGGCAACGGCGGCGCCGCCCGGTTCGTGGACCTCTACGTCGAGGCGATCGGCCCGGTGCTCACCGGCTACCGCGCCGAGAGCAAGCACTACGCGACCATCGCGCTCGGGTGCACCGGCGGCAAGCACCGCTCGGTGGCCGTGGCCGAGGAGGTCGCCCGGCGGCTGAAGTCCTACCCCAACGTGACCGTCAGTGTGCAACACCGGGACCTGGGGCGGGAATAGGTGCCCGCGATGCCGATCCCCGAGACCGGACCCGAGGAGGCGCGGACCCCGCCCCCGCCCCGCGTCACCGCGCTGGGCGGGGGCCACGGGCTCTACGCCTCCCTCTCCGCCCTGCGGCGGCTGACCCCCCACCTCGACGCCGTGGTGACCGTGGCCGACGACGGCGGCTCCTCGGGCCGCCTGCGCGAGCAGTTCGGCGTCCTCCCGCCCGGCGACCTGCGGATGGCGCTCTCGGCGCTGTGCGACGACTCGGAGTGGGGCCATCTGTGGCAGCGGGCCATGCAGCACCGGTTCGAGGGCCTGCCCGACGGGCCGCACGAGCTGCACGGCCATGCGATGGGCAACCTCATCATCCTCGCGCTGTGGCAGATGCTCGACGATCCGGTGGCGGGCCTCGAGTGGGCGGGCCGGCTCCTGCGGATCCACGGCCGGGTGCTGCCGATGGCGCTGGATCCGCTGGTCATCACGGGCTGCGCGGTGGGCCGCGACGGCGTGCGCCGCACGGTGACCGGCCAGGCGCGGCTCGCGAAGGAGCCGCGGGTCGAGGACGTGGCCCTCACGCCCGCCGACCCCCGGCCGTGCCCCGAGTCCGTCGCCTCGATGCGCGAGGCCGAGTGGGTCGTCCTGGGCCCCGGCTCGTGGTTCACCTCCGTGATCCCGCACCTGCTCGTTCCGGCCAACCGCGCCGCGCTGCAGCAGTCGGACGCCAAGATCTGCGTGACCATGAACCTGGGGCTGGAGGAGCACGAGACGGCCGGGCTCGGGGCGGCGGGGCACCTCGAGGCGCTGGCCCGCTTCGCCCCCGAGCTGAGGGTCGACGCCGTCATCGCCGACCCCTCGGCCATCGACCGCGTCGAGGAGTTCGAGGCCGCGGCCGCGCGGCGCGGCGCCCGGGTCCTGTGGCGCCGCGTGCGGGCCCAGGGGTCCGCGGACGTCCACGACCCCCTGCTGCTGGCGGCGGCCTACCACGAGGTCATGAGTGGGGCGACCGACCGCACTCACGTGGAACCTCCGGAACCGAGCGTGTAACCTCGCCTGAAGGTCCACATCACTGCACGGCCGCACCGCGCGCCGTCGCGCGGTGCCCCTCAGCCCAATTCGGAGGTAATCCCAGCATGGCCCTCACGGCACTCGTGAAAGACGAACTCGCCGCCCTCGACGTGCCGAAGTCCGTGACGAAGCAGGCGGAGGTCGCCACGATCCTGCGCTTCGCGGGAGGCCTGCACCTGGTGGGGGACCAGATCGTCATCGAGGCCGAGCTCGACCACCTGCCGACCGCGCAGCGCGTCAGGACCGTGATCGAGGACGTCTACGGCCACCGCAGCGAGCTGCTCGGCGTCTCCGGGGGCGCGCTCAAGCGCGGCGAGCACTACCTGGTGCGTGTGCGCCGCGGCGGGGAGGCGCTGGCCCGCCAGACCGGACTGCTGGACACGCGCGGCCGCCCGGTGCGGGGCCTGCCCCCGGCCGTGGTCAACGGCTCGCTCGCCGAATCCGAGGCCGTGATGCGCGGCGCGTTCCTCGCCCACGGCTCGCTGACCGAGCCGGGGCGCTCCTCCGCCATGGAGTTCACCTGCCCCGGGCCGGAGGCGGCGCTGGCGCTGGTGGGCGCGGCCCGCCGGCTCGACGTCTTCGCCAAGGCGCGCGAGGTCAGGGGCGCGGACCGCGTCGTCGTGCGCGACGGCGAGACCATCGCCCAGCTGCTCCGCCGCATGGGCGCCTTCGGGATGCTGGAGCAGTGGCAGGACCGCCGGACCCACCGGGACGTGCGGGCCACCGCCAACCGGCTGGCCAACTTCGACGACGCCAACCTCCGCCGCTCGGCGCAGGCTGCGGTGGCCGCGGGGGCCCGGGTCGAGCGCGCGCTGGAGATCCTCGGCGAGGACGTCCCGGACCACCTGCTCTACGCCGGCCGCCTGCGGCTGGCCCACCGCCACGCGAGCCTCGACGAGCTGGGCCGGCTGGCCGACCCGCCGCTGACCAAGGACGCGATCGCGGGCCGGATCCGCCGCCTGCTGGCCATGGCGGACAAGCACGCCATCGCGGAGGGGATTCCCGGCACCGACGCCGTGGACCGGGCCGAGGAGGCCTGAGCCCCGGGCCGTTCAGCTCAAAGCGCAACCGAACCCACCTCATCGCACGGACCCGTCCCGCCCCCTCCGGCGGGGCGGGTCCTCGCGCATGCACCGGCGGGCCGGGGTTCGTGGAGGGCCGCGGAGGCACGCGCGTGACCCCCACCACGGACCCCTGTTCCCGACTCCTCGAAAAAATCTGCCGGAAACACACCCAAACGCACACGAAATCACCTAAACTGGGATCAGGTCCGAAGGGAAACCCACACATGGGCTTCCGGGCGCTGCGCCCGACGCGTAGCGTTGACTTCGGCTGGACGGGCGCCCTCCGGCGCGCGTCCGACGACCGCCACCACTCAGACTGAGGAGTTTGATCGCAGTGACTGTACGCATCGGAATCAACGGCTTCGGACGCATCGGCCGCAACTTCTTCCGCGCCGTGCGCGAGCAGGGCGAGAACCTCGAGATCGTCGCCCTGAACGACCTCACCGACCCCAAGACCCTGGCGCACCTCCTCAAGTACGACTCGATCATGGGCCCGCTCGACGCCGAGGTCGAGGT
The DNA here is from genome assembly GCF_024199905.1 of Rothia santali. GTDB lineage: Bacteria > Actinomycetota > Actinomycetes > Actinomycetales > Micrococcaceae > Rothia > Rothia santali. The sequence continues at coordinate 52,454 of NZ_JANAFB010000001.1, forward strand.
CCGCGACGGCAACATCGTCGTCGACGGCCACGAGGTCCGCGTGCTCTCCGAGAAGGACCCGGCCAACCTGCCCTGGAAGGACCTCGGGGTCGACATCGTCCTGGAGTCCACCGGCTTCTTCACCGACGGCGAGAAGGCCAAGGCCCACCTCGACGCCGGCGCCCGCAAGGTCATCGTCTCCGCCCCGGGCAAGAACCTGGACGGCACGTTCGTCATGGGCGTCAACGACGGCGAGTACGACTCCTCGAAGCACAACATCGTCTCCAACGCCTCCTGCACCACCAACTGCCTGGCCCCGCTGGCGAAGGTGCTGAACGACAGCTTCGGCATCAAGGAGGGCCTGATGACCACCATCCACGCCTACACCGCCGACCAGCGCCTGCAGGACGCCCCCCACTCCGACCTGCGCCGCGCCCGCGCCGCCGCCGTGAACATGGTCCCCACCAGCACCGGTGCCGCCAAGACCGTCGGCAAGGTGCTGCCGGCCTTGGAGGGCAAGCTGGACGGCCTGGCCATCCGCGTCCCCGTCATCACCGGCTCGATCACCGACCTGACCTTCACCCCGGAGAAGGAGGTCACCGCCGAGCAGGTCAACGCCGCGCTCAAGGAGGCCGCCGAGGGCGAGCTCAAGGGCATCATCAAGTACTCCGAGGAGCCCATCGTCTCCAAGGACATCGAGGGCGAGCCCATCGCCACCGTGTTCGACGCCCCGCTGACCACCGTCATCGGCGGCCAGGTCAAGGTCTTCGCGTGGTACGACAACGAGTGGGGCTACACCTCCCGCACCGTCATGTTCACCAACAAGCTGGCGGCCGAGCTGTAGGCTACCGGTAGCAGTCACCACCTCACGACGACGTTTGGAGAGCTAACACGATGGCACACGCACTGGCCGAGCTGATGTCCCAGGGAGTGGAGGGGCGCACCGTCCTCGTCCGCTCGGACCTCAACGTCCCGCTGGACGGGACCAGGGTCACCGACGACGGGCGCATCCGCGCCTCGCTGCCGGTCCTGGAGAAGCTGGCCCGCGCCGGCGCGCGTGTCATCGTGATGGCCCACCTGGGCCGCCCCAAGGGCCAGGTGGACCCCCGGTACTCGCTGGCCCCGGCCGCCGAGCGACTGGGGGAGCTCGCCGGCGTCGAGGTGCTGGCGGCGAGCGACGTCGTGGGGGAGGACGCCCGCGCCCGGGCCGAGGCCCTCCGGGACGGCCAGATCCTGGTCCTGGAGAACGTCCGCTTCGACCCGCGCGAGACCTCCAAGGACGACGCCGAGCGCGCGGAGTTCGCCGGCGAGCTGGCCTCCCTGACCGGGGAGGACGGCGCGTACGTGGACGACGCGTTCGGCGCGGTGCACCGCCGCCACGCCTCCGTCTACGACATCGCCCAGCGCCTGCCCTCCTACCTGGGCGACCTGGTCAAGACCGAGCTGGACGTCCTCACCAAGGTCATCCAGGAGCCGGACCGGCCCTTCGTGGTCATCATGGGCGGGTCCAAGGTCTCGGACAAGCTCGCCGTGATCGACAACCTGATCGGCAAGGCCGACGCCCTGCTGATCGGCGGCGGCATGGGCTACACCTTCGCGGCCGCCCAGGGCTACGCCGTCGGCTCCTCCCTGCTCGAGAAGGACCAGGTCGAGAACGTCCGGGCCTACCTGAAGCGCGCCGAGGAGGCCGGCACCGAGTTCGTCCTGCCGGTGGACATCGTCTGGGCCGAGAAGTTCGACGCCGACGCCCGCACCGAGGTGCGCCCCGTGGAGTCCCTCGAGGAGGGCGAGATCGGCGCCTCCGGCACGGGCCTGGACATCGGGCCGAAGACCCGCGAGCTCTTCGCCGGGTACATCGCCCGGGCCGGCACGATCTTCTGGAACGGCCCCGTGGGCGTCTTCGAGATGGAGGCCTTCGCCGAGGGCACCCGCGCGGTGGCCCGCGCGATCGTCGACTCCCCGGCGATGAGCGTGATCGGCGGCGGCGACTCCGCCTCGGCGGTGCGCAACCTCGGCTTCACCGACGACCAGTTCGGCCACATCTCCACCGGCGGCGGCGCCTCCCTCGAGTTCATCGAGGGCAAGACCCTTCCCGGGCTCGAGGCGCTGGGGGCCTAGCGGCCACGAGGAGGGCGGATCGTCGACGATCCGCCCTCCTCGCCCGTCCGGCCCGCCGCCCCGCCCGGATCGCCGCGCCGCATCCTCGCGGCCCGGCTCCCGACGAAAGGAACCCCCCATGACCACGCAGACCGACGGCGTCTACGACCGCCAGCCGCTGATCGCCGGCAACTGGAAGATGAACCTCGACCACGCCGAGGGCGTGGCCCTGGTCCAGAAGCTCGCCTGGACGCTCGACGACGCCAAGAACTTCGACCACGCCCGCGTCCAGGTCGCCGTCTTCCCGCCCGCGACCGACCTGCGCTCCGTGCAGACCCTGGTCGCCGGGGACAAGCTGAAGCTGGCCTACGGCGGCCAGGACCTCTCGGACCAGGACTCCGGGGCCTTTACCGGGGACATCTCCGGCGCCTTCCTCAAGAAGCTCGACTGCGCCTTCGTGCTGGTCGGCCACTCCGAGCGCCGGACCATCCACGGCGAGTCCGACGAGCTGTGCGCCCGCAAGGTCGCCGCGGCCTACCGCCACGGCCTGACCCCCATCCTGTGCGTCGGCGAGGGCCTCGAGGTCCGCCAGGCCGGCACGCACGTGGACTACACGCTCGAGCAGCTGCGCGGCTCGCTCGCCGGCGTCTCCGCCGAGGACGCCGCGAGCCTCGTCGTCGCCTACGAGCCCGTGTGGGCCATCGGCACCGGCGAGGTCGCCGGCCCGGAGGACGCCCAGGAGATGTCGGCCGCGATCCGCGCCGAGCTCGAGCGCCTCTACGGCGAGGAGACCGCCCGCAAGGTCCGCATCCTCTACGGCGGCTCCGTCAAGGCGGCCAACGCCGCGGCGATCCTGGCCGAGCGCGACGTCGACGGCGTCCTGGTCGGCGGCGCCTCGCTGAAGGCCGAGGAGTTCGCCAACATCGCCCGCTTCGAGGACCACGTCGCGTCCTAGGGCACGACGCCGGCGGGGCGGGGTGGCAGGGCTGACCGCCGCCCCGCCCATGCCGTATAGTCGGATCCGGTCAACAACACGAGAGCGCCCGGCCGGCCGCACGGCGGCCCCGGACGCGAGGGAAAGGTCGACGTGGAAATCATTCGCTGGCTCCTGATCGGGATCATCGCCCTGACGAGCGTGCTCACGGTCTTCTTCGTGCTGCTCAACAAGGGCAAGGGCGGGGGACTGTCCGACATGTTCGGCGGCGGCATGACCAGCTCGCTGAACTCCTCCGGCGTCGCCTCGCGCAACCTGGTGCGGCTGACCGTGACCACGATCCTCGTGTGGGTCGTGGCGATCATCGCCTACGCCCTCATGCTGCGGCTCACGGTCATCTAGGCCCCGGCCTCGCGGCGCGCGGGTCGGCGCATCCCGGATACGCGAAGAGCGCCGGTTCCCTCGAAGGGAACCGGCGCTCTTCGCGTGCGGGGCGAAAGGATCGGGGGGGGGGCGCACCTCACGGAACCCCGGAGCAGACGCCCGCGCCGCCCGCGGCGGGCGGGATCGGCCTCCGTCCGGCTCGCGGAAGCGCCGAGTCAGCCGCCCGCCGCCCCGGCTCGCGGAGGCGCCGACTCAGCCGCCCGCCTCGCCCACCGCGTCGCGCGTCACCAGGTACAGCGTCTCCCGGATGCCGTGGGCGCCGGCCGCCGGCGTCTCGCGCAGCTCCTCGACGGTGGCGGCCCGGCCGGCCACGTCCAGCACGCGTCCCAGCGCCGGCGCCTTGTCCTGCCCGGCGACCAGGAACCACACCCGCTCGGAGCCGTTGATCAGCGGCAGAGTGAGCGTCACCCGGCCGGGAGGCGGCTTGGGGGAGTCCTCGATGCCGAGCGCGGCGGCGTCGTCCTCGAGGATCTCCTCGCGCCCCGGGAACAGGGAGGCCATGTGCCCGTCCGGGCCCATGCCCAGCAGCGTGAGGTCGAAGCGGGGGGCCGCCGCGCCGTCCTCGGCCCACTCGGCCAGCTCGGCCGCGTAGACCTCGGCCGCACGGTGCTGGTCCGGGAACTCGTCGCTGGAACCCATGACGTGGATGTTGCCCGCCGGAACCGCCGAACCGCCGAGGAACGCGTCGAACGCCTGCTGGGCGTTGCGATCACCGTCGCCGGTGGGGAGGAAGCGCTCGTCGGACCACCAGAAGTGCACGCGGTCCCACGCGACGAGCTCGGCCAGCGGGCTCGAGGCCACCGCCTCCCAGACGGCGATGCCCATGCTGCCGCCGGTGAGGCTGACGTGCACGGTCTCCCGCTCGGCCAGGGCGTCGGCCAGCGCCAGGACGATCCGGGCGCCGGTCGCCTCGCGCAGCCGGTCCTTGTCCGGGTGGACGACGGTCAGGGGGTGTCGCTCAGGCATCGTAGGCCTCCGTTCTGGTGTCCTCATCGACGGGCTCCCCGTCGATGTCTCCCTCGAGCCAGGTGACCCGCGCGCTCTCGAGGCCGCGGGTCAGGACGTCGCCGAAGGCCTCGTCCGGGTCCAGGCGGCGCAGCTCCTCGGCGAGGCACTGGTCCAGCGTGCGGACCGGCAGGGCGATCTGCTGGTCCGGGCTGCCGGGCTGGGAGAGGGTCGCCACGCTCCGGCCGGGGCGGTGGATCGTGACGTCGCCGCCCTCGCGGCACAGCGTGACCCGGAAGAGGCCGCGCTGGTGGGGGTCGCCGAGCACCTCGACGTCGGCGTCCAGCTTGTAGCCCAGCCAGGCGCCCAGCAGGATCACGGACGGGGAGCGCTCCGAGCCCTCGACGACGACCTTGCGGGTCGCCTCGGGCGGCAGGTCGTCCAGGACCGCGGCGAGCTGGATGCGCCACTGGGTCAGGCGCGTCCAGGCCAGGTCCGTGTCGCCCGGCAGGTAGGTCTTGCGCAGCGCGTTCAGGGCCTTCCACGGGTGCTCGGCGCGGGCGGAGTCGGTGATCCGGCGGGTCGAGATCTGCCGCAGCGACTCGTCGGCGTCGTCGTCGGGCAGGGCGTGGGGCCACCAGACCACGATCGGGGCGTCCGGCAGCAGCAGGGCCGCGAGCAGGGGCTCCGAGGCCCGGGCGGAGTCGCCCCAGCCGCGCAGGATGACGACCTCGCTGGCGCCGGCCTCGCCGCCCAGGTTGATCTCGGCGTCCAGGCGGTTCTCGGCCTCGGCGTCGTGGGCGATGTGGACGATGATCCGGCACGGGTGCTCCCGGCTGGCCGAGATCGCCGCCTCGACGGCCTTCTTGGAGTGCCCCTTCTCCGCGATGATGACCAGGGTCAGCACCCGGCCGAGGGTGCGCACCCCGGTCTCCGCGCGGAGCCGGGAGAGGGTCTTGTCCACGTTGGACGTGGTGGTGTCTTCCAGAACGGTGCCCATTACGGCCTCCTCCAGGCGCGCCCGTCGCGGGCGAGTAGACGGTGTGCCGACTCGGGTCCCCAGGACCCCGGCACGTAGGTCTCGGGCCGGACCCCGTGGTCCCGCCAGTGCTCCTCGAACGGGTCGAGGATCTTCCAGGACAGCTCGACCTCCTCGTGGCGCGGGAACAGCGGCGGCTCCCCGAGCAGGACGTCGAGGATCAGCCGCTCGTAGGCCTCCGGGCTCGACTCCGTGAAGGAGGATCCGTAGCCGAAGTCCATGTTCACCGCGCGCAGCTCCCGCTGGGTCCCGGGGACCTTGGAGGCGAGCCGGATGGTCACGCCCTCGTCGGGCTGGATGCGGATCACGATGGCGTTCTGGTCCGAGTCCTCGTGGGAGCGGTGCCGGAACAGCAGGTTGGGTGAGGACTTGAAGACCACGGCGATCTCGGTGACCCGCCGGCCCAGGCGCTTGCCGGCCCGGAGGTAGAAGGGGACCCCGGACCAGCGGCGCGTGTTGATGTCCAGCTTGATGGCCGCGTAGGTCTCGGTCAGGGAGTCCTGCGGGATGTCCTGCTCCTCCAGGAACGACTTGACCTCCTCGCCGCCCTGCAGCCCGCCGGCGTACTGGCCCAGCGCCGAGGCCTCCTCGAGGTCCTCGGGGAGCCGGACGGCGGCGAGCACCTTCTCCTTCTCGGAGCGCAGGTGGTCGGCCCCGAAGCTGATGGGCTCCTCCATCGCGGTGAGCGCGAGCAGCTGGAGCAGGTGGTTCTGGATGACGTCCCGGGCGGCCCCGACGCCGTCGTAGTACCCCGCGCGCGAGCCGATGCCGATGTCCTCGGCCATGGTGATCTGCACGTGGTCCACGTAGTTGGCGTTCCACAGCGGCTCGAACATCTGGTTGGCGAAGCGCAGGGCCAGGATGTTCTGGACCGTCTCCTTGCCGAGGTAGTGGTCGATCCGGAAGACGGAGTCGGCGGGGAAGACCCGCTCGACGATCGCGTTCAGCTCCCGCGCGGAGTCGAGGTCGTGCCCGAAGGGCTTCTCGATGACGACCCGGCGCCACCCCGAGGTCTGCTCGTGGGTCGCGAGGTCGTTGTCGGCGAGCTGCTGGCAGACCTGCTCGAAGGCATTGGGAGGGATGGAGAGGTAGAAGGCGTGGTTGCCCTTGGTGCCGCGGTCCTCGTCCAGCTGGTCGAGGACCGCGCGCAGGCGGCCGAACGCCTCGGGGTCGTCGAAGGCGCCCTGGACGAAGCGGATGCCCGAGGTCAGCTGGTTCCACACGTCCTCGCGGAACGGCGTGCGCGAGTGGTTCTCGACGGCGTCGCGCACCTGGGCCACGAAGTCCTCGTCGGACCACTCGCGGCGGCCGAAGCCGACGAGCGCGAAGCTCGGGGGCAGCAGGCCGCGGTTCATGAGGTCGTAGATCGCGGGCAGCAGCTTCTTGCGTGCGAGGTCGCCCGTGACGCCGAAGAGCACCAGCGCCGAGGGCCCCGCGATGCGGGTCAGGCGCCTGTCGTGGGGATCCCTGAGTGGATTCGATTCGTGAGTCGGGGACACGCTCATCCTTCGGTCGGTGGAGGAACGCGCGGTCCGCGGGACCGGACCGCGCCGCCGCGGGCGCCCGGGAGGGGACGCCCGCGGCGCGGGGGGTGGGTCGGCTACTTGCCGAGGGCCGTGGAGACGGTCTGCAGGAGCTCCTCCCAGGAGTCCTCGAACTTCTGCACGCCCTCGGTCTCGAGCTGCGCGACGACCTCGTTGTAGGAGATGCCCAGCGACTCGAGGCGGTTGAGCACGGCCTCCGACTCGTCGTAGGTGCCGCGGACGGTGTCCCCGGTGACCTCGGCGTGGTCCGCCGTGGCCTCGAGGGTCTTCTCCGGCATGGTGTTGACGGTGCCCTCGGCCACGAGGCCGGTCACGTACATGGTGTCCGGGAAGCTCGGGTCCTTGGTGCCGGTCGAGGCCCACAGGGGGCGCTGCGGCTTGGCGCCGGCCTGCGCGAGGCGGTTCCAGCGCTCGGAGCCGATGGCCTCCTCGTAGACCTGGTAGGCCAGGCGCGCGTTGGCCAGCCCGGCGCGGCCCTTGAGGTCGCGGGCCTCGTCGGTCCCGATCGCCTCGAGGCGCTTGTCCACCTCGGAGTCGACGCGGGAGACGAAGAAGGAGGCCACCGAGTGGATCGAGCCGAGGTCCTTGCCGTTCTCGAGCGCGCGCTCGAGACCGGTCAGGTAGGCGTTGATGACCGCGCGGTAGCGCTCGAGCGAGAAGATCAGGGTCACGTTGACGCTGATGCCCTCGGCCAGCGTCGCGGCGATCGGCTCCAGCCCGGCCTCGGTCGCGGGGATCTTGATCATGACGTTCTCGCGCCCGATGGCCTTTGAGAGGCGCGCGGCCATCTCGGTGGTCTTCTCGGCGTCGTGGGCCAGGCGCGGGTCGACCTCGATCGAGACCTTGCCGTCCACGCCCTGGGTCGCCTCGTGGAGGGGGGCGAGCACGTCGCAGGCGTCGCGGACGTCGTCGGTGGTCACGGAGAAGACCGCGTCCTCGACGTCGGCGCCCTGCTCGGCGAGCTGCTTCATCTGCTCGTCGTAGGACTCGCCCTGGGACAGGGCCTGGGCGAAGATCGTGGGGTTGGTGGTGACGCCGACGACGTCGCGGGTGTCGATGAGCTCCTGCAGGTTGCCGGTGGTCAGCCGTTCGCGGGAGAGGTCGTCGAGCCAGATGGAGACTCCGGCCTGGGAGAGCTTCTGGGTGGGGGTGGACATCGTGGATCCTCCTGGGGTGGCGCGGCGGCCCGGGCGGCCGCCGCTGTCGGCGAGGGGCGGGCGCGCGGGCGCCGCGGGGTGTCTGGCGAGGGCGGGGCCCGGGCCGGCCGGCGTCACCGGCCGGCCCGGGGCGCCTCAGCCGCGGGCGGAGGCGATCGAGTCGCGCGCCGCCTGGGCCACGGCGTCGGCGGTGATGCCGAACTCCGAGTACAGGGTCTTGTAGTCCGCCGAGGCGCCGAAGTGCTCGAGCGAGACCGCGCGGCCGTGGTCGCCCAGCAGGTCGTTCCAGGACATCGCGACGCCGGCCTCGACCGTGACGCGGGCCTTCCGGGCGGCCGGGATGACCGACTCGCGGTACTCCTCGGACTGCTGCGCGAACCACTCGCGGCACGGCATCGACACGACGCGCGCCGCGACGCCCTCGCCGCGCAGCGCCTCGCGGGCCTCGAGCGCGAGGTCCACCTCGGAGCCGGTGGCGATCAGGACGACGTCGGGCTCGCCCTCGGTCCCGGCGAGCACGTAGCCGCCGCGCGCGGCGCCCTCCGCCGAGGCGAGCTTCTCGCCCTCGGCCTCCGGGTGCAGGTCCTCGCGGGCCAGGGTGGCCACGGCCTGACGGGTCAGCGCGATCCCGGCGGGGTTGTCCCGGTTCTCCAGGATGGTGCGCCAGACGACGGCCGTCTCGTTCGCGTCGCCGGGGCGCACGACGTCGAGGTTCGGGATGGCGCGTAGCGAGGAGAGCTGCTCGACCGGCTGGTGGGTCGGGCCGTCCTCGCCGAGGCCGATCGAGTCGTGCGTCCACACGTAGATCGAGGGGACGCCCATCAGCGCCGAGAGGCGGACCGCCGGGCGTTGGTAGTCGCTGAAGATCAGGAACGTGCCGCTGTAGGCCCGGGTGGGGGAGGAGAGCACGATGCCGTTGACGATCGCGGCCGCCGCGTGCTCGCGGATGCCGAAGTGCAGGACGCGGCCGTAGGGGTTCGCGTGGAACTTCCCGGTGCTGCGGTCGGTCGGGTTGAACGAGTCCGCGGCGTCGATCGTGGTGTTGTTCGAGCCGGCGAGGTCGGCGGAGCCGCCCCACAGCTCGGGGAAGGTCTCGGCGATGGCGTTGATGACCTCGCCGCTGGCCGCGCGGGTCGCGAGCGGCTTGCCGGCCTCGAAGACCGGGAAGACGTCCCGGTAGTCCTCGGGCAGGCGGCCGGAGGAGAGGCGGTCGAACAGCGCGGCGGCGTCGGGGTTCTCCTGCTGCCACGCGCTGAAGGAGCGCTCCCACTCCTCGCGCTCGGCCCGGCTGCGCTCCACGACCGCGCGGGAGTGCTCGACGACCTCGTCCGCGACGTCGAAGGACTTCTCCGGGTCGAAGCCCAGGTGCTCCTTGACGGCCTTGACCTCGTCCTCGCCGAGCTTGGAGCCGTGCACGCCGCCGGTGTTCTGCTTGTTCGGCGCGGGCCAGCCGATGATGGTCCGCAGGGCGATCAGGGTCGGCTTGCCGGTCTCCTTCTTGCCCGCGACGATCTGCTCGTAGAGCGCCTCGACGTCCTCGGTGTACTCGCCGTGGTGCTCGGTCCAGTCCACGCGGCGGACGTCCCAGCCGTAGGCCTCGTAGCGCTTCAGGACGTCCTCGGTGAACGCGACGTCGGTGTCGTCCTCGATGGAGATGTGGTTCTGGTCGTAGACCACCACGAGGTTGCCGAGCTCCTGGTGGCCGGCCAGCGAGGAGGCCTCGCTGGTGACGCCCTCCTGGAGGTCCCCGTCCGAGGCGATCGTGTAGATCGTGTGGTCGAAGGGGCTCTCGCCCTCGGGGGCCTCGGGGTCGAAGAGGCCGCGCATGCGGCGCTGGGCGTAGGCGAAGCCGACGGCCGAGGCCAGGCCCTGGCCCAGCGGGCCCGTGGTGATCTCGACGCCCTTGGTGTGCTTGTACTCGGGGTGCCCCGGGGTCAGCGAGCCCCACGTGCGCAGCGACTCGATGTCCTCGAGCTCCAGGCCGTAGCCCGAGAGGTACAGCTGGAGGTAGAGCGTGAGCGAGGTGTGACCGGGGGAGAGGACGAAGCGGTCACGGCCGGACCAGCGGTCGTCCGTGGGGTCGTGGCGCATCACCTTCTGGAACAGTAGGTAGGCCAGCGGAGCGAGGCTCATGGCGGTCCCGGGGTGCCCGTTGCCCACCTTCTCCACGGCGTCGGCGGCGAGGACCCGGATGGTGTCCACCGCCCGCTTGTCCTGTTCGGTCCATTCGAGCTTCTGATTCAGGTCCGGCACGAAATTCGTTCCCCTTCCATGGGACGGCGCTAGGTGTGGATCCCGGCGGCTCGCGCCGGGCGAGGCGGGGAGGCGCGCGCACTGCTGCTCCGTCGCCCCGCATGTCCTATGTCTCACCATAAGGCACGGCCGCGCGCGGAGACAGGCGACTGAGCTGTCAGCTAAAGCGCGTCGCGGGCGCCGCCGGGCGGAATCCATGGCACATCTCACCGCGAGAGGAGGGACACGCCGGGCCAACCCATATATGCTGGTAGTTGGTCCATCAACGCGGCGCGAGACCGCGTTCCGGTGGGCGCACCATCAATCGTCGGAGGAACCCCTCAGTGAAGCATCACGGCACCGAGAACGGATCGCTGGTCGAGTCGCACGCTGGCGACTCTGATCCCGGGGTCGCGCCGGTGCCGTCCCGGGCGCGGCGGGCCGACGCCGGCCGCGTGGGGCTGCGCCGCAAGGCGCGCGCCTACTTCCTGCTGACCAAGCCGCAGGTCATCGAGCTGCTGCTGGTGACCACGGCGCCCACTATGATCTTCGCGGCCAAGGGCTGGCCCAGCCCGCTGCTGATCCTGGCCACCATGCTCGGCGGCGCCCTGGCGGCCGGCGGGGCCGGGGCCTTCAACTGCTACATCGACCGCGAGGCCGACCGCCTGATGCGCCGCACCGAGCGGCGCCCCCTGGTCACCGGCGAGGTCACGGACCGGCAGGCGCTGGTCTTCGCGTGGCTGCTCTCGATCGTCTCGGTGGTCTTCCTCACGCTGGCGGTCAACCCCCTGGCCGGCGGGCTCGCCCTGCTGGCGATCCTGCTCTACGTGGTCTTCTACTCGATCATCCTCAAGCGCCGCACCGCGCAGAACATCGTGTGGGGCGGCATCGCCGGCTGCATGCCGGTGTTCATCGGCTGGGCCGCGGTGGAGAACACCCTGAGCTGGTCCGCCGTCGTGCTGTTCCTGGTGGTCTTCCTGTGGACGCCGCCGCACTACTGGCCGCTGTCCATGAAGTACGCGGAGGACTACCAGCGGGCCGGGATCCCCATGCTCGGCGCGATCGCCTCGGCCAAGGCCGTGTCCGTCCAGGTGGTCCTCTACGCCTGGGCCACCGTGATCTGCTCGCTGCTGCTCATCCCCGTGGGCGGCGCCGGCTGGGTCTACGGCCTCACCGCGCTGGTGAGCGGCGCCTGGTTCATCTTCCAGTGCCACCGCCTGCACCGCCTCGCGCTCGAGGAGCAGGCCACCTCCCGCACCGCGATGGTCGTCTTCCACGCCTCGATCACCTACCTGACGCTGCTGTTCATCGCCCTCGCCGTCGACCCGTTCGTCGGCGGCGCGGTCCTGTAGCCCGCGGATGGACTTCCGCGGCGTCCTGGCCTATCCGATCACCCCGCTGCTGGGCGGCGGGGCCATCGACCACGCCGAGCTGTTCTCCCACGTCGCGCAGGTCTGCGAGGCGGGGCCGGACGGCGTCGTGGTCCTCGGCACCTCCGGCGGGTTCGCGTACCTGAGCCGGGAGGAGCGCCGCGAGGTCGTGGAGACGGCCGTGGCGGCCGCCCAGGGCACCGGCGTCCCGGTGGCCGCGGGGATCTCCGCGATGACCACCGCCGAGGTGCAGCGGCTGGCGTGGGACGCCGAGAACGCGGGCGCGGACGGCTACGTCCTGAACGCGCTGTCCTACATCCCGCTGACCAGCGCCGAGGTGGCCGACCAGGTCGAGACGCTCGTGCAGTCGACCGCCCTCCCGCTCTGCGTCTACAACAACCCCGTGACCACCGGGTTCGACCTCCCGGTGGAGCTCGCGGCGGACCTGGCCGAGCTGGAGACCGTGGTCGCGTTCAAGGACACGGCCGCCGACCGGGAGACCTTCGAGCGGCGCCGGGCCTACCTCGCCGCGCGCCGCCGGCCGGACGAGCTGGCGCATGGTCTCTCGAGCGCGCGGCTCATGCTCGAGGAGGCCTGCCCCGCGGACGCCTGGCACTCGGGCCTCGTAGCATTCTTCCCGCGCGAGTTCGCGCGGCTCTTCGCGGTCGCCAACGGCGCCGAGGGAGGGCAGGAGGCGGAGCGGCTGCGGGTCGCGCTGGCCGGGCTGAACCGGGTGATCATGGGGATCCGCCCGGTCTCCGGGCTGCACGCGCTGGCCCGGGAGACCGGCGTCGCGACCGCGCCGCCCCGGCGCCCGCTGGGGCCCGTGACCCGGGACGACGCCGAGACCCTCGCCTCCGCGGTCGCGATGGTCCGGTGGGCCGCCGCCGACCTCTGAGGCCGGCCGGCGGCGCGCTCCCTCAGCCGCGCTCGGCGGTCTCCCGTCCGGCGGCGTCCCGTTCGGCGGCCTGACGGCCGGCCTCGGCCAGGCGGTGGTCCACCGGGGCGTCCACGCGCAGGACGGCACGCTCCCGCAGGGCCCCGGTGCCCAGGACCGTCATCCGGTCGAAGAGCGCCGCGACCGCCCAGATCGTGAGCGCCGCGCCCAGCAGGTGCAGTTCCACGAGCCAGCCGGGCAGCCCGTTGAAGTACTGGACGTAGCCCACGGCCCCCTGGTAGACCATGACCGCCACGAGCAGCCAGGCGGAGCGGGCGACGCCGGGGGCCCACGCCCGCCGGGCGCGCAGCACGAGGATCGCCACGATGACGATTAGCAGGATCCACACCGGCACGGAGTGCATGCGGGTCACCAGGACCGCGTTGAACTCGTGCCGCGCGGAGTCGGCGTCGCCGGAGTGGGGGCCGGTGCCGGTCACCAGTGTGCCCATGTAGACGGCGAAGGCGGCGACGGCCAGCGCGACGATGCCCAGCCGGCGCAGCAGCGGGTCGCTCGCGTCGACGTCGTGCAGGCGCTCGGCCTCCCGGACCCGCTCCAGCGAGTACCGGCGGACCCGCGAGTAGAGGATCCCGCCGAGCGCGATCATCGTCCCGGAGAGGATGAAGTGGATGCCCACGACCCAGGGGTTGAGCTCCATGTGCACCGAGACGCCGCCGACGACGGCCTGGACCGGGATGCCGAGCGCGAGGATCGTGGCGAGCACGAAGAGGTCGCGCTGGCGGGCCCGGAGGCGGGTGACGGCGATCCAGGTCAGCACCGCGACCACGGTGAGCACGAAGGTCAGCAGTCGGTTCCCGAACTCGATGTAGCCGTGGATCCCCATCTCGGGGACGTTGGACCAGGAGTCGTCGGTGCAGCGCGGCCAGGTCGGGCAGCCCAGGCCCGACTGGGTGAGCCGCACGGCCCCGCCGGTCAGGATGAGGGTCATGTTCGCCAGCACGGTGGCCAGCGCCATCGCGCGCACCCAGGCGGTGATCCGGACGGGCGCGAGCCGCTGCCAGAGCCTTCCCCAGGCGCCGAGGGGCCGCACCTCCCCGGGCGTGTTCCGGGTGGGGCGCTCTGTACGGGACGAGGTCATGCTGGCTTCCTTGCGTTGATCGCGGAGCGGGGTCCGTACCCCATTATCGCGGGTCCGGGGCGGAAACGCATCGCCGCCCGGGCGTGGTCATGCCCACTTGAAGAATCGCCGGGCCAGCGCGCCCAGCACCACGGCCCACGCGGCGAGCACGAGGCAGTGGGGCAGCGAGAGCTGGTGGTCCAGGATCCCGCTGCGCAGCGCCGCGCCCAGGGCCCCGGAGGGCAGCGCCTCGACGAGCCAGGGCCCGACGCCGGGCAGCCGGTGCGCCGGGATGAGCGAGCCGCCCAGCGAGGCGAGGACGAGCCACAGGGTGTTCACGACGGCGAGGGTCGCCTCGGCCCGGATGGTCCCGGCCACGAGCAGCCCCAGCGCCGTGAAGGCCGCAACGCCGAGCAGCAGCGGCGGGATCGAGAGCAGGACGCCCGCGACCCCCGGGGTCCAGCCGAGCACCGCCCCGACCAGGCCCATCACCACGTACTGCACCACGACCACGGACAGGACCGCCATGGCCTTGCCGAGGATCAGCCCGCCCCGGCCCAGCGGCGTCGTGGACAGGAAGCGCAGGACGCCGTAGCGGCGGTCGAATCCGGTGGCGATCCCCTGGCCGGAGAGCGCGGTGGACAGCGCGCAGAGCGCCAGAACGCCGGGCATCGCGACGTCGACCCGGGACATCCCGAGGTCCCGCGCCCACGGGTCGATGAAGCTGGTGAACGCGAGCCCCAGCAGCGCCATGAGCGGGAAGAGGATGAGCAGCATGAGCTGCTCGCCGTTGCGCAGCATCGCCAGGGTCTCGTAGAGCCCCTGCGCGAGGACGCGGCGGCCGCCGGGGGCGGGGCCGTCCTCCGGGGCGGCGGGGTCGGCCAGGGGCGCGACGGCGCTCATCGGCTGCTCCTTTCCGAGATCTCGAGGAAGAGGTCCTCCAGGTTGCGCGGCTGCAGCTCGAGGCTGGACGGCGTGATGCCGCGGCCGTGCCAGCGGGAGGTCAGGTGGTCCAGGTGCGCGATGTCCAGCGGCCCGGTCAGCTCGTAGGAGCCGGCCTGGCGCTCGGTCAGGCGCAGGGAGGCGCGCAGGCCCTCCGGGAGGAGGTCGGCGAGGACCAGGCCCGGCTCGCCCGTGGTGAAGCGCAGGGTGCGGGCCCGCTGGCCCGCGGTCAGCAGCTCCTCGACGCGGCCCTCGACGACGTTGCGCCCGCCCTCGACGATGTAGACGTAGTCGGCCAGCCGCTCGGCGTCGTCCATGAGGTGCGTGGTGAGCACAATGCAGGTGCCGGCGTCGCGCACCTCCTGGATCAGCTCGAAGACGACGCGGCGGGACTGGGGGTCCAGCCCGGCCGAGGGCTCGTCGAGGAAGAGCACGTGAGGGCGGCCCACGAGCGCGGCGGCCAGGGCCACGCGCTGGCGCTGGCCGCCGGACAGGCGCCGGATCGAGGTCCGGTCGAACCCGTCGATGCCCAGCCGCTCGACCAGCGCGTCGACGTCGGCCGGGCGGCGGTACATCGAGGCCACGTGCCTCAGCAGCGGGACGGGGCGGACGGCCTGGGGGAGCCCCCCGTCCTGCAGCATGATCCCGACCCGGGCGCGCAGGTCCGGGCCGGCCCGCCAGGGGTCCCGGCCGAGCAGGCGGACGAGGCCCGAGGTCGGGCGCTCGAGGCCCTGGGCGCAGGCCAGCGTGGTGGTCTTGCCGGCCCCGTTGGCCCCCAGCAGGGCGGTGACATGGCCGGACTCGGCGCGTAGACTGATCCCGTCCACCGCGCGGACGGGACCGTCCCTCCGGTCCCGGCGTCGGGCCGCGGCGAAGTCCTTCCGCAGGTCGCGGATCAGCAGGGCGGGCTCCGGCCCGCCCGACCCGTTCTCGTACTCGTCTCCCAGTTGTGGCACCGTCACAGTCTACGCGGGAACGCCCCCGTTCGCCCGGTGGCAAGGGTCCCCTTAGTGGCGAGGACGGAATAAATTAGGACATACTTCAGTTGTGTATTCCGTGAAGCAATCAGCCCAAGAACACGCCGCCCCGGCGCGGGGCGCTGCCGATTCCGAGGAGCGGACCCGCGACCGGGTCCTCCAAGGTGTGCTTGCTCACGGACCGGTCTCGGCCGCCGACCTGGGCACCGCCCTGGGCCTGACGCCGGCCGCGATCCGGCGCCACCTGGAGGCCCTGGAGAGGGACCAGCTCATCGAGGTGACCCTCGTGCGGAAGCACGGGGCGGGGGCCGGCCGACCGGCCCGCCGCTACGTCATCGCCCCGCAGGGCCACGCCCGGCTCGGCAACGACTACCTGGACATCGCCATCGGCTCGCTGTCGGCCCTCCGCGAGGCGCTCGGCGACGAGGCGCTGGAGGAGTTCGCGCGCCGCCGCTTCGAGGAGATGGAGCGCCGCTACCGTCCGATCGTGGACGCGGCGGGGCCCGACATCGCGGACCGGACCCGCGCCCTGGCCGCGGCCATGACGCGGGACGGCTTCGTCGCCAGCACCTCGGTGATGGCGATGGGGGAGGCGGCCAAGACGGTCGAGCTCCCCGAGCACCTGCTCTCCAGCATCCAGTTCTGCCAGGGGCACTGCCCCGTGCGCGACCTCGCGGAGCGATTCCCGCAGTTCTGCCAGGAGGAGACCCGGATGATCGCCTCCCTCCTGGGGGTCGACGTCCGGCGCCTGTCCACCATGGCCGGCGGAGCACACGTCTGCACCACACACATCCCGCTCGCCCGCGGGACGCAGCACAAGCACGCACCTCACCGAGGGGCGACCACCAGTAAGGAAAGGTCACATGACTGAACAAGTTGAGCGCGCAGCCGACGGTAACGTCATCACCGACATCTTGGAGAGGAACCCCGAGCTCGAGGGCATCGGGAACTACCAGTACGGCTGGTACGACTCCGACGCCGCCGGGCAGGCCGCCCAGCGCGGCCTGAGCGAGGACGTCGTCCGCGACATCTCCGCCAAGAAGAGCGAGCCCGAGTGGATGCTGAACCTGCGCCTCAAGGCGCTGAAGTTCTTCGACCGCAAGCCCATGCCCAACTGGGGCGCGGACCTGTCCGGCATCGACTTCGACAACATCAAGTACTTCGTCCGCTCCACCGAGAAGCAGGCCGAGACCTGGGAGGACCTCCCCGAGGAGATCCGCGACACCTACGAGAAGCTGGGCATCCCGGAGGCTGAGCGCAACCGCCTGGTCGCCGGCGTCGCCGCCCAGTACGAGTCCGAGGTCGTCTACCACCAGATCCGCGAGGACCTGGAGGCCCAGGGCGTCATCTTCCTGGACACCGACACCGCGCTGAAGGAGCACCCCGAGTTCTTCGAGGAGTACTTCGGCACCGTGATCCCCGTGGGCGACAACAAGTTCGCCGCGCTGAACACGGCCGTGTGGTCGGGCGGCTCGTTCGTCTACGTGCCCCCGGGCGTCCACGTCGAGATCCCGCTGCAGGCCTACTTCCGCATCAACACGGAGAACATGGGTCAGTTCGAGCGGACGCTGATCATCGCCGACGAGGGCTCCTACGTCCACTACATCGAGGGCTGCACCGCGCCGATCTACAAGTCGGACTCGCTGCACTCGGCCGTCGTCGAGATCATCGCCAAGAAGAACGCCCGCGTGCGCTACACGACCATCCAGAACTGGTCGAACAACGTGTACAACCTGGTGACCAAGCGCGCGATCGCCCACGAGGGCGCCACCATGGAGTGGATCGACGGCAACATCGGCTCCAAGGTGACCCAGAAGTACCCGGCCGTCTACATGGTCGGCGAGCACGCCAAGGGCGAGACCCTGTCCATCGCCTTCGCCGGCGAGGGCCAGCACCAGGACACCGGCTCCAAGATGGTGCACATCGCGCCGAACACCTCCAGCTCGATCGTCTCCAAGTCGGTCGCGCGCGGCGGCGGCCGGGCGGCGTACCGCGGCCTGGTCCAGATCCGCGAGGGCGCCAAGCACTCCAAGAACAACGTGGTGTGCGACGCGCTGCTGGTGGACACGATCTCCCGGTCGGACACCTACCCCTACATCGACATCCGCGAGGACGAGGTGACCCTCGGCCACGAGGCGACCGT
Organism: Rothia santali; assembly: GCF_024199905.1. Classification (GTDB taxonomy): domain Bacteria; phylum Actinomycetota; class Actinomycetes; order Actinomycetales; family Micrococcaceae; genus Rothia; species Rothia santali. The sequence goes on from NZ_JANAFB010000001.1 coordinate 70,272, forward strand.
CTCCCGCGTGTCGGAGGAGCAGCTGTTCTACCTCATGCAGCGCGGGCTGCCCGAGGAGGAGGCCATGGCGATGATCGTCCGCGGCTTCGTCGAGCCCATCGCCCGCGAGCTGCCGATGGAGTACGCGCTCGAGCTGAACCGTCTTATCGAACTCCAGATGGAAGGATCCGTAGGCTAGAACATGACTGATCAGATGAAAGCGGAGCAGACCGAGGCCCCGGAGAAGGTCGACGGCGTGCGCGTCGGGGAGGCCCGCCCGGCCATTCCCGGCATGGACCAGGAGGGCGAGAAGCTCTCCCCGGACCTCGCCGCCGACGACACGATCCGCGCCCGCCGATCGGCCAACGCCGGATCCGACTCGCAGATCATGCACTCGCGCGCCGAGCGGCCCTGGAGCTTCGACGTCGCCGACTTCTCGCTGCCCACGGGCCGCGAGGAGGAGTGGCGCTTCAGCCCCGTCAAGCAGCTGCAGGGCGTCTTCGAGGACGCCGCGAGCGACGACCGCGAGGGCGACCCTGCGGCGTCGTACGCCCTGGAGGTCCCCGAGGGCTGGGACGCCGGCACGCTCGCCGGCGGCCAGGCCCCGCGGGACTCCGTGCTGCGCCCGGCGGACCGCGCCGCGGCCGTCGGCTCGGCCAACGCCGGCGAGGCGCGCTACGTGCGCATCCCGGAGAACTCCGAGCACGCCGAGCCCGTGACCGTCCGCGTCGCGGGCCGGGGCGCGGACCGCCGCTCCAACAGCCACCTCGTGATCGAGGCCGGCGCCAACTCGCACACCACCGTGGTGGTGGAGCACACCGGCTCGGCCCAGCACAACGGCAACGTCGAGGCCATCGTCCGCGAGGGCGCGAGCCTCACGCTCATCTCCCTGCAGCGCTGGGACGACGACGCCGTGCACGTCGGCCAGCACGACGCGCAGGTCGGCAAGGACGGCAGCTACAAGCACATCGCCGTGACCCTCGGCGGGCGCATCGTCCGGCTGAACTCCAACGTCCGCTACGAGGCCGAGGGCGGCAATGCCCAGCTGTTCGGGCTGTACTACGCGGACTCGGGCCAGCACCTGGAGCACCGCTCCTTCGTGGACCACAACTCCCCGCGCAACACCTCCAACGTCCTGTACAAGGGCGCCCTGCAGGGCGAGGGCGCGCGCACCGTCTGGGTGGGCGACGTCCTCATCCAGAAGGAGGCCGAGGGGACCGACAGCTACGAGAAGAACCAGAACCTCGTGCTGACCGACGGCGCCCGCGCCGACTCGGTGCCCAACCTCGAGATCGAGACCGGCGTCATCGAGGGCGCCGGGCACGCCTCGACCACCGGCCAGATGGACGCCGAGCACCTGTGGTACCTCATGGCCCGCGGCATCCCGGAGAAGCAGGCCCGCCGCCTGGTGGTCCGCGGGTTCCTCAACGAGATCGTGCAGCAGATCGGCGTGCCCGAGCTCGAGGACTCCCTCATGGAGGCCTTCGAGGCCGAGCTCGCCATCAGCGACAACTAAGCGCCCAGCACCCCATTCTTACTTCTTACGAGGAGAACTCATTGTCCACTCTTGAAATCAAGGACCTCCACGTCTCGGTCATCCTGGCCGACGAGACCACCAAGCCCATCCTCAAGGGCGTCAACCTGACCATCAAGTCGGGCGAGATCCACGCGATCATGGGCCCGAACGGCTCGGGCAAGTCCACGCTGGCCTCGACCATCGCCGGCCACCCGAAGTACCAGGTCGACTCGGGCGAGATCCTGCTCGACGGCGAGGACGTCACCGAGATGTCGGTCGACGAGCGCGCCCGCGCCGGCCTGTTCCTGGCCATGCAGTACCCGGTCGAGATCCCCGGCGTCACGATGTCCAACTTCCTGCGCTCCGCCAAGACCGCGATCGACGGCGAGGCCCCGGCCCTGCGCACCTGGACCAAGGACGTCAAGAACGCCATGGGCGAGCTGAAGATCGACCCCGACTTCGTGACCCGCAACGTCAACGAGGGCTTCTCGGGCGGCGAGAAGAAGCGCCACGAGATCCTCCAGCTCGAGCTGCTGCGCCCCAAGTTCGGCATCCTCGACGAGACCGACTCGGGCCTGGACATCGACGCCCTGCAGGTCGTCTCCGAGGGCGTCAACCGCGCCCACGAGGCCAACGACATGGGCGTCATGCTGATCACCCACTACACCCGCATCCTCCGCTACATCAAGCCGGACTTCGTCCACGTCTTCGTCGACGGCAAGGTCGCCGACCAGGGCGGGCCCGAGCTGGCCGATCGACTGGAGGAGGAGGGCTACGTCAACTACCTGAAGGGAGCCGCCGCGTGAGCGAGCAGACCGCAGCGCCCCAGAGCCGCCCCTCCGCCCAGGAGATCGAGGACGCCCTGGCCAACGTGATCGACCCCGAGCTCGGGGTCAACATCGTGGACCTGGGCCTGCTCTACGGCACCCGGTGGGACGACGACGGCTCGCTGGTCATGGACATGACCCTGACCACGGCCGCCTGCCCCCTCCAGGACGTCATCGAGGAGCAGGTCGCGTCGAACATCGACGCCCTGGTCGACGAGTGGCACGTCAACTGGGTTTGGATGCCGCCGTGGGGTCCTGAGAGAATCACCGAGGACGGCCGCGACCAGATGCGGGCCCTCGGCTTCAACATCTAGGACGCACCCGCGAGCCCAAGGGGCCGGACCACATCCCGTGGTTCCGGCCCCTTGGTCGGTTCCGCCCCACCCACCTCCATCCCTTCACCGAAAGGTCGACGACGCTCCCGTGATCAACGTTTCAAACCTCGAGCTGCGGGCGGGCGCCCGCCTGCTCATGGACGAGGTCAACTTCCGCATCTCCACGGGGGACAAGATCGGCCTCGTGGGCCGCAACGGCGCCGGCAAGACCACCATGACCAAGGTGCTCGCCGGGGCCACCCTGCCCGCCGCCGGCGAGGTCACCCGGACGGGCAGCATCGGCTACCTCCCGCAGGACCCGCAGGTCGAGGACATGAGCCAGCTCGCCCGGGACCGCATCTTCTCCGCCCGGGGGCTCTCCGGCGTCGTCACCCGCATGCGCCAGGCCCAGGAGGACATGGCCAGCGAGGACGACGTCGTGCGCGCCAAGGCCATGCGCTCCTACGACCGCCTCGAGGCCGAGTTCATGAGCGGCGGCGGCTACGCGGCCGAGTCCGAGGCCGCGACCATCACGCACCACCTGGACCTGCCCGAGCGCGTGCTCGCCCAGCCGCTCTCCACCCTCTCGGGCGGCCAGCGCCGCCGCGTGGAGCTCGCGCGCATCCTGTTCTCCGACGCGGACCTGATGCTGCTCGACGAGCCCACCAACCACCTCGACGCCGACTCGATCGCCTGGCTGCGCGAGTTCCTCAAGAACTACCGCGGCGGCATCCTGGTGATCAGCCACGACGTCGAGCTCATGGAGCTGGTGGTCAACAAGGTGCTGTACCTGGACGCCAACCGCTGCGTCGTCGACGTCTACAACATGGACTGGAAGCACTACCTCCAGCAGCGGGACCAGGACGAGCAGCGCCGCAAGCGCGAGCGGGCCAACGCCGAGAAGAAGGCCGGCGCCCTGATGGACCAGGCCAACAAGATGCGCGCCAAGGCCACCAAGGCGGTCGCGGCGCAGCAGATGATCAAGCGCGCCGAGCGGCTCATGCGCGAGGTCGAGCCGGAGCAGATCAAGGACCGCGTGGCGGCCATCCGCTTCCCCGCGCCGGCCTCGTGCGGCAAGACGCCGCTGCGGGCCAGCGGGCTGTCCAAGTCCTACGGCTCCCTGGAGATCTTCAACGACGTCGACCTGGCGATCGACAAGGGCTCGCGCGTCGTCGTGCTGGGCCTCAACGGCGCCGGCAAGACGACGCTGCTGCGGATGCTCGCCGGCGTGGCGCGCCCCGACTCGGGGCAGGTCGAGCCGGGGCACGGGCTCAAGCTCGGCTACTTCGCGCAGGAGCACGACACGCTGGACAAGGAGCGCAGCGTCCTGGAGAACATGCGCTCGGCGGCGCCGGACCTGCAGGACACGCAGGTGCGCACCATCCTGGGCTCGTTCCTGTTCTCCGGGGACGACGTGTCCAAGCCGGCCGGGGTGCTCTCCGGAGGGGAGAAGACGCGGCTCGCGCTGGCGACCCTGGTCGCCTCGAGCGCCAACGTGCTGCTGCTCGACGAGCCCACCAACAACCTCGACCCGGCCAGCCGTGAGGAGATCCTCAACGCGCTGAAGACCTACGAGGGCGCGATCGTCATGGTCTCGCACGACGTCGGCGCCGTGGAGGCGCTGCAGCCCGAGCGCGTGCTCATGCTGCCGGACGCGCTCGAGGACATGTGGTCGAAGGAGTATCAGGATCTGATCACGCTGGCGTGATGGCGTGACGTCTTGATGCTGGGCCGGCTTCCTGCCCCCCTCGGTGGGGTGGCGGGAAGGCCGGCCCTTCGCGTCCGCGCGGGTGCGCCGGCCTGCCCGGCCCGGGTCAGTGGCCCCGGCGGGCCGCCTCCGCGGCGTCGAGGGCGGCGTCCTCGGCCTCCTCGTCGGTGATGCCGCGGCGCTTCCTCGCCGGGCGGGGGCGCACGATGGCCTTCATGTGCCGCGGCATGTCGTCGATCATGTCCATGCGGCGGCGCACCACGGCCTCGTCGTCCTCGCCGACGTACGTGCCGTCCTCGTCGTAGAACGTGCCGTAGTACTGCTCCAGCTCGGCCACGAGCTCGGCGTCCATCCGGTCGTTGCGCACCTTCTGCCGGGCGCACCAGCCGTAGGCCACGTAGATCAGGACCGCGAAGGCGTACCACTGCAGCGAGTAGGAGAGGTTGGGCCCGGCGTCCTGCTCGGGGGCCGCGAGCGGCTGGGGCCGCTCGGCCGGGGACGGGTCCTCGGCGGACATGATCCCGTAGGCGCCCTCCTGGATCGGGTAGTCGAGGCGCTGGGCGTAGTCGGTCAGGTCGATCGAGGGCAGCTGGCCCTCGGGCGAGTTCCGGCCCGTGGCGGCCTCGGGGGAGTGCAGGCGGGCGGTCACCGTCACGGTGCCGGCCGGCGGGGCCGGGACCGCCTGGGCGGGGGCCGCGTTGTCGTCGCCGGTCGCCACCCAGCCGCGGTCCACCACCACGGTCTCCCCCTCCTGCGTGGTGAACGGGACGAGGACCTCGAAGCCCACTTGGCCGTTGTGCGGCCGGTTGCGCACCAGCGCCTGGTCCTCGGCCCGGTAGGAGCCGGTCATGGTCACCTGCTGCCACTGGAGGTCGGGGTCCATCCGGGCGAAGTTCCCGCCGGCCTCGGCGAAGGAGGCCGGGGCGGCGTCGTAGTTGTCCGCGATCCGGCTGTTCGTGTAGTCCAGGGCCTCCTTGCGGTCCATCTGCCAGCCCGCGAGGTACACGCAGAGCAGGGAGAACAGGACGCACAGGAGGAAGGCGCCGATCCATTTGCCGGACAAGAGGAATCTGTACACGTGGGGCTTTCTTCCGCGGCGGCGGACGTCGGGGGAGCGGGCGTGCGGTCTAGCGGGTCTCGCCGCCGAGCGGGGCGACGCGCTTGAGGAACCCCCGCGCGCTCAGGAAGTCGGCGAGCCAGTCGCGGTGTTCGTCGCAGGCCAGCCAGACCTTGCGCCGCTCGGGGGCGTGCACCTTCGGATTGTTCCACTCGATCCTGTGGAGACCCTCCGCGGAGCAGCCCCGGCGGGAGCACACGGGGCGCTCGGCCTCGCGCTCGCCCAGCAGGTCGGTCAGGTCCATGCTCATCCTCTCCTGTTCCCGGGCGGGTCCCCGTCCGGGTCGTCCCCGTCCGCCGGGTCGTCCCGGTCGTGCAGGTGGCCGGAGCGGAACTCGCCCTCGATCACGTCGTCGTCCGCGTACGGGGAGCGCGGGCGCGGGGCCTCGGCGCGCGCCTCGTGGGGCGCCGAGTCGCCGGTCGGGTCCTCGCCGGCGGCGACGTCGTCGGGATCCAGCGGGTCCCCGGAGGACGTCGCGGGACCGGGGCCCAGCTGCGGGGGCGTCTCCTCGGGGAGGTAGGACGCGCCCCGGACCTCGGCGCGGTCGCTGCCGTTGGCGAGCACCACGGCCACCCACGGCAGGATCGCGACGCCGGCCACCGCGACCCAGCGCAGCCACCCGTCGACCAGCACCGCCACGATGAGGCACACGATGCGGAGTCCCATCTGGATCGCGTATCGCTTCATCCGCGCGTCGACGTCGGTGCTGTGGGCGCCGTGTGCGGTGGTGATGGAGTGAACCTCCTCGGGCTCCTCCGGGCCGTTGTGCCGCGATCGAGCCATGCGGTCACCTCCTGGGGTCGTGCGCGGGCCCCGTCGGGGTCCTGACTCAACGTTCCATTATCTCACTTCGGGCTTCGCCGCGCGCCCCCCCCTGGGGCGGGTTGTTCGCGCCGAGGGGCGGTGGGCTCCCGGGGCCGGGGTGCTCGGGCCGCTTTCGGACGGCCCGGGCGGGGTGCCCGTGCGGCCGCGGGCCCGGGGACCCGGTGCGGCACCGCCCGGGGGCGCCGGTGCGCGCGTGTCCACAGGGCGGCGGCACGGCGTCGGCCCGACCGATAGGATGGCCACTGACCGCCGTACGGCGAACCGCATGCACCCACCGCCACCGAAAGGACCGCACATGACGGAGAACACCACCGAGACCCCCGCGCCCAGGACGGTCCTGGTCACGGGAGGCAACCGGGGCATCGGCCGCAGCATCGCCGAGGCCTACCGGGAGGCCGGCCACAACGTCTGCATCACCTACCGCTCGGGGGAGGCGCCCGAGGGCTTCTTCGCCGTCCGGGCCGACGTCACGGACTCCGCCTCGATCGATGAGGCCTTCCAGCAGATCGAGGCCCAGTTCGGCCCCGTCGAGATCCTGGTCGCCAACGCCGGCGTCACCAAGGACACGCTGTTGCTGCGGATGAAGGAGGCCGACTTCGCCGACGTCGTCGACACCAACCTCACCGGCGCCTTCCGCGTCGTGCAGCGGGCGGCCAAGGGCTTCCTGCGGAAGAAGTTCGGCCGCGTCGTGCTGATCTCCTCGGTGGTGGGCCTCTACGGCTCGCCCGGCCAGATCAACTACTCGGCGTCGAAGTCCGGGCTCATCGGGATCGCCCGCTCGCTGACCCGCGAGCTCGGCTCCCGCAACATCACGGCCAACGTGGTGGCCCCGGGGTTCATCGACACCGAGATGACCGCCGTCCTCCCCGAAGAGACCCAGCAGCAGTACCTGGACTCCATCCCGGCCCACCGCTTCGGCAGCCCCGAGGAGGTCGCGCGCGTGGTCCGCTGGCTGACCGGGGACGACGCCGGGTACATCTCGGGCGCCGTCATCCCCGTGGACGGCGGCCTCGGCATGGGGCACTGACCCCTCCGCATCCGCGCATCCCGGGGGCGTTCCGCCCCCGCCCACCCCTTCACTCCTACCGAAAGGACCTCTCCATGGGTCAGCTCGACCAGAAATCCGTCATCGTCACCGGCTCCTCGCGGGGCGTCGGAGCGGACACCGCCAAGATCCTCGCCGGCGAGGGCGCCAGCGTCGTCGTGAACTACCGCCAGAAGGCCCCCCGGGCCAACAAGGTGGTCAAGGGCATCGAGGAGGCCGGCGGCCGCGCCGTGGCCGTGGGCGGCGACATCACCCGGCACGAGGACGTCGAGGCGCTGGTCAAGGCCGCCGTGGAGAACTTCGGCACCCTCGACGTGCTGGTGCTCAACGCCTCGGGCGGCATGGAGTCGGACCTGGGCGAGGACTACGCCCTGAAGCTGAACCGGGACGCTCAGCTGGACCTGCTGCGCACCGCCGCGCAGGTCATGCAGCCCGGTTCGCGCGTCGTCTTCGTGACCTCGCACCAGGCGCACTTCATCAACGATGTCGAGACGATGCCAGAGTACGAGGCCGTGGCGCGCTCCAAGCGGGCGGGCGAGGACGCGCTCGTCGCGGAGATCCCGGCGCTGTCCGAGCGCGGGATCGAGCTCGTGGTGGTCTCCGGGGACATGATCGAGGGCACCGTCACCGCGACGCTGCTCAACCGGGCCCGCCCCGGTGCGCTCGAGGCGCGCCGGGCCGAGGCCGGGAAGCTGTACTCGGTCGAGGAGTTCGCCCAGGAGGTGGCCCAGATGGTCACCGCCGACGTCGCCTCCGGGCACGTCGAGCTCGTGGGCGGCGCCAAGGGGTTCGTCCCCGAGGCGTAGCCGCCGCCCCGCTCGCCCGGGGGCACTCGCGGTGGTCCCGCGGGTGCGCCCGGGCCGCGGAACCCGCGGGGGCGCCCGCGTCTCGAAACCCGCGGGTTCGCCGCGCCGAGGTCGCCGGGCCGACGGCCCCCGCGACGGCCGGGCCGCGGGGCCTACAGTCCCGCGAAGTGCCGCACGGCGTCGAGCCGGCGCAGCGTGACCTGGGCGTCGGCCGTCTCGCGCAGGGCCGGCTTGGCCTGGAAGGCGACGCCGAGCCCCGCGCGCTCCAGCATGAAGCGGTCGTTCGCGCCGTCGCCGACCGCGATGACGCGGTCCAGGTCCACGTCCTCCGCCTTCGCCCACTCGCGCAGGGACGCGGCCTTGACGTCCGCGTCGATGATCTGCCCCGAGACCTCACCGGTGAGTCGCCCGTCCTCGACCCCCAGCAGGTTCGCCCGCGCGTGGTCGAGGTTCAGCCGCCGCGCGAGCGGCTCGAGGATCTGGATGAACCCGCCCGAGACGACGCAGACCGGGTGCCCCTGGGCCTTGAACGCGGCGATCAGCTCCCGCGCCCCCGGCGTCAGCGTCAGGGCGGCGGCGACGCGCTCGAGCACGTCCTCCCCGAGGCCCTCGAGCAGGGCCACCCGCTCGCGCAGCGACTCCTGGAAGTCCAGCTCGCCCCGCATGGCCCGCTCGGTGATCGCGGCGACGCGCTCCTGGAGGCCGGCGTGCGCGGCCAGCTCGTCCACGGCCTCCTGGCCGATCAGCGTCGAGTCGACGTCCATGATCAGCATGCGCTTCTTGCCCGCGTCCTTCTCCTTCGGCCGCTCGAGCACGACGACGTCGTACCCCGGCAGCGCCTGGACCTGCGGATCGGGGTTCAGCGCGGATCGCAGCTCCCGGACCGACTCCTTGGCGCTGCCCTCCACGAGTACGGCCGTGTAGGGGCCGGCTGCCTCGACGGGCACCTCCTGACCACCGGGCGCCACGGCGTCGATCCCGGGGAAGGTCAGCGGCGTGAACGCCTCGACGACGACGCCGGCCGCCTCGAGGTGGGCGCGGAGCGCGGCGTGCTCGTCAGCGGACGGGCGTTCGGTCAGGGCGACGATGCTGATCTGGGTGCTCATGCCCCCATCATAGGAAGCGGCGGCGGCGATGCCGGGAGCCGGCCCCGCGCGTCCGGTGCGCCGCGTCGGACCCGTCGAGGCGCGCCGTTCCAGACCCGCTGGGGCGCGCCGCGCTGGACCCGTTTGGGCGCGCGGTGCCCGGGTGCCTTAAAGTCGTGCCTATGAGTGTGGTTCTAGATCTTGTGGACGTCTCCGTGGTCCGTGGCGCAGGGAAGCGCCTGATCGACGGGGTCAGCTGGCGCGTCGAGGAGGGCGAGCGGTGGGCCGTCCTGGGCCCCAACGGCGCCGGGAAGTCGACGCTGCTCAGCGTCGCCGCGGCGCGGCTGTTCCCCACCAGCGGCATGGTGGACATCCTGGACGAGATCCTCGGCGCGGTCGACGTCTTCGAGCTGCGCCCCCGCATCGGCGTCACCTCGGGCGCGCTGGCGAACCAGATCCCGCACAGCGAGACGGTCCTGAACGTCGTCGTCACCGCCGCCTACGCGGTGACCGGCCGCTGGCGCGAGCAGTACGACCCCGACGACGAGCGGCGTGCCCGCGAGCTCATGGGCCAGTGGGGCGTGGGCGAGCTCGCGGACCGGACCTTCGGCTCGCTGTCCGACGGGGAGCGCAAGCGGGCGCTGATCGCCCGCGCGCTGATGACCGACCCCGAGCTGATGATCCTCGACGAGCCCGGCGCCGGCATGGACATCGGCGGCCGCGAGGACCTCGTGGAGCGCCTGACCGAGCTGGCCCGGGACCCGTACGCGCCCACCACCGTGCTCGTCACCCACCACCTCGAGGAGCTCCCGCAGGGCCTGACCCACCTGATGCTGCTCAACCGCGGCCGCGTCGTGGCCGCCGGGCCGATCCAGGACGTCCTGACGTCGGAGAACCTCAGCGCCACCTACGAGACCCCGCTGAAGCTGACCGAGGTCGACGGGCGCTACACCGCCTTCAAAGACGCCTCGTGAGCACGCTCGAGATCGTCCTGATCCTGGTCGCCGGGCTGTGGGCCGGGCTGATCAACACGATCGTCGGCTCCGGCACGCTGGTGACCTTCCCCGTGCTGGTCTCCCTGGGGTTCCCGCCCGTCACGGCCACGATCTCCAACGCGATGGGCCTGATCGCGGGCAACCTCACGGGCGCCTGGGCGTACCGGAGCAAGCTCAAGGGCCTGGGGCGGGTGCTGCTCAAGCTGCTGCCGTGCTCGCTGGTGGGCGGCATCCTGGGCGCGTACCTGCTGCTGCACCTGCCGGCGTCGGTCTTCGAGACGATCGCGCCGATCCTGATCGCGGTGGCCCTGCTGTTCGTGATCTTCCAGCCCAAGCTGCAGGCCGTGGTCAAGGCCCGCCGGGCGCGCGCGGACGGCGGCGGGCCGGCGACGTCGTCGGGCACCGACGTGCAGACGGTCGAGGGCCCCGACGCAGAGGAGGGGAGGGACCCCGACGCCGGCGTCCCCGACGTCCCGGAGTCGGGGGCCTCGCCCGCCGACGGATCCTCGGGCCGCGACGCCGGCACCCCTCCCGGTCCCGGCGCCACCACGCCGGCCGCGGCGGGGGAGTCTCACTCCGACAAGCAGCCGCTCATCCTCTACCTGCTGACGTTCTTCGCCGGCGTGTACGGCGGGTACTTCGTTGCGGCCCAGGGCGTGCTGCTGCTGGGCATCCTGGGCGTGTTCCTGCTGGCCTCCCTGCAGGGGGCCAACGCGATCAAGACCGTCCTGGTCTCGGCCGTCAACATCATCGCGGCCGTCTCCTACGTCATCTTCGCCTTCGACCGGATCGACTGGTGGGTGGTGCTCCTGATCGCGGTGAGCTCCACCGTGGGCTCGTGGATCGGCGCCAAGGTGGGCATGCGGCTGAGCCCGGGCGTGCTGCGCTCGATCATCGTGGTCCTGGGCGTGGCCGCCATGGTCAAGATGATCTTCTTCGACTGACCCGACCGACAGGACCCCCGAGCACCGTGAGCAACCCCCAGCTGACCCCCGAGGACATCGCGGCCCGGGCCCGGCGCGTGGACGCGCTGCCCGGCGTCGTGCGCATCGACGCCGCCCAGGTCGAGGCCGCCGACGGCCGCGCCGAGGACCCCGTCCTGCGCGACCTGCGCTTCTACCGCGGCCTGACCGACGTGCGCATGCGCTCCTCGCGCGAGTCCGAGTGGGGCGTCTACATCGCCGAGTCCTCCAAGGTGCTGCGCCGCGCGCTCGACGCCGGCCACGAGCCGCTGTCCTTCCTGATGGGGGACAAGTGGGCCGAGGACCTCGCGGACGTGCTGCGCGCGCATCCGGGCGTGCCCGCCTACGTCGCCGCCGACGCCGTCCTGGAGGGCCTGACCGGCTTCCACCTGCACCGCGGCGCCCTGGCCGTAATGCGGCGGCCGCGGCCGCTGGAGGTGTCCGAGCTGCTGGACGGCGCGCGCCGGATCGCGGTGCTCGAGGACATCGTGGACCACACCAACATCGGCGCGATCTTCCGCTCGGCCGCCGGGCTGGGGGTCGACGGCGTCCTGGTCACCCCACGCTGCGCCGACCCGCTGTACCGGCGGGCCATCCGGGTCTCGATGGGCACGGTCTTCCAGGTGCCGTGGGCGCGGGCGACGTCGTGGCCCGGAGACCTGGAGACGCTGCGCGAGCACGGGTTCGTCACCGCGGCGCTGGCGCTGACTGAGGACTCGGTGAGCCTGGAGGAGCTGGCCGCGGAGGACCACGAGCGGCTCGCCCTGATCCTCGGCACGGAGGGCGACGGCCTGGGCCGCGGGACGCTGGCCGCGGCGGACCGGACCGTCACGATCCCGATGTCGCACCGGGTGGACTCGCTGAACGTCGCGGCGGCCTCGGCGGTGGCGTTCTGGGAGACGCGGGCGCGGGGCTGACGTTCGGACGGCCAGCCGGCCGCGCTCGTCGGATGGCTGGCCGCACCCACGTCAACGGTGACGTCGTCAGCGCCGAGCTCGGGCCCGCCGCACCCTCCCGATAGCGTGGATCGCCCCCGTCGTCACATCTTCCTCGAGCGCTTCCAGCGTGCGCCCGCGGGTCTCGGGCACCAGCCGCCACACGTACAGCAGCGAGGCGACGCCGATGACCGCGAACATCAGGAACGCTCCGACCAGGCCGATGGAGGCCAGCAGCGTCGGCATCAGGATCGCGAGCACGCCCTGGACCAACCAGCCGCCGACCGCGGCGATTCCCATTCCCAGGCCGCGCATGTGCAGCGGGAAGATCTCCGCCAGCCACACCCATACCGCCACGTTGAGGAAGGTCTGCATCGCGAGCACGAACGCCACGACGAGCACCAGGATCACGAACGGGCGTGCCGGATTGCCCTCCGGGAAGACCACCGCGGCCAGGCTGATCAGCAGGTGGCACGACGTCGTGAGCGCGAGCCCCAGCAGGAAGGTGGTGCGGCGATTGACGCGGTCCATGTTTCGCACCGCTACGACACCGCCGATCACCGCGACGACGCCGAACGAGATGTTCGCGAGCACCGCCTGCCCCGGCGTCATGCCCGACTCCTCCAGGACACGGGTGCCGAAGAACATCACGGTGCTGATGCCCGTGAGCGACTGGATCATGCTCAGCCCGAAGCCCACGGCCACGATCCGGACGAGCCACTTGTTGCGCAGCAGCGCGCCGAGGCCCACCCGGCCGCGGGACTCCTCCTCCGCGACGACGTCGATCTGCTCGAGCTCGGCCTCCGCTCGCGGGACCGTCCGGATGGTCCGGAGGACGGCCAGGGCGTCCTCGCGCCGGCCGTGCTCCACGAGCCAGCGGGGCGACTCCGGCATCCGCAGCATCCCGACGAACAGCGCGATCGCCGGGATCGCGCACATGGCGAACATGAAGCGCCACACGTGGCCCTCCGTGCCGAAGACCGTGGCGATGAGCGCGTTGACGACGAACGCCGCCAACTGTCCCGAGACGATCGCGAGCTCGTTGCGGCCCGTGATGGAGCCGCGGATCTCGTAGGGCGCGAGCTCGGCCAGGTACACGGGCACGACCGTGGACGCACCGCCCACCGCGAGCCCCAGCACCAGGCGACCCGCGAGGGCCATCGCGTATCCGACGAGGGAGAACTCGCCGTCCCCGCCCGGGGCGAAGACCACCAGCAGCACCCCGCCGAAGAACAGCACGGCCAGCAGGATGATGGCCCGCCGGCGGCCGATCGCATCGGAGAGCCGCCCGCACAGCAGTGCACCGGCCGCGGCCCCGAAGGGCAGCAGCCCGACGAAGACGCCGAGCTGCAGGAGGCTCAGCCCGAGGTCCGCCGCCATGGGCCCCTCGGAGCCGTTGACCACGCCGGTGTCGTACCCGAACAGCAGCCCGCCGAAGCAGGCGACGATCGAGACGAGGCCGAGGCGGCGCCGGTGGGGGCCGGACTTCTCGAGGGGTGGCAGCGCGGCGGTGCCGGTGCTCGCTCCAGTGGTCATGGTGACTCCTTCGTCAGGCGGGTGCATGGATGTGAGGCGGGTGGGGGAGGCCGGGCCCGCTGCGTGTAGCCGGTGCCGGCGCGCCCGTGCGCGGATCGGCCGGGTGCTGACGCGGACGCGTGCTGGGCCCCGGGTGCCGGTCAGTCGAGGGGAGCCGTCAGCGGCTCCGCGGTCACGCCGGACAGGACGAGGTCGGCCCGGCCCGCGGTGGCCTCGACGAGCGCGGCATTGACGCCGTCGACCTCGCGCGCCCACGCGGTCGCGGCCTCGAGGCTGCGGCCGTGGCGGACGTGCCGGTCGACCAGGCGCGCCTCCCGCTCGGCCGCGGGGGTCGAGCAGAACCAGGCGGTGTCGAGGCGCTCGCGCACCTGCGCCCACGGGCCGCTCTCCGCGAGCAGGTAGTTGCCCTCGACGACGACGACGCCCGCGGCCGGCTCGATCGCCAGCTCGCCGGCCACGCCCTCGTCGACGGCCCGCCGGAAGCTGGGGGCGTAGACGGTGTGGCCGGTCTCGGCGCGGACCCGGTCCAGGAGGGCCAGGAAGCCCCACCCGTCGAAGGTCTCGAGGGCGCCCTTGCGATCGCGGAGGCCGAGCCGGTCCAGGGTGGCGTTGGCCAGATGGAATCCGTCCATGGGGAGGTAGGCGGCGGTTCTGGGCGCGAGCTGGTTGAGCCGGCCCACCAGTACCGTGGCGAGGGTGGTCTTGCCGCTGCCGGGACTGCCGGCGACGCCGAGCAGGTACCGCACGCCCGGACGGGCCGCCGCTCGGACCTCCCGGGCCAGGGCGTCGAGACGCTTCAGGGGCGGCCGCGACGACGACTCGTCGTCGAACGCGGGCGCATCCGTCGCGATTTCGCCGGCGGGGGTTCCGCGCCTCGCGGCCCCTGCGATAACGGCATCGTCCGCAGCCCCGGTGATCACGGCGTCGTCCACGGCGCCGGCCGTCCCGGCGGCCTCACGCACCACGGTGCGCCTCGAGCTGCGCGGTCATGAACGCGTGCGCGTGCCGGGCCAGCGCCGGCCCGTCCTGCCACAGGTCGCGCCAGATCGCCAGGTCGTTGGACAGCGTCGGGGAGACCACGGCCGAGGAGAAGGACTCGAACGTGATCGGCCCGGAGTAGGCGACGTCGTCGAGCGCCCGGAAGAAGGAGCCGAAGTCGAGGTGGCCGCTGCCGAGGTACCCGCGGTGGTTCTCGCCGACGTGGACGTAGCCGAGGCGGTCGCCGACCAGGTGCACGGGGCGGACGAAGTCGTCCTCCTCGATGTTCATGTGGTAGACGTCCAGGTGGATCGTGACGTTCTCGTGCCCGACGTCGTCGGCCAGGCGCAGCGCGTCCGCGGCCGTGTTGACCACGTTGGTCTCGTACCGGTTGCAGACCTCCAGCCCGAGGGTCATGCCCTTCCCGTCCGCCTCGGCGGCGAGCTCACGCAGGACCGCGACGACGTTGGCGCGCCCCGCCGCCCCGAGCGGCCGGCCGTACTTGCCGAGCGCGCTGTAGAGGGCCCCGGTCAGGTGCGTCCCGCCCAGCTCGTGGGTCGCCTCGAGCGAGTCGTGCAGCAGGCGCGCGCCGCGGGCGACCACGTCCGGGTCCTCGCTCGAGACGTCGGCGTCAAAGGCGAGGCCGCGGGAGCACGCGACGTCGAGCCCGGCCTCCCGCAGCTCCCGGCGCGTCTGGCTCACGTCGAGCCGGTCGAGATCGTGCAGCGAGAGTTCCAGCAGGTCGTATCCGGCGGCCTTCGCCTGCCGGACGGTCGCGGTGACCTCGTCGGGGGTCGTGCCGCCGGAGAAGACGAGCGCGTGGACTCCGAGGGGATTGACGGTCATGGGGGGCCTTTCACGAGGGGAGTCGAGATGACGTGAGTGACTTCCAGCTCAATGTATCCACACTTTTGTGTTTGGTCAACGCAAAAGTGTGCCGACTTTATGCTTCCCGTCCGTTAGACTGAGAGCGACGAGAGGAGGGCCCATGGCTGTCGGGTCACACGAGAGCGACGTGCTGGCGCTGTTCCGCGAGCACGGGGAGCTCAGCCGGACCGAGCTCATCGCCCGCTGCGGGCTCTCGCGCTCGACCGTGAACCACCGCCTCACGGCGCTGACGACCGCCGGTCTGCTCGTCCCCGTGGAGGGCGGCGAGTCCACCGGCGGCCGCCCCTCCAGCAGGTTCGAGCTCAACGCCGGGCGGGCCGCGATCCTCTGCGCCGACGTCGGCGCCACGGGCTTCACCGCGGCCCTGTGCGATCTCACGGGCGCCCCGCTGGCCCATCGGGAGCGCGCGATCGATGTGTGGGAGGGTCCCGAGGCCGTCCTCTGCGCGGTGCTCGAGGCCTTCCGCGAGCTGCCCGTGTGCACGGAGGTGTGGGGGATCGCGATCGGGGTGCCCGGTCCGGTCGAGTTCGCCGCGCGGCGGGTCGTGAACCCGCCGATCATGACGGGGTGGGACCGCTTCGACATCGCCGCCTGGTTCCGGCCGCACTACGACGCCCCGGTGCTGGTGGAGAACGACGCCAACGCCCGCGCCGTCGCCGAGGCCCGCGTGAACCGGCTCGACAACGTCATCGCGCTCAAGCTGGGCACCGGCGTCGGCGCGGGCCTGGTCTTCCACGGCGAGATCATCCGCGGGGAGAACGGCGCGGCCGGGGACATCGGCCACACCCGGGCGGCCATCGTGGACCCCGAGCCGCGCCCGTGCCGGTGCGGGAGCTTCGACTGCGTTGAGGCCTACGCGGGCGGGTGGGCGCTGCAGCGGGAACTCGCCGGGTGCGGGATCGAGGTCCGCGGAACGGCCGACGTCGTCGAGCGCGTGGCGCGCGGTGACATCGAGACCACCCGCCGCGTCCGGGCGGCCGGGCGCGTGGTGGGCGACGCGATCGCGGACCTGGTGGGCATCCTGAACCCGCGCGCGATCGCCCTGTCGGGCCGGCTCGCGGAGTGCGACGAGGTGCTCATGGCCGGGATCCGCGAGCGGCTCTACCAGCGCGCGACGCCGCTGGTGACCCGCGACCTCACCATCGCCCGGTCCGCGCTGGGCGCCCTCGACGGCGTCACCGGCCTGGCGCTGATCGCCAGCGACGCCGTGCTGGCGCAGGGCTCGATCGAGCGGATCGTCGCGGGGTCCGCCACGGGGGCGTGACGGCCCCGGCGGGCTGGGCGGGTCGTACGGACAGCGCCCCGCCCACCCGGCCGCGGCGACTCAGCCCCGCCGCGGCCGCGCCGGCACCAGCCCGTCCGCCTCGTAGCGGTCGAACAGCTCCAGGAACGCCCGCTCGGTGTCGACGTAGGTCGCGAACCCGGCGAGCCGGCTCTTGGTCATGTCGGCGAGGACCTCCACCTCGACGCCGAGGTCGCTGTCGGTGTGCCAGAACGACGCCACCCGGTCCAGCCGCTCCTCCGTCAGCCCGTGCCGGGCCACGATCTCGGACCAGACCCGCTCCTGCCCCTCCATCTGCTCCACGAGCGGCCGCGGCTCGGCCCCGGGGCCCTCCCACTCGACGCCGAGGGCGTCGGCCAGGCGCGGCCACAGCCAGCGCCACCTGAACACCTCGCCGTTGGTCACGTTCCACGCCTCGTTCCCGACGCCGGGCGTGGTCGAGGCCCAGATCATCTGATCCGCGACCACGCGCGAGTCGGAGATGTCCGTCAGGCAGTTCCACACCGTCTCCGTGCCCGGGAAGACCAGCGGGGCCCCGGTCTCGCGGGCGATCGCGGCGTGCACGGCGAGCGTGAGGGCGAAGTTCATCGCGTTGCCGACGGCGTGCCCGGTCACGGTGTGGGCCCGGTGCACGCTCCAGGTGAAACCGTCGCGCTCGGCGGCGGCGAACAGCTCGTCCTCCTGCGCGTAGTAGAAGTTCGGGGTCTCCAGCCGCTCGGACTCCTCGCGGAAGGGCGTCTCCCGCATCTCGCCGGTGCCGAAGGCCTCGAAGGGCCCCATGTAGTGCTTCAGCCCGGTCATCAGGGCGACGTGGCGGACCGAGCCGGCGGGGGAGAGCGCGTCGAAGAGGTGGCGCAGCATCGCCCGGTTCACCCGGATGTTCGCGGCCTCGTCCTCCTGGCGCGACCACACCGTGAGGAAGACGTGGGTCGGCCGGAGCTCGGCCAGCGCCCGGGCAACGCTCTCGCGGTCCTGGAGGTCGGCGAGGATGGGGTGGACGCCGCGGGGCAGCTCGTGGGCGGAACGGGAGAGGCCGTGCACCTCCCAGCCCTCCCGTCCCGCGAGCTGGCGGGCCACCTCGGAGCCGACGATGCCGTTGACGCCCACGACCAGGGCGACCGAGGGCCGGCCGTCCGCCGCGTTGCCCGGGCCCTGCAGCCGGACGTGGCCCGCGGCGTCGTGCTCCGGACGGGCCGCGGCTCCTTCTGACGTTCCGGCTCCGGCTCCGGCTTCCCCTGCGGTCCCGGTCGCGGCTGCGGACGCGGCCGGCGCTGCGGCGAGAGGGTCGGGTGTGGTGGGACGCATGGTTCCTCCTGCGGTTGACGTGAAGATTCCGGTGGGCCCGCCCGTTCCGTGCGGGGCCCGACGCCGCCTCGGCGACGTCGACTCACCACCCTCCTCCGGAATCGGCGGCCCAGCCAGACATCCGTTGAGCGTGCGACCGCGGTGCGTACCACCGGCAGGGTCAGGATCGGCCGCCGGCGGGCGCCTATGCTGGGGGACATGGTTTCCTCGACGCCCGCGACCTCCCGCGACTTCGGCGAGTTCCTCCGGTCCCGGCGCGCCGCCCTGGGCCCGGAGCGCGCCGGCCTCCCCGGAGCGGGCCGACGCCGGCGCGTGCCGGGGCTGCGCCGCGAGGAGGTGGCACAGCTGGCGGGCGTCAGCGTCGCCTACTACACCCGCCTGGAGCAGGGGCAGGCCCGCAACGCCTCGACCGAGGTGCTGCTGGCCCTCGCCCGGGCCCTGCAGCTCACCGCCACCGAGACGGAGCACCTGCTCGACCTGGCCCGCCCTGCGGTCCTGCGCCCCGCCCCCAGCACCCGGCCCGAGCGGCCGCACCCCCGCGCGCTGGGCATGCTGGAGGCGATCGCGGACCAGCCCGCGGTGCTCCTCGGGCGGCGCAACGACGTCCTGGCCTGGACCAGGACCGGCCACGCGCTCCTGGCCCCGCACGTGCCGTTCGCCAGCGCGGAGGACCCGGCCACCCGTCCCTCGTTGCCCCGGGCCCTGTTCCTGGACGCCCCGATGCGCGCCCTGTACGCCGACTGGGAGCACGAGGCCCGCGCCAACGTCTCCTACCTGCGGCTGGTCAGCGGCAAGCACCCCGACGACGCCGGTCTGGCCGCCCTCATCGGGGAGCTGTGCATGAAGGACCGCGAGTTCGCCGCGATGTGGGCGACCGGCCGCGTCTCCGAGTGCACCGGCGGGACGAAGCGGTTCCACCACCCCCAGGTCGGCGACCTGATGGCCGAGTTCCAGATCTGGCTGCAGGCCGACAGCCCGGACCACCGGCTGGAGGTCTACACGCCCGTGGACGATCAGTCCGCGGACGCGCTGACCCTGCTCGGGGCCGTGGCGCACGACCGGGCGCTGGGCCGCGCGGCGACCGGCCCGACGTCGTCGTGACCCGACTCTCACGCATCTCGCCCAGACCCGCGTGATACGCTGACAAGGTTGCCCGCACGGGCGACTCCCGCGGACGCGGTCCCGGGACACATACCGAGGCCTGGCAAAATCCAGTCCGACGACGAAGGTAGACGACTTATGCAGACTGACATCCACCCGGACTACCACCCGGTGATCTTCCGCGACCTCGCGTCCGGCACGACGTTCCTCACCCGCTCCACGGTGACCAGCGCCAAGACCGAGACCTGGGAAGACGGCAACGAGTACCCGCTGGTCGAGGTCGAGGTCTCCTCGGCATCGCACCCGTTCTACACGGGCAAGCAGCGCATCATGGACTCGGCCGGCCGCGTCGAGCGCTTCAACGCGCGCTTCAAGAACTTCGGCAAGTCCGGCAACTAGAGCCGACTGCCTTAACAAACGCCGGAGACTCCGCGGAGTCTCCGGCGTTTGCGTATCCTCTGATCTACACTGAAGGCTCGCCCGGGCCCTCCCGCGCCTAGTCCTGCCCCCGCCGTGGAAGAAGAAGCACATCGTGACCCAGCTACTCGACGAGACCGACAGCCAGCCCCGCAAGCCCCGCCGCGGCCGCCGCAAGGTCCTCGCGGTCTTCCTGGTCCTCATCGCGCTGCTGCTCGTCGCGGCGATCGCCGTCGGGGCCTACCTGTTCAACCTGGCCAACAACTTCAACTCGGGCACCCAGCGGATCGAGCGGGCGCTCCCCGGCGCCGACGACGCCGACCGGCCCGAGGACACCGACGCGCAGAACATCCTGCTGATGGGCAGCGACTCCCGCGCCGGGGAGGCCGACGAGGCCAACGTCGGCGGCGAGCGCGCCGACTCGCTGATGCTGCTGCACGTCCCGGCCGACGGCGGCGCCGCCTACATCGTGTCCATCATGCGCGACACCTGGGTGGACATCCCCGGCCACGGCCAGGCCAAGATCAACGCCGCGCTCGACATCGGCGGCGTCGAGCTCGAGGTCCGCACCATCGAGGACCTGCTGGACACCCGGATCGACCACGTGGCCCAGATCGACTTCGAGGGCTTCCGCGAGCTCACCGACTCCGTGGGCGGGGTGACGGTGGACGTCCCCGAGGACTTCTCGACCAACGGCGGCCACGTCTTCACCCAGGGCCAGCAGAAGCTCGACGGCGAGGAGGCCCTCGCCTTCGTCCGCGAGCGCTACAGCTTCGCCGACGGCGACTATCAGCGCGTGCGCAACCAGCGGGCGTACCTGCGCGGGCTGCTGAACGAGGTGGCCAGCCCCGGGACCCTGGCGAACCCCGCCCGCGTCAACGACCTGGTCAAGACCTTCTCGCCCTACGTGAGCGTCGACGACTCGCTGACGGCCAACCAGATCGCCAAGATCGGGCTGCAGGTGGGCCCGGGCGGGATGAACAACGTCAAGATGTTTACCCTGCCCAACGCGGGCACCGGCTGGTCGGACGACGGCCAGTCGATCGTGGTCCTCGACGACGCCGCGATCTCCGGGCTGTCCGAGGCCATGGCCGACGGCACGATGGACGAGTACGCCCGCACGGTCTCGACCGACTGACCCCCGCGCCGACGCCGAAACGGCCGCCCGCCTCTGCGAAGAGGAGGGCGGCCGTCGTCGTCTGCGGGATGGAAAGGGTTGCCGTGCGAGGGCGGTGCCGGGCGGGGAGAGGGGGTGACCCAGGGGCAGCTCGATCCCGGCTGCTCGGCCCCGCCCCACCGCGGGAGCTAGGAGGAGCGCTCCGAGCTCCGGGAGGTGCCGAGCTCCGAGAACGCCTGCGCTCGGGCGTCGGTCGAGGCGAGGCTCGGGACCGGCTCTCCGGGGTCGCCGGCCTGAAGCCGGGCCACATAGAGGCCGGTGAAGGCCAGGGACCCGCCGAGCAGCAGGCCCAGGATGCCGAGGATGGGCCGGAAGAAGATCAGTACGAGGCCGAGCAGCAGCACGACGAGGCCGACCACGCCGAGAACCCAGCCGATGCGGGCCTGGGCCGACACCGGCCAGCGGGATCGCGCCGGGCGCTCGCGCGGGGTGCGCGCCGCGGCGGCCCGCTCCCTGCTCGCCCGCTCCTTGACCGGGCCGTCCTTGGTCGCTCGCTCCTTGGGCGTTCGTTCTTTGGTCGCTCGCTCCTTGGGCGCCCGGTCCCTGAGGGCGCGCTCCCAGAGCGGGGCCCGGGGCCGCTCGGCCGCCGCCGTCTCGGGGGACTCCTCGCCCGCCGGGACGGGGCGCTTGTTCTCCGGGTGCTCCTCGGCGTGGCTCGGGGCGAAGGCGGGCTCGATCTCGTAGTCGGCCTGCTCCGGCCGCAGCTGCGGGAGGCTGTTGGGCAGGTGGGCGCGCCACGAGGAGGGGATGTCGTCGGCGCGCACGGTCTGCACCGTGAGCGAGAGCTCGAAGGCGCTGCCGCGGATGGTCCCCCACGCGGCGGTCAGCTTGTCGCGGGCGAACGCGTCGCGGACCACGGGCGCCAGCTGCTCCGACATCTGCGTGCTGAGCCGGCCGACGACGCGGCGGTCGTGCAGGACGTCCACCGAGTCGACCTCCTGGCCGCCCGGCAGCTTGAGGTGGTTGGCCTCCAGGGTCAGGATGACGCGGCTCTCCCCACTGGGCGGCAGGACGGCGTGGAGGTACTCCGCGTGGTCCTTCTCGTCCAGGACCTTCAGACTCGGCCCCTGGGGGAGCAGCGCCGCGTGCGTCGGGGAGTCGTTGGCGGGGAAGAGCAGGTCCGGGCGCGAGACGGACAGGCTCGCGCGCGACTCCAGGACGACCCGTCCCTCGAGCTTGCGCAGCGTGGCCCAGAACCGGACGGGGGCCACGGGGGAGTACCCGGAGGTGACCACGCGGCACAGCGGGGCCCAGTACCGCCGGGCGTCCTCGGCGCCGAAGCGGGCGACCTTGAGTCCCTGGACGTAGACGGCGATGCTGTCGGGGAACAGGGGGTTGTCGGTCTCGGGCACCAGCGTGGCCTGCGCGTCGATCATCTGCTCGCGGTCGACCCTCAGGCCGTCGAACAGACGGAGGATCTCCGTGTCGTAGTAGTCCTCCGTCACGAGGTCCACGGAACCACGGTCGCTGAGCGCATATTCGGTCACGGCACTTCTCCTCCGGTGTCTCAAAAGAACCGAGCACGGTTGTTCCTAGAATCTCATACAACGCGAGCGGCGCGGCCGCATTCGCCCCGCCGCCGCCGTGTTGTTCCTCAACCCCGCGTCACGGGACGGGAGGGGAGCGACGCGCCCGGGCCCGGAACGCCGGGTGGCTCACCCTTCCCGAGCCGCCCAGCCCTCGCGAGCCGCTCAGCCCTCCCGGGTCGCCCAGGCCTCCCTGACCCGCAGCTGCCGCTCGGCGTCCTCGATGCGCTCGGTGAGCAGGCGCCGCAGGGCCCGGGGGAGCTCCGCCTCGCCGGGCAGCAGCCCGCGGGCGGCCCCGACGACGTCGACCCCGGAGTCCACGCCGGGGAACAGGCCCGTGACGAAGCGCGAGGCCATGCCGATGGTCCGCTCCTCCCACACGCGGGGCAGCTCCTCGAAGTAGTCCTCGGCGTAGGGGGCGCTCAGCGCAGGGTCGCCCAGCGCGAAGCCCGCGGCCGTGGCCGAGAGCAGGTCGTTGGACAGCTCCCCGTTGTGGAGGCGGCGCCACGCCTCGGCCTTGGCCTCCGGGGTGGGGATCGCGGCGGCCGAGCGGGCCCGGCCGATCTCGGCCTCCTGGCCGGGGCGGGCCTCCGCGGCCCGGTCCAGCTCCTCAGCACCCATCCCGTCCTGGAGCACCAGGGCCGTGCGGGCGGACCAGGCGAGCTGCTCGGTGACGGGCAGGCCGCGCAGGAGGGCGGCGTCGTCGGGGGCCGCCTGGGCGGAGGCGGCGACGACGTCGCGGGCCAGCTGGACCAGCTCCGGGGCGTGCCGGGCGATGCGCAGCCCGTGGGCCAGCACGATCCGCTGGGCGTCCGAGCCCTCCTCCGCGGCGTCCCAGAGGTCGCGCAGCGCGGCCGCCAGTTCGCTCAGGGGGGCCGCCCGCCGCTCCGGGGGGAGGTAGTCCAGGATCGCCGCGCTCGCCGTGCCGAGGCTCGCCTCCAGCAGGGTGGCGGACTCCTCGCCGGCCAGCCCGGCCAGCACGTGCCCCGCGTAGCGTGCCGGGTCGAGCCGCCCCTCGCGCACGAGGTTCCACAGGGTGCTGCCCAGCACGGCCCGGTCGATGGGGTCGGTCAGCGTGGCACCGGCGGCGAGGGCGGCGTCGAGGTGGCGCTGCGGCAGGCCGATCAGGGCGTAGGTGAGGTCGTCGCGGTTGAGCAGCACCAGGTCCGCGGCGTCGACCAGGCCCCCCTCGGCCCAGCGGGCCGGGCCCTCCGCGGGGACCTCGAGCTCGCCCTCGCCGGCGGGCTCCAGCCGGCCGTCCCGCAGCCGGAAGGACCGCGCCCGCAGCGTGTGGGGCAGCAGGGTCCCGTCCGAGGACGGCGTCTGGCGCACCCCGCCCTCGACGCCGGGGTCCCACTCGAGCCCGGTGACCCCGGAGGTCCGCAGCCAGGCCTCGGCCCACCCCCGCAGGTCCCGGCCGCTGCTCTCCTCGAGCGCGGCGAGAAAGTCGCCCAGGTCCGCGGTGCCGTAGGCGTGCCGGGCGAAGTAGAGCCGGGAGGCCTCCACGAAGGCCCGGAAGCCGACGTGGGCCACGAGCTGCTTCAGCACGGCCGCGCCCTTGGCGTAGGTGATGCCGTCGAAGTTCTGCTTGGCGGCCTCGACGTCGGCGACGTCGGCCACGATCGGGTGGGTCGTGGAGTACGCGTCCTGCCGGTACGCCCACGCCTTGCGCCGCTGGGCGAAGGTCACCCACGAGTCCTCGTAGCCACCCACCTCGGCGGCGGCCAGCGCCCCCATGTACTCGGCGAAGGACTCCTTGAGCCACAGGTCCGACCACCAGGCCATCGTCACCAGGTCCCCGAACCACATGTGGGACATCTCGTGCATGACCACGTTGGCCCGGCCCTCGAGCTGCGAGCGCGTGGCCCCGCCCGGGTGCAGGTAGGACTCGGTCAGGGTGACCAGGCCGGGGTTCTCCATCGCGCCGAGGTTGTACTCGGGGACGAAGGCCTGGGCGTAGGTGCCGAAGGGGTAGGGCGAGGCGAAGAGCCCCTGGAAGTAGTCGAGCCCGGCCGAGGTCAGCGAGAACAGCTCCTCGGCGTCGAGGTGCTCGCGCAGGGCCTGCCGGCAGTACAGGGTCATCGGGATCGGGTCCCCGCCGTGCGCCCCGGGCCGGTGCAGGCGGTCGACGGCGTGGTACTGGCCGGCGAGGATCGCGGTGACGTAGGTGGAGATCCGCCGGGTGGGGGCGAAGACCCGCTTGCTGAAGCCCTCGTCTCCGGGGTCCGGCACCGAGGAGACCACCGTGGTGTTGGACGCGACCTCCCACGCGGCGGGCGCGGTGACGGAGAACCTGAAGGAGGCCTTGAGGTCCGGCTGCTCGAAGACCGGGATGACCCGCCGGCAGTCGCTGGGCTCGTACTGGGTGTAGAGGTAGGCCCGGCCGTCCTCGGGGTCGAGGAACCGGTGCAGGCCCTCCCCGGTGCGGGAGAACCACGAGTAGCCGTGGACCACCAGCTCGTTCTCGGCGCGCAGGCCGGGCAGGCGGATGCGGCTGCCCTCGACGACGTCGTGCCGGTTCAGCGGCTCCCCGTTGAGCCGCACCGCGTCGATGCTGTGGTGGATGTACTCGATGAAGGTCTCCGCGCCGAGGGCGAGGTCGGCGGAGAAGCGCACCGTGGCCCGGACGGGGAACGCCGCGAGCTCGGGGTCGGCGGCGTTGCTGAGGTCCAGGTGGACGTCGTAGGAGTCGATGCGCAGCAGCGCGGAGCGGTGGGAGGCCTCGTCGCGGGTCAGGTTCTCGTTCCTCATCGGGCCATTAAACCAGCCCCGCCCGGCGCGGCCGGGGGACGACGCCGTCTCAGCGCGGTGCGGATCGCGGACGATGCAGGGCGCAGCGAAAACGACGCCGGGCGGGGCGCAGCGCGGCGAGCGGGGAGGCACCCCGCTCGCCGCGCCGTCGTCCCTGACCGCCGCCTCACCGGCGCCGCCGGGCCCGCACCGCCTTCTCGTCCACCGGTGCCCCCGCGGAGGCCCGCAGCCGCTCCCGGTAGTCGATGGCGTCCTCCTGCCGGATGCCCTCGATGCCCGTGGCGATCTCCGCCCGCAGGTGCGCCTGCTTGAACCCGAAGGCGTCGACCAGGTCCAGCGAGTACGGCTCGAGCCGCTCCATGAGCCGGTTGATGTACGGCTCCAGGGTGCGGGCCCGCCGGGTCGAGACGAAGCCGTGGGACATGTACCAGCCCATGTTCTTCTCGATCAGCGTCATGCCGAACAGGTCGCGCAGCCAGGTGAGCACGACGGCGTTCTGCCCCTCCTGCCCCTCCACGGCCCGGGTCAGCGCCTCCCACTGCAGCAGCTCGCCGTGCGCGCGCCCGGCCTCGATGAGCCGCACCTGCTGGGAGTTGAACACCGCGGCGGCCTCCTCCTCCGGCAGCTTCCGCGCCCGCCGCAGCTCCTGGGCGGCCGCGCCGATCAGCGTGTGCACCCGGTCCTGCAGCAGCTCCCGCTGGCTGTCCGCCTCCTTCAGCGCGTTGACCGCCCGGCGGCTGTCCCCACTGTCCTGGATCGACTGCGCGACGCGGCGCAGGCCCGTCCGGTTCAGCGCGAGGTCCTCCGCGCGGCTGGTCACGTACTTGGTGATCGACCCCACGTTCAGCCCCGCGAACTCCTTCGAGTAGTCGCCGAGCAGGCGCTTGGCCACCAGCTGCAGCAGCACGTGGTTGTCGCCCTCGAAGGTCGCGTAGACATCCAGGTCCTGGTAGAGCGCCGTGAACCGGTTCTTGGTCAGGAAGCCGGAGCCTCCGCACGCCTCGCGGCACTGCTGCAGGGTCCGCAGCGCGTGCCACGTGCTGATCGGCTTGAGCGCGGCCGCGAGTGTCTCGAGCTCCACGCGGTCCTCGGGGCTGTCCTCCCCGGTGAACACGGAGTGGAACGTCTCCAGCAGCTCGTGGTGGGCGAAGGTCCCCGCGTAGGTCTGGGCCAGCAGGGGCAGCAGCCGACGCCGGTGCAGCTGGTAGTCCATGAGCACCTGCTCGCGGTCCCCGCCGCCGGTGAACTGGCGGCGCTGGTAGGCGTAGCGCACCGCGATGGTCAGGGCCATCTTCGCGGCGTTGGTCGCGGCGCCGTCGAGCGACACGCGCCCCTGCACCAGCGTGCCCAGCATGGTGAAGAACCGCCGGCCCGGCGACTCGATGGGGGAGGAGTACGTGCCGTCCGGGGCGACGTCGCCGTACCGGTTCAGCAGGTTCTCCCGCGGCACCCGCACGTGGTCGAAGGCCAGCCGGCCGTTGTCGATCCCGTTCAACCCGCCCTTGTGGCCGTCGTCCTCGCCCTGCACGCCCGGCAGCAGCTCCCGCCGCTCGTCCCGGATCGGGACGTAGAGCGCGTGGACCCCGTGGTTCACGCCGCCCGTGATGAGCTGGGCGAAGACGACGGCGGCCCGGCCGTGCACCGCCGCGTTGCCGATGTAGTCCTTCCACGCCGACTTCAGCGGCGTGTGGATCTCGAACTCCTGGGTCTCGGGATCGTAGGTCGCGGTGGTGGCGATCGAGGCGACGTCGGACCCGTGGCCGATCTCCGTCATCGCGAAGCAGCCCGGGATCTCCAGGGACATGATCCCGGGCAGCCAGCGGCGATGGTGCTCCTCGGTGCCGAGCTGGTGCACGGCCGCCCCGAACAGCCCCCACTGGACGCCGGCCTTGATCTGCAGCGAGGGGTCCGCCGCGACGAGCTCCTCGAAGCCGGCGATGTTGCCCCCGGGGTTGTCCTCGCCGCCGACGGCCGCGGGGTAGGCCCGGTGCACCAGGCCGTTCTCGACCAGCAGCTTGAGCTGCCCGAAGACGCGCTCGCGCTGGTCGTGGTAGGTCAGCGTGGGGTCCTGGTGCAGGGCCGGGTCCTCGATCAGGTCCCGGCTGGCCTGGCGCTCGCGGGCCCAGCGGCCCATGATCGCCGTCTTGAGGGCGGCGACGTCGAGGTCCTCGGCCGAGCGGGCGGAGGGCGAGCCGGCGGGACGGGTGGTCGAGCCGGCGGCGGTGGTGCTGTCGAGGGGTGTCATGCTCTCCTCCTGGGTGGCATGGGGTCTGCGGCCCGCGGGGTCTGCGGGTCCGGGGTGTTCGGCGGCGCGCCCCGGGTGGGGGCCGCCCCCGGCGCCGTGACGGGCGCCAGGATCCAGTCGGTCAGGCAGTCGACGACGACGGCCCGGTCCGGCGCCTCGCCCTCCAGCTGGGCGTGGCGCCACTTCTCGGTCACGGAGTGCACCATGCCGACCACGGCCCGGGCCCAGTAGCTCAGGCCCTCGCGCCGCATCGGCGAGCCCGGCTCGAGGGTGCCGGTCAGCAGGGACGAGCTCGCCTCGGAGTCGGTGAAGTTCTGCAGCAGCAGGCTGGCCACGTGATCCGCGAAGGCGCCGAGCGAGGAGGTCGGCGCGGCCGACTCCTCGGTGCGGCTCCAGCCCAGGCCCGAGTACGAGGTCACGAACTCGTGGATCGCGGGGGAGCGCTGGACCATCACCAGGTAGGCGTCGACCATGCCGTGCACCAGCTCCCGGTCGTCCCGGGCCCGGCGGGCGGCGTCGGAGATCTTGCCCTCCAGCCGTTCCAGCAGGAACTCCCCGAGCGCCTGGCTCAGCCCCTGCTTGTCGTGGAAGTAGCGGTAGAAGACCGACTTGGACGTGCCCGCCAGCTGGGCGATCTCGCCCATCGAGGCGGCGGGTCCGAGCTGGTGGATCGCGCCCCTGGCCTTGATGAGCAGCTCGATGCGGCGCATCGCCCGGTGCTCGGCCCAGCGCGTGCTGCGGCCGTCGCGCGGCCTGCGGGGGCCGCTCGCCGGGACCTCCTGCTTCATGGTGTTCACGATACGCAGAGTATCAGGTACCGTTGGGGAATGTAACCCCGGTCACCCTCGGCGAACGGGGTCGACCGCACCCCGCACCCAGCGCGATCCCATCGGAGGAACCATGCCCGACGCCTACGTCCTCGGAGGGAACAGGATCCCCTTCGCACGCTCCCACGGCGCCTACGCCCAGATCGGCAACCGCGAGATGCTCACCGCGGCGATCGACGGCCTCGTCGCCCGCTACGGCCTCGCCCACCAGGAGGTCGGGGAGGTCGCGGCCGGCGCCGTCCTCAAGCACTCCCGCGACTTCAACCTGACCCGGGAGGCCGTGCTCGGCTCCGCCCTGGCGCCCACCACCCCCGCCTACGACGTCCAGCA
This sequence comes from Rothia santali, assembly GCF_024199905.1. GTDB lineage: Bacteria > Actinomycetota > Actinomycetes > Actinomycetales > Micrococcaceae > Rothia > Rothia santali. Next base: position 98,749 of record NZ_JANAFB010000001.1, read on the forward strand.
GGCCTGCGCCACGGGCATGGAGGCGGTCTGGGGCCTGAGCAACAAGATCCGCCTGGGCCAGCTGGACTCCGCGATCGCCGGGGGAGCAGACACGGCCTCGGACGCCCCCATCGTGGTCTCGGAGGGCCTGCGCCGGCGCATCCTCGAGCTCGCCCGGGCCCGCAGCCTCCCGCAGCGGCTGGCCGCCGCCGTTAAGGTGCGGCCCGGCGACCTCAAGCCCCAGGCGCCCGACACCGCCGAGCCCCGCACCGGGCTGTCCATGGGCGAGCACCAGGCCGTGACCACCGCCGCCTGGGGCATCGACCGCACGGCCCAGGACGAGCTGGCGCTCGCGAGCCACCGCGGCCTCGCCGACGCCTACGACCGCGGCTTCTTCGACGACCTGGTCACCGGGTTCCGGGGTCTGGCCCGCGACGGCAACCTCCGCCCGGACACCTCCCTCGAGAAGCTGGGCAAGCTCGCGCCGGTCTTCGGCCGCTCCCTGCAGGAGGAGGCCAGCATGACCGCGGGCAACTCCACCCCGCTGACCGACGGCGCCGCGACCGTGCTGCTGGGCTCGCCCGACTGGGCCGCCGAGCACGGGCTGACGCCGCTGGCCCGCGTCGTCGACGCCCAGGTCGCCGCCGTGGACTTCGTCACGGGCGAGGAAGGGCTGCTCATGGCGCCCGTCTACGCGGTGTCCCGGTTGCTGGACCGGCTGGACCTCGGCTTCGCGGACATCGACTACTTCGAGATCCACGAGGCGTTCGCCGCGACCGTGCTGTGCGCGCTCGCCGCCTGGGAGTCCGAGGAGTTCTGCCGGGAGCGGCTGGGGCGGGAGGCGCCGCTGGGCGCCGTCGACCGCTCGAAGCTCAACGTCAACGGCTCCTCCCTGGCCGCGGGGCACCCCTTCGCGGCCACCGGCGGCCGGATCGTCGCCACGCTCGCGAAGCAGCTGCACGCGGCCTCCGCCGAGTCCGGGCGGCCGCAGCGCGGGCTGATCTCCGTGTGCGCCGCCGGGGGGCTCGGCGTCGCGATGGTCCTGGAGGCCGACGCCGCCGCCGGCTGACCCGTCCTCGCCGCGACCACCCAGTCCACCGCCCCACCGCCCCACCGCACGCAAGGAGCGTTCCGTGACCGATTCCTACGCCCGCCTGATCAACACGCCCGTGGGCGCCCGCGCGGCCCGCGCGCTGGGACTGCCCCGGCCCTCCGAGCTGCGTCGCTACCGGCCCGGCGCGGACGCCCTCCCCGGCCGCGAGGTCCTGGTGCTCGGCGACGCCGGCACCGACTCCCTCGCCGCGGGCCTCCTGGCCCGTGGCTGCTCGGTGTACCGCCACCCCGAGCCGCGGGCCGCCTACGCCGCGGTCGTCGCGGACTTCACCGCGGCTCAGGATCCCGCCGACCTGCAGCGCACCGCCCTGGACCTCGGGCACGCGCTGAAGGGGCTGGCCGCCCACGGCCGGATCGTCGTCCTGGGCCGGCCCGGGGCGCCGGAGGACGAACCCGGGCTCGCGGCGGCGCGCGCCGGCGTCGTCGGGCTCATGCGCTCGGTGGCCCACGAGGTGCGCCGGGGGGCCACCTGCAACGCGCTGCTGCTGGCCGACGGCGTCGAGCCGGGGTCCGACGACGCGGCGGGCCCGCTGGCCTTCCTCCTCTCCACCCGCTCCGCCTACGTCAACGGTCAGCCGCTGACCGTGCGGGCCGGCGGAGCGTCCCGGCCGACCCCGACCGGCCCTCGAGGGCCGGACCGCCGTGGTGACCGGGGCGGCGCGGGGATCGGGGCCGCCATCGTGCGCCGGCTGAGCCGGGACGGGGCGCGGGTCCTGCTCGTGGACGTGCCCGCGGCCGGCGAGGCGCTGGCCGCGGTGGCCAACGAGGTGGGCGGCGTCGCGCTGCAGCTGGACATCACCGCCGCGGACGCGGGCCGCCGGATCGCGGAGGTCGCCGGCGCGCGGCTCGGGCCCATCGACGTCTTCGTGCACAACGCGGGCATCACCCGGGACAAGCTGCTGGCCAACATGGACGAGGCGCGGTGGGCGTCGGTGATCGCGGTCAACCTCTCGGCCCAGCTGGCCATCAACCGGCAGCTGCTGGAGTCCGGGGAGCTGGGGGCCGCGCCGCGGTTCGTCTCCCTGGCCTCGACCAGCGGGATCGCGGGGAACCGCGGGCAGAGCAACTACGCGGCGTCGAAGGCGGGGATCATCGGGATGGTCGCGGCCGAGGCCGAGCGGTTCGCGGCCGCGGGCGGGACCGTCAACGCCGTCGCGCCCGGGTTCATCGAGACCGAGATGACCCGGGCCATGCCGGCGGTGACCCGCGAGGTCGCGCGCCGCCTCAACTCGCTGCAGCAGGGCGGGGTGCCCGACGACGTCGCGCAGGCGGTCGGCTTCCTCGCCTCCGACGCCGCCGGGGGCGTCACGGGGCAGACCCTGCGGGTCTGCGGCCAGTCGATGGTGGGTGCGTGATGGGGCTGCTCGGGAGACTCGGGGACCGCGACGCGGCCCGCGGCCCGGCCGGCATGCTCGCCGCGGTGGGGGCCCACGAGCTGCGCCGCCGGGTGGGCCGGCGGCGCGGCGGGTCCGGCCCGGCGGACCTGCCGAGCCCCTCGGAGATCCGCTCGGCCCGGGGGTCCGCCCTGGTCGACCCGGCGCGGCACGCCGACTTTGTCCGGGCGGTGTCGGGGGAGCCGACGCCGCACGCGCACGGCGGGTACCTGCACGCCCTGACCTTCCCGGTCAGCATGCGCCTCATGGCCTCGGGCCGCTTCCCGCTGAGCGTGCTGGGGCTGGTGCACCTGCGCAACCGGGTGGAGCACCTCCGCGCCGTGGAGATCGGCACGACCGTCCACATCCACTCGCACGTGCTCGAGTTCGGCGAGCACCGCCGCGGCACCACCGTCACGATCGTCGCCGAGGTGTGGGACGCCACCGGGCGGCTCGCGTTCCGCGACGAGTCGCTGTACTTGGCGCTGGGCCCCGCGCCCGGCGAGGGCCACGGCGAGGGCCGCGCGGGCGGACGCGGCGGGTCCGCGTCGGGCGGGACGGCGGGCCCGCGCCGCAGGGCAGGCACCGGGCCCGCGAGCAGCGCCCCGACGCCCGCGACGGCGCGCGCCGCATCGCCCGGGGGCGCCTGCCCGCCTCGACCGGGCGACGCTACGCCGCCGTGAGCGGCGACGTGAACCCGATCCACCTGAGCACGCCCAGCGCCCGGGCCCTCGGAATGAAGGGGATGATCGCGCACGGCATGTACGCTGCGTCGCGCACGCTGAGCGAGATCGCCGACGACGCCTCCGCCCCGTGCTCGTGGACGGTCGAGTTCGGCGCGCCCATCGTCCTCCCGGCCGAGGTCTCGATCTGGCGCGTGCTCGACGCCGAGGCCGCCATGAGCGTGCGGGGCGTGGGGCGCTCGGGCCGCCTCCACTTCGCCGTGGAGCACTCGCCCCGCCCATGACGAGGGTCACCTCGCGGGCGGGGCGCCCGATTTGCGCGGACGCCGCGGGTGCAGTAAGTTATTACTCGTTGCCCGGGAGTTACGGCTCCTGGAAACGCTCACCTGCGCGGGTGGCGGAATAGGCAGACGCGCTAGCTTGAGGTGCTAGTCCTCGTATTAGAGGGTGGGGGTTCAAGTCCCCCCTCGCGCACGAATCGAATGGCCCCCGGCCCGGAGTCCCAGACTCCGGGCCGGGGGTCTTTCGCGTGCCGTCGGGAGGGCGGCGATCCGGGATCCGGGAGGTATCCCATCGGGCCGCCGCGTAGTTTACTGGCCTCATGACCACCGAGGTGCCCGGAAGCACCCGACCCGCGGCGACCCGGTGCGGTGCCTCGTGACGAGCGGACCGCTCCGGATCGTTCCGGACTCGCCAGCCCCGTCCCTCGCCCCGCCTCACACCCCCGGAGATCGACATGTCCTTCCAGGCGTACCTCGACACCATCGAGAAGAAGACCGGCCTCACCCCGCGGCAGCTCCTGGCGAGAGCGGAGGAGCGCGGGCTCAAGGGCCCCGACGTCAAGGCCGCCGACGTCGTCGCGTGGCTCGCGGAGGACTACGGGCTCGGCCGCGGTCACGCGATGGCCCTGGTCCACGTCATCAAGAACGGGCCCACCCTGTCGCAGAGGCACGTGGGGACCACCGGGGCGCATCGAGACCCGTCGGACACGCTGTGGCTCGACGGGATCGCGACCAACCCCCACGCCTGACGCCCGGCCTCTGTCCCCGAGGACACGGCGCCCGCGCCGCGCCGGAACCGCGGATCTCACGTTCCGCCCACCCGGGGCGTCTACCGTGTGATGACGATGAACGAACCATTCGAGCGGGCCGTGACGCGGCACGGGGCGACCGTGCTGCGGGTCTGCCGCGCCGTGCTCGGCCCGGGCCCCGACGCCGACGACGCCTGGTCCGAGACCTTCCTCGCCGCCCTGCGCGCCTGGCCGGGGCTGGAGGAGGGCATGAACGTCGAGGCGTGGCTGGTGCGCGTCGCGCGGCGCAAGGCCATCGACGTCGTGCGGGCCCGCGCCCGGCGCGCCCTGCCCGCCGAGGACCTCCCGAGCGCCCCTCGCCCCACGGCAACCCGGGCGGTGACGAATACGGCGTGTGGCGCGCGGTCGCTGCCCTGCCGGAGCGCCAGCGGCTCGCCATCGCCTACCACTACCTCGGCGGCCTGCCCCACGCGGAGACCGCCGCGCTGATCGGCGGCAGCGCCGACGCCGTGCGCCGCGCCGCCGCGGACGGCATGAGATCCCTGCGCACGACCTACCGGGCGGGCGAACCGCCACGAGGAGGACCCCGATGAGCCACGAGCAGTCGCCGATGCACCACGAGCGATTCCCGGCGGGTGACGAGCAGCTCCCGACGCACCACGGGCGGCCCCCGGCGGGCGACGAGCGGCCCGTGACGCACCACGAGCGGTTCCCGGAGGACGACGAGCGGTCCCGGGAGGGGCCCGAGCAGTTCCCGATCGCCGACGCCGACCTGGCCCGGCTGCGCGCCGGGCTGGCGGACCGGGCGGAGGGGGACGGCGTCGTCGACGTCGCCTACCGCACCGTGGACACCCCGCTCGGCCCGCTCCTGCTGGCCGGGACCGCGAGGGGGCTCGCGCGCGTCGCGTTCGAGCGGGAGGGGTTCGACGCCGTGCTGGAGGCCCTGGCAGCGCGGATCAGCCCCCGCGTCCTGGAGGCCCCGCGCCGCCTGGACCGGGCGGCGTCGGAGCTGGAGGAGTACTTCGCGGGGCGGCGGCGCGCCTTCGACCTCCCCCTGGACTTCGCGCTCTCCTCCGGCTTCCGGCGGGACGTGCAGCGGTACCTGCCGCACATCGGGTACGGGCTGACCCGCTCGTACCGGGAGGTCGCCGGGCTGGTGGGAAGCCCGCGGGCGAGCCGCGCCGTTGGCACCGCTTGCGCGACCAACCCGCTGCCGGTCGTCGTGCCCTGTCACCGCGTGCTGCGCGCCGACGGGTCCCTGGGTGGGTACGTCGGCGGGCTGGCCGCCAAGTCTGCCCTCCTGGCGCTGGAGGGGCGCGGCTGAGGGCGTTCCCGGCGGTGGCGGGCGACGCCCCTCGCGGCGCGAGGCCTCGCCGGGCTTGGATGGCGGACGCGCCAGTCCCAACTGGCGGCCCGCCGGGTCCAACGAACGGTCGCGCCAGGCCTAGCGGGCGGCGCCGCCAGCTCAGCCGGCGGTGCTGCCAGGCCCAGCGGGCGGTCGCGCCTGACTCAGCCGTTGGCGGCCGGGCCGCGCCCCAGCGCCGCTTCGAGGCCGTCGAGCAGCGCGCCCCGCCACCACGCGACGTCGTGCCCCCCGCCGTAGGTCGCGGAGACGGCGTTCCAGCCGCGCTCCAGCAGGACCCCGCGCAGGATGTCCAGGCGGGGGAGCGTCAGGCCCTCGCGGTCGCCGACGGCCAGCTGGACCCGCACGTCCCCGGCCGGCGCCGCGCGGAACCGGTCCGTGACCCAGTCCTCGCCGGTCCGCCGGCCCATGTCCCGCGGGGTCGAGGCGCCGTCGGGGGTCCACCACATCGAGGGGGAGTGCGCCAGCGCGTGGCCGTAGTGGCCGGGCAGCTCGAGGGCGGCGATCAGGGCCGAGAGCCCGCCGAGGCTCTGACCGGCCACGACGCGGGACTCGCGCCCCGCGAGCGCGAACCCCGCCTCGGCGGCGCGCCGGGTCGCCCACGCGGTCGCCTCGCCCGCGACCTCCCGCAGGAACTCCGAGTTGGCGCCCAGGCACTCGATCCGGTCCAGGCGGGCCGTATTGGACACGGCCAGCACCGCGAGCGGGCGCAGCCTCCCCGCCTCGACCGCGGCCTCCAGCGCTGCCGGCAGGCCCGCACTGCCGAACCAGGTCTCCGCGTCGAAGAGCGTCAGGAGCGGGAGCGGCTCCGCCTCCGGGACCGCTGCGGGGTCCGGCAGATAGAGCCAGTGCCCGCGGACGACGTCGCGCGCGGCGTCCCGCGGCAGCGCCCTGACCTCGTGCAGGATGCGGCCCCTCACGGGCTGGCGGGCCCCCGACTCCCACTCGGGCTGCGGGGGCGCCGCCGGGCCCCGGTACACCGAGAGGCCGTGGCCTCCCCGGTCCGCGAGCGGGGGCAGGGGGTTCCACGGGTCCAGCCGCGTGTCGTAGGAGTCGAAGGAGGGCGGGCCGCTGGGGGGCGCGGCGTCGGCCCGGGGGAACTTAAAGCCGTAGCTGGCCCTCAGGCCGGCCTCCAGGGGCAGGGACCTGACCCAGAGATCGGTCCCGGGCACGTGGCGCATCAGGCCGTCCGCGTGGCGCTCCTTGTCGGTGACGCGGTTGACGTGCACGTGCACCGCCTCGAGGCCCTCCGGGGCGTCCGCGGCGTGCGGGGCGCGCCACAGGAACGTGGAGAGCCCCGAGGCCGGGTCAATCAGGGGCGTGCCGCGCCGCTCGACCCAGGACCACCAGCGCTGGAGGTCGGCGGGCTCCGCGTCGCGGTACCGGGCCAGGAGGGACTCCTCGTCCAGGCCCGTGCCGGGGGCGTCGTCGTCACGGGGAGTCATCGGCGAGGGCTCGCTCTCTGTCGCGTCCGGGGGCACGTGCGGCCGGTGCGCAGGGCCGGCCCATGAATAAGATACATGACTCTGATGTATTGAGTTTTCGGGCGCCGCCCACCGTCCGGGAAAGGGTCCCGCCGCGTGCAAGGGAAGGTGGAGGCGAGTTGCGGGGCGCCGGGCAGGTCCCGCCGTCCAGGCTCGCGCGTCGCGTGGACATCTCGCCCCCGGGGGAGTTAGGGTGCACTAAGTTCGTGTTGAGTAAGGATTGACTTACTCCGTCTCCCACCGTGAGGAAGTGCCGTGCGAGTTCTCGTCATCGGGCCGCCGCTCTATGGCCTGCTGTTCCCCGTCCTGTCCCTGGCGCAGGGCTTCCGCGCCGACGGGCACGACGTCGTGGTCGCGACCGCGGGCGACTCCGCGGGCCACGTCCGCGAGGCCGGCCTGGTGGCCTTCGACGCCGCCCCCGGCCTGGACCCCGACGCCGAGTACCGGCGCCGCGAGGAGGACCGCAAGCGCCGCCAGCTCGGCACCCGCCCGGGCGGATTCTCCTTCTTCAGCGACGAGATGACCGACCGCCTGGTCGACCTCACCGCCCGGTGGCGCCCCGACCTCATCGTCTACCCGCCGCTCGGCGTCGTGGGCCGCCTGCTCGGCGCCAAGTTCGGCATCCCGACCGTGCTGCAGACCGTCGGCTTCGCCCACCAGCGGCAGCACGTCGACACGGTGACCGGCGCGCTGGCCGGCAAGTTCGAGGAGCACGGCGTCGACGGCCCGGTGGAGGACCTGCGCTGGCTCGATGTGGCCCCGCCCAGCATGAGCATCCTCGAGCACCCCGCGGAGCGCACCCTGCCGATGCGCTACGTCCCCTACAACGGCGGCTCCGTGCGCCAGGACTGGTGGGACCGCCCCGAGCGCCCGCGCGTGCTGGTCAGCCTGGGGACCCTGAAGCCCATGGTGGACGGACTGGACCTCATCGACTGGGTCATGCGCCGCGCCGACGAGCTCGACGCCGAGTTCGTCCTGCAGCTGAACCACAACGCCCGGCAGGAGCTCGTGGAGGACCTGCCGGAGAACGTGACCCTCACCGACTGGATCCCGATGGGCGGCCTCTTCGAGCACTCCGACCTGTTCATCCACCACGGGGGCGCGGGCAACACCTTCACGGCGCTGGCCGCCGGGATCCCGCAGATCGTCTTCGGCCAGGGGGCCGACCGCCCCACCAACGCCCGGATCGTCGCGGAGAGCGGCTGCGGCGTCGTGCCCGGCGAGGCGGGCCTCACCGCGGACGCCATCCGCACCGTGGCCACCGACCCGGCCTTCCGCGAGCGGGCGGCCGCCGTCCGCGCGGAGATGCGCACCATGCCGAGCCCCGCCGCGGTCGCGGGCCGGCTCGCCGACGCCGTGGCGGGGGTGTAGACGATCGCACCGGAGAGGGAGCGCGACGCCGCGGCGTCGCGGAACGTGGGATGGGTGCGCCGGCTCGTCGGGATCTGCTGCGAGTTCCCGAAGCTGGTCGCGCTGATCATGGTGGTCTCCGTGGCCACGATCGCGGCCGTGGTGGCCGGTCCGCTGCTGACCCGCGAGGGGATCAACGGCGCGGTCGCGGGGCAGACGTCGTCGCTGTGGTGGCTCGGCGGCGGCCTGGTGGCCATCGCGGCCTTCGACTTCCTGGGCGACTACCTGCGCCGCTTCGCAGCCGGGAAGCTCTCGCTGCGGGTCCAGCACGCGATGCGCAGCCGGGTCTTCGACTCGATCCAGCGCCTCGACGGCCCCGGGCAGGACTCCCTGCGCACCGGGCAGGTCGTCTCCCGGACCAACAACGACCTGCAGCAGGTCCAGGCCATGCTGCAGATGTGCCCGGTGCCGCTGTCGGTGATCTCCTACTACGCGTTCGGCCTGGCCGTGATGCTGTGGCTCTCGCCGAGCCTCACGCTCATCTCGGTCAGCGTGATCGCGCTGCTGGGGCTGACCGCGTGGCGCACCCGCAAGCGCGTGTTCCGCACCTCGGCGCAGGCCCAGCAGGACGTCGGCGAGGTCACCGAGCACATCCGCTCGACCCTGGCCGGGATCTCCGTGGTCAAGTCCACCGTCCAGGAGGCGCGCCACGCCCGCTGGATCGAGCGGGCGAGCCGCTCGCTGTTCTCCCGCCGCATGCAGACCATGCGCGCCCAGGCGGCGCCCGGCGCCACGATGCTGGCCCTGCCGCCCCTCGGCCAGGCCGCGCTGCTGCTGGTGGGCGGCTGGCAGGTCATGACCGGGCGCCTGGACCTCGGCACCTTCGTGGCGTTCTCCACCTACCTGAGCATGCTGACCGGGCCCACGCGCGTGCTGGCGTCCTTCCTGGTCATCGCCCAGCGCACGCGGACCTGCGCCGAGCGCATCTTCGAGCTCATGGACGCCCGCCCGGAGATGCGGGACGGCACGGCGTCGGCCCCGGCCGGCGCGGGGCTGGAGCTGCGCGGCGTCTCCTTCGGCTACACCTCGGACGACCCGGTGCTGCGCGACGTCGGCTTCCGCGTCGAGCCCGGCGAGACCGTGGCCGTGGTCGGCGCCTCCGGATCCGGCAAGTCGACGCTGGCGCTGCTGGTGCCGCGCTTCTACGACGTCGCCGGCGGGCAGGTCCTGATCGGCGCGCCGGACGCGCCCGGCGGCCCGGTGGACGTCCGGGAGCTGCGCCTGGAGGAGCTGCGCCGCTCGGTCAGCGTGGTCTTCGAGGACCCGTTCCTGTTCCGCGCCACCGTGCGGGAGAACATCGCCTACGGCAACCCGGGGTGCGACGACGCCGCGGTCGAGGCCGCCGCCCGCGCCGCCGGCGCCGAGGAGTTCATCGCCCGCCTGGAGCGCGGGTACGAGACGCCCCTGGCCGAGGGCGGCCGCAACCTCTCCGGCGGGCAGCGCCAGCGGCTCGCGCTGGCCCGGGCCCTGCTGAGCGAGCCCGGGGTGCTGATCGTCGACGACGCGACCAGCGCCGTCGACGCCGCGACCGAGAGCGGCATCAACCGGGCCCTGCGCGGCTACGCGCGGCCCGGCGGGCCCGACGGCGCGCCGGGGTCCGAGGGGTCCCGCTGCACCCTGCTGATCGCCCGGCGCCGCAGCACGCTGGACCTGGCGGACCGGATCGTGGTCCTGCACGAGGGCCGCACGGTCGGCGTCGGGACCCGCGAGGAGCTGCTGCGCGACTGCCCGGAGTTCGCCGAGCTGATGGCCGGGGGCCAGGAGGCGATCGACGAGGTCTCCGGGGCCTCCCGGCTCTGGCCGGAGAAGACGGCCGGGGCAGCCGGCGTCGTCGGCGCGGCCGAGGAGGGTCCGGAGCACCCCGAGACCGCGCCCGCCCGCCGGGGCGCCTCGTCCCGCCCGCGCCGGCTCACCGCCGTCCCCCGGGCCGCCGTGACGATGGCCCAGGACCCCCGAGTGACCAAGGTCACCCAGATGCTGCGGCCCGTCAAGGGGCCGTTCTCCGCCGCGCTGCTCCTCATCGCCCTGAGCGCCCTGGTCGGGGTGCTGGTCCCGGTCATGGTGCAGCGGGGGATCGACCACGGCGTCGGACCCGGGGACGGGCACGTCCTGATGCTCTGCGCCGGGCTGGCCGGGGCGCTGGTCTTCGCCGACTGGTTCTTCTACGCGGGGCAGACGCTGCTGAGCTCCCGGGGCTCGGAGGCCGTGCAGTACGGGGTGCGGGTGCGCAGCTTCCGGCACGTGCTGGGCTTCGGCCTGCCGTACTTCGAGGGGCAGCAGGGCGGGCAGATGCTGACCCGCCTGACCGTCGACGTCGACTCCCTGGCCCGCTTCCTGCAGACCGGCCTGGTCAACGGGGCGATGTCGCTGATCACGATGTTCGGCATCGGCGTCGCCATGGTCGTCTTCGACCCGCTGCTCGCGCTCGTCGCGCTCTCGCCGCTGCCGGTGGTCGTCGCGGCCACGCTGGTCTTCCGCAGGTTCTCCTCGCGGGCCTACTCCAAGGCGCGCGAGGACATCGGGAAGGTCAACAGCTCGCTGCAGGAGAACATCTCGGGGCTGCGCGTGGTGCAGTCCCACGGCAAGCAGGGCGCGGCCGCGCGGCTCTTCCAGCGGGTCTCGGACCGGTACCGGATCTCCCGCGAGAAGGCGCAGCGCTACATCGCCCTGTACTTCCCGTTCGTGGTCTTCTGCTCCCAGCTGTCCAACGCGCTGGTGCTCGTCGCGGGGGCCCACTTCGTGGCGCGCGGCTCCCTCACCGCGGGCGTCCTGGCGGCCTTCCTGCTCTTCCTGGGGCAGTTCTACGCCCCGATCCAGCAGCTGGCCAACATCATCGACTCCTACCAGCAGGCGAGGATCGGCCAGAAGCGCACCGACGAGCTGCTGGCGATGCCCCGGGAGGAGGGCGACCTCGTCGACGCCGCGCCGGTTCAGGACGGCCCGTCCCTCCGGGGAGACGTCAGCCTGCTAGACGTCGACTACACCCACGCGGGCGCGCCCGCCCCGGCCCTGAGGGGGCTGGGCCTGGAGCTGCCGGCCGGGACGAGCCTCGCCGTCGTCGGCAGCACCGGCGCCGGCAAGACCACCCTTGTCAAGGTCATGGCGTGGCTCTACGACGCCGACGCCGGCGCGGTCGAGGTGGGCGGCGCCGAGCGCGGCGGCCTGGAGCGCGGGGCCTACCGGCGCCGCGTCGGGCTGGTGTCCCAGGAGCCGTACCTCTTCGCCACCACCGTGGCCGAGAACATCCGCTACGCCCGCCCCGAGGCGTCCGACGCCGAGGTGCAGGAGGCGGCCCGGCGCGCCGGCGCCCTGCCGGCCGTCTCGCGGCTGCCCGGCGGGTTCGAGCACGAGGTCGAGGACGGGGGCGGCAACCTCGCCGCCGGCCACCGGCAGCTGATCGCCCTGGCCCGCGCGGAGCTGGCCGGCATCGACCTGCTCCTGCTCGACGAGGCGACGGCCCAGCTGGACCCGGCCTCGGAGCAGGCCGTCATGGACGCGGTGCGCGACGCCGGGACCACCGCCGTCGTCGTCGCCCACCGGCTGAGCACCGCCGCCCGCTGCGACCGCATCGCCGTGCTGGAGCGCGGCGAGGTCGTGGAGACGGGCACGCACGCGGAGCTGCTCGAGCTCGGCGGGCGCTACGCCCGGCTGCACGGCTCCCTCGACCCCGGGGCCCCGGCCCCCTCCGACGCCCACCCGGTGGGCACCCACTAGAACCGGCCGGCCACCGGCCGCAGAAAGGCAGACATGACACGCGAACACCAGACCCCGGCGGAGCACCGCCCCGCCTCACCCCGGCCGAGGCCGACGCCGCCCGGGCGCCTGCTCGAGGCGCCGCGACCGCGCCTGCGCGGCCGTGCCACGGCCCTGACCGCCGCCCTGAGCCTCGGCGCGCTCGTCCTGGCCGGCTGCGGCGGGGCCGAGGCGCAGGGCGAGCCCGCCTCCGACTCCGGGCAGTCCGGATCCGCGGACTCGCAGACGGTCGCCGGCATGGAGCTGCCCGAAAGCTGGCAGCACGTCGCCGGCGAGGTCGACTTCGAGGGCATCGAGGCCGAGCCCCAGCTGCCCGCCACCGTGACCGACGGGACCGGCACCGAGGTCACCGTCCACGACACCTCCAAGATCATCTCGGCCGGCGACGGCGTCTCCTCCACGCTCGCGGCCCTCGGCCTGGCCGACAGCATCTACGCCGCCCCCGGCAACGGCACCGACCCCGCCAGCGTCGCCGCGCCCGAGCACTTCGAGTTCAGCAAGCAGACCGGGACCGAGGGCCTCCTGGCCCTGGACGGCACCCTGTTCATCGGGGACAACACCAAGCGCCACGGCGACGTCGCCCAGCAGTTCCGCGACGCCGGCACCGACGCCGTCGTCCTCGACGACCAGCAGACCCAGGCCGAGAAGCTGCAGGCCGTGGCCGACTACGTGGGCGCCCACGAGGCGGGCGAGCAGCTCGTGGACTCCCTCGAGTCCGACATGGACGAGGCCAAGCGCACCGTCGAGGACGCGGACCTGACCGGGCACCGGGTCATCCAGGTGACCGCCAACGGCGCCGGCGGCCAGAACTCCGTGGCGGGCACCGGCACCCCCGGGACCGAGATGGTCGAGGCGCTGGGCATGACCTCGGTCGGCTCGGAGAGCGGCCTGCGCGGGTTCTCGCGCGAGTTCAGCAGCGAGGGCATCCTGGCGGCGAACCCCGACGTGATCCTCATGGCCGAGTCCGACTTCGAGAAGTGGGGCGGCGAGGACGGCTTCTGGGAGGCCTTCCCGACCCTGCGCGACACCCCGGCCGGGCAGGACGCGAAGATCATCGTGATGCCCGACGCCCAGCTGCGCTACTCCAGCCCCGAGCTGGGCGCGGGCGCGCAGGCGCTGGCCCAGAAGCTCGCGGAGTCCTGACCCCGGATGCTGAAGGGACGTGGAACCACAGCCCGCGAGGACATCCGGCGGATCCCGCACGGCCTGGCCCTGGGCGGCGGCGTGCTGCTGCTGCTGGCCGTCATGGTCGTCTCGGTCTCCGTGGGACCGGTGCACATCGCGCTCGGGGACGTCTGGCACATCCTGACCTCCCGCCTGCTCGGCGGCGAGGGCGGGATGAGCCAGCGGGACGCCTCGGTCGTGTGGCAGCTGCGGGTTCCGCGGATCCTGCTCGGCGCCGTCGTCGGGGCCGCGCTGGCGATCTCCGGCGCGGCCCTGCAGAGCCTGTTCAACAACCCGCTGGCCGACCCCGGCATCGTCGGGGTCACCAGCGGGGCCTCGGCCGGGGCGGTCGGCGCGATCGTCCTGGCCGGGGGCCTGGCGGGTCAGTGGGTCGTGCCGCTGGGCGCCTTCGCGGCGGGCCTGGGCGTGACCGCGCTGATCTACGTGCTCGCCCGCCCCGGGCGGACCACGGGGACCTCGCGGATGCTGCTGGTGGGCATCGCGATCGGCTCGGCGTGCCAGGCGCTCGTCGGCTTCTTCACCTACATCGCCGACGACACCCAGCTGCAGACCCTGGTCTTCTGGCAGATGGGCTCGCTGGGCCGGGCCACCTGGCCCCAGCTCGTCGCGGTGCTGCCGGTCTTCGTGCTCGCCCTGATCCTGGTGGTCCGGCTCTCCCGCACGCTCGACGTCCTGACGCTGGGCGAGCGGCAGGCCCAGCACCTCGGGCTCAACGTGAAGCTCAGCCGCTTCGCCGTCATCCTGACCACGGCGCTGCTGACGGCCGCGGCCGTCGCGTTCGCCGGCTCGATCGGCTTCGTCGGCCTCGTGGTCCCGCACATCATGCGGTTCGTGGTCGGTCCCCGGCACCGCGCGCTGCTGCCGGCCTCGGCGATCATGGGCGCCGTGCTCGTGGTCGCGGCCGACGCCGCCGCCCGCACCGTCAACCCGCCCACGGAGATCCCGATCGGGCTGTTCACCGCCGCGGTGGGCGCCCCGTTCTTCCTGTTCCTGATCCTGCGCGAGAAGAGGAGGGTCTCGTGATCCGCGCCGCATCGGTGAGCTACGTCGTCGGGGGCAGGGCCCTGGTCGACGACGTCGCCTTCGACCTTCCCGGCGGCACCCTGACCGCCCTGGTCGGCCCCAACGGGGCCGGCAAGTCCACCATGCTCGGGCTGCTCTCCGGCGACCTGGAGGCGAGCGCCGGCACCGTCCACCTCGGGGACCGTCCCGTGGCCGAGTGGAAGGTCAAGGACCTCGCCCGGCAGCGCGGCGTGATGCTGCAGCAGCAGGCCGCGCACTTCGGGTTCAGCGTCGAGGAGACGGTCGAGATGGGCCGGCTCCCGCACGACGTCGACCCCGGGCGGGACCGCGAGATCGTGGAGTCCGCGCTGCGGGGCTCGGACCTCGCCGCGCTGCGCCGCCGGGACGTGACGACGCTGTCCGGGGGCGAGGGCGCCCGGACCGCCTACGCCCGGGTCGTGGCGCAGACGACGCCGGTCGTGCTGCTCGACGAGCCCACCGCCGCCCTGGACCTGCGCGCCCAGGAGGCTCTCCTGCGCTCCGCGCGGGCGAAGGCCGACGAGGGGGCCGCCGTCGTGGTCGTCCTGCACGACCTCAACCAGGCGGCGCGGTACGCCGACCGGGTGCTGATGTTCTCGGGCGGCCGGCTCGTGGCCGACGGCCCGCCGCCCGAGGTGCTCACGCCCCCGCGCATCGAGGAGGTCTACGGCCAGCGGGTGCACCTGATGGAGCACCCCGAGACCGGCGCGCCCGTGCTGGTCCCCGCCCACGGCTGACCCGGGCGCGCACGCCCCCGCCGACTCGGCCGGTCCCGACGCGGCCGATCCACCCGATCTGCCCAGCATCCCACGCTCGAGCGCGCCGACCGGAAGTTCTGCGCTCGAGCACGCCGTTCGGAAGCACGGCGCCCAGCACACCGCGCCGCACCCCACGCGCGACGAGCGCGCCGTCCGCACCCCACGAGGAGACACGCATGACCACCTGGCACCCCCTGACCGAGGCCGCCCGCGGGATCTACTTCGCGACGCAGCTCGACCCGGAGAACCCGTGCTACAACACGGCGGAGTGCGTCGAGTTCGCCCCCGGCGCGGAGGTCGACGCCGGCGTTCTGCGCCGCGCGCTGCTCGCCGTCTACGCGGAGAACGAGGGGTTCAGGGCCCGGTTCGCCTCCCGGGGCACGGAGCCGGTCTGGCAGGCGCTGCCCCTCGCGGACTTCGAGGCGCGGGTCCGGGTGCTGCGGCCGGTCGAGCTGCCGGATCCGGCCGCCGCGTCGGCCTCTGCGGCGTCGCGCCACGCCGCATCCGACGCGGCGCCGCACCGCATCAGTTCCGGCGCGGCGCCGCACCGCACCGGTTCCGCGACGGTGCCGCCCGACTCCGCGGCGGTGCCGCCCGCGGGCGCCCCGGCCGCCCCCGGCGCCTCGCCGCAGGCGGGGAGACCGAGCCCGACCCGGCCCGCGCCGCCGTCCTGGCCTGGTGCCGCGAGGCCGCCGACGAGGCCCTCGACCTGGAATCGGGCCGGACCGTCGACTCCGCGATCGTCCGCTGCGGCGACCGCACCTGGCTCTACCACTGCGTCCACCACGCCGTCGCCGACGGGTTCGCCGCCTCCGAGGCGCTGCGGCGGGCCGGGCGCCTGTACGGCCTGATCCTGGCCGGCGAGGAGCCCCGCCCGCCCGCGCGCCCGGCCTCGCCGAGCTCGTAGCCCAGGAGACTGCCGACGCCCCCGCCGCGCCGAGGACCTGACGGCCTGGACCCGGCTGCTCGAGGCGGAGACCGGCCGGGAGGACGATTCCCTGGCCCAGCGCTCCGCCGCCCCGAGCCCCGCGCGCACCGCGTCGGCCTGCCGCTCGAGGCGGCCGTCCAGGAGTCGCTCCTGGCGGCGGCCCGCTCGGGCGGGGCGGGCTGGGCCGCCGCCGTCGTGGCCGCCACGGGCTCCTACCTGGCCCGCGCCCTGGGCCACGACGCCGCCCGCGTCGGCGTGCCCCAGATGAACCGGACCCTTCCCGGCGGCCCCCGCACCGCGGCCCGCACCGGCTGCACCGCGGTCAACGTCCTGCCCGTGACGGTCCCCGCCACCGGGACCCCGGAAGCCCAGATCGCGGCGGCCGCCGAGCAGATGGAGCGCAACCGAAACGCGGCCCTGGCCCGCCACGAGGAGCTCGAGCGCCTCTGCGCGCGGCGCGGCGAGCGCCTGTTCGGCGCCCAGGTCAACGTGATCCCCTTCGACGCCGCGCTACCCTTCGGCGCGCTCTCCGGCCGCGTCCTCAACGTCACGGCCGGCCCCGTCCCCGACCTCACCGTCGGCGTGCGCGGCATGCCGGGCCGCGGCGCCGTCGAGCTCCAGGTGGACGCGAACCCCGCCCTGTACTCGTGCCGCCAGACCGAGCAGCACGCCCGGCGCCTGCGCCGGTGGCTCGGGGAGTGGTCGCGGGCCGCGGACGAGGGGACCGAGACCGCCTCCCTGGACCAGGCGCTGCCCGCCGAGCTCGACGCCGTCCGCGCCTTCACCGCCACCGAGCAGCCCCTGGACGCGGCCACCCTGCTGCGACGCTTCGAGGAGCGGGCCGAGCGGGACCCCGCCCTCGTGGCCCTCCGCGAGGGGCCGGGCTACCGGCCGGCTCGGCCTGGGGCGGCCGCGAGCTCACCTACGGGAGGCTGCGACGGACGGCCCGCGCGGCCGCCCGCCGGCTCCTGGAGGCGGGGCGGCCCCGGGCGGCGTCGTCGCCCTGAGGGTCGAGCGCGGCATCGAGCAGTACCAGCTCCTACACGCCCTGCTCTACGCCGGCGCGGCCTACCTGCCGGTGGACCCGGAGCTTCCCGCCGCGCGCGTGGCCGCCATGCTCGAGGACGCCGGGTGCCGCCTCCTGGTGGACGGGCCGGGGATCGCGCCGCTGGGGGGCGATGGGCCCGTCGTCGAGATCGCGGCCGAGGACGTCCTGGCCCGGCAGGCCGCGACCGGGCAGACCGCGGCCGGCCAGGACCCGGCCGACGACGCGCCGGTCCCGGACGACACGGCGCAGGGCCTGCCGGGCCACCGCACCGGCCTGGCGGACGTGGCCTACGTCCAGTTCACCTCCGGCTCGACCGGCCGCCCCAAGGGCGTGCCCATCACCCACGCCGCGCTGGACAACCGCCTGCGCTGGCAGCAGCACCTCGCCCCGGTCGGGCCCGGGGACCGCGTCGCGCACAAGACCGCCATCTCCTTCGACGTCCACGTCTGGGAGCTGTACTGGCCCCTCCAGGAGGGCGCCACGGTGGTCATCGCCGCACCGGGCGGGCACCGGGACCCGGAGTACCTCGCCCGGCTCCTCGCCGAGGAGCGCGTCACCTGCCTGCACTTCGTCCCCACCATGCTCTCCGCGCTGATCGCCAGCCCCTCGGCGCGCCGCGTCCTCGGCGGTGGGCGCACCGCCCTGCGGCACCTCGTGTGCAGCGGCGAGGCCCTCACCCGGGACCAGGTCCGCGGCGCCCACGACCTGCTCGGCGTGCACCCCCTCAACCTCTACGGCCCCACGGAGGCCGCCATCGACGTCACCTCCTGGCACACCGGCCGCGACCCGGAGGCCGCCCTCGTCCCCATCGGCACGCCGGCCTGGAACACCGGCTGCCACGTCGTCGACCCCTGCGGGCGCCTCTGCCCGCCCGGCGTCCCCGGGGAGCTGCGCCTGTCCGGGGTGCAGGTCATGTCCGGCTACCTCAACCGCCCCGAGGCCGACGCCACCGCGCTCACCCGCCTGGACCTCCCCGGGCGGGAGGAGCCGCTCCCGGCCTACCGGACCGGGGACCTGGCCGTGTGGCGCGAGGACGGCGTGCTTGAGTACCGGGGGCGCCGGGACCACCAGGTCAAGATCGGCGGCCAGCGCCTCGAGCTCGGCGAGGTCGAGGCCGTCCTCGCCGACGCCCCGGGCGTGAACGCCGCGACCGTCATGGTCCGTACCGTCGCCGGACAGGACGTCCTCGCGGCCTTCCTCGAGCTGCGCGCCCAGGTCCCGCACAACTCCCCGGACCCGCAGGACACGCGAGTCCCGCAGAACTCGCAAGACTCCCCGGACCCGCAGAGGCTACAGACCCCCCAGGACCCGCAACCCGCGCTCGACGCCGTCCGCGACCACGCCGCCCGCCGCCTCCCCGCCTACATGGTCCCCACCCTGTGGAAGGCGCTGGACTCGATGCCCGCGACCGTCAACGGCAAGGCCGACCGGCGCGCCCTCGAGTCCCTCGACCTGTCCGCCGCGGGCGGGGAAGAGCTGCCCCGCGGCCTGCGCGAGCAGCTCATGTGCGAGCTGTTCGGCGACGTCCTGGGCGAGCCCGCCGGCCCCGAGACCGACTTCTTCGCCGCCGGCGGCGCCTCCCTGAGCGCGCTCGAGCTCGGCAGCCGCGTCGAGACCCGCTTCGGCCGCCCGTGCAGCCTCGCCGCGATCTTCGCCCACCCCACCCCGCGGGGCCTGGCCGAGGCGCTCGACGACGGCGCCGCCGGAGACCTCGAGCCCGCCCTGCTCCTGCGCCGCGGCACCGACCCGAGCGCGACCCCGATCGCCTTCCTCCCTCCCGCCGGCGGCCTCGGCTGGTGCTACGCCGCCCTGCTCCGGCACCTCGACCCCCGCCGCACCGTCTGGGCCCTCCAGGCCCCGCAGTTCACCGACCCCTCGGTCCCGTGGCCCGCCGACCTCGCCGCGCTCGCCGAGGACTACCTCGGCCTCCTGCGCGAGGTCGCCCCGGGGCCGGTCACCCTCGCCGGGTGGTCCGTGGGCGGCATGGCGGCGGCCGAGACCGCGGCCCGGGCACCGGGCTCCGGCGTCGAGGTCGAGCGCGTGGTGCTCCTGGACGCCTACCCGCCCTCCTACTGGCGCTCGCGGCCAGCGCCGGAGGAGTCGGACCTGTGGGTCGCGCTGCTGAGGATGGGCGGCGTCGAGCCCGACGGCGTCCCGGACGGGCTGGAGGAGACCGTGGCGGCCCTGCGGGAGCGCGGCTCGGCGCTCGCGACCCTCGACGACGACGCCCTGCGCACCTCCGTCACCTCGGTGTGGCACGCGATGGGATACACCCGGGGGGCGGCGCCCCGACCCCTGGACGGGCACCTGGTGCACTGCGGCGCGGAGAAGACGCTCGCGGACGGGGCCGACGCCGCCCTGTGGGAGGCCCACTGCGGCTCGGTCGACTACGTGCGGCTGGAGGGGGACCACGTGGCGGTGCTCGCACCGGCCAACGGGCCGCGGGTCGCCGAGGCCCTCCAATCGGCCCGAGGGGAGGGTGAGATCGGCGCACCGTGAGGCATCTCGCTGCTACCTTGGGTCGCGTGACGGCCGCCTGCGGGGAAGCACGGAGCACCGCATCCGCCAGATCGTGCTCGCGGGCATCCAGACCAACATGTGCGTGGAGACCACGGCGAGGGTGGGCGGGAACCTCGGGTACGACGTCGTGGTCCCCCTCGACGCCACGCGCACCTTCGAGTTGCGATCGGGTGGACGAACGTTCAGCGCGGACGAGCTGTCCGCCGTGACGGCGGCCAACCTGTCGGAAGGAGGCTTCGCGCGGGTGACGGACACCGAGTCGGTCTTGAAGGCCTGATGCGGGGTGGGCCGGAGGCGCGGCGCGGGCGTGGATGCGTAGGGTGGCGGACCCCTGACCCGAAGTGCGCGGAGTGGTCCGCAGCGCACCGCCCCACCGTCATCTTCGCGAATAAAACAACATAAACCCACACAAAGCCTCATGGATGTGCGATGATGGAGCCATCGATCGGCCCCGACAGCGTGGCCGGCACCGATGAGAGGGGCAGTCTCCATGACCACCGCAGCGGATCGTCCATCCACCAAACTCGGCATCGTCGGCGCGGGCGGCGTCGGAAGCGCCATGGCCTACGCCGCCCTGATCAGGGGATCCGCGCGGGAGGTCGTGCTCTACGACATCGCGGCCCAGCGGGCCGAGGCCGAGGCCCTCGACATCGCCCACGGGTCGATGTTCGCCAGCGGGACGCGCGTGACCGGCGGGGGAGACCTCGAGATGCTCCGCGGCTCCGACATGATCGTCATCACCGCCGGCGCCAAACAGCGCCCCGGCCAGCCGCGTCTCGAGCTCGCGGAGGCCAACGTCAGGATCCTCGAGGCCATGCTCCCGGGACTGATGGAGCAGGCGCCCGACGCCGTCTACATGCTCGTCACCAACCCCTGCGACGTCCTGACCGTGGTGGCCCAGAAGATCTCCGGCCTCCCGTCCTCCAGGATCCTGTCCTCCGGCACGGTGCTGGACAGCTCGCGCCTGCGCTGGCTGATCTCGCGCGAGGCCGACGTCGCACCCTCCAGCGTGCACTCGATGATCATCGGCGAGCACGGCGACTCGGAGTTCCCCCTGTGGTCCCAGGCCAACATCGGGCAGGTGCCCGTGGACCGCTGGACCGGCCCCGGGGGAGAGGCGCTGTTCACCGAGGAGCGCAAGGCCGAGCTGGCCGAGCGGGCCATGCGCGCGGCCTACCAGGTCATCGAGGGCAAGGGCTCGACCAACTACGCGATCGGCCTCTCCGGCGCCAGGATCGCCGAGGCGGTCCTGCACGGCCAGGACGCGGTCCTGCCGGTCTCGACCGTGCTGGACGGGTACCACGGGATCTCCGGCATCGCCCTCTCGGTCCCCTCCGTGGTCGGCTTCGGCGGCATCCGCACCGTCCTGGAGGTGCCCATGGACGAGCGCGAGGAGCGGCTGCTGCACGCCTCGGCCGAGGCCCTGAGCGCCTCGCTGAGCACCCTAGGCCACTGATCCCGACGCCGCCCGGCCCCGCGCCCGCGGGCCGGGACCGGGCGGCGTCGTGCGTCCGCCACCGCGCGCGGCGCGGGCTATTCCCACCCCACCGAAAGTTGGATAGCTTTAACACCATGACTACCGATCCGCGCGTGGCCCTGAACATGCTGGTCCAGACCCTCGAAGAGCACCTCAATGCGGTCGCCTCGAAGAGAGGCGAGGAGGACAGCACCGTCGAGGCTGCCTACTACGGCATCGCGGACGCCTTCGAGGCCTACGAGGACGCCCTCTACGCCACCTACGACGAGGTGACCCCCCTGGAGGTGTTCGTCGAGGACGACGGCGAGGAGGACGAGGACCTGCTCGAGGCGGACGAGCCCGAGGAGGACCGCGCGGACGAGGACTACGACGAGGATTTCGAGGACGAGTCCGAGCAGGGCGCCGACGCCGCGAGCGAGGGCCGCCGCGGCCGCTGAGCTGTTAGCTCACCCACACGCTCACCCGCTTGCACCGGCCCGGGCCGGGCTTTATGTAGAGTCATCGTGTGGCATGGTTTCAAGCATTCATCCTCGGGCTCGTCCAGGGTCTGACGGAGTTCCTCCCGATCTCCTCGTCGGGGCACGTCAGCATCGTCGGGCAGCTGCTCCCCAACACGAGCGACCCCGGGGCCGCCTTCACGGCCATCACGCAGCTGGGCACCGAGACCGCCGTCCTGCTGTTCTTCTGGCGGGACATCGTGCGGATCATCACCCGCTGGTTCGGCTCGCTGCGCGGCACCGTGGACCGGAGGGACCCGGACGCCCGCATGGGCTGGTTCATCATCCTCGGGTCCATCCCCATCGGCGTTTTGGGCCTGCTGCTGCAGGACTACATCGACGCCGAGTTCCGCAGCCTGTGGATCACGGCGACCATGCTGATCGTCTTCGGCGTCTTCCTGGGCATCGCCGACCGCATCGGCCGGGAGCAGCTCGAGCTGAAGGACCTGACGCTCAAGCACGGCATCCTCTACGGCTTCGCCCAGGCGCTGGCCCTGATCCCCGGCGTCTCCCGCTCCGGCGGCACCATCACGGCCGGCCTGCTCATGGGGTACTCCCGCCAGGCGGCGGCCCGGTACTCCTTCCTGCTGGCCATCCCCGCCGTCTTCCTGTCCGGGCTGTACAAGCTCGCGACCTCCATCTCCGACGGCTTCGACCCCTACTACTCGGTGGGCCCCACGATCCTCGCGACGATCGTCGCCTTCGTGGTCGGCTACCTGATGATCGGGTGGTTCCTGAAGTTCGTCTCGACCCACAGCTACGGCCTGTTCGTCTGGTACCGCATCGGGCTGGGCGCCCTCGTGTTCGTCCTGCTCGGCACCGGCGTCCTCGTCCCGTAGCCTCCCGCCGTCCCGAAAGGCTCCCATGCGCACCTGGTCCTCACCGGCCCTGAACCGCCTCGGCTCCCTCGCCCCGGTCCCGTCCGTCTTCGACTCCCGCCTGGGCGAGATCGCCCAGCTGCCCGAGGCCGAGGAGACGGCCGGGCTCTACGTCTGCGGCATCACCCCCTACGACGCGACGCACATGGGCCACGCCGCCACCTACATCACCTTCGACCTGCTGGTCCGCGCGTGGGTCGACGCCGGCAAGTCCGTGACCTACGTCCAGAACGTCACCGACGTGGACGACCCGCTGCTGGACCGGGCCCGGGACACCGACGTCGACTGGCGCGACCTCGCCCAGGACCAGACCGACCTGTTCCGCGCGGACATGGAGGCCCTCTCGGTCGTCCCGCCGGACCACTACATCCCCGCGACGGAGGCGATCGACTGGCTCGTGCCCTGGGTCGAGCGGATGATCGAGGACGGCCTCGCCTACCGGGTCCCGGCGGGGACGGACGACGCCGGCGTCGAGCACCCCGAGGGGGACGTCTACTTCGACGTCCGCGCGGCGGCGGACACCCGCAACGACCCCGCCCGCTGGTACCTCGGCTACGTCTCCGCCTACTCCGAGGAGCACATGGCCGAGCTGTTCCCCGAGCGCGGCGGCGACCCGGGGCGCCCCGGCAAGCGGGACCCCTTCGACGCCCTGCTGTGGCGGGCCCGCCGCGACGGCGAGCCGCACTGGGACGGCGGGAGCCTCGGCGAGGGCCGGCCCGGCTGGCACATCGAGTGCACCGTGATCGCCCAGCGCTTCCTCGGCATGCCGTACACCGTGCAGGGCGGCGGCTCCGACCTGCGCTTCCCGCACCACGAGATGGGCGCGGGCCACGCCTTCGCCATGACCGGCGAGCGGATGGCCGAGCACTACGTCCACGCCGGCATGGTGGGCCTCGACGGCGAGAAGATGAGCAAGTCCCGCGGCAACCTCGTGCTCGTCTCCGCGCTGCGGCGGCAGGGGTGGGACCCGCGGGCCATCCGGCTGGCGGTCCTGGCCAACCACTACCGGAGCGACTGGTTCTGGACCGAGGACCTGCTGACCCGCGCCGAGGAGCGCCTGGCCACGTGGCGACGGGCCCTCGCGGCGGTGGCCGGGGACACCGGGGCGGGCACGTCCTCCGAGGCCGGCGACCGCCTCGTCGAGGAGGTCCGGGCCGCCCTGGGCCGGGACCTCGACTCCCCGCTGGCGCTCGAGGCCGTCGACGCCTGGGCCGCCGGCGCCCTCGCCGAGCCCTCCCGGGCCGGGAGCGCGGACGACGTCGCCGCGCTGATCTCGCTGCGCCTGGGCGTCGAGCTCTAGGAGGCCGTGATGCTGAGGCGAGGTCTCTACTGCGGCAGGATCGCCGGCGTGCCGATCTACCTGGCCCGCTCGTGGTTCGTGCTGACGCTGCTGATCGTGGTGCTCTACGGCGGGTTCCTCTCCCGCCGGTTCGCGGAGCTGGCGGTCAACGGATACGTCCTCGCGCTGATCTTCGCCCTCTTCATGGCCCTGTCGGTGTTCGTCCACGAGCTGTGCCACGCCCTGACGGCGCGATCTTTCGGGTGGCGCGTGGGCAGCATCAACCTCACCCTGTGGGGCGGGCACACGAGCTTCACCGCGGGCCGCGACGCCCCCGGCCGCTCGGCGCTGGTCTCGCTCGCGGGGCCTGCCGCCAACCTGGTGATCGCGGGCCTCGGCTGGGCGCTGACCGGCGTCGTCGAGCCCGGGACCGTCGGCTCGGTGCTGCTGTACCTGGTGACGATCACCAACGGGCTGGTGGGCGTCTTCAACCTCCTGCCCGGGATCCCGCTGGACGGCGGGCACGCCGTGGCGGCGCTGGTGTGGAAGGCCACCGGCTCGCGCGACGCCGGGCTGCGGACGGCCGCGTGGCTCGGGCTGGTCCTCTCCCTCGGGGTCGTGGCATGGGTCGCCGCGACGGGGATCTGGCGGTCGCCGCTCACGCTGGTCGTGACCCTGCTGGTGGTGTTCTTCCTCGCCTCGGGGGCGGTGCAGACGCTGCGCGCCGTCACGTTCCGGAAGGCGGTCGGCGGGCTCACCGTCGGCGCGCTGGCCCGGCCCACCGTCCCGGTGCGCGCCCACCAGCGCCTGGCGGACCTCCCGCCGCTCGGGGACGCCCGGGGCGTCTACCTCGTGACCGACGAGCGGGACCGGGGGATCGGCGTCGTGGACCGCGCCGCCCTGGCCGCGGCGGGGCTGGCCGGCGACGACGAGGCCCCGGCCGAGTCGCTCATGGTCCAGGTGACCTGGGACCGGCCGCTCTCGCCCGCCCTCGGCGGGGACGCGCTGGCCGCCCGGATCGCGCAGCTGCCCGGCCGCATCTGGCCCGTCTACGGGCCGAGCGGCACGCCCGGGCTGTTGTTCGAGGCGGACGTGATCGAGGAGATCCGGCGCCGCCAGTCGGGTCGCTGAGCCACCGGTCCCGCCCCGCGCCGGGACGGGCGGGCCGGCCCGGCGGGAGCTCCCGCCGTCCCGTGCGACAATGGACCCGGCCCGGGGCGCTCCCGGGCCCGTCCGCAGCACACCGCGCACCGATCAGGAGTACCCCCACATGCCCACAGATTCCTCCGCGACCCCCGAGCAGACCGCCACGGGAGCTCAGAATCGCCGAGGACCGTTCCGCGAGGGGGAACGGGTCCAGCTCACCGACGAGCGCCGCCGGATGAACACCATCACCCTGGCCGCGGACGGCGAGTTCCACACCCACCGCGGGGTGCTGCAGCACAACGACCTGATCGGCCACCCGGAGGGCACGGTCGTCGCCAACTCGGTCGGGTACCAGTACCAGGCCCTGCGCCCGCTGCTCAAGGACTTCGTCCTCTCGATGCCCCGCGGCGCGGCCGTGGTCTACCCGAAGGACGCCGGGCAGATCATCACGATGGCCGACGTCTTCCCCGGCGCCCGCGTCATCGAGGCCGGCGTCGGCTCCGGGGCGCTCAGCATCTCCCTGCTGCGCGCGATCGGCGACACCGGGCACCTGCGCTCCTTCGAGCGCCGCGAGGAGTTCGCGCAGATCGCCCAGGGCAACGTGGAGACCATGTTCGGCGGACCGCACCCCGCCTGGGAGCTGACCCTCGGCGACCTCGCCGAGCAGCTCGGCGAGTACGAGCGCCCCGGCACCGTGGACCGGGCCGTGCTGGACATGCTCGCGCCCTGGGAGTGCGTCGACGCCGTCGGCACCGCGCTGGTCCCGGGCGGCGTCGTGATGTGCTACGTGGCGACCGTGACCCAGCTGTCCCGGACCGCCGAGGCCCTGCGCGCCGACGGTCGCTTCACCGAGCCCGAGTCCTTCGAGACGATGGTCCGCGGCTGGCACGTCGAGGGCCTGGCCGTGCGCCCGGACCACCGCATGGTCGCCCACACCGGGTTCCTGATCTCCGCGCGCCGGCTGGCCGACGGCGCCGAGCGGCTCGCCCCCAAGCGCCGCGCGTCCAAGACCGACTTCTCGGAAGAGGACATGAACGCCTGGACCCCCAACGCGCTGGGGGAGCGGAACGTCTCCGACCGCAAGCTGCGCCGGGCCGCCCGCGACGCCCAGTCCCTGGCCGACCGCGCGGCGCGCCAGGGTCAGGATGCGGAATAGGTTGGTCGCGCGGCGCCGCGGGTGACAAGCTGGGGGCATGGCAGAGTCCCAGACACCCATCGACCCTCGTGAGCACCAGACCGCCCTGCGGCAGCTGAGCCTGCTGCGGGACCAGCGCGTCAACCTCGACAAGCAGCTCAAGGTCGCGGCCACGCGCAACGACAAGCTCGTCCAGGCGCTCGAGTCGGCCCGGGGGGACATCCTCCGGCTCAAGCAGGCGATCTCGCAGGACCTCGAGGCGCCGATGAACCAGGCGCAGGTGCTGCGCGTGAACCGCCCGGTGCGCTCCGGCGCGTCGCTGACCGGCGACGCCCGGGCCGTCGCGGAGACCCAGGCGAGCCTCGACGTCGCGATGGGCGGGCGCACGGTGCGCGTGCCCGTGAGCCCGGTGCTGGACATCGACGACGTCCGGATCGGCATGTCGGTGCTGCTGACCGAGACCATGGGCGCCTGCGCGGTGGTCGGCTACCGGCCCACCGGGGAGATCGCCACCGTGCGCGAGCTGCTCGACGGGGACCGCGTGGTCCTGGGCACCGGCTCCACCACGCAGACCGTGGCCCTGCGCTCGGGCCTGCTGGACGACGTCGAGCTCAGCGTGGGCGACGCCGTGGCCTACGACTCCGCGAGCGGGGTCGCCCTGGAGGTCGTGCCCAAGACCGAGGCCGAGGAGCTGGTCCTGGAGGAGATCCCCACGACCTCCTACGCCGACGTCGGCGGCCTGGGCGAGCAGATCGAGCAGATCCGCGACGCCGTGGAGCTGCCGTTCCTGCACCCGGACCTGTACCGCGAGCACGAGCTCTCCGCGCCCAAGGGCATCCTGCTCTACGGCCCTCCCGGCAACGGCAAGACCCTGATCGCCAAGGCCGTGGCCAAGTCGCTGGCCGACCGCGTCGAGGAGGCCTCCGGCTCGGCGCAGAACCTGCGCGGCTACTTCCTGAACATCAAGGGCCCGGAGCTGCTGGACAAGTTCGTCGGCGAGACCGAGCGGCAGATCCGCGCGATCTTCTCCCGCGCCCGCGAGAAGGCCAGCGCCGGCAACCCCGTGGTCATCTTCTTCGACGAGATGGAGTCGCTGTTCCGCACCCGCGGGGCGGGGAAGTCCTCCGACGTCGAGACCACGATCGTCCCGCAGCTGCTGGCGGAGATCGACGGCGTCGAGTCGCTGAACAACGTGATCGTGATCGGCGCGACCAACCGCGAGGACATGATCGACCCGGCCGTCCTGCGCCCCGGACGCCTCGACGTCAAGGTGCGCATCGACCGCCCCGACCGCGCCGGCACCGCCCAGATCTTCGGCCTCTACATCCGCGAGGACCTGCCGCTGGACGCCGCGAGCGTGGCCGGGCACGACGGCGACCGCGCGGCCACCGTCGCGGCCATGATCGACGCCGTGGTCGAGGACATCTTCCGCCGCGACGACCAGCGCCGCTACCTCGACGCGGTGCTGGCCGACGGCCGCCGCATCCCCACCTACTGGAACGACTTCCTCTCCGGCGCGCTGATCCGCAACATCGTGGACCGGGCCAAGAAGCTCGCGATCAAGTCCTTCCTGCAGACCGGCGTCAAGGGCATCGCCGGCGAGCACCTGATCCGCAGCGCCCGGGACGAGTTCGACCAGCAGCGCGACGCCGCCTCCCGGGCCGACGTCGAGGACTGGCTGAAGTTCCTCGGCTACTCGGTGGCCCTGGCCTCGCTCGAACGGCCCCTGACCGGGGACGGGGCGCCGCAGGGCCTGGCCGTGGAGCCGACGCGGCGGGGTGCCGCCGCGGGCCGGGGGACGGCGTCGTGATCTTCGACCGCATCATCGGCGCCGAGACCGAGTTCGGTGTCACCTGCCCCGCGCGCCCGGGCGCCAACGACACGGTCCTGTCCACCCTGGTCGTGGACAGCTTCGCCGCGGCCGGCGGGCCGGGCGGCGGCGGCGAGTCGGGGTGGGACTACGAAACGGAGACCCCGCTGCGCGACGCCCGCGGCTTCGAGATGCCGGAGCGCGAGGCGCACGCGAGCCAGATGACCCACCGCGGCCACGTGCTGACCAGCGAGGACATCGCCCGGGAGCTCATCGAGGAGACGCCGGACACCGTCAACCCGGCCTTCTGGGAGACCGCGGTCATGAACCGGGTGCTGCCCAACGGCGCCCGGCTGTACGTGGACCACGCGCATCCCGAGTACTCGGCCCCCGAGGCGACCAACCCGTGGGACGCGGCGGCCTGGGACCTCGCCGGGGACCGGATCGCCGCGGCCGCCGCCGCCGCGATCCCGCGGCGCTACGCCTCGACGTGGCCGGAGCCGGTCCTGCTGTACAAGAACAACACGGACAACAAGTCCGTCTCCTACGGCGCCCACGAGAACTACCTCGTCCCGCGGGGCCTGGACTTCCAGCGGCTGGCCGCCGGGCTGCTCCCGTTCCTCGCGACCCGCCAGGTCGTCACCGGCGCGGGCCGCGCGGGCATCGGCGCGAGCGAGGTCCGCCCCGGCTTTCAGATCAGCCAGCGCGCCGACTTCTTCGAGCGCCTGATCGGGCTCGAGACTACCGTGCGGCGGCCCATCGTCAACACCCGCGACGAGCCCCACGCGGACCCGGACCGGTACCGCCGGCTGCACGTCATCACGGGCGACTCCAACCTCGCCCACACCTCGGCCGTGCTGAAGTACGCGACGGCCGCCGCCGTGCTGACCCTGATCGAGCACGACGCCGCCCCGCGCCTGGACCTGGCCGACCCGGTCGCGGCCATGCGCGCCACGAGCCACGACCCGACCCTGCGCGTCCGCCTCGAGCTGACCGACGGCCGCCGCCTCACGGCCCTGGAGATCCAGCGCGAGTACGCCGAGGCCGCCCGCGCGTGGGCCGAGGAGCACGACGCCGCCCCCTCGCCCACGGACGCCCGCCTCTTCGACCTCTGGTTCGAGGTCCTGGACGACCTCGCGGAGGACCCGCTGCTGCTGGCCGACCGGCTCGACTGGGCCGCCAAGTACGCGCTGGTGAAGGGATACGAGCAGCGGGGCATCGGGCCGGCGGACCCCAAGATCCAGGCCCTGGACCTGCAGTACGCCGACCTGCGCCCCGAGCGCAGCCTGTATTCTAAGCTCGTGTCGCTCGGCCGGATGAGGACCCTCCTCGAGGAGGATCGGATCCGGGCGGCGGTCGCCGAGCCGCCGGGGGACACCCGGGCCTATCTGCGCGGCCGCATGATCGCGCGCTGGCCCGAGCAGATCCACAGCGCGGGCTGGGAGGTGCTCGCGGTGCGGGACCTCGCGACCGACCGGGTGCACCGGTGGCTCATGGACGACCCGCGCCGGCTGACCCGCGCCGAGGTGGAGGACGTGCTCGCGGGCGCGGCGTCGGCCCACGCGGCGGCGACGGCGCTGGGGCTCGAGACGGTCGCGTAGCGCGAGGGGCGGCGTCGTCCGCCCGTACGGTGAACGATCCGGCGCCAGGCGCCGGCACGAAAGGAAGGTGGAGACCATGGCCCAGTTCCGGGACTCTTCGCAGGAGTCGGAGCGCGCGAGGGAGCGCGAGCAGGAGCAGGAGTTGGTCGGCGAGGCGCGGCCCGTGGACCAGTCCCTGGTCTCGGAGACCGACGACATCCTCGACGAGATCGACAGCATCCTCGAGGAGAACGCCGAGGAGTACGTCCGCGGCTTCGTGCAGAAGGGCGGCCAGTAGGCCTCATGCAGCGCAGGATCTTCGGGATCGAGACCGAGTTCGGCATCCGCTTCGCGCCCCGCGGGCTGGGGCAGCTCTCCCCTGAGGAGGCGGCGCGGGTGCTGTTCCGCCCCGTCGTGGCGTGGGGGCGGTCCTCCAACGTGTTCCTGAACAACGGGGCGCGGCTCTACCTCGACGTCGGCTCGCACCCCGAGTACGCGACCGCCGAGTGCGCGAGCCTGACCGACCTGGTGCGCCAGGACAAGGCCGGGGAGCGCCTGTTCGAGGACCTGGCCGAGCAGGCCGAGGACCACCTCGCGCTGCGGGGCACCGAGGGCCGGATGCACCTGTTCAAGAACAACGTCGACTCCGCGGGGCACTCCTTCGGCTCGCACGAGAACTACCTGCTCTCGCGCCGGGCGGAGTTCTCCCGCCTGGTGCGCTTCCTCGTGCCGTTCCTGGTCAGCCGCCAGCTGGTCGTGGGCGCCGGGCGCGTCCACCCGGCCGGCTGCCCGACCGCCGAGGCCATGACGCTCGAGGGCGGCTCCTACTCCT
The DNA here is from genome assembly GCF_024199905.1 of Rothia santali. Lineage (GTDB taxonomy): Bacteria > Actinomycetota > Actinomycetes > Actinomycetales > Micrococcaceae > Rothia > Rothia santali. Next base: position 129,051 of record NZ_JANAFB010000001.1, read on the forward strand.
TCTCGCAGCGGGCCGACTACGTGTGGGAGGCCGCCTCCGCCGCCACGACCCGCTCGCGCCCGCTGATCAACACGCGCGACGAGCCGCACGCCGACGCCTCGCAGTACCGCCGGCTGCACGTCATCGTCGGGGACTCGAACATGTCGGAGACGACGCTGCTGGCGCGGGCCGGGATGACCGACGTCGTGCTGCGGATGATCGAGGACCGGGTGCGGCTGCCCGACCTGGAGCTGAAGAACCCGGGCATGGCGCTGCGCGCGATCTCCCACGATTCCTCCGGCCGCGGCGCCGTGGAGCTGGCGGACGGACGCAGCATCGGCGCGCTGGACCTGCAGCGGGAGTTCCTCGCCTCGGCCCGGGCCCACCTGGAGAAGGAGGGCTCCCCGCGGCCGGAGATGCCCTACGTGATGGACCTGTGGGAGCGGACCCTGGACGCGGTCGAGTCCGGGGACGCCTCCGGGATCGACACCGAGATCGACTGGGCGATCAAGAAGAAGCTGCTGGACGGGGCCATCGCCCGCGGCCGCACCGACTTCTCGGACCCCAAGATCGCGCAGCTGGACCTCGCCTACCACGACATCAACCAGCACCGCGGGCTGTTCTACCTGCTGCAGCGCAAGGGCCGGGCGCGGCAGTGGGTCCAGGAGTCGGAGATCCGGACGGCCACCGAGCAGGCGCCGCCGACCCGGGCCGCGCTGCGCGGCGGGTTCGTCGACGCCGCGCGCCGGGCCGGTCTCGACCACACGGTGGACTGGGTGCATCTGAAGGTCAACCAGCACCCGGGCCTGTCCCACACCTGCCAGGATCCGTTCGCGGCGCAGGACCCGGCGGTCGAGGAGAGCATCCGGCAGATGCTGGCCTCCGCGCCCTCGGTGCCCGGTTCGGCGATGCCCCCCGTCTGACGCCCCGCCCGGCCCCGGCGTGAAGCGGGCGTCCAGCCGGGTGTACTACAGTCGACTCCGTGCGCCCGGCGAGGGCGCACGGGACTCCAACCTCAAGGACATGACAGTGCGCAATTCCCTCAAGCTCTCCGCCGCGGCCGTGGCGCTGACCCTGCTCCTCGCCGGATGCGGTGGGGGAGGGGACCTCGACTCGATCGACTACGAGGACCAGGGCGAGGGCCGCGCGCCCTCGATCTCCTTCGAGACCCCGCTGACCGTCGACGAGCCGCAGACGCGCGTCCTGAAGGAGGGCGACGGCGCGGACATCGAGGAGGGCGACACGGTCGAGGTCAACGCCTCGCTGTTCAACGCCGAGGACCAGTCGAGCCTGGGGGACAGCTACTCCCAGCAGCCCATCACCATCACGGTCGACGACACCCTGAAGGACCAGCTCCCGGAGATCCACGACCTCCTCCTGGACAACAAGGTGGGCGTCACGTTCGCCTACGCCCAGCCCGCGAGCGACGACGCGGCCTCGCAAGGCGCGGACGGCGCGGGCCAGGACGGGGGAGCCGGCGGCGCCGTCGAGGTCTACTCGGTCGACGGCAAGATCCTCTCCGAGGCCGAGGGCACCGAGGTCACCCCGCCGGAGGACCTGCCGAAGGTCTCCCTGACCGACGGCGACCCCGAGATCACCATCCCCGAGGGGCAGGACGAGCCGACCGAACTCGTGGCCCAGGACCTCATCGAGGGCGACGGCGAGGAGGTCGGCCCGCAGGACGGCGTCTTCGTCCACTACGCCGGCGTGCGCTGGGAGGACGGCGAGCAGTTCGACGCCCAGTGGACCGGTCAGCCCGCGAGCCTCTCGCTCGACCAGGTCATCCCCGGCTGGAGCGAGGGCCTGGCCGGCAAGAAGGTCGGCTCGCGCGTGCTGCTCGAGATCCCGGCCGAGAAGGCCTACGGCACGGCCGAGGAGCTCGGCGAGGACGCGCAGCAGCCCGCCGGCGCGCTCGTGTTCGTGGTCGACATCCTTGGCCGCACCGATCCCGTCGAGACGCCCGCGCCGAACGCCTCGGGCCAGGCCCCGCAGGACGAGAACCACCAGTCAGCCACCCCGGAGGAGTCCGGCGCCGACCAGTAGCGGCGTCGTCCCCTCCACCCCCACCACTTCAGGAAGGCCACCATGTCATTCGGACAGCGCAACCTCGACCGCACCAAGCCCGAGATCGACTTCCCCGCCGACGCCGCACCCCAGGACCTCGTGGTCGTGGACCTCATCGAGGGCGCAGGCCGCGAGGTCGCCCCCGGCGACACGATCTCCTGCCACTACGTGGGCGTGACCTACGAGGGCGGCGAGGAGTTCGACGCCTCGTGGAACCGCGGGGAGCCGCTGAGCTTCCGCGCCGGCGTCGGCCAGGTCATCCAGGGCTGGGACCAGGGCCTGATCGGCATGAAGGTCGGCGGCCGCCGCCGCCTGGAGATCCCCGCCGAGCTGGCCTACGGCTCGCGCGGCGCCGGCGCCGTCATCGGCCCGGACCAGGCCCTGATCTTCGTGGTCGACCTGCTCGACGTGCGCTGATCCCCGGCCCCTCCGCCGTGCCGACGACGCCGCCCGCCGCCGCGCCGGGACGGGCCCGCTGATGCCCGCCAAGGTCCCGGAGCGCCTCCTCGCCCTCTACAGCCTGCTCGTGGCCCGTGAGCGCCCGCTCTCCCGCGCGCAGATCCGGGAGGGCATCGAGGCCTACCGCGAGCTCGGCTCGCACGCGGCCTTCGAGCGGACCTTCGAGCGGGACAAGGCCGCGCTGCGGCAGCTCGGCCTGGAGCTCGGCGTCGAGCACCGCTACGGGGAGCCCGTGTACTCGCTGGACCGGTTCGGCCTCTGGCTTCCGGAGGTGCGGTTCGACGCCGGGGAGCGGCTCGTCCTCGGCATGGCCTCCCGCCTGTGGGAGGACCCGCGCTACGGCGAGGAGATGGACCGCGCGGTCTGGCGGCTCGGGCTGCCGGCGTCCGAGGCCGCCCATCGCAGCCGGATCGCCGTGCCGGGGCTGGACCCCGGCGGCCACGGCTTCGAGGTGGTCCTCTCCGCCCTGCCGCGCGGCGAGGAGCTGAGCTTCGACTACCGCCCCGGGGACGGCCTGACGCGCAGGCGGCGTCGTCTCCGCCCGTGGGGGGTCGGCCAGCGGTTCAACCACTGGTACGTGAGCGGCTGGGACCCCGAGCGCGGCGAGCCCCGCACCATGAGGCTGTCCCGCATGTCCGGCATCGTGTCCGGGCCCAGCGACGCCCCCGAGCCGCCGCCCGGCTTCTCGATGACCCGGACGCTGGAGGACCTGGCCGACTCGGGGGGAGCGCGCCTGCGGCTGCGCTTCGCCCCCGGGCTGCTCCCCGTGGTCGCCGACTGGCTCGAGGCGGGCACCGGCCTGCGCCGGGACCCGGCGGCGGGGGAGCCGGAGCGGCGCGAGGGCGTCGTCGTCCTGCGGGCCGAGGTCACCGACCTGGAGGAGTGCTGCCGGTGCCTCGCGGAGGTGCCCGGCGAGGTCGAGGTGGAGTCCGAGGACCTGGGCCCGAAGGCGCTGGGCGAGGTGTGGGGCCGGGTCGCCGAGCTGACCGAGGCCGCCGCCCGGCTGACCCGCCTGCTGGAGTCCGCGCCCGCCCAGGACGCGGGCGCGCCGCACGATCCCGAGGCACCGCGCACGCGCCGCCGGGAGTCCAACCCGCGCCGCTTCCTCCGGCTGCTGGACATCCTGGCCTACCTCGGCTCGCGCCCGGGCACCACGGTGGGCGAGCTCGCCGAGCGCTTCGGCGCCACGCGGCGCCAGATCGGCCGGGACATCGACGCGATCGCCGCGGCCGGGGACTACCTGATCGGCGGCGGGGACCTGCGGATCGAGTCGCTGGACGGCGAGCTCTACGTGCACCTGACGCAGCACCTGGACCGCCCGCTGCGCCTGCCGCCCGAGCAGGTCCTGCGGCTGCTGCTGGCCATGCGCCTGCTGGCGGAGGTCGCCCCGGAGCTGGACCCCACGATCGCGGCGGTCACCGAGAAGCTCGCGCGCGTGGCCCCGGAGGACAGCCTGGACGCCGAGCAGGTCTCGATCCGGGTCGAGCCGCGCACCAGCGGCATCGTCGACCGGCTGCGGTCCGCGATGGAGGGCGGGCGCAGCGTCGTCCTCGCCTACCGCTCCCGCGGCCGCGAGGCGGCGACGCCGCGCCGCGTGCTGCCCCGCGACCTCTACACGACCAACGGCAGCTGGTACCTGAGCGCGCTCAGCCTCGAGCACGGGGACGAGCGGACGTACCGGATCGAGGCCATCGAGCGGGTCGAAGAGGACGCGTCCGACGCCGTCGCGACCCCGGCGGAGGGACGCCGGCGCGACGCCGCGGCGGCCTCGAGGCCGGGACGGGAGTCCGACGCCGTCGCGCCCGACCTCGCGCGGCCAGGCCCGGGCGTCACGCCGTCCGCGCCCGACGCCGCGCGGCCCGAGCGGCTCCTCGTGTGGATCTCCCGCGGCGCACCCCGCATCGCGGAGCAGCTCGACGGTGAGACGCTGCGCCCGCTGCGGCTCGCCGAGGACCCGGCCCCCGGCGTCCCGCGGGAGGGCGACGTCGTCGACATCGAGCTGCGCGACCGCTCCGGGCTGCGTCGCTACATGCTGCACCACGCCGGCTGCGTCGCGCCGCTGGGCGCGCCCGGGTGGTGGACGCGGGCGTAGGCGTCGCCGGGCGGTCGCACCACTCACCTGCCGAGGCGCGGCCCGGTGGCCTCACGCCCGCTTCGCGGTTACGCCACGCGGTCCTGCGGGCCATTCCCCCGCCTGCGCCCTTCGGCTCAGGACCGCACCCCACTGCCTCAGGAGCGACCCCGGCCGCCTCAGGACCGCTCGGAGTCGAGCACCCCGCGGATGCGGTGGTTCAGCGGGTGGTAGGTGTTGCGGCTGTAGCAGTACTGGCGATCGCCGTCGTAGGCCTTCCGCAGTTCCACGAGGACGGGGGCGCTCTCCGGCAGCTCGAAGAACGCCGCGGCCTCGCCGGCGAGCTCCGCCGAGAACTCGTACTCGGCGTGGCGCTGGCGGATGCCCTGGGCGCCGAATAGGTCCTCCAGGCCGCGCCGCTCCAGCTCGCGGGGGTCGAAGCGGGCGAGCTCCGCGGGCAGCCAGTTCTCCAGGACCGCCACGGGGAGGTTTGTCGCGCTCCTCTCGCGCTTGAGGTAGGTCGCCGCCATGCCGACCGGGAAGCCCGACGCCGCGGAGAGCTCCTCGCCGACCACCAGCTCCCCGACGTCCAGGAGCCTGGTCACCGGGGTGCGCATCGACGCGCCGATCAGCTCGAAGATGGTGCCCGGCGCGTCCGGGCGGTAGGACAGGGGGACGGTCTTCTCGACCGTTGTGCCCAGCCCGCGGCGTCGGGAGATGGTGCCCAGGGACTCGAGGTGCCCCATCGCCCGGCGCAGCGTCGAGCGGCCGACGTCGAAGACGCGGCACAGCTCGGGCTCGGCCGGCAGGAGCGCGCCCTCCTTGAGCGCCCGACGGCGGATCGCCTCGTTGACCTGGGCGACGATCTGCAGGTACAGCGGCATCGAATTCGCATGGTCCACCGGCGCGAACATCTGCTCCTCTTCCCTCGGCCGCCCGCCGCCGGGCGACCCCGAGGGGCCGCCCGGCGAAGGGTCTGGCTCTTGCTGAGAGTCTATCGACTGGATCTCCACAGGTCCTGCCAGTAGACGGTGTCCCGGTAGTCGGCCAGCGGCGAGTCGGTGTCGAAGGGCTGGAACTCCTCCGCGTGCTCCTGCAGGCCGTACCGGTCGTCCGGGGGGAGGACGTCCGGGTCGTAGGAGACCTTCCCGTCCGGCATGATGTACTCCATCCCCTCCTGGCTCGTGGCGAAGTGGATGTAGAGCTTGGCGGCGTTGGGGCTGTCCGTGCCGGTGGCGTAGCCCATGGTCTGCGGCATGCCGCCGGCCGAGAACGGCTGGAGGCCGTAGCAGGGCGCCAGGCTGTACCCCTTGGACTCGTTGTTGCGGTACTTCGCCGCCGCCATCTGGCCGATGGGGGGCCGGCTCTGCCCCGGCGGCCCGACGGCGTTGGAGACCTCCTCGTCGCCCTTGAAGATGGACGGCTCGTTGGCCGCCAGCCGCACGAGCCACTCGTGGTACGCGGTGGGCTGGTCCGTCTCGAGTTCCTCGCCGTACCGGTCCTCGTAGGCCTGCGCCCACTCGTCGGAGTAGTTCCTGGCCGCCTGGCTCCAGATGTTGGTGTAGACCGCTCGCGACTCCGGGTCCGGCAGCGCGACCTGCCCGGCCCACTCGGGCTCGGTCAGCTGCCAGATGTTCGAGACCGGGCACTGCTCCCCGTAGGTGTCCGAGTTGTAGGTCCACACCAGGTAGTTGTTGCTGGTCAGGTAGGGGTAGCGCGCCTCCTCCGGCAGCCGGTCCCGCACGTCGCCGGGCACCCAGTTGGTCAGGATGTCGTCCTCGTAGAGGTCCGAGTACACGGCCGGGGCGTCGGAGACGGCGAAGACGTCGGCGATGATGTTCCCCGACTCGCCCTCCCGGCGCACCTTGTCGATGCCGTTGGCCTCGATCTTGACCCCGTGCGCCTCGATCCCGTACTTCTCGCTGAAGGCCTCGGCGATCTGCGTGACCTTGCCGGTCTCGTCGTAGATCGTGATGGGGCCCTCCTGCCGGGCGGCGGCCACGAGCGCGTCGAGTTCGAAGCCCTCGGCGGTCTCGTCGTCCTGCAGGGGCTTGACCGTCTTCTCCGGCAGCGGCGCCTGGTTCTCCGCGTTGAACCCCGGCGGGGCGCAGGAGCTCAGCCCGAGCACGGCCGCGGCCGCGAGCGCCCCGACGCCGGTGGCCGTCCGGGCACGCCGGCGCGGGGTCCGCGCGCCGCCCCGGTGCCGCGCGCTCACGGCCGCCTGCTCTGCTCGCGCATGATGTCGTGCAGCAGGTCGTACCGTGCCCCCGGGATGAGCGCCAGGTAGTGCGGGTTCTCGTAGTCGCGCTCGGCCGGCTGCGGCTCGCCCCCGGCGTAGGTGACGTAGGTGCCGCCCGCCCGCCGGACGATGAAGGCCGCCGCGGCCACGTCCCAGGAGTTCGCCCCGAAGGAGAAGGTCGCGTCCGCCCACCCGGCCGCGACCCAGCACAGGGAGACGGCGCTGCTGCCGATCGCCCGGTAGTGCGAGTAGTCCTCGCTGAGCCGCGCGAACTGGGACAGCGCCAGCTCGGGGAAGTGCACCAGGTCGCGGGGCAGGGGGAAGTTGGCGATCACGGTCGCCTGCCGCGGGTCCTCGGAGCCGCGGCTGACGAGCGGCTCGTCGCCGAGGAACGCACCCCGGTCGTCGGCCCAGAACAGCTGGTCGTTGGCGGGGTCGTACACGACGCCGGAGACCATCTCGCCGTCGAGCGCGACGCCGATGCACACGGCCCACAGCGCCATCCCCCGGGCGAAGTTGGCGGTCCCGTCGATGGGGTCGATGTGCCAGGTCAGCGACCCCTCGCCCGAGGCGCCGCCCTCCTCGCCGACGATCGCCGAGCCGGGGAACCGCTCCTCGATGCGCTCCCGGATGTGCTCCTCGCACCGGCGGTCGTAGACGGTGACCAGGTCGTGGAAGTCCTGCTTGAGGTCGACCCGCAGGCCGTCCCGGCGGAACCCCTCCATCGCGATCTCCCCGGCGCCGCGCGCCGCATCGATCGCCAGGTCCGTGATCTCGCGGATGTCCGTCATGCTCCCTGTACCTCTGTTCTGTTCTCGTGGATGTCGAAGACGTGGACCTTCTCCGGGGGGACGACGACGCGGACGTCGTCGGCATCGGTGAAGGGCGGCCGATGCAGGCTGGTCAGATAGAAGTGGCGCCCGCCCGAGCGGACGTCGACCGTCCAGCTGCCCCCGGTGGGCATGACCGCGTCGAAGCGGACCGGCAGCACCAGGCCCGGCGAGCTCGCCGCCTCGGCCGCGGGCAGCAGGACCGCCGACTCGGGGCGGAAGGCCACGGAGCCGATGCGCCCGACGTCGTCGACCCGGCCCGCCAGGAAGTCCCGGGCGGCGCGCACGGGCTCGGCGTCGCCCTCCAGGTCGATGAAGTTGATGGGCGGGACCCCGAGGAACCCGGCGACGAAGCGGTTGATCGGCCGGTCGTAGATGTCGAGGGGAGTGCCGACCTGCTGCAGCACCCCCTCGTACATCACCGCGACGCGGGTGGCCAGCGTCATCGCCTCCCACTGGTCGTGGGTCACGAAGACGACCGTGGTCTGGTTCTCCCCGTGGATCCGCTTCAGCTCGGCGCGCATCTCGAGCCGCAGGCGCGAGTCGAGGTTGGACAGCGGCTCGTCCAGCAGCATCAGCTGCGGGTCCACCGCGAGCATCCTGGCCAGGGCCACGCGCTGCTGCTGCCCGCCGGAGAGCTGGGAGGGGTAGCGGTCCCGGTACCGTCCGATGCCCAGCTTCTCGGTGACCTCGTCGATGCGGCGGCGGCGCTGCTCGCGCGAGCGGCTGCGCAGCTTGAGCCCGTAGTCGACGTTCTGGGCCACGTTCAGGTGCGGCCAGAGGGCGTAGCTCTGGAAGACCAGGCCGATGTCCCGCTTCTCGGGCGGGACGAAGACGCTGCGCTCGGGGGAGTCCACCGCCTGGTCGCCGATGGTCAGGTGCCCCGCGGTCACGCTCTCCAGCCCCGCGATCATGCGCACCGTGGTGCTCTTGCCGCAGCCCGAGGGGCCGAGGAGGCACATGAAGTCGCCGTCCTCCACGGTGAGGTTCAGGCGGTCGACGGCGTTGGTCTCCGTCCCGTAGTTCTTGACGATGTTCTCGAGTCCGATGCTCGGCATCTCAGCCTCCAAGTCCCTGGGCGAGGTCGGTTTTCATGATCTTCTGCACGCTGTAGGTGCCGACGAAGCAGATGGCGGCGATCACCAGCACCACGCCGTTGCCGGCCTGGAGGAACCCGTAGTCGAGGAGCCGGATGGACAGCGTCGTGAGCACGTCCATGCCGGGCACGGCCAGGATGATGACCAGGCTCAGGCTCTTGAACCCGGAGATGAACGCCATCAACACGCTCGTGGCCAGCGCCCCCTTCTGGATCGGCAGCACCACGGTGAAGAACCGCCGCCACCAGCGCGCCCCGGACATCTGGGCCGCCTCCTCGGGCTCCGCGCCGAGCTGCATCATCGAGGAGATGCCCGCCCGGGAGGCGAAGGGCATCTGCTCGGTGAAGTAGATCAGCACCAGGATCGCGGCGGTCCCGTACAGGGCCGGCAGCGGGCCGCGCTGCTCCGAGAACAGTGAGAGGTAGGCGGCGGCGAAGGCGATGCCGGGCACCAGGTAGGGCAAGAAGAGCATCTGCCGCAGCCCGGTGGACAGCCACCGGTAGGGGGTGCGGACGATCACGTAGCCGATCAGGAGGCCGACGATGCCGGCCATGACCGCCGCGGAGCCCACGATCCAGAAGCTGTTCCAGGCCGCCTGGCGCACCTCGGCGTTGAGCAGCAGCCCGTCCTCGAAGCCCACGGTCGTCAGCCCGGTGCCGATCCAGAAGTCGAGGGTGAAGTTGCCGGGGCTGAAGTCGCCGGGCCGCCGCATGACCGTGGAGAGCGCCAGCACCAGGACGGGGATGACGACGCTGACGGCGAAGAGCAGCAGGCACGCGCCCGTCGCGAGGGGCCGGAAGCGCCGCAGCCTCGCCACGGCGTTCCCCGACCCGCTCTTGCCGGAGATGGTCACGAAGCGCTTGGCCTCCTTGAGGAAGTGCGTGTCCACCCAGAGGGAGATCGCGCCGATCAGCACGATGACGGCGGCCAGGATCGCGGCGGACCCCGCCTGGTCGCTGTAGATGTTCCGGTAGAGGCTGGTGGCCAGGACGTTCATGTTCACGGGCAGCCCGAGGATGTAGGCCACGCCGAACTCGCCGATCACCTTGGCGAGGATGAGCGTGACGGCCGAGATCAGCGAGGGCCGCAGGATCGGCAGGACGATCGAGAAGGTCGTGCGCAGCCTGGAGGCGCCGAGCAGCCGGGAGGACTCCTCCAGGGTCGAGTCGAAGCGCTTCAGGGCGTTGCCGACCAGCAGGATGACGAAGGGCGAGAAGTGGCAGGCGAAGATCAGGACGATGGGCACCTGGCCGTAGGCGAGCCAGTCGGGCACGCTGATCCCCATGACCTCGAGCCAACCGGGTTCCCCGCCGCTGCGCCGGTTCTTGAAGATCGTCAGCCAGGCCAGGGCGAAGGTCCAGGAGGGGAACATGTAGGGGACGATGAGCGCCGTCGCCATCCACTTCCGCCCCCACATGTCGGTGCGGACCAGCAGCCAGGCGGCGGCCACGCCGACGATCAGCACCAGCACGATGCTGCCGAGGGCGATGCCGAGCGTGTTGAGCAGGGGCTGCCAGAAGATCGACCAGGCGAAGGGCGAGACGAACACCCGCCACAGGTAGTAGCTGGTCGGCGTCCCCTCGTCCTCCATCGTGATCGCCGTGTCCCGGCGCTGCACCACGAAGCCGTCGAGCAGCAGCGAGACGATGGGCGCCACGATGAGGTAGAGGAACAGGATCAGACCCAGGACGCCGATCGCGGTCACCGGGTTGCGCATCGCCAGCCGGACCCGCTGCCAGAAGGGTCGCCGCGGGCCCTTGCCGCGCGGCGCCGTCAGGGCGATCTGGCGAGTGCTGGGCTGCGGCCTCGACTCGGTGATGCTCACGATAGACTTCCTCGTCCTCGTCCTGCCAAACATCCCCTTCTAGGGATGTAAAACAGAACACCATGAGGCCGAGCGAATGTCAATACATTTTCAAAAGGGTACGTTTGCCCGATGCGGGGCGGGGCTCGGTCGACGGTCGGGCCGGCATGGGCCGAAGCGCCCGGGCGATGCGATTGGCCACGGACCGGTCCTTAGGGCGGGCCAGCCCTGGCTGCGAGTCGACTCCGGCCGCGCGTCGACGCGGGCGGCCGGGTCCGGGCCGCCTACCCGCGGCCGTCCCGGACCACCAGGTCCGTGTGCTCCATGGAGGCCAGCGCCTTGCCTGCCTCCACCGCCGCCGACTTGTTCTCGTAGGACCCCTGGGGGCGGGCGCGGCCCACCTCCCGCACGTACCAGGTGCGGCCCTCCTCGTAGACCTCGATCGGATTCTGCATCACCGGCCCCTTTCGCGCGCCTGTGTCGGTGTCTGTGATGCTACCCACGTCCTGAGGGCCCCGCCACCGCGGAACCATGATGAAACGTACAGGGGGGCCAAAGGCTCGGAAGCGTATGATGGGATCCATGCCTTGGTGGTTTTGGGTGCTCCTCTGGACGTGCCTCGTCGCGGTGTCCGCCGCGATCCTGCTCCTGCTCGCGTGGCGGACCGGGTCGCGGTTCTTTGCGACGCTGCGCGAAGTTGGAATACTGGGGGAGGACATGGGGGATCGTTGGGAGAAGGGCTCCCAGGAGATCGCTCAGACCATCCGCAGGGCCCCCGTGCCCGGAGTGCTCGTCCCGGTCCGCCAGGCCAGCGAGGAGTACGTCCGCGGTCGTTCGACTCGGCAGAAACGCAAGGTCGCCCAGCGCATCGCGCGCCGCGACCGCCTAGGACAACCCCAGCGAATCGGGGATCTGCGCTACGGCGCACGGAAAGGAAATGATGTTTGGTAGGCTCTTCGACAATCCGGTGATGCTGCTGATCCTCCTGGTGCTCATCCTGCTGCTCTTCGGGGCCCCCAAGCTGCCCGGCATGGCGCGCAGCCTGGGCCAGTCGATGCGCATCTTCAAGAGCGAGGTCAAGGAGATGAAGGACGAGAAGAAGCCCGCTCAGGGCTCCTCCACGGTGGTCGACGGCGAGGTCATCCAGAACGACGTACCGGATCAGGAAACGCGCGGCACCGACTCGGGCTCGAGCTCGGCCGGCCAGGGCACCGCCAACGACCGGTAGCCTTCACCGCGCCCAGGGGAGCGGAACCACGCCGGCCCACCACGGGCCGGCCCGGTTCCGCTTCCCTTTCTCCGTCCCGTCCGCCTCCACCAGAACGTAGGATCCATGGCACCCATGAAGGGCCGGAAGGCCAATCCCCAGGCGCAGATGGCGCTCAAGGAGCATCTGCGGGAGTTCCGGAACCGGCTGCTGAAGTCGGCCATCGCCACGATCCTGTGCGCCGTCGCGGGATTCTTCCTGTACTACCCGATCATGGAGGCCATCACCGACCCGATCCACCAGATCGCGCAGGAGCAGAACCGCAACGCCACCATCAATTTCTCCGGCGTCGCCTCCTCCTTCGACATCATGGTGCAGGTCTCGCTGTGCACCGGGCTCGTCATCGCCTCGCCCATCTGGCTCTACCAGCTCGGGGCGTTCATCATGCCGGCCCTGCACAAGAAGGAGCGGATGTACGCCTTCGGGTTCGTCGGGGCCGCCGTGCCGCTGTTCCTGCTCGGGCTGTGGATCGCCTGGATCTGCATGCCGACGGCCGTGTACACCCTCACGATGTTCACCCCGGCGGACCAGGCCAACTTCATCGAGGCCAAGACGTACATCAACTTCGTGGTCAGGCTCCTGCTGTCCTTCGCGATCGCGTTCGTGATCCCCGTGGCGCTGGTGGCGCTGAACATGCTGGGGATCCTGCCGGGCCGGACCATCCTGAAGTCGTGGCGGTGGGTCGTGGTGCTCGTGGCCCTGCTGGCCGCGATCACGGCCCCGGGCACCGACGTGCTCACGATGTTCTACCTCATGGCCCCGCTGCTGCTGCTGTTCTTCATTGCGATCGCCATCTGCCTGTGGAACGACAAGCGCCGGGAGAAGCGCAACGCCAAGCTCGCCGAGGGGGAGGGCGCCGGGGCCGACCAGGCGACGTCGGACTCCGAGCTCGAGAACCTGGGCCGGGACAAGTCCTAGCGCGGACGCTGGCGCCGGCGCGGTCGCGAGGGTCCGTGGCGTGGGCGGGGCCGGGACGGCGGGGCCGTTCGGGGCGCGGGCGGGGCCGCGGCGGCGGTGTGGGCGGAAGCGCCCGCACCACTCCGCGACCCACCGGCGAACCCCGCTTCACCTGGCCCGTCGCGCCCCGTACAGTGGATGCATGACTTCTGACCGCCGCGTCGCGACCGTCGTGACCGTCTCGGACCGCTCGGCCGTGGGAGAGCGCCCGGACCGCTCGGGCCCGCTGGCGGCCTCGCTGCTGCACGAGGCCGGGTGGGCGGCCGACGTCGTCGTCGTGCCGGACGAGCGCGAGTCGATCGCCGAGGCCATCCGCACCGCCGCGCAGCGCGGGGACGGCCTGGTCGTGACCACGGGCGGCACCGGGCTCTCGCCCCGGGACGTCACCCCCGAGGCGACCGCGCCCCTGCTGACGCGCGAGCTGCCCGGGGTGGCCGAGCGCATCCGCGCCGTCGGCGTGGAGCAGCTGCCCCAGGCGATGCTCTCGCGGGGCCTGGCCGGAGTCGTGGGCCGGACCCTGGTGGTGAACCTCGCCGGATCCCCGGGCGCCGTGTCCGACGGCGTGCCGGTCCTCCTCGCGGTCGCGTCCCACGTGATCGACCAGCTCGACGGAGGTGACCACTCGTGATCGTCCTGACGCGGCTGACCCGCGATCCCCTGGACGTCGCCGCCCACCTGGAGGCCGTCGCCTCGCCTCGGGCGGGCGCCAGCGCGGTGTTCGTCGGCACGGTGCGGGACCACGACCCGGACGCCGCGGGCGCCGTCGTCACGCTCGAGTACTCGGCCCATCCCGACGCGGAGCGCATCCTGTCCGAGATCGCCGCGCGGGCCGAGTCCGCCCACGAGCAGGACGCCGCGGGGTTGCGCGTCGCGGTCTCGCACCGCCTCGGCGCCCTCGGCGTGGGCGAGGCCGCGATCGTCTGCGCGGTCTCCTCGGCCCACCGCGCCGATGCCTTCGAGGTGGCGCGCGACGTCGTCGAGCGGGTCAAGGCGGAGCTGCCGGTGTGGAAGCGCCAGCTGGAGGCCGACGGCACGGCCGGCTGGGTGGGCCTGGGCGACCTGGCGGAGGCGGGCCCGTGAACGCCCCCGTCTCCCTCGGCATGCCCACGATCGCCAGGCCCCCCGCGGACCCCCTGGCGGGCCGGCCCGCGGGCGAGGACGTCTGGGACGGCCCCCTCGTCGACCGCTTCGGCCGAGTGCACCGCGACCTGCGGATCTCCCTGACGGACAAGTGCAATCTGCGCTGCACCTACTGCATGCCCGCCGAGGGCGTGCAGTGGCTGGACAAGGAGAGCCTGCTGACCACGGATGAGATCGAGCGCGTGGCCTCCGTCCTGGCGCGCCTCGGCATCCGCGAGGTGCGCCTCACCGGCGGCGAGCCGCTGCTGCGCCGCGACCTCGTGGACGTCGTGGCCCGGCTGACGCGGCTGCGGGGGCCCGACGGTCCGCTCGAGGTCTCCATGACCACCAACGCGATCCGGCTCGAGCGGGTCATGGGACCGCTGGTCGAGGCCGGGCTGGCGCGCCTGAACATCAGCCTGGACACCGCGGACCCGGAGCGCTTCGGGAGGCTGACGCGCCGCGAGCGCTTCGAGGACGTCGTGCGCGGCGTCGAGGCCGCCCGCGACTCGGGGCTGCGCCCGCTCAAGCTCAACGCCGTGGCCATGCGGGGCGTGAACGACGACGAGTTCTGCGACCTGCTGCGCTTCGCCGCCCGCCACGAGGCCGAGCTGCGCTTCATCGAGCAGATGCCCCTGGACGCGGGGCACACGTGGTCGCGGCACACCATGGTCCCGGGCGAGGAGATCCTGGAGAAGCTGGGGGCGGAGTTCGCCCTGGAGCCGACCGGCGAGCGCGGGGCCAGTCCCGCCGAGGTCTTCACGGTCGACGGCGGCCCGACCACGGTGGGCGTCATCGCCTCCGTCACCGCGCCGTTCTGCGGGGCGTGCGACCGCGTGCGCCTGACCGCCGACGGCCAGCTGCGGAACTGCCTCTTCGCCCGGGAGGAGTCGGACCTGCTGAGCCTGCTGCGGGCGGGCTGCACGGACGAGGCGATCGCCGCGATGCTGCGCACGTGCATCGAGGGCAAGCGCGCGGGCCACGGGATCGACGAGCCGGGCTTCCTCCAGCCGGACCGGCCGATGTCCGCGATCGGCGGCTGAACCGGAGCTCGTCGCCGCGCCACGGGGCGTGCCGGGTGACCCGGCCGCCTACCCGCCGGCGAAGGGCGGGAGCACGTCCACCGTCGCGGCGTCGGGGACCCGCGCGTCGTCGGCGTCCAGGCGCACGCCGTCGGCCAGCAGGGAGCAGCGGCCGAGCACGCGCGCGAACTCCGGCCCGTGCTGCGAGATCAGGGCCTCCCGAAGCTCGGCCACGTCCAGCGGGCCGCTCAGGACGGACTCGTCGTGGCCGGCGGCGTCCGCCGCGCCGGCGAAGTAGCGGATCCTCATCGGGCGGCCTCCCCGTCGTGGCCGTCCCCGTCGGCCGAGGATGCGTCCGTCGTGACGTTCCGGGCCGGGGTGCCCTCGGCCGCGGCGTCGTCGGCCTCGGGGTGGGCCGCGCGCCACGCCTCGACCCGCGCGGTCACGGTGGCCGCGGCGGTCTCGGGGTCGGCCCCGGCCTGCACGGCCAGCCCGATGAGGTAGGTGGTCACCGGCCCCGCCGGACGGGTGACGGTGTGGGCGACGTCGCGGGTCAGGTCGAGGAGCATCCGCGTGGGCACGTCCGCGGGGTCGACGCCGAGTACGGGGGCGACGTCGGCGACCCATTCGGGCAGCTCTGGGGGCGGGGTGCGGGACATGGGCTGCTCCTCCTTCGCTCCGGGGGACGACGCGGGCGCGCCGGCGACCCCGAGGTAGTCCCTCACATCCTCCCAGGTATCCAGGTCCGCCGCATCCCCGTGCGCGTCGCGGACCCGGCGCAGCCGCAGCGGCCCGACGACGCGGCGCAGCGGGGCCCCGTGGGCGTCGCCGAGGTCCGCGAGCGCCTCCCGGAGGGGCCGGACCCGGTACAGGCCGGCCAGCCACTGGTCCCGCCCGCCGGCGTCGCGGACGATCGCACCGTCCTCGCCGTCCCCAGCGGGCGGGCCGCGAGCTCGGCGCGCACGGTCGCGACCAGCCCCGCCGCCCGGGGCAGGTCGCACGCGAGGAGCCAGACCAGCTCGGCCCCGTCCACCGCGCGCAGCCCGGCCGCCAGCGCGGCGGCGGGTCCACCGAACGGGGGGTCCTCGCGCGTGAGCTCCACGCCGGGGCGGCGCAGGTGCTCTGGACCCACCAGCACCAGCGGGGAGACCCCGCGCAGCGCGGCCAGGGCGTGGTCGACGAGGGGCGTGCCGTCCACGCTCAGCGAGGCCTTCTCCGCCCCGCCCAGCCGGGAGGACCGGCCGCCCGCGACGACGATGCCCGCCACCGCGCGCCGCCCCCCACCGGCGTCGTCGGCCGGGTCATGAGAGGCCGCGCCGACCGGGCCGATCCCAGCGCACGGAACGCCGGCCGGGGCGTCGTCGCCCGGCGAGCCGGCGCCGGGAGCGCCGGGCCTCACGGGCGGTGCCAGTCGCCGCTCTTGCCGCCCGTCTTGGCGATCAGCTCGATGCGCTCGACGGCGACGGACTTGTCGAGCCCCTTGAGCATGTCCACGACCGTGAGGGCCGCGACGGACACCGCGGTGAACGCCTCCATCTCCACGCCCGTGCGGTCGGCGGTGCGGACGGTGGCCGAGATCTCGACGCCGTCGTCCTCCACGGCGAGGTCCACCACGGCCCCGTGCACGCCGATGACGTGGGCCAGGGGCAGCAGCTCCGGGGTCTTCTTGGCGGCCTGGATGCCGGCGATGCGCGCCACGGCGAGCACGTCGCCCTTGGGGACGGAGCCGTCGCGCAGGGCGGCGACCACCGCGGGGGCGCAGGCCACCCGGCCGCGCACGGTCGCGGAGCGGACGGTGGGGACCTTCTCGGTCACGTCCACCATCCGGGCGTGCCCGGAGGCGTCGAGGTGGGTGAACGGCTGACTCATGCGAGCATCATGACGAGGATCTCGTCTCCTTCCATGACCCGCTCTACGGAGGCGGGGACGATTGCGAGGGCCTCGGCGGCGGCCAGCGAGGCGACCAGGTGCGAGCCGGAGCCGCCGGCGGTCGCCGGGGCCACGCCGTCGGGCCCGTCGAGGACGACCGGGAGCACCTGGGCCCGGCCCGCCGGGCAGCGCCACGGGGCGGTGGCCCGGCGGAGCTCCTCCCGGCGGAAGGGGTCGGCGCGCCCGGCCAGCCGGAGCAGCGCGGGCCGCACGAAGACCTCGAAGGACGTGGCCACCGCCACCGGGTTGCCGGGCAGGGCGAAGATCGGCGCGCCGTCGGCCCGCGTCCCGAACCCCTGCGGCTTGCCGGGCTGGATGCCGATGCGGTCGAAGGCGACGCCGCGCGGGGCCAGGGCCTCCTTGACGACGTCGTAGGCGCCCACGCTGGCGCCCCCGGTCAGGATGACCGCGTCGGCCTCGGCCGCGTCGACCAGGCGGGCCAGGCGCTCACCCTCGTCGTCGCGCACCCGGTCCACGGAGGCGAGGTCCAGGCCGGAGGCCCGCAGGGCGGCGGCGAGCAGCACCGAGTTCGACTCGGGGATCTGGCCGCGCCGCGGCGTGCCGGCCGGGTCGATGAGCTCCGTGCCGGTGGAGATCACGGCCACGCGCGGGCGCCGGTGCACCGTCACCTCCGCGTGCCCGGCGGCGGCCGCGGCGGCCAGCTGCCAGGGTCCCAGCACGACGCCGGCGCTCAGGCTCACGGACCCCGCGGCGAGGTCCTCGCCCCGGCGTCGCACGTGCGCGCCGGGGGCCGGGGCGGCGGTCACCTCGATCCAGCCGGGGACGCCGCGCGCGTCGGCGGGCCCGGCCACCGTGGCCTCCAGGGGCACGACGGCGTCCGCGGCGGTGGGCACGGGCGCTCCCGTCATGATGCGGGCCGCCTCCCCGGCGCCGAGCTCGGGGTCCTCCGCGCTGCCGGCCGCCACGTCGGCCACCACCGCGAGACGCGCGCCCTCGGGGGCCTC
This sequence comes from Rothia santali, assembly GCF_024199905.1. GTDB lineage: Bacteria > Actinomycetota > Actinomycetes > Actinomycetales > Micrococcaceae > Rothia > Rothia santali. Next base: position 146,853 of record NZ_JANAFB010000001.1, read on the forward strand.
GGCCCGGCGCACGGCGTAGCCGTCCATCGCCGAGTTGTCGAAGAGGGGCACCGGCCAGCGGGTGACGACGTCGGAGGCGAGCACGCAGCCGCCGGCCAGTGACAGCGGCACCGTCGCGGCCGGCAGGGGGCGTGCCGCGGTGAGGAGCCGCTCGCGGTGCTCCTCCCAGGGGATCACGCCGTCCCTCCCGCGCCGTGGGCCGCCGCGTCGCGGGTCCCCGTACTGTGGGCTCCCGCGCCGTGGGCCCCCGTGTCGTGGGTCGTAGTGTCGCGGGCCGCCGGACCGTGGTCGGCGTAGCCGCCGGTGAGGACCCGGACGTCGGCGCCCGGGCGGGCGGCGGCCAGCGCGTGGGCCGCGGCGCGGCCCGGGGCCCTGGTGGCAGTACACGACGACCGGGCCGTCCGCGCCCAGGCCGTCCAGCACCGCGGCCGGATCCGCCAGCAGCTCGGGCAGGGGCCGCAGCACCGCCTGCGGGAGGGCGCCCCGGGCCGTCTCGGCGGGGGATCGGACGTCCAGGAGCGTCGCGCCGAGCGCGAGCGCCTCGGCGAGCGGCACGGTCGGCACGCGGCCGGGGCCGGCGTCGGGCGCCAGAGGGACCTCGCGCGTCGTGGCGGCGAGCGCGTCGATCACCAGCATGCGTCCCAGCAGGGGGCGCCCGACGCCGCAGATCAGCTTGACGGCCTCCATGGCCAGGATCGATCCCAGCTGGCCGCAGGCCGCGCCCACCACGCCGGCCTCGGCGCAGGAGGGCACCTCCCCGGGGGCGGGCGGCTCCGGGAAGACGTCGCGCAGGGTCACGCCCACACCGGCGGTGGGACGGGACCAGAAGACGGTGGCCTGGGCGTCGAAGCGCAGCACGGACCCCCACACCAGCGGAACCCCGAGGGCCGCGCACGCGTCGGCGGCCGCGTAGCGCGTCTCGAAGGTGTCCGTGCCGTCCACGACCAGGTCGTAGCCGGACAGCACCTCGGCCGCGTCGGCACCGGTGAGCCGTTCCCGGTGCTGCACCACGCGGGTGCGCGGCGAGAGCGCGGCGATCCGCTCCGCGGCCACCTCGGCCTTGGACCGGCCCACGTCCCCGACGCCGAAGAGCACCTGGCGCTGCAGGTTGCTGGCCTCGACCGTGTCGAAGTCGATGACCCCCAGGGTGCCCACCCCCGCCGAGGCCAGGTACTGCAGCACCGGCGAGCCGAGCCCGCCGGCGCCGAGCACGGCGACGCGCGCGTTGAGGAGCCGGCGCTGGCCCACCTCGCCCACCTCGGGCAGGCGCAGCTGCCGGCGGGCGCGCTCCGCCTCGTCGTGCGGCAGGCGCGCCACGGGGGCCACGAGCGGGGGGAAGGGCATGGTCGCCATGGTATCCGGCCGCACGGGGCGGGAGGAAGACCACGCCGATCCCGCCGCACCCGCGTAGTGTGGGGACCCATGGGACGCATCACGCACAGCCGCCCGATCACCAGGATCCGCCTCGGGCAGAGCGTCAGCCGCCGCCCCGACGCCCTCGCGGTGGAGGAGCCCCTCGAGATCCGGGTCTCCGGCACGCCGCTGGCCGTGACCATGCGCACCCCGGGGCACGACGTGGAGCTGGCGATCGGGTTCCTCCTCTCCGAGGGCCTGATCCGCCACGGCGACGACGTCGTCTCCGCGATCCACTGCGGTGGCCCCGGCACCGGCGGCGAGCAGAACACCTACAACGTGCTCGACGTCGCCACCGCCCCGCACGTCCCGGCGCCGTCCCCGTCCGCGGAGCGCAACTTCTACACCACGAGCTCCTGCGGCGTGTGCGGCAAGGCCAGCATCGACGCCGTGCGCACCGTCTCCCACTTCGGCGTGGCCGACCCCGAGCTGCGCATCCCGCCCGAGCTCATCGCCTCCCTCCCGGAGACGCTGCGGGAGCATCAGGCCGTGTTCGAGAAGACGGGCGGCCTGCACGCCGCGGGCCTCTTCGACGCCGCCACGGGCGAGCTGCTGGTCCTGCGCGAGGACGTGGGCCGGCACAACGCCGTGGACAAGGTCCTCGGCTGGGCCGCCGCGCACGGCAGGCTGCCGCTGCGCGGCACCGTCCTGCAGGTCTCGGGGCGCGCCAGCTTCGAGCTGGTGCAGAAGGCCGTCATGGCCGGCGTCCCCGTGCTCTCGGCCGTCTCCGCGCCGTCCTCGCTGGCCGTGGAGCTCGCGCAGGAGACGGGGCTGACGCTGCTCGGCTTCGTCCGCGGCATCACCCTCAACGTCTACGCCCACCCGCAGCGCGTGCTGCCCCCGCGGCTGGAGGACGCCGCCGGCTGAGGCCGCCGCCCGCCCCAGAGGCCGCCCGCCGCGGCCGGGACCCACCGGGACCGGTGTCGGCGGAAGACCGGCGTCGAGACGGGACCGGCGCCGACACGGCACCGGGGGCGGGATTGCGCCGGTGGGGCCCGGGTGCTTTCCTTGAGGTAGGAAACCCCTGGTCCTCGCCTCTGAAACGGAGTTCACCGTGGAACCCACCCAAACGGACCCGAACTCGGAGTCCTTCACCGCCGTCGGGCTGCTCAGCAAGATGCCGCGCCAGGGAGGCTACGGACCCGCCGCCACCGGGCCCATCACCTCCGACCCCTACCACCACCCGGCCGCCGGCTGGGGCGCCACCCTGAGCGTGGGACGCATCATCGCCACCCAGCGCGCGCCCCTGGCCGGCACCAAGGCCATGTTCACCATGAACCAGTCGCCCCGCGGCTTCGACTGCCCCGGCTGCGCGTGGCCCGACGACCAGAAGGGCCTCAAGCTCGACATCTGCGAGAACGGCATCAAGCACGTCACGTGGGAGATGACCCGCAAGCGCACGACGCCGGAGTTCATGGCCGCGCACACCGTCACCGAACTGTCCACCTGGACCGACTTCGACCTCGAGAACGAGGGCCGCCTGACCCACCCCATGGTCTACAACCCGCGGACCGACCACTACGACCCCATCTCCTGGGAGTCCGCGTTCGCGATGATCGGCGAGGAGCTCCGGGCCCTCGAGAGCCCCGACCAGGCCTCCTTCTACACCTCCGGGCGGCTCAGCAACGAGGGCACGTTCCTCTACCAGCTCTTCGCCCGGGAGTACGGCACCAACAACCTGCCCGACTGCTCCAACATGTGCCACGAGGCCTCGGGTCGCGCGCTGACCGCCTCCATCGGCACCGGCAAGGGCACCGTGGACATGCACGACTGGGAGAACGCCGACGCCCTCTTCCTCCTGGGGGTCAACGCGGCGTCGAACGCGCCCCGCATGCTGACCGCGCTCGCCGAGGCCCACGACCGCGGCGCGCAGGTGGTCCACATCAACCCGCTGCGGGAGGCCGCCTCGACGCGGACCATCGTCCCCCACGACCTCAAGGACATGGCGCGCTTCAAGACGCACCAGACCTCGACCATGAACCTGCAGGTGCGCCCCTCCGGGGACTTCGCCCTGATGCGCGGCATCGCCAAGGTCGTCTTCGAGGCGGCGGCCGCGGACCCGTCCGTCCTGGCCACGCAGTTCCTGGAGGAGAAGACGCAGGGGCTCGAGGAGTACCGCGCCGTCGTCGAGGCGACGCCCTGGGAGCAGCTGGTGCGCCAGTCGGGCCTGAGCGAGGCGGAGATCCGCGCCGCCGCGAAGGTGTACCTCGAGTCCGAGCGCACCATCATCGCCTGGTGCCTGGGCATCTCCCAGCAGCGCCAGGCCGTGGACACGATCCGGGAGATCGCCAACGTGCTGCTGCTGCGCGGGAACATCGCCCGGGAGGGCGCGGGCCCGTCCCCGGTGCGCGGCCACTCCAACGTGCAGGGCAACCGCACCTGCGGCGTCAACCACCACCCCGCGCCCGCCCTGCTGGACGCGCTGGACCGCGAGTGCGGGATCGTCTCCCCGCGCGAGCACGGCCTGGACACGGTGCAGACCATCAAAGCCATGAACCGCGGGGACGTGAAGGTCTTCGTCGGCATGGGCGGGAACTTCGTGCTGGCCGCCCCGGACACCGAGCACACCGCCGCGGGGCTGGCCCGGTGCGAGCTCACCGTCCAGGTGAGCACCAAGCTCAACCGGTCCCACCTCGTGCACGGCAAGAAGGCCCTGATCCTGCCGTGCCTGGGCCGCACGGAGAAGGACCTGCAGGAGTCGGGTCCGCAGGGGGTCACCGTCGAGGACGCGTTCTCCATGGTCCACGTCTCCCACGGGACCCGCCGCCCGGCCTCCCCGCACCTGCTCTCGGAGCCCGCCATCATCGGCGGCATCGCCCGGGCGACGCTGCCGGACTCGGCCACCCCGTGGGAGCGGTACGTGGGCGACTACGCGAGCATCCGCGACGTCATGGCCCGCGTGCTGCCCGGCTTCGAGGGATTCAACGAGCTGATCCAGAACCGCGGCGGATTCCGCATTCCGCAGCCGGCGCGCGAGGGGGAGTTCGTCACCGCCTCGGGGTTCGCGGAGTTCTCCGCGGCCGAGCTGCCCGAGGCGATCCCGGAGGGCGCGGAGACGCTGGTGCTGCAGACGATGCGCTCCCACGACCAGTGGAACACCACCATCTACAGCAACAACGACCGCTACCGGGGCGTGAAGAACGGCCGCGAGGTCGTCCTCATGAACGAGGAGGACATGCGCGAGCGCGGCATCGCCGAGGGGACCGCGGTGGACATCGTCTCCACCTCCCTGGACGGCAGCACCCGCGAGCTGCGCTCCTACACGGCCCTGCGCTACGACACGCCCCGGGGCAGCGCGGCGGGCTACATGCCGGAGATGAACGCCCTGATCGGCATCGAGGACTACTCGCGGCAGTCCGACCAGCCGATCATGAAGAGCGTGCACGTGGTGATCGCCCCCGCGGCCGGCTGACGGGCCCGCGCCCGGCGGGGGACCGCCCCGCCGGGTGCGACGCCGGGCCCTTCCAGTCGATAGGATGGACCCATGCCAGGATTCGCCGATCAGTACCTCGCGGCCAAGGCCCGTCAAGAGCACCTCAAGACGCCCCTCGGCCGCTTCGAGTCCTCGCTGGACTTCCGGCTGGACGACTTCCAGCAGGAGGCGTGCCAGGCCCTCCAGGACGGCCACGGCGTGCTCGTGGCCGCGCCCACCGGGGCGGGCAAGACCGTGGTGGGGGAGTTCGCGGTCTTCCTGGCCCGCACCCAGGGCACCAAGGCCTTCTACACGACGCCGATCAAGGCGCTCAGCAACCAGAAGTACCGCGACCTCGCCGCCCTCCACGGCGCCGAGAACGTGGGCCTGCTGACCGGGGACATCTCGATCAACCCCGAGGCGCCGATCACCGTCATGACCACCGAGGTCCTGCGCAACATGCTCTACGCGCAGTCGGACACCCTGGACCGCCTGGGCTACGTGGTGATGGACGAGGTGCACTACCTCGCCGACCGCTTCCGCGGCGCGGTCTGGGAGGAGGTCATCATCCACCTCCCCGACTCGGTGAGCATCGTCTCGCTCTCGGCGACCATCTCCAACGCCGAGGAGTTCGGCCAGTGGCTCGACACCGTGCGCGGCTCCACCCGCGTCGTGGTCTCGGAGCACCGGCCCGTGCCGCTGTGGCAGCACGTCCTGGTGGGCTCGCACCTCTACGACCTGTTCTCGGACGACACGACGATCAGCCGCGCGGCCGACATCGTGCGCCGCGAGGGCGCCGACAGCCTCGCGGTGAACCCGGACCTGCTGAGGGCGACCTCCCGCCGCGGTTACGGCCGCGGCAAGCGCGGCCCGCGGGGGAGCCACCGCCCGGGCCCCTCCCGGATCCGCCGCGCGCCGCGCCCGGTGGTCCTGCGGGAGATGGACGGCGCCGGGCTGCTGCCGGCCATCTACTTCATCTTCTCGCGCGCCGCGTGCGACGACGCCGTGAGCCAGTGCATCGACTACGACCTGCGGCTGACCGACCAGCGGCAGGCGCAGCTCATCCGGGCCTACATCGCGGAGGCGACGGCCGGCGTCGAGCTCAAGGACCTGCGGGTGCTGGGCTTCGACGAGTGGCGCGAGGGCCTGACCCGCGGCATCGCCTCGCACCACGCGGGCATGCTGCCGCTGTTCAAGGAGATCGTGGAGCACCTGTTCTCCGAGGGGCTGGTGAAGGTCGTCTTCGCGACCGAGACGCTCTCGCTGGGCATCAACATGCCCGCCCGCTCCGTGGTGCTGGAGAAGCTCGCCAAGTTCAACGGTGAGCAGCACGTGGACATCTCGCCGGGCGAGTACACGCAGCTGACCGGGCGGGCCGGGCGGCGGGGGATCGACGTCGAGGGCCACGCCGTCGTGCTGTGGAACGAGGGGATGGACGCGAAGTCCATCGCGGGCCTCGCCTCGCGGCGCACCTACCCGCTCTACTCGAGCTTCAAGCCCACCTACAACATGTCGGTGAACCTGCTGAGCCAGTTCGGGGCCGAGCGGACCCGGAGCATCCTCGAGTCGTCCTTCGCCCAGTTCCAGGCCGACCGCTCCGTGGTGAGCCTGGCCGGTAAGATCCGCCGCCAGGAGAAGGCCCTGGCCGGGTACGAGCGGTCGATGACCTGTCACCTCGGCGACTACGTCGAGTACGCGGAGCTGAAGTACGCGCTGAACCAGCTCGAGAAGAAGACCTCGCGGGACCGGAAGCTCGCCAACCGCTCGGCGGCCGAGGAGTCGCTGCAGCTGCTCCTGCCCGGGGACGTCGTGGACGTGCCGTGGGGGAAGAGCCCCGGGCCGGCCGTGGTCGTCGCCAAGCCGGAGCTCGGCGTGAGCGTGCGGGTCAGCGTCGTGACCATGTCCGCGCACCTGCGCCACGTGACCGCGCGCGACTTCTCCGGGGAGGTGGAGCCGGTCTCCCGCGCGCGGGTGCCCAAGCACTTCACCGGGCGCACGCCGCAGGAGCGGCGGGACATGTCCTCGCGGGTCCGGGACGCGCTGGCCGAGCAGCGCCCGCCCCGGGAGGTCTCGACGCCGCGGCAGCGCACCTTCGGGACGGTCGACCGGGACCGGGACGAGATCCAGCGCCTGCGCGGGCTGGTCGAGTCCCACCCGTGCCACGGGTGCTCCGAGCGCGAGGACCACGCGCGGTGGTTCCACCGCTGGACCAAGCTGCGCCGCGAGACCGACGCGCTCCGGCGCCAGGTGGACTCCCGGACCAACACGATCGCCCAGCGCTTCGAGCAGATCCTGCGGCTGCTGGAGGAGTACGGCTACATCCGGCGCACGACCGCCGGCGCGCCCGAGCTCGCCCCGATCGGCGAGCCGCTGCGCAAGCTCTACGGGGAACGGGACCTGCTGATCGCCCAGGCGCTGAACGCCGGCTACTTCCAGGGCCTCGACTCCGCGGCGCTGTGCGCGGCCATGACGCCGCTGATCTACACGGGCAAGCGCGACGAGACCCCCTTCCTGCGCACCTACCCGGCCGACCTCGGGGGGCGCGTGGGCGAGCTGCACGGCCTCTGGAGCGACCTCACCTCCGCGGAGCGGCGCCACCGCCTGCCGGAGACGCCGGTGCCCGACGTCGGGCTCATGTGGCCGCTGTACCGGTGGGCCCGGGGGGACAGCCTGGCCCGCAGCCTCGAGGGGTCAGGCCTCGTGGCCGGCGACTTCGTCCGGGCCACGAAGCAGGCCATCGACGCCCTGGACCAGCTGGGGCACGCGACCGGTGATCCGCACCTGCGGGCCGGGGCGGAGGCCGCGATCCGGCTGATCAAGCGCGGGGTGGTCGTGCACGAGCTGGACTCGGCCGACCCGGCGGCCTACGCGGACGAGTCCGGCGCCGCCGACGCGTGGGGCGGCGGGCCGTGGGCGCGCGACGGCGCGCCCCCCGCCGCGGAAGAGACCGACGACGACGATCGACCGGCCGGCGAGGACCCGGTGGAGGAGGACGAGGACGCACGATGAGCCAGCACAGCGCGGGGGAGCCCGCACCGCGGACGGTGATGTACCGCAACGGATCGGTCTACAGCCCGGTGGACCCGTTCGCCACCGCGGTCCTCGTCCAGGGCGGGCGGATCGCGTGGGTGGGCCAGGAGGCCGGGGCCGACTCGCTGACGGACCACCGCGTGGAGACCGTCGACCTGGACGGCCTGCTGGTCGCGCCCGGGTTCGCGGGGGTCCTCGCCGCGGCGCCCGGGCCCGCGGAGCGCCGCCGGCTCGTGGAGGCGGGCTACACCGGCGTCGTCCTGCGCGGCGGCGTCCACCCCGGGGACGGGAGCACCGGCGGCGCGAACACCGGTGCCACCCGCCCCGATGCCGCTCACTCCGGCGACGCGTACCTGGGGCTCGCGGAGGGGGAACAGGCCGTGCCGGCCCCGGGCTCCCTCGCCTGGGCGGACGATCTGCCCGCGCGGGCCGACCCCCGGACGCCGCTGATGGTCGAGGCGACGGGGGAGGGCGGCGCCTGGATCGACGTCGTGCGCGAGGCGCTGCGGGACGGCGTGCCGGTGGGCCTGGCCCGCGCCGTGGACCCCGAGGCCCCGCAGAACCCGTGGCTGGTGGCGCAGGAGGCGCTGCGGCTGGACTCGGAGGAGACCGGGGTGCCGTCGCGCGCCGCCGTCACGGCCCAGACCAGGGGCGTCCTCCGCGCGTTCGCCGCGGGCGCCCCGTTCGCGGGTCAGATCGTGCCCGACGCCCCCGCCCGCTTCGTCGCCTGGCGCGCCGCCTCGCTCATGGTCCAGACCGCCGACTCGCGCATCGCCGCGTGGAGCACCGACCCGCGGGCGCGCACCCCGCTGCTGCCCGAGCTCGGCTCCGGCCCGGCGCCGCGCGCCGAGCTGGCCGTCCTGGGGGAGGCCGACCACCCGATCGGGTGATCCCGGCGCGCGCGGTCGGCCCCCGAAGGGTCGCGCCGCTATACTGATTCGCGACCCAACGAACGAGGCGCGCGGGCCGCGGGTCCGGCGCGCTCAGGAGACTTAAACTGTGGACTCTAGAACTCTGATTGTCATCCCCACGTACAACGAGCGTGAGGCGCTGCCCGTCGTCGTGCAGCGCCTGCGTGCGGCCCAGCCGGACGTGCACGTGCTCGTGGTGGACGACAACAGCCCCGACGGCACCGGCGAACTCGCCGACCGGATGGCCGCCGAGGACGCGAACATCCGCGTCCTGCACCGCGAGGGCAAGGGCGGGCTCGGCGGCGCCTACATCGCCGGCTTCAAGTGGGGGATCGCGCACGGCTACGAGGTCCTCGTGGAGATGGACGCCGACTGCTCCCACCAGCCGGAGGAGCTCGGGCGCCTGCTGACGGCGGTCGAGGACGGCGCGGACCTCGCGATCGGCTCCCGCTACGTGCCCGGGGGCAAGACCGTGAACTGGCCGTGGCACCGGCAGTTCCTCTCCCGCGGCGGCAACACCTACACCCGGGCCGTGCTGGGCACCCGCATCCACGACATCACCGCCGGCTACCGAGCCTTCCGCCGCAGCGCGATCGAGCGCATCGACCTGGACAGCATCGAGTCGGTGGGCTACTGCTTCCAGGTGGACATGGGCTGGCGCGCGGAGCTCGCGGGCCTGAAGGTCGTGGAGGTCCCGATCACCTTCGTCGAGCGCGAGATCGGCGACTCGAAGATGGACCGATCCATCATCGTCGAGTCGATGAGCCGCATCACCCGCTGGGGCCTCACCGCCCGCGCCAAGACCCTTTCGCGGAAGCTGGCCGCGCTGGGACGCTGATGCGCCGGGACGTTGATGCGCGGGGGCGCTGTGGCACCTGGACGTCGGCGCCCTCCGTACGCGGCCCCGGGACGCTGACGTCCTCGGGGCATTGACACCCCCGAGCGTTGACGCCTCCGGACACGGAAGGGCCCGGACACCTGAGAGAGGTGTCCGGGCCCTTCGACGTTGTGCCTCCCGGTCCGCCGGGACCGGGTGCCGCGAGACCTACAGCGCGTGCCGCTCCCGGTAGAACTCCAGGCGCTTCTGGAGGGTCTCCTCGAGCTCCTCCATGCTGCGGCGCTCCAGGAGCATGTCCCAGTGCGTGCGAATGGGCTTCTCGTTGCTCTCCTGCGGCCCGGAGCCGTCGACCAGGAGGGCCTCCTTGCCGGACTTCGCGGTCCACGACGCCGGAATCTCGGCCTCGGCGGCGAAGGTCACGAAGACCCGCTCGCCGTCGGAGGTGCGGTACTCGACCCGCTGGCGGGCGGCGGGCTCGACGCCGGCCTCGGTCTCCATGGACTGCGAACCCAGGCGCATGCCGCGCAGGCTGCGATCACTCATCTATGCTGTCATCCCTTCCAATGGACGCGGTCTATCTGCGGATTCAACGCCCGCTCGCGCCCGGTTATTCCCGATTCTCCCACACCCCCGCCCGCGGCCGGGGCCCGGGCGGGGGAGCGGAAGGCGGGTCGATCAGCGGGAGGCGGGTCGATCAGCGGGAGGCCTCCGGCCCGGCGTCGGGCTGGTTCCCGTCGGCCGGCGGGGCGGCGTCGTCGGGGGACTGGCTGCGCTTCATCGTCTCGGACTTCTCCGCGATCTTGTCCTCCACAGCGGCTTTCCGCTCGTCGCGCCGCTCGGAGCGGGCGTCGGCGACGGGCTCCTCGCGGGGCTCGACCTCCAGCGGCGCGTCCGGGTCGATGCTCGAGGCCGGCATCTCGAAGTCGTCGGGGTCCACCATGGTCCGGTTGGGATCGGCCTTGAGGTCCTCCTCGGTGATCCGCAGCTCGGGGGAGTCCACGATGGAGTCCTCCGGAGTGGCCGATTCCTCGGCCGCCTCCTCCTCGTCCGCGCCGCCTGCGAAGGGGTTGAGCGGGTCGATGGACGAGGAGCCGCCGTCGCCGAAGACCTTGCCGATGCCGCGCAGCGCGTCGCCCAGCTCGGTCGGGACGAACCACAGCTTGTTGGCGCTGCCCTCCGCGAGCTTGGGCAGGGTCTGCAGGTACTGGTAGCTCAGCAGCTTCTGCGAGGGGTTGGCGCGGTGGATCGCGGTGAACACCTTGTGCACGGCCTGGGCCTCGCCGTCGGCGCGCAGGATCGCGGCCTTCGCGTCGCCCTCGGCGGAGAGGATGGCGGCCTGGCGCTCACCCTCGGCGGTGAGGATCTGCGACTGCTTCTGGCCCTCGGCGGTCAGGATCGCCGCGCGGCGGTCCCGCTCGGCGCGCATCTGCTTCTCCATCGAGTCCTGGATGGACATCGGCGGCTTGATCTCCTTGATGTCCACGCGGGACACGCGCAGGCCCCAGCGGCCGGTCGTGCTGTCCAGCACCCCGCGCAGCTCGGCGTTGATCTGATCGCGCGAGGTCAGCGTCTCCTCGAGGTTCAGGCCGCCGACGACGTTGCGCAGCGTCGCGCTGGTCAGCTCGTCCACCGCGTGGATGTAGTTGGTGATCTCGTAGGTCGCGGCCTGCGAGTTGGTGACCTGGAAGTAGACGACGGTGTCGATCCCGACCACCAGGTTGTCCTCGGTGATGACCGACTGCGAGGGGAACGAGACGACCTGCTCGCGCAGGTCGATCAGCGGCAGCACCCGGTCGATGAAGGGCACCGTGAAGTGGAGCCCGGGGTTGAGCGTCGCGTGGTACTTGCCGAGGCGCTCCACGATGCCCGCGCGCGCCTGCGGGATGATGCGCACGGCCTTGAACAGCACGATCGCGACGAAGATGATCAGCAGGGCCAACAGCACGATCAGTGCGATGGATCCTCCCATGGGTTCCTCCTAGGGTGGCGGTGAGTGGGGCAGGTTCAGGGGGTGGCCGGGGCGACGACGGCGGTCGCGCCGTCGATCCGCACCACGCGGGCGAGCGAGCCCGCGGGCAGGACGACGTCGCCGTCGAGCCGCGCGGACCAGGTGTCGCCCTCGAGGCGCACCAAGCCCTGGCGGGCGGTCACGGTCTCCAGGACCTCGACGCGGGCGCCGATCAGCGCCTCCACGTTGTTGCGGGTGAGCGGGTCATCGGGTGTCAGCCGCCGCATGAGCGAGGGCCGCACGAGGATGATGAGCAGCAGCGACGCCACCGCGAACGCCAGCACCTGGATGACCCAGTTGCCGGTGAAGAACGAGGCGACCCCGGCGACGACCGCGCCGCCGGCCATCATGAGGCAGAAGAACTGCAGCGAGAACATCTCGATCAGCCCCAGCACCAGGACGGCGATCAGCCAGATCGCCCACGGGTTTGCGAGGAACCACACGGTTCGTCCACGTCCTTTCAGGTTGTGCTTCCTTCCATGGTGCCCGCCCGGGACCCCGGTTGCCAGCACCGTGTCTCGCGACGACGCCGCCCGGGCGGGCGAACCCTCCCGGACGGCGTCGTGCCTCGTGGGCCCGAGGATGCGGACGACGCCGTGCGCGCGCCGCCCGAGCGGGCCTCACACCTGGATGATGCCCATCAGCACCGCGCAGAGCAGCAGCACGATGCTGAAACCCCACATGATGAGGAAGGAGTACCGGATGTGCTGGCCGATGTTGGCCTCGGCCAGGCCCAGCGCGAGCCACATCGCGGGCGCGAACGGGCTGACGAAGGTCCCGATGATGTTGCCGACGATCAGCGCGTAGGCGGTCGAGGCGGTGTCCACCCCGAACCCTCCGGCCGTGGCGTCCACGAGCGGCAGCACCGAGAAGTAGTAGGCGTCGGTGCTGGTCAGCATGTCCATGGGCACGCCCAGGAAGCCCACCACGAGGTGCAGGTACTGGCCGAGCCCCTCCGGGATGACCTCCAGCAGCGACAGCGCGACCGACTCCAGCATGCCCGAGTCGTTGAGCACGCCGAGGAACACCGCGGCGGCGATGATCACTGCGGCCATCATGAGCGCGTTGGGCGCGTGCGCCTTGACCCGCTCCATCTGCTTCTTGGCGTTGCCAAAGTTCAGCGGCAGCGCGATGGCGACGCCGATGACGAACGCGAGCTCCGGGGGCAGGATGTCGGCCAGCATCGTGGCCACCACGGCCAGTGCCAGCACCACGTTGAGCCAGTAGACGACCCGGCCGCCATTGAGGTCGCGCTTGAGGTGGGCCCGGTCCTCGACCTGGCGCTGGCTGAAGTCGTCGGCGATGGTGCGGATGTCGACGTCGCCCACCGGCTGCAGGCGACCGGCGGCGACCCCCACGCGGATCCGGCGCGTCTCCCGCACCCCGAGGGCCGCGGCGAGCAGGATCAGCAGCCCCAGGCCGATGCCCTGCAGCGGGATGAGCGGCTGGTACAGCTGGATGGGCTCGGTGCCGGTCGCGGCGGCCGCGCGGATCAGCGGGCCGCCCCACGGGACCATGTTCATGATCGAGGCGCTCAGGCAGATCAGCAGGAGCAGCAGGTAGCGGCTCATGTTCAGCGCCCGGTACAGGGGGAGCAGCGCGGGCACGGTCAGCAGGAACGTGGTGGCGCCGGCGCCGTCCAGGTGGGCGATCGCGCCGATCAGGACGGTGCCCACCGTGACGAGGATCACCCGGCCGCGGGTCAGCAGGATCAGGCCCCGGATGACCGGGTCGAACAGTCCGGCGTCGGAGAGGATCCCGAAGAAGATGATGGCGAAGATGAACATCACCACCACGCTTATGACGGACGCGAGGCCCGAGGAGAAGAAGTCGCCGACGTCGCCCGGCCCGAAGCCGACGACGAGGGCGCCCGTGATGGGGATCAGGACCATGGCGACGACCGGGGACACGCGGCCCCAGATCAGCAGCCCGACCGTGACGACGATGATCCCGAGGCCGGCTATCGTCAGCATCGTTGATGGTTCGCTCATGTGCTCGGTGGAGACCTTTCTGGGGTGCGAGGCGAAGGTCCGCCGAACCCGTCGGTTCTCCGTCGAGGCGCGATCGTCCGGCGGATCGCAGCCGGGCCCACGGCTGCGACGAGAGGTTGGCCGGGCGGGTTCGACGTCGAGCCCGCCCGCGGGCCCCCCAAAGGTTCCCAGCGCGGTGTGGCGTGTGTCAAAGTGAGCGCCCGCGTGAGGCGACATGGAGCCTCCGCTACGGCCCGTCCCAATAAGCCGATAATCTACATTATGTAAAGTAGACCGTCCGCGCGATCCCCCGCGCGGCATGCGCCACGTCCTCGGACCCGTGCCATGTGCTCCTGCCGCGCGACCCCCGTCCTCCGAGGCCGCTCACCCGGCCGGCGTCGTGCGCGAGAGTTATCCACAGGCCGCGCGAGATCCCACGGGTGCGCCCGCGCGCCGGCCCGTCCGGCTCCGCCGCGTGCAGGAATGCGCCCCGAACCCGTTCCGACCTGCGCCGATGAGCTTTCCACGGGACGCGGCGTGCCACGATGGTCACCGTGCCGTCATCCCGTGATCCGCGTTACCTCGACGCGCTGAGGCTTCCCGGCGCGGCGCCGACCCTGGGCGCCGCGCTGACGGGGCGCGCCGCCTACGCGATGGACGTGCTGCCGATGCTCTACGCCGTCTCGGCCGCCACGGGGTCGATCGGCTCGGCCGGCCTCGCGGTGGCGGCCTACGGCGCGACGGCCGGCGTCCTGGCGCCGGTGAGGGCCCGGCTGATCGACCGGCACGGCGCCCGTCCCGTGCTGGCGGTGCTCACGGTGCTGTTCGGCCTGTCCATCGCGGGGCTCGCGGCGGGCAGCGCGTGGGGGGCCTCCGGCGTCGTGCTGATCCTGCTGGCGGCGGTGATCGGGGCCTGCGCGCCGCCGCTGGGACCGACGATGCGGGTGGCCTGGGGCCGCCTGGCCCCCGACCGGGAGCTGCTGCGGCGCGGGCTGAGCCTCGACGCCGTGTGCGAGGAGCTGCTGTTCCTCGCCGGGCCCGCGCTCGGCGGCCTCGCGCTGGCGGTCCTCCCGCCCGAGGCGGTGCTGCTGGGGCTCGCGGGCCTCGCGATGCTCGGCGGACTGGGGTTCGCGGCGACGCCGGTGGTCGGGCGCCTGGGTCCCGCCGCGGCCGGCGCCTCGGCCGTCGCGAGGCCCCGATCGGTCCTGCGCGAGCCGGGCTTCGTCCGCCTCCTGGTGCCGGTCCTGGTCGCCGGCGGGGTCTCCGGGGCGCTGACCGTCATGGTGCCGCTCCAGCTGGCCGACTCCGGGGGTGCGGGCGCGGCCGGCGTCGTGCTCGCGCTGTTCGGGGTCGGCAGCGCGCTGGGCGGCCTGGCCTACGGCGCGATCCGGCTCCCCGGGGGGCCGTTCCGCCAGCTGACGGTCTCCGCGGCGCTGCTCGTGGCGCTGAGCGCGCCGATGGGGCTGGTCGCGGGTCCGGTGGCCGCGGGCGCCCTCTTGGCGGCGGCCGGGCTGTTCTTCGCCCCGGTGCTGGTGGCCGCGTACCTGGCGGCGCACGACGCCGGTGGGGCGGGCCGGGAGAACTCGGCCTCGACCTGGGTCAACACCGCCCACAACCTCGGCTCCTCGGCGGCGACGGCGGCGGCCGGGGTGCTCGCGGAGTCCCTCGGCGGACCGGCCGCGATGGCCTGCGTGACCGGGGTGGCGCTGGCGCTGCTGGTGGCCGCGGCGGCACGGAGCGGGCGCGCCCGCTCTGAGTGACCCGGGATCAGCCGCGCCCGTCCGCGCCGTGAGGTAGCGTGAGCGAAACGCCGCCCGGGCGGCCCGGCCGATGCGAGGTGCACCCGAATGCCCGTCAGCTTCCTCTCCCGCGCCGTCGTCAGGGGCCTCGGCTCGCTCGTCGCCGGGCTGACGGCCGGGGCCGCGCTCCTGGCCGTGACCCTGCTCCCCCACATCGCGCTGCTCACGGCGATCTCGGTCGCGGCCGCGCTGTTCGCGGTGACCGGGCTCGCCGTGCTGTGGCCCATGGACGCCGACCGCACCCGCGACTTCGCCTACCGCGAGGACTTCAAGCCCTTCGTGGACGAGGTCATCGTCGTCGTCGCGACCCTGGGCGGGCTGGCCGGCATCCTGGTGGTGCTGGTGCTCGGGAACCAGGGGTCGGACGACGGCGCGGCCATCCTGGCGCTGCTGGCCGCCTTCGGCACGTGGGCCTGCCTCCACACGATGTATGCCGCGCGGTACGCCTACATCTACTACCGGGACCCGTCGCGGAAGGTCATCGACTTCAACACCGACGAGCCGCCCACCTACCAGGACTTCTTCTACTTCAGCTTCGCCGTGGGAATGACCTACGGGATCACGGACACCGCCGTGTCGGACCGTGAGGTCAGGGTGATCGTGCTGCGGCACAGCATCATCTCGTACGTGTTCGGGGCGGCGATCATCGCCACGGCGATCAACCTCGTGGTGGACGCCATCTCGATCTAGGCCCCCGGCCGGGCCGCTCCCCGTGGGCCGACGCCGCGAGTCCGCCGCGTCGGCTCACGATCCTCCCGGCGCCGCCTCGTCCGGCGCGGCCCCGTCCGGCGCGGCCCCGCTCGCACCGGATCCGCTCACGGCCGCCGCGTATGCCGGTCGAGGTCCCGCTGCGCCTTGGGCCGCTCGATCAGGATCATGACCATGCCCAGCAGCCACAGCGGGAACTGCAGCGCCATGGCGACCTTGAAGGAGCCCAGGTCGTAGGTCTCGGGCGTCCCGCTGCCCTGGAGGTCCAGCGCGACGCCGATCAGCAGGATCGCCACCAGCGCGGCCGTGAAGCCGCCCATGTTGGCCAGGCCCGTCGCGATGCCCAGCTGCCGCGCCGGCGCGTGGGAGCGCACGACGTCGAACGCGATCATCGACAGCGGGATCCCGGCCCCCATCACGACCGCGACCACGCCCGCGACCCACACCGGCGCCGCACCCGGCCACGCCAGCAGCACCGCCCAGGACCCGAGCATCACGACGACGCCGTAGAAGGCCATCCGCACCCGGTGGCGGGCGAAGCGCGAGAGGATCGGCCCGAACAGCACGGCCGTGACCATCGAGGAGATGACCGCGGCGTTGAGCACCCCGGCCGCCGCGGCGAACGGGTAGCCGAGCCCGCCGGTGAGGAACGGCGTCCCCCACAGCAGGAGGAAGCTGTCCGCGGAGAACATCGTGGCGAAGTGGATCCAGAAGGCCAGCCGGATCCCCGGCCGCCGGGCCAGGGACCGTAGGGCCGGCAGCACGCCGCTCGAGCCGGGCCCGACGACGGGCAGCACCTCGGTGATGATCAGCATCCCGGTCTCCACCGACTCGGGCGCCGCGGCCGGCCGCGCGACCCGGTTCCGGCCGGTGAGACGCTCGAGCAGGGTCCCGACGCCGGGCCCGTCGCGCAGCAGCAGCGCCACCAGCACCATGACGACGGCGCCGAAGCCGGCCAGCGCCGCGAACCCGGCGAACCAGCCGGCGGCCCCGACCAGCGCGGCGAGCGGCGCGATGGCCAGCAGCTGCCCGACCTGCCCCACCAGCCCGGTCGCCTGGTTGACCACCGGCGTCTGGCGCCGGGTGAACCACTCGGCCACGAGCCTAACGAGCGAGGTGAAGATGCACGCGTCGCCCGCGCCCATGACCACGCGCGCGGCGATCGCGACCGGGATGGACTCGGTCGCGCCCAGGGCGAGCTGCCCCAGCGACATCGCGGCCAGCCCCGTGGCCACGACCCACGAGACCCCGAAGCGGTCGAGGCCGATGCCGACGGGGATCTGGCACCCGGCGTACACCACGAGCTGCAGCACCACGAAGGTGGACAGCGTCGTGGCCTCGGCCGAGAAGTGCTCCTGGGCCACGGGCCCCAGCGCGGAGAACGAGCTGCGGTTCACGACCGCGATCAGGTAGGCGCACAGGCCGACGGACCAGATGATCCACTTGAGCTTCGAATTTCGTGTCGTCACCGTCCGACTCTATCCGCCGCCGCAACTCGGCGCTCGCGCCGGCGTCGCACCCGGTACGGCATCGCACCAGATGCGGCGTCGCACCCGGTACGGCGCCCGACGTCGCGCTCCCCCGCCGGTGCGACCTCACCGTCTGCGGCACCCACCTCCCGCGCGTTCGCCGGTCTGGCCCGCACTCTGGCGCGGCACGAACGTTCACCCGCCCATCCGACGTCCCGAAACCCACCGCCGAGTCCCAAACGTTGACGGGCATTGACGCCCGGTGCGAAGATGGAGGCATCACCGCACGACCCACGACCCACGACCATTGGACGGGAGCAGCGATGTCACCCACCGCGCACCAGAACGCCGCCGCCTCGCGCATCCGCCGCCAGCGGGTGCGCGCGCGCCGCCTCGCCGCGGGGGACGTCCGCTTCGGCGCGGAGGGCAAGGGCATCGGCGACCCGGCGTCGTCGCCCCCGCGGCCCGGCTCGCCGACGCGGCGGATCGCGGAGGACCTCGCGGCGATGGTCCGCGACCTGGACCGCCGCGGCGAGCTGGAGGGCCTGACCCTGCAGCAGCGGCGCGAGGTCGTCGACGCCGCCCGGGACGCGATGCGCACCCAGCTGCGCCAGCGCGAGGTCAACGACCGCATCGGCCCGCTCCTCACCCTGGACCGGACGCGCGCCTACCTGGGAGTCGGCTCGCGCCAGGCGGTGGACGGCCGGGTCAAGCGGCACACGCTGCTGCGCGTGGTCACCGCCGACGGCGTCTCGCTCTTCCCCGAGTTCCAGTTCGCCCGCGGCCGGGTCAAGCCCGCGCTCCCCCGCCTCTACGACGTCCTGCTCGGCTCGGGCGCGGACCCGTGGACCGTGGTCTACTGGCTGACCGCCCCGGTGGGGGTCGACGGAGGGACGCGCGCGCTCGACGTCGTGGACTCCGGCGACGAGGACGCGATCGCCGATCTCCTGGACCAGGCGCGCCGCGACGCCGCCGGCTGGAGCGACGCCGTTGCCCGCTGAGCGCCACGAGAGCACCGTCCCTCGGCCCGGCGCGCCCGAGCTCTACGCCGACTTCCCGGCGCACCTCACCGCGGACGGGGACCGCTGGTACCGCGTCCACCGCCGCGAGCACTCGCCGTGGTGGTACTCCTGCTCCCCCGGCCGGTTCAACCTGCGCGCGCCGCGCGGGACGCTGAACACCGCCTCGGACCCCTCCTGCGCGGCGCGCGAGATGCTCGGGCCGCGCCTGGTCGGGGGCCACCGCGTGCCGGGGGCGCACGTGGCGGGCCTCGTCATCACGGCGCTGAGCCTCCGCCGCTGCGCGCCGCCGACCTGCTCTCCGGCCGCGCGCCCCGCTACGGCCTCGTCGCCGGGGACATGTCCGCCCCGCGCGAGGACGCCTACGCCCTGACCCGCGACTGGGCCGGCGCCTTCGACGAGGCGGGGTTCGACGCCGTGCGCTCCCGCTCGCGCTTCGGCGCCGGCGAGACCCCGCTCTGCCTCTACGTCTTCGGCCCCGCGGGCGAGCACGAGGGCGGTCCCGCCGAGGAGCACGCGCGCCTCGGCGCATTCCTCGAGGACGAGCTGGGGCTGGCCGTGGACCCGGTGCCGCACTCCGTGGACCTCGTCGTGAAGGACTGAGCGCCGGAGGCGCGGCCTCGGTGCCGGCCGTGGGACCGGTGCCGCATCTCGGATGCCGGCCACGCGGGCCAGACGCTGCAACTCTGGCCCCGGCTGCCCGGGCTGGTCGCCGCTTCCCCTGCCCCGCCCGCACGGGCCGACCGCCACTTCTCATGCCCTGGCCGCACGGGCCGGTAGCCGCATCGGATATGTTCGAGGGATGCAGAGCACGGAAATCGGATCCCGACCGTCCACCGCCGTCGTCAGCTTGGCCCTCGCCGCCGACGTCGTCCTGGTCGTCGTCTTCGCCGCCTTCGGGCGCAGCGCCCACGGAGAGAGCCTCGCCGGCCTCCCCCTCACCGCCTGGCCCTTCCTCGTGGGGCTGCTGGTCGGGTGGGCGGCATCGCGCGCCTGGCGGCGCCCCCTGTCCGTCCTGCCCACCGGGCTTCTCCTGTGGCTCAGCACCGTGGCCATCGGCGTGGGGCTCCGGGCCGTGACGGGGCAGGGCACGCACTGGTCCTTCGTGATCGTCGCGCTGATCGTCACGGCCGTCTTCCTCATGGGCTACCGGTTGATCGCGAGTGGCATCGCACGATTCAGAAAACGCTGACCGAGAACCACCTCGAACATAAACCTGAACTTTAGGCTTACTCCCTCAAGCTTCAGTTGAAGCTGAGCCAAAGCGTGGATCTCGACTGGCCTGCTCCGCAGCGCCACCGACCCGGACAGGAGCCCAGCTCCGGCCGCCGGGGCGGCGCGTCAGCCCTTCAGGAACTCGATCCAGCGGTCGAGCACGCCCTGGGCCGCGCCGGTGTCGATCGACACGGCGGCACGGGCGATCGCGCCGTTGATGCGATCGGCCAGCGGCGCGGCGGAGTCGGCCTCCTTCACGACCAGGCCGGCCGCGGCGTTGAGCAGCACGGTGTTGCGGATGGGCCCCTGCTCCCCGGCCAGCACCCGCCGGATGACCTCGGCGTTGTACTCCGCCCCCTGGCCGGTGATGTCGGCGATCGTGTTGGGCGGCAGCTCGATGTCCGCGACGTCGAGCACGGTGTGGGAGACCTCCCCGCCGTGGGTCTCCCAGACCAGGTTGGGGCCGACGAGGCTGAGCTCGTCCAGGTTCATCGGGCCGGTGAACACCAGGGCGTGGTCGCCGCGCTCGGCGAAGACGTCCGCCATGAGGGGCGCCATGTTGGCCCGGGCGACGCCGATGACCGAGGAGCGCACGCGCGCGGGGTTGGACAGCGGCCCGAGGTAATTGATGACCGTGGGCACGTTGAGGCGCCGGCGGATGGGGCTCAGGTGCCGCATCGCGGGGTGGTAGGTGTTGGCGAACAGGAAGCCGATGCCGATCTCCGCCGCCGCGGCCTCGACCCGGTCGGCCGGGGCGTCGAGCGGGACCCCGAGGCGCTCCAGGGCGTCGGCCGAGCCCGTGGTCGAGGAGGAGGCGCGGTTGCCGTGCTTGACGACCGTCGCCCCCGCGCCGGCCATCACGAGCGAGGCCATGGTCGAGATGTTCACCGTGTTGAGCTGGTCCCCGCCCGTGCCGACGATGTCCACGGCGTCGCGGGGTCCGTTGTAGGGGCGCGCGAGCTCCAGCATGACCTCCGAGAAGCCGGCGAGCTCGGCCGCCGTCTCCCCCTTGGTGTGCAGGCCGACCAGGAACCCGGCGACCTGCACCGGGTCGGAGTCCTCGCTCAGCATCTGGTGCATGGCCCACGAGGCCTGGGCCGAGGTGAGGTCGCCCCGGCGCTCCACGAGGGTGATGAGGCTCTTCCAGCTCGTGTCCTGGGTCGCTTCCGCAGTAGTCATGGACCCCACCCTAGGGGACGTTCGCGCAGTATCCGGCGCGCACCCGCCGGTGTCCTGCACGCCCCCTGGGAGGGGGCTGTGAGGGACCGCTCACAGTGAGGTCTCCGGCGCCCCTGCGGGAGGTCCGGACGCGGGGAGAGTGTCGTCACCCCGCCGCCCCCCGAGCCCCGGAATCCCGGGCTCGGACACCGGGGGTGACACGCCGGGGCCCGGGAATGCCTCCTCCTGTTGGTGCCCCGGGACTTTTACAGACATAATGTCTATGTGACAACTGCAACCCAGACTCCCAGTACGTCGGCGGCACCGACTCTCAATCGGCCCAACATCGTGTCCGTGGGGACCGTTGTGTGGCTCGCAAGCGAGTTGATGTTCTTCGCCGGCCTTTTCGCCATGTACTTCACCATGCGCGCGACCTCCCCCGAGGCGTGGGCAGAAGGTGCGGACCTCCTCGACATCCCCCTCGCCCTGGGCAACACCATCGTGCTGGTGCTCAGCTCGGTGACCTGCCAGTTCGGCGTGTTCAAGGCCGAACAGCTCAAGGCCCGGCGCTCCGGCGCCATCTGGCAGGTCGGCCAGTGGGGCATGATCGAGTGGTTCTTCCTCACGTTCGTGATGGGCGCCTTCTTCGTCAGCGTCCAGGCCCTGGAGTACGCGACCCTCGTCTCCGAGGGCGTGACCATCGCCAGCGGCCCCTACGGCTCCGCGTTCTACATCACGACCGGGTTCCACGCCCTGCACGTGACCGGCGGCCTCATCGCGTTCCTGTTCATCATCGGGCGCGCGTACCTGGCCAAGCGGTTCGGTCACTACGAGGCGACCTCGTCCATCGTGGTCTCCTACTACTGGCACTTCGTCGACGTCGTGTGGATCGTGCTGTTCCTCGTCGTCTACTTCCTGAAGTAACAGACCGGCACCGCACCCGCACACGCACCCACACACAAAGGATCTATCGACGTGAAGGCTCTTTCCCAGAAGCGACGTCACCCGTTCGCGGCCATCGTCCTGCTGGCCATCGCCCTCCTGCTCACTGGTGGCCTCTACGCAGTTGCCACTGCCACCAATGAAGCAAAGGCCGAGACCGGCGGCGCCGCCTACTCCGCAGACGACATCGCGGAAGGCGAGAAGCTGTTCAACTCGAACTGCGCCACCTGCCACGGCACCACCGCCGAGGGCACCGGTGCGGGTCCGTCGCTGATCGGCGTCGGCGCTGCCGCCGTCGACTTCCAGGTGGGCACGGGCCGCATGCCCATGCAGATGCAGGGCGTCCAGGCCCAGATCAAGCCGGGCCAGTTCAACGAGGAGCAGGTCCAGCAGCTGGCCGCCTACGTCGCCTCGCTCGGTGCGGGCCCCGCCATCCCCGAGGACGAGTACCTCGACGTCGCGCAGGGCGACGCCGCCAACGGCGCCAAGGTCTTCCTGGCCAACTGCGCCATGTGCCACAACGCCGCCGGCGCCGGCGGCGCGCTGACCCGCGGCAAGTTCGCCCCCACCCTGATGGGCGTCTCCGAGCAGCACATCTACGAGGCGATGGACACCGGCCCCCAGAACATGCCGGTCTTCAACGACACGAACATCACCCCCGAGGAGAAGCGGGACGTCATCACCTACCTGAAGACGCTCGAGAGCAACACCCACCCGGGCGGCTTCGGCCTCGGCTCGCTGGGACCGGTCTCCGAGGGCCTGTTCATCTGGACCGTCGGCCTCGCCATCGTGCTGGGCTTCACCGTCTGGCTGACCTCCCGCTCGGCGTAGCGAACGCCGCACCCCACGACAAGATCTCGCACCAAGGAAGTTAGAGGAACACATGGCTAGCCATCGTGACGGGGCACCGGAGCCTTCCGACGCCGTTGCTACCTCCCAGCAGGAGCACCAGGAGCGTTTCCCGGACCCGGGCCTGCCCCACCACCCCCCGCGTCTGACCGACGTGGACCCCCACCGCGCCAAGAAGGCCGAGCGCCAGGTGGCGTGGCTCTTCGGGCTGTCGATCCTCGGATCGCTCCTGTTCTTCGTGGGCTTCTTCGCCGTCAGGGTGGACGGCGACATCTACGACGTGCTCAACCCGGACCCCACCTCGCAGCTGCGACTGCAGAACTTCCTGCTGGGCCTGGGCGTGACCTTCGCGATGTTCGGCATCGGCATCGGCATCGTCCACTGGGCCCGTACGCTCATGCCCGACCACGAGATGGTCGAGATGCGCCACGAGGTCAGCTCCGAGGCCGACCGCGCGGATGCGCAGGAGATCGTCGAGACCGTCCTGGACGAGTCCGGCATCAAGCGCCGCCCCCTGATCCGCAACACGCTGATCGGTGCGATCATCCTCGCCCCGCTGTCCTTCATCACCCTGTTCCGCGAACTGGGTCCGATCGACACCCGCGTCCTCTCCCACACCATGTGGGACGAGGGCATCCGGCTGGTCCGGGATCCCTCCGGCACGCCCATCCGCGCGGCGGACGTGACCCTGGGCTCGACCTACCACGTGCTGCCTGAGAATCTTCTCGGCATCTCCCACCAGGACGGCTACCTCGAGGAGAAGGCGAAGGCCGTCGTCCTGCTCATGCGCCTCAAGCCCGAGGAGCTCAACGTCTCCCCCGACCGGGCGGACTGGAACTACGACGGAATCATCGCGTACTCGAAGGTGTGCACCCACGTGGGTTGCCCCATCGCCCTCTACGAGCAGCGGACGCATCACCTGCTGTGCCCCTGCCACCAGTCGACCTTCGACGCCGCCAACGAGTGCGCCGTCATCTTCGGCCCCGCAGCGCACCCGCTGCCCCAGCTGCCGATCACGGTCGACTCGGAGGGCTACCTTATTGCCCGCAGCGACTTCCACGAGCCGGTCGGACCGGCCTACTGGGAGCGTGGCCGCCAGAAAGAAGAAATGGCGAGTGAGGCCTGATCATGTCTAATGCAGTCAACGAATACAAGCCGGCGACCCGCACCGGTCACATCGCGAACTTCGTGGACTCCCGCGTGGGGATGTCCGGCATCGTCAAGGAGTTCGGCCGCAAGATCTTCCCGGACCACTGGTCCTTCATGTTCGGTGAGGTGGCGCTCTACTGCCTCATCATCCTGATCCTGTCCGGCACGTACCTGACGTTCTTCTTCAACCCCACCATGGACACCGTCATCTACGACGGCTCCTACGTACCCATGCGGGGCGTGGAGATGTCTGGGGCCTACGCCTCGTCGCTGAACATCTCGTTCGACGTCCGCGGCGGCCTGTTCATGCGCCAGGTCCACCACTGGGCCGCGCTGCTGTTCGTCGTCGCGATCGCCGTGCACATGATGCGCGTGTTCTTCACCGGCGCGTTCCGCCGTCCGCGTGAGCTCAACTGGGTCGTCGGCGGCACGCTCTTCGTGCTCGCCATGGGCGCCGGGTTCACCGGCTACTCCCTCCCCGACGACGTGCTCTCCGGCAACGGCCTGCGCATCATCGACGGCGTCATGAAGGCGATCCCGCTGGTCGGCACGTACCTCTCGCTGTTCTTCTTCGGCGGGGAGTTCCCGGGCCACATGGTCATCGGGCGCCTCTACACGCTGCACATCATGATCGTCCCGGCGCTGCTGCTGCTGACGGTCGCGATCCACCTGTTCATGGTGGTCGTGCACAAGCACACCCAGTACCCCGGTCCGGGGCGCACCGAGAAGAACGTGGTCGGCTTCCCCGTCGGCCCCGTGTACGCGGCCAAGGCCGGCGGCTTCTTCTTCATCGTGTTCGGCATCCTGGCCCTGCTGGCCTCGACCACCACGATCAACGCGATCTGGAATTACGGTCCCTACGATCCCTCCCCCGTCCAGGCCGGCACGCAGCCCGACTGGTACATCGGCTGGGTCGACGGCGCGCTGCGCCTCATGCCCGGCTCCTGGCCGTGGCACTGGCAGCTGGAGCTCGGCGGCACCTGGGTCTTCGCGGTCCTGCTGCCGATGGTTCCGGCGGCGATCCTGCTGGGGATCTTCTTCACCTGGCCGTGGATCGAGCGCTGGGTGACCAAGGACCACCGCGAGCACCACATCCTCGACCGGCCGCGCAACGCCCCGTTCCGCACCGGCGCCGGCGTCGCGGGCATCACCTGGTACGGGGTCATGATGGCGGCGGCCAGCTCCGACCTCATCGCGACCCACTTCCACGTGGCGTTCAACGACGTGCTGTACGTGCTGCGGTTCCTGTTCATCTTCGGTCCGTTCATCGCTTTCGAGGTCACCCGGCGCATCTGCCTGGCCCTGCAGCGCAAGGACCGTGAGGTGGTCCTCCACGGCGTGGAGACCGGCCGCGTGGTCCAGCTCCCCCACGGCGAGTTCATCGAGGTGCACGAGCCCCTCGACGAGTACGACCGCTACCAGCTGGTGTCCTTCAACTCGCCCGTATACGAGCCCGCCCAGGCCAACGCCAAGGGCAAGGTCACGCAGAGCGAGAAGGTCCGAGGCCGCATCTCGAAGCTGTTCTTCGAGGACCGCGTGGCTCCGGTGACGCCGGCCGAGCTCGAGGCGGCTCACCAACACCACGAGCTCGAGAGCAGCAACCGCTAACCCGGTTCCCCGCCCTCCGGTTCGACGCCGGGCCCTCCCCATCGCGGGGAGGGCCCGGCTTTTCGCCGTCCGGGCCCCGATCCGCACGAGTCGGGATCTCACGTTGAGCGGTGCCGCGGCGTCTGCATCATGACCGGAGGATCCGCACCGACCCGAGGAGAGCCCCATGAGCCCCGCACACGCCCAGAGCACGCGCCATGCGTCGGTTCCGACGCCGCTCGGCCCGCTCCTCTGCGTCGCCCGGGGCGACGCCCTGGACGACGCCGGAGGTGACGCCCTGAGCGGCGTCTACTTCCCGGGGCACCGGCCCGCGCCGGCCGCATCTGAGCTCGGCCCGAGGGTCCGCCTGGAGACGGATCCGCTCCTCTCCGAGACGGCTCGTCAGCTGCGCGACTACCTGGAGGGACGCCGCGACGGCTTCCAGCTTCCCCTGGCGGCCCCGCGGGACGACGTCGCGCGGCGGGTGCGCGAGCTGCTCCGGGAGATCCCCTACGGGACGACCACCACGTACGGGCAGATCGCGGAGCGCCTGGGGAATCGGCACCTGGCGCAGCGGGTCGGCCAGGCCGTGGGACGCAACCCCCTCAGCATCGTGGTGCCCTGCCATCGTGTCGTGGGTGCGGACGGCTCGCTCACGGGGTACGCGGGTGGCCTGGAGCGCAAGCGGTTCCTGTTGGAGCTGGAGGAGCCCGCGCATCGCGCCGAGGAGCGGCTGTTCTGATGCCGGCGGACCCGTGCTGCGCGCGAGCAGGCCGCAGAGAGGAGCGCCCGGATCACCCCGCGAGCCTGAGCGATGGCAAACGTGAGCCTGTCCGTCCCTGGAAGCCTCGCTGACGGTCAGCCACGTCGATCACGTCTTCCCCGTCCGCGCACCGCGTGGCGCCTCCGCCCCGTCCAGGGCCCTCCCGCCCGCACAAGGGGCAGGAGAAGGCATCTGGTGGCGGGCATCGCCCGGGGGCGACTCGACGACATTCCGCCAGCACCCGGTCTCCGGCCCGGCGTCCTCCGATTTTTCACGGTTCCCGGCAGGCACGACGGCACCCGCCCCGCGGGTCCCGTCCATCGCTCTAAGTGCGACACCGGTTCACCGCGCTGGCCCCGTGAGGGGGGGGGTAAGCGGGCCCGTTCGAGACTGTGACCCGCGACGGGGCCGGCCTCGAGTCCAGCCGGACTCGCATAGGAGCCGCACCCGCACCATCTGGGACGCCGAGGGGTCGCCAGGCCCTCCCCGGGTCCTGCCTCTCCCCTCCACATCCCTTTGAGAGCCCCTGTGCACCTCCTAGAGGCGCTGAGAGAGGGAAAAGGCGTAAGGGGTCGTTCGGTACCTCCCTCGCGCCGCACGCGTCCTCCCAGCGCCTCGAATACCTCGGATCACCGCCTCCTGCAGGCCGTTCCCCGCGACGCGGGATGTCAGGCGCACGAGGAGACGCTCGAAACGCCGAAGGCCCCGGACCCTCCCTGAGGAGGTTCCGGGGCCTTCGGCGGGCCTCGTGACCGAGGCGCGTGCGGAGTCCCTAGTGGGCGTGGTTGCCGCGGCTGTACTCGTAGACCCAGCCGGCCAGTGCCACGATCGCCACGGGGACGATCACCATGAGGATCCACCAGTCGATCGCCAGCGCCATGAACGCGATGGCGCAGGAGATGCCCAGCAGCAGCGGCCACCAGCTCCACGGGGAGTAGAAGCCGTAGTCGCCGGCCGCGTCCACGACCTCACCGTCCAGGTTGTCGGACGGCTGGTCCGGGTGCCTGCGATCGGTGTAGATGAAGAAGAACGCCAGGAAGGCCGACATCAGGGACGTCAGGATCAGGGCCGGGAAGCCGACGAGTTCCTCGAAGTTGGTCATGATGCCGTAGACCAGCGTCACGGGGATGAGGAAGACGAACAGCAGCCCGAAGATGATTCCGTTTTCGCGCATTCGTTGACTCCTAGGAATTCACCGTGGCTGCCGCCTTGCGGGCGGCGGCTGCGACGTCGTGGTTGGTGGACAGCTCCGGGTGGTGCAGGTCCAGCGCCGGGCGCTCGGACCGGATGCGGGGCAGAGCCGAGAAGTTCTGCCGCGGGGGCGGGCACGAGGTGGCCCACTCCAGCGAACCGCCGAAGCCCCAGGGGTCGTCCACCTCGACCTTGCGGCCGTTGCGCATCGTGACGTACACGTTCCACAGGAACGGGATCATGGACGTCGCGAGGATCATCGCGCCGATGGTCGAGAGCTGGTTCATCCACTCGAAGCCGTCCTCCACGAGGTAGTCGGCGTAGCGACGCGGCATGCCGTCCACACCCAGCCAGTGCTGGACGAGGAAGGTGGTGTGGAAGCCGATGAACAGCAGCCAGAAGTGGATCTTGCCGAGGCGCTCGTTGAGCATGCGCCCGGTGAACTTGGGCCACCAGAAGTAGCACGCCGCGAACGCGGAGAACACGACCGTGCCGAACACCGTGTAGTGGAAGTGCGCCACCACGAAGTAGGTGTCGGAGAGGTGGAAGTCCAGCGGCGGGGTCGCCAGGATGATGCCGGTGATGCCGCCGAAGAGGAAGGTGATCAGGAAGCCGAAGACCCACAGCATGGGCGTCTCGAACGTCAGCGATCCCTGCCAGAGCGTTCCGATCCAGTTGAAGAACTTCACGCCGGTCGGCACCGCGATCATCATGGTCATGAACGCGAAGAACGGGAGCATGACCGCGCCGGTCACGTACATGTGGTGCGCCCAGACGGTCACGGACAGCGCGGCGATCGCGATGGTCGCGTACACCAGGCCCTTGTAGCCGAAGATGGGCTTGCGACTGAACACCGGGATGATCTCCGAGACGATGCCGAAGAAGGGCAGCGCCAGGATGTACACCTCGGGGTGTCCGAAGAACCAGAACAGGTGTTGCCAGAGCATGGCTCCACCGTTCTCCGGGTCGAAGATGTGGCCGCCCAGCCTCCGGTCCATGCCGAGGGCGAAGAGCGCCGCCGCGAAGGGCGGGAAGACCATGATGACCAGGATCGCGGTGATCAGGCTGGTCCAGGTGAAGATCGGCATGCGCCACATGGTCATGCCCGGGGCGCGCATGCACAGGATCGTGGTGATGAAGTTGACGCCGCCCATGATGGTGCCGAAGCCCTGCAGGGCCAGGCCGAAGACCCATAGGTCACCGCCCACCGCCGGACTGTACGTGGTGGAGTTCAGGGGCGCGTAGGCGAACCACCCGAAGGACGCGGCGCCCTGCGGGGTGACGAAGCCGGCGATCGCGATGATCGAGCCGAACAGGAAGAACCAGAAGGCCAGCGCGTTGAGTCGCGGGAAGGCGACGTCGGGGGCGCCGATCTGCAGGGGCACGATCACGTTGGCGAAGCCGATGAACACCGGCGTGCCGAACATCAGCAGCATCAGGGTGCCGTGCATCGTGAACAGCTGGTTGAACTGCTCCTTGGTCTCCAGGATCTGCATGCCCGGGGCGAAGAGCTCGAGGCGCATGACCAGGGCCATGACGCCGGCGAGGCAGAAGAACACGAAGGACGTGATCAGGTACATGTAGCCGATCACCTTGTGATCGGTGGACGTGATCCAGTTGACCACGACCCGCCCCTTGGTGCGAGGGACGGTGCGCGGGGCGACCCTGGCTTCGTCCGTTGAATACTCGAATGTAGACACCGGTACTCCCCTAGCTGGTTTCGTTCATGTTGGGGTTGCGGTTGTACTCGTCGCCGAGTCGACCGTTGTTGCCCTCGTTGCTGAGCTGCTGCATGTAGGCGTCGTACTCGGCCTGCGGGACCACGCGGACGTTGAACAGCATCTCGGAGTGGTACTCGCCGCAGAGCTCGGCGCACTTGCCCTGGTACTCGCCGGCGCCGCCGGTCTCGAAGCTCATGTAGTTGGTCTGACCCGGGATGGTGTCGATCTTCTGCAGGAAGGCCGGGATCCAGAACGAGTGGTTCACGTCGCGGGACTTCAGGACGAGCTCGACCTCGGAGTTCTCCGGCAGGTACATCTCGGGAAGGGTCTCCTCGACGCCGTCCTCACCGGTCAGGTGGGCCTGCACACCGGAGGAGTAGACGTCCGAGTCGAGGTAGTTGAAGTCCCACGCCCACTGCTTGCCGTAGACCTCGACGGTGACGTCCGGGTCGTCCCAGCGGGCGTCGATCTCGCGCTCGACGCGGTCGGAGAAGGAGAAGAGGCTGACGATCAGCACGATCGGGATCAGCGTGTAGAGGATCTCGAGGGGCAGGTGGTACCCCATCTGACGGGGATACCCCGTGTCCTCCTTGCGGCGACGGTAGGCGATGATGCACCAGAGGATGAGCCCCCAGGTGATCAGGCCGACGACCAGCGCGGCGATCCATGAACCGATCCAGAGATCCATGATCGTGTCGACGTGGTTGGTGGTGCCCCGCTCCGTGGGCAGGAACCCGCGCTGGGCGATGTCACCGCACCCCGTCATCAGCAGAGCTACGGCCGCGGATGAGCCAATGGCTGCAGTGCCCTTGACCCACCTGGAGCCGGTCCGATTCTGCGAACTCACAGACTGACCTTCCTCTTCTTTCCATGCGTGTGATTGAACTGCCGCCGCGCGGGTCCTCAGGCACCGGAAGCCGCAGTCGCAATGTCTGTGCCTCATCTTACCCGCACCCGGGAGTTCGCACTGACAACGTGTCACCAGGGTAACCCCTCCGCGGCGGGTTTGCGGGCTCCGACATCTCGCCCCGGCTCGTCCTGCCGCGGTCCGCGGCGGGACCTGTGAGTCCTGACACGAAGCGGCCCCTCCCCGCGAGGCGGGAAGGGGCCGCTGACCAGCAGGCCGGACGGGCCTAGCTGAAGGAGTCGCCGCACGCGCAGGAGCCCTGCGCGTTGGGGTTGTCGATCGAGAATCCCTGCTTCTGGATGGTGTCCTCGAAGTCGATGGTCGAGCCCCCCAGGTACGGGACGCTCATGCGGTCGACGATGACCTCGACGCCGTCGAAGTCCCGCACGGCGTCGCCGTCCAGGAACCGCTCGTCGAAGTAGAGCTGGTAGATCAGGCCCGAGCAGCCGCCGGGCTGCACGGCGACGCGCAGCCGCAGGTCGGTCCGGCCCTCCTGCTCCAGGAGCGAGCGGACCTTCTGGGCCGCCACCTCGGTCAGGACGACGCCGTGGGTGGGCAGCTCGGTCTCGGTGTTCTCAGTCGCTACGGTCATGGATGCTCCTTAGCCTCTCGTGCATTGTCCAGAGTACGCGCCGGTCTCCTGCCAGCGTTAACGCCCGCCTCGGGTCGGCTATTCCCCGCGGTTCGGGTCCGCTCTCGGCCGCGGTCCGGGGCAGCCGTTCCCCCTGCGGTCCAGGTCGGCTAGTCCCCCGCGGTCCGGGTCCGCGCCATCCCCAGCAGGAAGGTCGCCTCGGACTCGATGGCCTTGAAGAAGTCCGGCAGGTACAGCGACTCGTTGGCGCTGTGGGCCCGCGTGTCCGGATCCTCGACGCCGGTGATGAGGAT
This sequence comes from Rothia santali, assembly GCF_024199905.1. Taxonomy (GTDB): domain Bacteria; phylum Actinomycetota; class Actinomycetes; order Actinomycetales; family Micrococcaceae; genus Rothia; species Rothia santali. The sequence continues at coordinate 177,797 of NZ_JANAFB010000001.1, forward strand.
CGCGGCGTCGGGGAACGTCTCGGTCAGGGAGGCGACGAAGGGGATCGAGCCGCCGAGCCCGGTGAGGGCCGGCTCCACGCCCCAGGTGCTGCGCATGGCCTCCAGGACCGCGCGGGCCGCGGGCGAGGAGGTGTCGGCCTCAAATGGGCTCCCGGCCTCCCCCGCCTCGTACTCGACCTCCGCGCCCCACGGGGCGTGGGCCCGCAGGTGCTCCTCCAGGAGCCGGTGCGCCTCGTGCGGGTCCTGCCCCGGGGCGAGTCGCAGGCTGATCCGGGCGCGCGAAGACGCCGCGAGCGTGTTCGAGGACCGGTCCACCGGGGTGATGTCCATGCCGATGACGGAGAGGGCGGGCTGGCTCCACAGGCGCGAGGCGATCGAGCCGCGACCGGTCAGGCGCAGGCGGTCGGGGACGCCGGCGTCGCGGCGGAAGTCCTCCTCCGGGTAGTCCAGCTCCGGCTCCGGGGCGCGGACCAGGCCGGAGACGGCGACGGCGCCGTCGTCGTCGTGCAGGCTGGCCAGCAGGCGCACCATGGCCGTGTTCGCGTCCACCAGCGGACCGCCGAAGACGCCCGAGTGCAGCGCGTGGCCCAGCGCCCGCAGCCGCACCGTGCCCGAGACCACGCCCCGCAGGCTCGTGGTGAGGGCCGGCACGCCCTGCTTCCAGTTGGCGGAGTCGGCGACGACGATCGCGTCCGCCGCGAGCCGGTCCCGGTGCTCCGCCAGGAAGCTCTCGAAGCTCGGCGAGCCGGCCTCCTCCTCCCCCTCCACGAACAGGGTGATGCCGATGCCGGGGTCCTCCTCGCCCCGCTCGAGCAGCGCGCGGACGGCGGCGATGTGGACCATGACGCCGGCCTTGTCGTCGGCGGCGCCGCGGCCGTAGAGCCGGTCGCCCACCGGCGTGGCCCGGAAGGGCTCCGTGTCCCACTCGTCCGGGTCGGAGACCGGCTGGACGTCGTGGTGGGCGTAGAGCATGACCGTGGGCTGGCCGGGAGCGGCGCGACGGCGGGCGACGACTGCGGGCATCCCCTGCTCGCCGTCGGGCCGGGCGGAGGTGAGGATCTCGACCTCGGGCAGGCCGGCCTCCTCGGCCAGCTGCGCGACCGCGCGGGCGCTGCGCCACACCTCCCCGGCGTCGCGGACGTCCCAGGCCACCGAGGGGATCTCCACGACCGCTGCGAGCTCGGCGAGGATCCGCTCGTGCTGCCCCTCCAGGCTCTCGCGCAGCTCGGCGGCTCCGCGGTCACCGGGGTGTTCGTCAGGGTTCTGGTGCTGCTCGTCGTTCGTCATGGGGACACCCTATGCCCGCGGCTGGTGAGGCGACAGGCGGACACGGGTACCATGGAGGGGTGTTCGGTATGAAGAAGAGAAACTCGACGGCCGAGGCGGCTCCCCCGGCCCCGCAGGAGAAGACCGCCGCCCAGCCGGTGGGCAAGGGCCGGCCCACCCCCACCCGCAGGGAGCAGGAGGCCGCCCGCCGGCGTCCCCTGGTCCCCGACGACCGCAAGGCGGCCAAGCAGGCGAGCCGGGAAGCGGCCCGCGAGGCCCGCGTCCGGCAGAACCAAGCGATGCAGACCGGCGACGACCGCTACCTCCCCATCCGGGACCGCGGACCGCAGCGCCGCTTCCTCCGCGACTCCGTGGACTCCCGGTACAACGTGGGCGACTTCTTCCTCATCATGCTCATCATCGTCTTCGTGCTGGGGCTGTTCCTGCCCCCGCAGATCCAGCAGTACTCGATGATCTTCATGTGGGCCATCATCATCGTCTGGGCCGTGGACACCTTCACCAAGTGGCGCGGCATCAAGAGGCGCATCACGGAGAAGTTCGGCAGCGTCGAGCCCGGCTCGGCCTGGTACACCGTCAACCGCATGATGATGATCCGGCGCCTGCGCCTTCCCAAGCCCCAGGTGAGCCGGGGCGAGCGGCCCGCCTAGGTCCCTCACCCAGGCGCGCGAACGCCCGGGCCCGACGCCGCATCCACGCGGCGCCCGGCCCGGGCGTCGTCGTTCCCGGGATCCGTCCCGGCTGATTCCGGGGCGAGCCCGTTCGTCAGCCGGCCAGGAGCTTCTTCAGGCCCCGGTTGATACGCGCCGCCCAGAAGGGGCCCTCGTAGAGGAACGCCGTGTAGCCCTGCACCAGGGTCGCGCCGCTGCGGAGGCGCTCGTGCACGTCCTCCGCCGTGGTGACCCCGCCCACCGAGATGAGGGTGAGGTCCGGGCCCACGATCTCGCGCAGCCGCCGCAGCACCTCGAGCGACCGCGGGGCCAGCGGCTCGCCGGAGAGCCCTCCCTCCCCGCACGCGTAGACGGCCGAGGGGTCGCTGACCAGGCCGAGGCTCTCCCGTTCGATCGTGGTGTTGGTGGCGATGATGCCGTCGAGGCCGAGCTCCACCGCGAGCTCGGCGATCTCGGTCAGCTGCCCGTCGGTGAGGTCCGGGGCGATCTTGACCAGCAGGGGCACGTGCCGGTCCGTCACGCGGTCTGCCTCGCGGCGCACGGCCTCCAGGAGGGGCGCCAGGCTCTCCCGGGCCTGCAGGGTGCGCAGCCCCGGGGTGTTCGGGGAGCTGACGTTGACCACCAGGTAGTCCGCCTGGGGCGCCAGCGTGCGCGTGCTCTCGAGGTAGTCCTCGACCGCGTCCTCCAGCGGCACCGCCTTCGTCTTGCCGATGTTCACGCCCACGATCGGCCGGGTCCCGGCGTCGCCGTACTGCTCGTCGTAGTCCGCGTGCGCCGCGGCCAGGCGGGGGCCCACGGCCGCGGCGCCGTCGTTGTTGAAGCCCATCCGGTTGACCACGGCGCGGTCCTCGACCAGCCGGAAGAGCCGCGGGGCGGGGTTGCCGGGCTGGGCCCGCCCGGTCACGGTCCCCACCTCGACGTGGCCGAACCCCAGGTCCGTCAGGGCGACGACGCCGGTGGCCCCCTTGTCGAAGCCGGCTGCAAGGCCGAATGGGGACGGGAACCGCAGCCCCATCGCCACCGTCTCGAGCGAGCGGTCCGGGCGCGCGATCGCCCGGATCGCCCGGGAGGCCCCGCTGTGCTTGCTCGCCTTGATCCCCGAGAAGCCGAGGTGGTGGGCTCGCTCGGCGTCCATGCCGGAGAACGCGATCTTGAAGAAGGCCGGATAGATACGGGGCACGATGTCTCCTGATCTGGGCCGGCCCGGGGACCGGCGTGTATGAGGTTAAAGTCGAACTTTAATGAATAACGTTTAACTCAAGCTTGAGGTTTAGCCGCGTCGATGGCGGCGCCGTAGCGCCGGTCGCGCCGCGCGTACTCCTCCACCGCCCGCCAGAGGACCAGCCGGTCCACATCCGGCCAGAGCACGTCCATGAACACCATCTCCGCGTAGGCGCTCTGCCACAGCAGGAAGTTGGAGAAGCGCTGCTCTCCGGAGGTGCGCAGGAAGAGGTCGACGTCGGGCACGTCCGGCTCGTCCAGGTAACGGGCGAAGGACTTCTCGGTGACCTGCGAGCCCTTGATGCGCCCGGCCGCGGCGTCCTCGGCGATCCGCGCCGCGGCGTCGGCGATCTCCGCTCGCCCCCCGTAGTTGACGCACATGACCAGGGTGCAGACGGTGTTGCCCGCGGTCTCCCGCTCGCACTGCTCCAGTTGCCGGATGACCGACTTCCAGAGCCGTGGCCGCCGCCCCGCCCAGCGGATGCGCACGCCCCACGAGTTGAGGGTGTCCAGCTGGCGCACCAGGACGTCGGTGCAGAAGCGCATCAGGAAGGTCACCTCGTCGACCGAGCGCTTCCAGTTCTCCGTGGAGAAGGCGTAGGCGCTGACGTAGCCGATGCCCATCTCGATGGCGCCGGCGACGACGTCGAGCAGCGCCTGCTCCCCCGCCTTGTGCCCCTCGTTGCGCGGCAGCCCGCGCTCGTTGGCCCAGCGGCCGTTGCCGTCCATGACCACGGCCACGTGCCGCGGCACGAAGCGGGCCGGGATGGCGGGAGGCCTGCTCCCCGAGGGGTGGGCGGAGGGGGTCACGACGGTCATGAGGGCCTTTCCAGCAGGGAGAACGAACGGAATTCTCGCTCCACGTGCCACTGTACATAACGCCGCACGAGCTTCCCCGCGCGGTCGCGCACCCCCGGCTCGGGGTCGGCGTCGAGCAGGTCCCAGCGCCCGCCCGCGGCGGCCCTCAGGTACGCCAGGGTCTCCTCGGCCAGCGGCCGGTCCCCGGCGGTCCTGCAGGCGTCGCAGATCGCGCCGCCGTCGGCCTGGGACCAGGAGTGCAGCGGCCCCTCGCTCCCGCAGCGGGCGCAGGAGTCGAGCTCCACGTGCCACCCGGAGACGGCCATGGCGCGCAGGAGGTAGGAGGTCAGGACGTCGTCGGGGAGGTGCTCGCCCCGGGCCAGGACGCCGACGGCCCCCACGGTCAGGTTGAACAGGCGCGGGTCCCCGGCCTCGACCGCCAGGCCCAGCTGCTCCGCGACCTCGCAGATCGAGCAGGCGCTGGTGTAGCGGTCCCAGTCCGCGACCACGGGCGCCGAGTAGGCGCGGCGTGTGACCGCCTGGGTCACGGTCTCCAGGTTCCGGCCGTGGGCCAGGGAGACGTCGGTGAACATGAACGGCTCGAGCCGCGCCCCCAGCTTGGAGGAGCTCTTGCGCACGCCCTTGGCGACGGCGCGCACCACGCCCTGCCGGGGGCTGATGCCGATCACGATGCGGTCGGCCTCGCCGAGCTGCTGCGTCCTCAGGATGAGCAGGGTGTCCCGGTAGGCGTGGGGGTGGGAGGGTGAGGTGGACACGGACCCATTATCCCATCCGGACGCGCGAAGGGCGCGCCGGAGCGCGCCCTTCGCCTCGTGCCGCGTCCGCGGATCAGCGCAGCGCGCGGTTGACCGCGGAGACGACCGCCTTCAGCCCGGCGCGGGTCGTGTTGGCGTCGATGCCCACGCCCCACAGGACCCGGTCCCCCACGGCTGCCTCGATGTAGCTGGCCGCCTGGGCGTACTGCCCGGCCGAGAGCGCGTGCTCGGAGTAGTCCAGGATCCGCACGTCCACGCCCTCGCGGGACAGGATCTGGGTCAGCGCGTCGATGGGGCCGTTGCCCACCGCGGAGCGCTCGTACTCGTGCTCGCCGACCTGCAGCGTGATGCGCAGGGTCGTGTCACCGGCGTCGCGCGCCTCGGTGTTCATCGACACGATGCGGAACCGGCCCCACCGGCGCTTCGCGTCGTCCTCGGCCGGCAGGTACTCGTCCTTGAAGATGTCCCAGAGCGCGACGCTGGTGACCTCCCCGCCCTCCGAGTCGGTGCGGTGCTGCACGACCGAGGAGAACTCGACCTGCGCCCGCTTGGGCATGTCCAGTCCCTTCTGCTGCTTGAGCAGGTAGGCGACGCCGCCCTTGCCCGACTGCGAGTTCACGCGGATGACCGCCTCGTAGTTGCGGCCCAGGTCGTGCGGGTCGATGGGCAGGTAGGGAACCTCCCAGACCATGTCCTCGATGTCGGTGCCGGTCGCCTCGCTCTGGCGGGCCATCGCGTCGAAGCCCTTCTTGATCGCGTCCTGGTGCGAGCCGGAGAAGGCTGTGAACACCAGCTCGCCGCCGTAGGGGGCGCGCTCGTGGACCTTCAGCTGGTTGCAGTACTCGACCGTCTGGCGGATGTCGTCGATGTCCGAGAAGTCGATCTGCGGGTCGATCCCCTGGGTCAGCAGGTTCAGGCCCAGCGTCACCAGGTCGACGTTGCCGGTCCGCTCGCCGTTGCCGAACAGGCAGCCCTCGATGCGGTCGGCGCCGGCCAGGTAGCCCAGCTCGGCGGCGGCCACGCCGGTCCCCCGGTCGTTGTGCGGGTGCAGGGACAGCACCACGTTCTCGCGGTGGTCCAGGTGGCGGCTCATCCACTCGATCGAGTCGGCGTAGACGTTCGGCGTCGCCATCTCGACCGTGGCGGGCAGGTTGATGATGACCTGACGGTCGTCCCCGATGCCCAGCTCGGCGGTCACGGCGTTGGCCACGCGCACCGCGTACTCGACCTCGGTGCCGGTGAACGACTCCGGGGAGTACTGGTAGGTGATCGGGACCGAGGTGCGCATCTGCTCCTCGTACTTCGCGCACAGGCGCGCGCCGGTCAGCGCGATGTCCAGGATGGCGTCCTGGTCGGCCTGGAAGACGACCTTGCGCTGGACCACCGAGGTGGAGTTGTAGAAGTGGACGATGGCCGAGGGCGCGCCCTCGATGGCCTCGTAGGTGCGCTCGATCAGGTGCTCGCGGCACTGGACCAGCACCTGGATGGTGACGTCGTCCGGGATGTAGCCGTCCTCGATGAGGGTGCGGACGAAGTTGAAGTCCGTCTGCGAGGCGGAGGGGAAGCCGACCTCGATCTCCTTGTACCCCATGCGCACCAGCAGCTTGAACATCGCGAGCTTGCGGTCGATGTCCATGGGGTCGACAAGCGCCTGGTTGCCGTCGCGCAGGTCCACGGCGCACCAGCGCGGGGCCTGCGTCATGACCTTGTCGGGCCAGGTGCGGTCCGGCAGCTCGACCGTGATCTGGTCCTGGAAGGGACGGTACTTGTGGGAGGGCATCGGCGATGCCTGCTGAACGTTTCGCACGGTGGGGTTCCTTCGTGAATCCTCGAGATGGTTGCGGCCGGCGCAACGAGTAACCCGCAGCGAGATGGCGGCCTGACTGACGTTACGAGGCCTCGCTGCGGCAGCTAAGGAGTAGTGCCCATCCGGTGACGTTCATCTGCTCAACGTACCACCGGTGCTCGCGGCGGCGCGCCGCGCCCCCGCCGGGGTCTCACATCCTGGACCGCCCTGGCGGGCCGCGATCGGCGCATCAGGCGGGTCGCGGCCGGCGGGTCAGGCGGGTTGGGCGGGCCGCGGTCCGCCGGTTCAGGCGGGCCGCAGCCGGCGGGTCAGTAGGAGAAGGCCTGCTGGCAGGTCTCCTGGTCGGCCGTCTGGCCCGAGGCCCCGCCGACGATCCCCTGGTCCTCCCCGGACTCCTGCTGCTCGATCCGCTCGCCCTCCGTGAAGTCCTGCCCCACGTACAGCGCGACGCCGAGGTAGCCCTCGTCCGGCTGCACCTGCGCCGCCGGGATGCCGAACTTGTCCGCGACCTCCTGGGCCTCCGCCTCGTAGCCGGTGCTGTAGTACACGGTGCTGCCCGGGTACTCGACCCCGGCCTCCTGAGCGGCGACGGTCAGGTAGCCCATCGACTCCACGAGGTCCGCGACGTTGTCCGCCCGGCCGGTCTCGCCGGAGGCGTTCAGGACCGAGACCGGGGTCGAGCGGTCCGGCTGCTCCTCCGGGGCCTGCGCGGAGGGCTCGGGCGCGGCGGACTCCTCCTGCTCCTGCCCGCCGTCGGCCAGGGAGCCGCCGGAGCGCATGGTCGCGAAGACCTGGTCGGCGTCGGCCGCGAGCTGCAGCTTGTTGGCGTCGTAGAGGTAGGGCTCGGTGGGCGCCGTGGCGAAGACCACCCGGTTGAGGTCGATGCCGGCCAGCTCGCGGCCGATCCCCACGAACGTGCCGGGATCGGCGAAGCCCTCGTCGACCGTGACGTTCTGCGTGATCGCCTCGGCGATGTCGTAGAGCTTGCCCGGGTTGCTGAGCGTCCCCTCCGCCTTGACCTTGCGCATGAGCGAGGCCATGAAGCCCTGCTGGGCCTGGATGCGCCCGATGTCGGACCCGTCGCCGAACCCGTGGCGGGAGCGCAGGAAGGCCAGCGCCTGCTCGCCCTCGACCGTCGAGGAGCCGGCGGGGATGTCCAGGCCGGAGTACTCGTCGTCGATCGCCTCGGTCACGCAGACCTGGACGCCGCCCACCACCGAGCTCAGCTCCTTGACGGCGTTGAAGTCCACCAGCATGAAGTGGTCGATGTCGACGCCGGTCAGCTCGTTGATCGTCGCAACGGTGCAGCCCGGGCCGCCGTGGTCGAGGGACTCGTTGATCTGGACGTCGTCGGCCGCGGGGAACACCGTCCCCGACTCGGGGTTGGTGCACTCCGGGATCGAGACCATGAGGTCGCGCGGGAAGGAGACCACGTTGACGTTCTGCCGGTCCTCGCTGATCTGCATCAGCATCATGACGTCGGAGCGCGCGCCGGACTCCTGGTCCAGCGCGTCGCCGTAGTCGGAGTTCTGCCCGCCGCGGGTGTCCGACCCGATGACCAGGATGTTCAGGGGCCCGTCCACGGTGTCCCCCGCGTCGTCCGAGGAGGAGCCGCCGAGGTTAAGCGCCTCGGTCGAGACGTTCTGCTGCAGCCTCAGCGCGGCGACGCCGCCGGCGCCCACCACGACCAGGAGCAGCGAGACGCAGCACAGCGCGATCCACAGCCCGTGACGGGACCTGGCCACGCCGTTGCTGAAGTGGCGTCCCCGCGCGGTGAGGCGCGGCGCCGTCCGCTCGTCCGGGCCGTGGTGCGTCTGCGTCACGAGAGAAACTCCTGGTCGATGGACTGTTCTAGCGAACATTGTAGGCATCGACGCTGAACGTTCGCGCCAAGCCCGCCGCGCGGGGCCCGGCTCAGAAGCCCAGGCGCCCCAGCGCGCGGGGATCCCGCTGCCAGTCCTTGGCCACCTTCACGTGGATGCTCAGGTAGACCCTGGTGCCCAGCAGGGCCTCGATGCCGCCCCGGGCGGTGGTGCCGATCTCCCGCAGGCGGGCGCCGCGCTTGCCGATGATGATGGCCTTCTGGGACTCGCGCTCGACGTAGAGGTTCACGTGCACGTCGATCATCGGGTCGTCCTCGGGGCGGTCCTCGCGCTCGATCATCTCCTCCACGGTCACCGCCACCGAGTGGGGCAGCTCGTCGCGGACGCCCTCGAGAGCGGCCTCGCGAACCAGCTCGGCGACCATCACGGCCTCCGGCTCGTCGGTCAGGTCGCCCTCCGGGTACAGCGGGGGCGAGTCGGGCAGGTACGTGCTCAGGAGGTCGGCGACCGCCTCGACCTGGTAGCCCTGCACCGCGGAGACGGGGATGATGTCCGCCCAGCCGCCCTGTCCGTCGTCGTGCGCCGGGGTTTCGGAGGGGCGGGGACCGGCGTCGCGGGAGAACGGGCCCGGGGCCTTCTTCTTCTTGCCGCCGCGGCGCTGGGGGTCGGCCTGGCGCCGGCGGCGCTCCTCGCGGGCCGCGCGCTCGGCGGTCATGGTCTCGTTGCCGAGCCGGGAGACCTCGAGCAGCTGCTCGGCCAGGCGCTCCGGGCTGACGGCGTCGGACTTGGTGACGATCGCGACGACCGGCTTGCTGCCCGAGGCGGCCAGCTGGGAGGCGATGAAGCGGTCGCCGGGGCCGATCCGTTCGTCGGCGGGGATGCAGAAGCCGATGACGTCGACCTCGGCCAGGGTCTCCCCGACCAGGTCGTTCAGCCGCTCGCCGAGGAGGGTCCGCGGGCGGTGCAGCCCGGGGGTGTCGATGAGGATCAGCTGGGAGTGCTCCCGGTGAACGATGCCGCGGACGGTGTGCCGGGTGGTCTGCGGGCGGTTCGAGGTGATCGCGACCTTCTGCCCGACCAGCGCGTTGGTCAGCGTCGACTTGCCCGCGTTGGGGCGTCCGACGAGCACGGCGAACCCGGCGACGTAGTCCTCGGGCACGGCTGCGAATTCCATGGTCACTCCTCGGGCCCTCGGGCCTGCTCGTCGTCGTTCTCGCCCGGCTCCTGCCAGGCCAGCACCGTCCCCACCCGGTTGCGGCGCCCCTCGAGCCTAACCGCTGTGAGGTGGATGCCGTATATCTCGGCGCTCGAGCCCGCGATGGGGACCCGGCCGATGGCCTTGGCGAGCAGGCCGCCCACGGTGTCGACGTCGTCGTCGTCCAGGTCGACGTCGAACAGCTCGCCCAGGTCCCCCACGCTCATCCGAGCGCTGACCCGGTACTCGCCCTCGGCGATGCGCTCGACCTCCGGGATCGCGGCGTCGTACTCGTCGACGATCTCGCCGACCAGCTCCTCGATGAGGTCCTCCAGGGTCACCAGGCCCGCGGTGCCGCCGTACTCGTCGACGACGACGGCGATGTGCGTGCCCTCCCGCTGCATCTGCGGCAGCAGCTCGGAGACCTTCTGCGACTCGGGCACGAAGCGGGCGGGACGCAGCAGGTGGTGGACCCCGCGCCGCTGCGCCTCCCCACGCTCCTGCAGGATCTCCTCGGCGACGTCCTTGAGGTAGAGGAAGCCGCGGACGTCGTCGATGTCCTCGCCCAGGACGGGGATGCGCGAGTATCCGGAGCGCAGGAACAGGCTCAGGGCCTCCTCGAGGGAGTCCTGGGCGTCCGCGGTCACGGTGTCGGTGCGCGGGACCATGACGGCCCGGATGCGGGTGTCGTCGAGCTCGAAGATCGAGTGCAGCATGGCCGCCTCGCTGTCCTCGATGATGTCCCGGGTCGAGGCGCGGTCCACGAACTCCCGCAGCTCCTCCTCGGTGAAGAAGCCCGCGGAGTCGTCCGTGGCCGGCGCGAGGCGGGCGCCGCCGCGCATCAGGCCGCGGGCCACGGGGCCCACGACCACGGTCAGCGCGCGCAGCAGGCCCGCCGTGGCCGAGGCGACGCGCAGCGGGTGCGAGCGGCCCACGTGCCGCGGGGAGACGCCGATGACCACGAAGCCGACCAGCGTGGCCACCAGGACCGCGACGAGTCCGGCCAGCCACGGCTCGCGGAAGAGGTCGAGCATCAGCAGGACCAGCAGCACCGTGAACAGGCTCTCGCACAGGATCCGCACGAGCCGCAGCGTGTGCATGTGGTCGCGGGGCTCGGCCAGGATCCGGCGCAGCGCACCGCGGCCGGGCTCCTCCGCGACCTTCTCCGCCTCGTGGCGCGGCAGGTAGGTGAAGGCGGACTCGGTGGCCGTGAGCAGGAAGGCCACGCCGATGAGCACCATGATCGCGATGATCAGCAGGGTGGGGAGCATGGGCGGTTAGTGCCTCGTCTCGACGGGCGCGGGGCGGCCGAGGAACTCCTCGAGGATGCGCCGCTGGATGCCGAACATCTCGCGCTCCTCCTCGGCCGTGCGGTGGTCGTAGCCGAGGCAGTGGAGGATGCCGTGGACGGTGAGCAGGCACAGCTCGTCGGAGGTGCTGTGGCCCGCGGCGCTCGCCTGCTCGGCGGCGACCTGGGGGCACAGCACGATGTCGCCGAGCGTGCCCTCGCTGGGCTCCTCCGGGGTGCCCGGGAGCATCTCGTCCATCGGGAAGGACATGACGTCGGTCGGGCCGGGCAGGTCCATCCAGCGCACGTGCAGCTCGGCCATCTCCTCCGCCGGGACGGCCGCGATCGACAGCTCGGTCGCCGGGTCCAGGTGGAGGCGCTCGAAGGCGAGGGCCGTCAGCGCGGTCAGCCGCGCGGCGTCGAGCTCGGCGAAGGCGGGGCGCTGCTCCTCCGGGACGTCCTCCCGGATCTCGACGTCGACGTTCACGCGCCGGCCTCCGCGTCCTGGGAGGCGCCGGGCCCGCGGCCCTCCGACGCGGCGGGACCGGTCCCCCGGGGCCCGCGGCGTCGCCGGGACGGCCCGCCGGCCTGCTCGGCCTCCTCCCAGCGGCTGTAGGCGGTCACGATGTCGCTCACGAGCTGGTGGCGCACGACGTCGACCGCCTCGAGCTCGGTGAAGTGGATGTCCTCCACGCCGTCCAGGATGCGGCGCACCTGGCGCAGGCCCGACGCCGCGCCGTTGGGCAGGTCGACCTGCGTCACGTCGCCGGTGATCACCATCTTGGAGCCGAAGCCCAGGCGGGTCAGGAACATCTTCATCTGCTCGATGGTGGTGTTCTGCGCCTCGTCGAGCACGATGAAGGCGTCGTTGAGGGTCCGCCCGCGCATGTACGCCAGCGGGGCCACCTCGATCGTGCCCGCCTCCATGAGCCGCGGGATGGACTCGGGCTCCATCATGTCGTGCAGCGCGTCGAAGAGCGGGCGCAGGTACGGGTCGATCTTCTCGTTGAGGCTGCCGGGCAGGAAGCCCAGCCGCTCCCCCGCCTCGACCGCCGGCCGGGTCAGGATGATGCGGTTGACCTCCTTGGCCTGCAGGGCCTGCACGGCCTTGGCCATCGCGAGGTAGGTCTTGCCGGTGCCCGCCGGCCCGATCCCGAAGGTCACGGTGTGCGCGTCGATCGCGTCCACGTAGCTGGACTGGTTCACGGTCTTGGGCCGGATCTTGCGGCCGCGGCTCGAGAGGATGTTCTGGGTCATCGTCGGCGTCGCGGTGCTCATGTTGCGGATCAGCAGGTCAACGATCCGCTTGACGACCTGCGCGGTGATGACGGTCTCCTGCCGGGCCAGGGCCTCGAGCTCCTCGAGCAGCCGGATGACGACGTCGACCTGGGCCGAGGGCCCGGTGACGGAGATCTCCAGCTCGCGCACGCGCAGTGAGATCCCGGGGAAGGCCTGCTCGATGACGAGGACCGAGGAGTCCTGCGGCCCCAAGGACTGGACCATGGAGTCGCGGGACGCGAAGTCGAAGGTGCGGGAGACGGACAGCGGCCGGGTCACGCCGGCGGGCGTAGATGACATGGACGGTGACGGAACCTCTCGGATCATGGATCTGCTGTGTCGTGGTGTTCCCAGCCTACTAGGCGCGGTGCCGGGGATGACGGGTTGTCCGCCGATAGGATGAAAGGACGACGACCTTCGTCAGCCGCCGGAGAGCACGCAGGAGGAACGCCCGCCCATGGCACCACGCTTCGCCCGCCCCGCGGCGATCGCCTGCGTCGCGCTGCTGGCGGTCTCCGGGTGCTCGCTCCTGGACGGGCCGGAGGAGGACCCGAGCGGGTCGCTGCGGGACTCCTCCTCGAGCCTCTCGGTGCCGCTGTACTGGATCGGGCAGCCCGGGCCGAGCCCGCACCTGTTCCGCGAGTACGTGCCCCTCGCCCCCGACGAGACGACCGCGCCGGGCGACGTCGTGGCCATCGCCGTGTCGATGATGTCCCGCATGCGCCCCGCCGACCCCGACTACGAGAACCCGTGGTCGCCGGCGAGCTCCGTGGGCAGCTCCGTCTCCTCCGACGGCACCCTGACCCTGGACGTCTCCTCGGACATGTTCCCGGAGGACCTCGACGCCGACGCCGCGCGCATGGCCCTCCAGCAGCTGATCTACACCGCGACCGCCACCGCCTCCAGCGCCAACGTGCTCGGCCCGGACGGGACCGGCTCCGTGGTCGTGCTCGTGGACGGGCGGGCCGGGCACTCGTTCGCCGGCAAGACGCTCGGCTCGCCCATGGGGCGTGACGACGGCGCCCGCGCGCCCCTGTGGGTGATCGACCCGGCCTTCGGGCAGGTGCACTCGCGCGAGGTCGGCTTCAAGCTGGTGGCCGAACGCGTCGCGGCGACCGTCCACTGGCGCCTGAGCGATGCCGACGGGACCATCGAGGAGCAGGTGGTGGACCTGCACGATGACGGCTCGGGCCCCCACGAGATCCAGTTCGACCGCGTGCTGGAGCCCGGCGACTACACCATCGAGGCGTTCGTGCCCAACGAGGACGTCTACGAGGAGCGGCTCGTGGACCCCTCGGAGCCGGTCAGCATCTGGGACGACCACGACTTCACCGTGAGTGACGGGGACGTCGACGTCCCCACGCCGCAGGACGCCTAGGCGGCGCCCCGGGGCACACCGGCGACCCGGCCGAAGTACCAGATCTTCGGGCCTGGGTCCTCAGGCCCAGTAGCCCGAGGCGGCGTTGATCACCGCCAGCGCGGCGGCGCCGGCCGTGGAGCTGCGCAGCACGTCCCGGCCCAGCCGGACCGCGACGCCGCCCGCCCCCTCCAGCAGCGCGAGCTCGCCCGGCGCGATCCCGCCCTCGGGGCCGACCACGAGGTAGACGGTCCCGGCCCGGTCGGCCGCCCCGAGGGGCTGCGCGCGCAGGGCCTCCCCGAGCGGCAGCTCCGCGTCCTCGTGCAGTACCAGGATCCGGTCCCCGGCGTCGAAGGCCTCCGGCAGCTCGGCCGAGGAGTGCAGGTCGTAGACCTCGGGGACGGCCGCCCGGCGCGCCTGCTTGGCCGCCGCCGACGCCGTCCGCTCCCACTTGGCGTGCGCCTTCGCCGCGCGCTCGCCCTTCCACCGGACGATGCTCCGCTCGGCCTGCCACGGCACCACGCCGTCGACCCCGAGCTCGGTGGCCATCTCGACCGCCATGAGGTCCCGGTCCCCCTTGGCCAGCGCCTGCACCAGGACGACGCCGCTGCCCGCCTCGCGCACCGGCCGGCCGACGACGCTGACCTCCAGCCCGCCCTCGACGGCCGCCACGGCCGTGGCCGCGACCCGCAGGCCGCGCCCGTCGACCAGGTCCAGGCCCTCGCCCGCCGCGATCCGCTTGACGGTCGCGGCGTGGTGCCCCTCGGCCCCGCCCAGCAGGTACGAGTCGCCGGGGGCCAGACCCGCGAGCTCCTCGGGGTCGACGTAGAAGATCGGGTGGGTCATCGCGGCCTCGCCCCTAGTCCTGGAACCGGTCCCGGAGGCGGGAGAAGAAGCCCTGGCCCTGGTTGGCAACGGGCTCGCCGGTGCTGTGGTCCTCGCCGCGGGAGGTCGCGAACTGCTCCAGCATCTCCCGCTGCTCGTGGGTCAGGCGCGTGGGCGTCTCGACCGCGAAGCGCACGATCAGGCTGCCGCGGCCGTTGCCGCGCAGGCGGGTCACGCCCAGGTCCTTCAGGACGGTCGAGTCGCCCGTCTGGGTGCCGGCCTTGACCGAGACCTCGCGCGGGCCGTCGAAGGTGTCCAGCGTGATGGTGGTCCCCAGCGCGGCCGCGGCCATCGGGATGGTCACGGTGGCCTGGAGGTCGTCGCCCTCGCGGGTGAAGGTCTCGTGCTGGGTCACGCGCAGCTCGACGTAGAGGTCGCCGTTGGGGCCGCCGCCGGTCCCCGCCTCGCCCTGGCCGTTGAGGCGGATCCGGGTCCCGGTCGCGACGCCGGCCGGGATGCGTAGCGTCAGCGGCTTGCGCTGGCGCACGCGCCCCTCGCCGTAGCACTCCTGGCAGGGGTTCTTGATGACCGTGCCGAAGCCGCGGCAGTTGGGGCACTCGGCGGTCGTGACGACGTTGCCGAGGATCGACTGCACCTGGCGCTGGACGTGGCCCTGGCCGTGGCACACGCCACAGGTCTCGGGCTTGGTGCCCTCCTGGGTGCCCTCGCCGTGGCAGAGCTGGCAGGACACGGCCGTGTCGACGGTGACCTCTTTCTCGGTGCCGAAGACGGCGTCGCGCAGGTCCACGCGGACGTTGATCAGGGCGTCCTGGCCCTGGCGGACGCGGCTGGCGGGCCCGCGGGAGGCGCCGGCGCCTTGGAAGAAGGTCTCGAAGATGTCGGAGAACCCGAAGCCCGAGCCGGGGAAGCCGCCGCCGAAGCCGGTGTTGCTGCCGTTCTCGTTGCCCGTCGTGTCGTAGACCCGGCGCTTCTCCGGGTCGGAGAGGACGTCGTGGGCGTGGGAGACGCGCTTGAACTCCTCGGCCGCGTCCGAGGACGGGTTGACGTCGGGGTGCAGCTTGCGGGCCTTCTTGCGGTAGGCCTTCTTGATCTCCTCCGGGCTGGCGTCCCGCGCCACCCCGAGCGTTTCGTAATGCGTGCTCACTGATTCTTCCTCACTCCGCGGCCGAGCGGCCGCGCGAATCTTCGATGTCTCTTCTGGTCCCCCGACGTCAACGGCGTCGGGCCGCGATCTATTCGCGCACGCTACTCGTGCAGGATCCGGGACAGGTACCGGGCGACGGCCCGGACCGCGGACATGGTCGTCGGATAGTCCATGCGCGTGGGCCCCACGACGCCGAGCTTGGAGGCCAGGCTGGGCCCGTAACCGGTGGCGACGACGGACGCGTCGGCCAGCGGCGACTCGGCGTTCTCCCGGCCGATCCGCACCGAGACGCCCCGGGAATCCTCCCCGATCTCCGACAGCAGGCGCAACATGACCACCTGCTCCTCGAGCGCGTCGAGGATGGGCGCGATGCTGCGGGTGAAGTCGCCCGTGGACTGCGCGAGGTAGGAGGTCCCGGCCATGAGCAGGCGCTCCTCGCGCTGCCCGGCGCCGAGGTCCGCGACCGCCGCCGCGAGCGTGAGCGCCGCCGGGCGCAGGGCCGGCTCGACGGCGTCGACCGCCCGGGCCGCGACGGCCGTCAGCTCGGTCAGCGGCTGCCCGCGGGCCTCGTCCAGGACTCCCGCCCTGACCGCCGCGAGGCCGATCTCGTCCGGCGCCCGCTCGACGTCGACCACCCGCTGCAGGACCCGCCCGCGGCTGGTGATCAGCACGACCAGCACCAGGCCGGGCGCCATCCCGACGAGATCCACGTGGCGCACGGTCTCGCCGGTGCTGACCGGGTACTGGACCACCGCGACCTGGTGGGTCAGCTGCGAGAGCAGGCGCACCGTCCGGGCCATCACCTGGTCCAGGTCCTCCGCGGAGTCGAGCAGGCCCGTGATGGCGCGGCGCTCGGCCGCGGAGAGGGGCTTGATCGAGGCGATCCGGTCCACGAACGCGCGGTAGCCCTTGTCGGTGGGGATGCGGCCGGCGCTGGCATGCGGGGCGGCGATCATCCCCTCCTCCTCGAGCGCGGCCATGTCGTTGCGCACGGTCGCGCTGGAGACCCCGAGGTTGTGCCGCTCCACCAGCGCCTTGGACCCCACGGGTTCGCGGGAGTGGACGTAGTCCTCCACGATGGCGCTGAGCACCTCGAGCCGACGCGGCTGGTTCACGGGTCTGGGACTCCTCCAGGATCGTGGCACGGGCGCGACGTCCGTGCCGGGGGCATGGCCTGTCCATTCTGGCACTCTCTGTGCCTGGCTGCTAATTCTACCCCCCTCGCCGGGGCGCGGGAACGGTCCCGGGCCCGTACGCTCTAGGCTGAGGGGCGGGCGGGCACGCCCGGCAGGACAGCAGGGCCGCGGCGGGCCCGGGACGGACCCCGCCGCCGCGAGGCCACGAGCGAGGAGGAGACGCATGGATCGATACGCGTGGGGGCCGCAGGACCTCTCGGCCGCGGCCGCGCCGACGCCGCGCGCCCGGGACCTGGAGGTCAGGGCCGGGATGGTGATCGAGGAGGTCCAGACCGGGTGGGTCGGCGCCGCCGTGTCGCTGGAGAGCATCGGCGGGCAGCGCGTAGTCGGGCTCGAGGACCGGCACGGGGCGGGGCGCGGCGTGCGGGCTGCCCGGCGCGAAGTTCCCGGGCGCCGGCTGGGTCGCGGCGATCATGGCGGCCCCGGCCAGCAGCTTCGGCGCGTCGTGGATCAGCCGGACCACCAGGTGGCCGCCGTTGGAGTAGCCGGCGGCGTACACGCGCCCGCGGTCGACGCCGTGGGTCCGCTCGAGGCGCCGGACGATCGCGGCGGCGAAGCCGACGTCGTCCACCCCCAGCCGGCGGCACTCGAAGTCGGCACCGCGCCGGGCGTCGTTGAAGTGGCGCCCGACGCCGTCCGGGTACGCCAGGACGGTGCCGGTGCGGGCCGCCAGCTCGTCGAAGGTCCCGGCGGTGAACTTCCGGAACACCCGCGAGGACTGCTGCGAGCCGTGGAAGAGCAGGAGCAGGGGAGGGTGCGGCCCCGTGCTCTCGGGGACCACGAGCGTGTAGGTGCGCTCGCGGCCCTGGAGCTCCAGGGTCTCGCGGGTCGCCGTCCAGGGGGTGGTCACGGGGACATCCTACTGATCTCGTCCCCCTCGGGCCCGGCGCGTCGCACGGCTGCGCGAGGGGGGTGCATGTGATGTGGTGGAAGGGTACGCAGCATCGCAGGTCTGACGAGAGAGGCGAGTCGCATGTCCGAGTTCCCCAGGGCCAACGTCTACGAGACGCCGATCAGGAGCGCCCACCGGCGCGCGACCTTCGGACTCGCCTGGAGGAACTTCTTCCGGCGCTACTTCGAGTTCAAGGGCTTCGCCTCGCGCAGCGAGTTCTGGTGGGTCCAGGGCCCGCTCGCCGGGCTGTCCCTGCTCCTCAACCTCCCGGAGGAGGGCGCCGGCGCGGGGCTCTTGGACAGTCCTTTCGTGGCGATCCCCGTGCTGCTGGTCAGCCTGTTCCTCCTGATCCCCACCCTCTCCCTGCACTGGCGACGCCTGCACGACGCCGGCCTGGCCGGGCCGTGGTGGTTCCTCAGTCTCATCCCGGGGCCCGGGACGATCGCCGTGCTGATCATGACGCTCCTGCCGCCCCGCCCGGAGCGGCAGAAGCGCGAGTGGGCCTGACCGCTTTCGGCCCGCGTCACAGCGCGATGTCGAGCACCTCGACACCGGGCAGCTCCCTCATGAGCCCGCCGGGCAGGGCCAGTTTGCTCCCCCGGATCCCGCTGCCCACCACGACCCATGGGCTCTGGCCGACGGCCTCGTCCACGTAGACGGGCCAGCCCCCGGGCAGCCCGAGCGGCCCGATCCCGCCGTGCTCCATCCGGGTGCTCGCGACCGCCTCCTCGTGGGGCATGAAGCTGAGCTTCCGGACGTCGAGGAGCTTCCGCACGCGCTTGTTCAGGTCCGCGCGGTCGGTCGAGAGGACGATGCACGCGGCCGTCCTGATCTCCTCTCCGCGTCGGCCTTTGACGACGACGCAGTTCGCGGAGCGCTCCAGGGGCCACGAGTACGCCGCGCAGAAGGCCTCGGTGTCCGCGAGCGAGGGGTCGATCCGCGCGACGTGGACCTCGTCCGCCAGCTCGGCGTTGCGCTCCAGCGCGGCGGCGACGGGCTCGCCCAGCAGCTCGCGGGCCTCGAGCGCGGGGCTCCAGTCCAGGGGGCCGTGGGGTTCCGGTGCGGGAGTCATGCTGGGTCCTCTCGGGGTGGCGGGTGGCGGGGCGACGTCGTGCCGCGGGTGGGGCCGTGCCGTGGGGCGAGGTCGTGCCGCGGCGACTCTCCGCTCCGTCGCGGCGTCGTCCCTCGGTGGGCTCAGCGTAGCGCGATGGGCCGGGAGGCCGGCTCCTCCCGGCGGGGCGTCGCGGCGTCGGGGCCGGTGCGGAACCACAGCGCGGCCCCCAGGCCGGGCAGGGCCGCGATGGCCAGGATCCACCGCGCCCGCAGACCGGGGGAGCAGTGCGGCGAGAGGACCGCGGCGACCAGCGCCGCGACCGTGATCAGCAGCAGGACGACGGCGCCCGCCAGCGCCAGCAGGGTCAGGGCCAGGTCCGGTCGCCGGCCCAGCAGCTCCAGGAGGGTCATCAACTTGCTGAACATCATGGGTCCAGTGTGGCGCGGCGGCGGGGCGGGCGCAGTGGAGGTGCCGCTACGGATCCTTACAGCCAGCTGTACCCCGCCGGTGGGGACGCCCCGCGCTCCGGGGGCGGTGTCGTGCTCCTTCCGGCGCGTCAGATCCGCGCGATCCAGTCCCGCAGGAGGCCCTCGAGCTGCCGCGCCTCCCCGGGGCTGAGCGCGTCCAGGAGGCGGCGCTCGTTGCGCATGTGCTCCTCGAAGGCCCGGTCGATCCTCTCCCGCCCGTCGGCGGTGAGCCCGACGACGCGGCCCCGCCCGTCCCCCTCCGCCGCGCGCCGCGAGACCAGGCCCATCCCCTCGAGGCGGTCGATCCGCTTGGACATCGCCCCGGTGGTGACCATGGTGAACCGGGCCAGCTCGCCCGGGGCGCGCTCGAAGGGCTCCCCGGCGCGCCGGAGGGCGGCCAGGACGTCGAACTCGCCCTCGCTCAGCCCGTGCCGGCGGTAGACCTCGCAGAGCTCCTCGGTGAGGCGCGCCGCGAGGCGGTGCAGCCGCCCGATCACCCCCTGCGGTGCGACGTTCAGGTCCGGCCGCTCGCGGGCCCACTCGGCCTGGATGCGGTCCACGTGGTCTTCGGGGGTGCTCATGCCTTCACTATATCTTCTGAGGAAGCTAAAGTGGCTTCCATGGAAGCTACATGGCGCTGGGTGCTCGTCACCGCGATCGCCCCGGTCTGCTGGGGCGCGACCTACTACGTGACCCGGGAGTTCCTGCCGCCCGGGTACCCGCTGTACGGCGGCGTCCTCCGGGCCCTGCCCGCCGGGCTCGTGCTGCTGGCGGTGGTCAGGGCGAGGCCGCGCGGCGCTTGGTGGTGGAGGTCCGCGGTCCTGGGGGCGCTCAACATGAGCGGCTTCTTCGTGCTCGTCTACGTCGCGGCGCAGCTGCTGCCCACCAGCGTCGCCTCGGTGGTGATGGCCACCGGCTCCGTGGTGCTGATGCTGATCGCGTGGGCCGTGCTGCGGGAGCGCCCGCGGCTGCTCTCCCTGGCCGGTGCCGTCGCGGGCATCGCGGGGGTCGCGTGCATGCTGCTCAGCGGCGGCGAGCGGGTCGAGGGGTGGGGCGTCCTCGCCTCCGTCGGCGCGATGCTCATGTCCTCGGTCGGCTACGTCCTGGCCAAGAAGTGGAACGACGACGCCCCCGTCCTGGCGACCACCGCGTGGCAGCTGCTCGCGGGCGGCCTGATCCTGCTCCCGTTCGCCGTCGCGTTCGAGGGGAACCCGCCCGAGCCGACCCCCGGCCGAATCCTCGGGTTCGCCTTCGTCAGCCTCATCGCCACGGCGATCTCCTTCGCGGCCTGGTTTGGCGGCCTGAAGCGCCTGCCGGCCGGCAGCGTCGGGCTGATCGGCCTGCTCAACCCCGTGACCGGGCTGGCGCTGGGGACGCTCATCGCCGGGGAGGCGCTCGCCGCGCAGCAGGTCGCGGGCGTGGGGCTCGTGTTCGCGGGCATCCTGATGGGCCAGGTGGCGCGCGGGGCACGGCGCCGCGGGGCGGGGGCTCCGGGCACGGCGGGCGGATCCCGACGCCGTGGCGCGAGGGTCCCGGGACCGGTGCCTCGAGAAGATGCTGGGAACCCCGAGATGGTTGACGTTTCACGTGAAACGTCGGCGCGCGTGAGGTAGCGTGAAGAGGTTCGCGGCCGAGGGTGCCGCAGGGAGAGGGGCGTTCTCATGACGCTGCAGGTCGTCCTGCCGCTGCTCGCGGCCTGGATCGTGGCCATCGTCTCCCCGGGTCCCGACCTGCTGATGATCCTCCAGCAGGCGGCGCCGCGGGGCGGTGGCGAGGCTCGGGTGACGCGGGGCGCTGGCGCTCCCGGGCCGCAGGGTGACGACGTCGGCCGAGGCGGCGCGCGGGCGGTGCGGGCCGGTGAGGCGCGGGGCGGCGAGGGGCCGGACGCCCCGGCGTCGGGACCCAGTCCGCGGGTGCTCGGGCTGGCCGCCGCTCAGGGCGTCATGACGGGCAACCTGCTGTGGATGACGGCCGCGGCCCTCGGCCTGGGCGCCGTGGTGGCGCTGGCGCCCGCCGTCCTGCCCGCCCTGAAGATCCTCGGCGGGGCCTTCCTGCTCTGGATGGGGGTCTCCGGCCTCTGGAGCCTGCGGGGCTCGATCGGCCACGGCGGCCCGCGCGTCACCGGGCACCGCTCGACGCTCGGCCGCTCCTACCTGCGCGGGCTGGCGACCAACCTCGCCAATCCCAAGGCGCTGATCTTCTTCACCGCGCTCTTCGCGCCGTTCTTCAGCCGGGGCTATCCGGTCTGGCAGACCGTGGTCCTGCTCGCGGTGATCCTCGTCGTGGGGGTCCTCTGGTTCTCGACGTTCGCCTGGCTGGCCTCCAGTGGCCCGGTGATCCGGGCGGTGAGGCGGTACTGGGTCGTCGTCGAGGGCGTGACCTCCGGGCTGTTCGCGCTGATCGGGATCGCGTTCGTGGTCAACGGGGTCTTGAGCCTCTGACGTTCGGGGCGCCCGCGGGCGGTCCGGGCGCGGCGTCGTCGCCCCGGCCGGCGTCCGCGCGGCCGCGCCCCGCCCGCTCCCGGTCCCGCCAAGCCCACTCCCGCCCGGCCCGCTCGCGATTCCGGCCCACCCGTTCCCAATCCCGGCCCGTCCGTCCCCGGCCTCGGCCCGCCCGCTCGCGGATCCGCCCCAGTGCCGTCCGCGCCCCCACGGCCGGGCCGCCCGGGGCGGTGAACTCCGCCCGGTCCCCGTTGCGCGTCACCGTCACGGTGCAGACCGTGGGCAGCCCCGCGATGCGGAGGTACTCGAGGTCCACCAGGCACAGCGCCTGGGTCGCGTGGACCGACTGCCCCTCCTCCACGAGCGGGAGGAACCCCAGGCCCCGCAGCACGTGGGCGTCGACGCCGACGTGCACCAGGATCTGGGTCCCGTCCCCCGCCTCGAGGTAGAAGGCGTGGTGGCTTCCCGGGCAGGTCCGCACCGTACCCGCGATCGGCGCGGTGATCAGGCCGTCCCGGGGCTCGATCGCGATGCCGGGTCCCAGGAGCCGTTCCGAGTACAGGAGGTCCGGGACCTCGGAGAGGTCCACGAGCGGCCCGGACACCGGGGAGATCAGCTCCGTGACGGCGAGGGGGGCGGCGGCGGGTGGCTCGAACATCGACGTTTCCTTTCGATTGCCTTCGTAAGCATGCTATTCCGACATGAAACGAAGAACAAGACAAGCTTTCGAAAGACGTACCGAAAGAGCCCGGACGGCGTCGGCGTTGGATATCCTGGATACCGATGAGCAACCACCAGGACTTCGCCGAGCAGCGCCGCCACAAGATCGCCGAACTCGTCCGCCGCGAGGGCAGCGTCCGGCTGGCGGACCTCGCCGAGCCCTTCGGCGTCAGCGAGCCGACCCTGCGCAAGGACCTCTCCGCCCTGGAGCGCGACGGCGTGCTGCGGCGCACGCACGGCGGGGCGATCGCCGTCGAGTCCCGGCCCGTCTCGACCCTGGCCGCGCGCAAGGCTCACAACATCGAGGCCAAGCGGGCCATCGCGCGGATCTGCGCCGACCTGGTCGAGGAGGGGCAGTCGGTCTACCTCGACTCCGGGACGACCATCGAGGTCATGGCCGGCCTGCTGCGTCGGTCGACGCTCAACGTCCTGACCAACTCGCCCGGCGTCGCGATGGCCGTGGCCGAGAAGCCGGGGGTGCGGCACACGCTGCTCGGCGGCGAGTACAACCCCGTCGGGGGGTCGGTGACCGGCGCGCTCACGGTCGAGACGCTCGAACGCTTCCACGTCGACACGGCCTTCATCGGCGTCAGCGGCATCTCCCCCCAGGGCATCTTCACGGTCGACGTGGCCGAGAGCCACGTCAAGCGGGCCGCCATCGGCTCCGCGCGGCGCGTCGTCGTGCCGCTGGACACCTCCAAGGTCGGGTACCGGGACTACTACCAGCTCACGGACCTGGCGCACGTGGACGACGTCGTCTCGGAGCGGCGCGACGCCGACCTCGCGCGCTGGTGCGAGGAGCACGGGGTGCGCCTGCATACGCCCTAGAATGCGGGGCGCCCCGAGGCCGGGACGCCCCGCGGGCGAGACGTCTCGCGGGTGGACCCAACCCGGGCGGGGCACTCCCTCGTGGCCGAGGAACCCGCCCGGCGGCCCGGCGGCTTCGACATCATCGCGCGCACCGACGTGCGCCACCAACTTCCCGGCGCGAACGGTCGCGTCAGACTCAGGAGAGCTTCATGCCGATCGACCCCCTTCCGGCCACCGCGGCTCCCGGCGACGCCGCCGCCTTCCGGGCGGCCGACCGTCGAGACGGGACGGGCCCGACGGACGCGCCGGACGCCTTCCAGCGGCGCCTCGACGAGCTCGTGGAGATCGGCTTCCCCGCCGCCCTCGGCACGCGCACCACGACGCCGGGGGATCACGAGTCGCGGGCGTCCGGGGTCGCCGACCTCGCGACCGGCCGCCCGGCCCGGCCCGACGAGACGGTCCGCATCGCGAGCAACACGAAGATGTTCACGGCCGTCGTCGTCCTGCAGCTCGTCGACGAGGGCCGCGTGCGCCTCGACGAGCCGGTCGAAGAGCACCTGCCCGGCCTGCTACGCGGCGAGGGGATCGACGGCGCGCGGATCACCGTCCGGAACCTGCTGCAGCAGACCTCCGGGCTGCCCGACTACGTGGGAGACCTCCTCGCCGAGAGCTCCGGGTTCTGGCGGGACATCCCGCCGCGGGACCTCCTGGACCTCGCGCTGGGACACCCCGCCGCGTTCGCCCCGGGGGAGCGGTGGGGGTACAGCAACACCAACTACGTGGTGCTGGGCCTGCTAGTCGAGCGGGTGACGGGCGGGCGCCTCGAGGACGAGGTGACCCGTCGCGTCGTCGAGCGACTGGGCCTCGAGCGCACCCGCATGCCGCGCGGCGGGGAGCGCGGCATTCCCGAGCCGCGCCCCTCGGGCTACCACGTGGGTGCGGACGGGGGCCTGGAGGACTGGACGGGGGCGGATCCGTCCTCGTCCTGGGCGGCCGGGTCCGTCCTCTCGACCCCCGCCGAGCTGAACCTCTTCATGCAGGCCCTGCTGCGGGGAGAGCTCACCAGCGCGGCGTCGTTGGAGGAGATGATGACGACGGTGCCCGCCGACGAGACCTTCTGGCCGGGGGTCCGCTACGGGCTGGGCCTGCAGGAGTACCCGCTCAGCGACGGGGGCGTGGCCTGGGGGCACGGCGGCGACTTCCCCGGATACCAGAGCCGCAACGCGGTGCGCGAGGACGGCCGTGCGGTCACGATCGTCGTCACGGCGCTCCCGCCGGCCGTCATCGACCCCACCGACGTGGAGGCGCTGATGGGAGGGTACCGGGCCGTGACCGCGGCGCTCGACGAGGCCCTCTGCGCGGGGCCTGCCGCGCCTCTCGCGGGGTGAGGTCGCGGGGGCCTATCCCTGCAGAAGCCGCTCGAAGGGCGTCACCCGCAGGGGAGGCAGGCCCTCCGGCCGACTAGGGCGACGCGGTGGCTTCGGGGCGGCGTCATGGTCCGGGGCGTTGCCGTGTGACGACTCGTCGTGTCGGCTTCGTGACGAGTCGTCATGTTCGCGCCAGGGCGATTCGTCGTGCCTGCCCCGTGACGACTCGTCCACGGCTAAGGCCGACCCGCGTGCGGTGACGCCGGCGGGCGACGTCGTGGGCGAGCCGACCGCCCGCCAGAGGACCCGGGCCGCGAGCTCGCCGGCCGCCCGGTCGATGCGCCGCTGCAGCGAGTCGTCGCCGTCGGGGTCTGCGCCGCCGAAGTCGTCCGTCGCGGCGAAGACGCCGGTGGGGACGGCGTCGGCCTTGAGGTAGGCGAAGAGCGGGCGCAACGCCGTGTCGATCATCAGCGAGTGGCGGGCCGTGCCGCCGGTCGCGGCCAAGAGCGCGGGGACGCCGTCGAACTCCCCGTCCGGCACCAGGTCCCAGAAGGACTTGAACAGGCCGGAGTAGCCCGCCTTGAAGGTGGGCGTCACCGCGACGATCGCGTCCGCCTCCCGGAGGGCGTCCAGCGACCGGGCCAGCTCCCCGGACGGGAAGCCCATCGTGAGGTGGTCGGCGATGCCGTGGGCGAGGCCGCGCAGGTCGATCCGGACCACGCGGGGCTCGGCGCCCGCCGCGCGGAGGGCCGCCCGCGCCGCCTCGACCAGCCGGTCCGCGAGCAGGGCGGTCGAGGACGGCTGGGAGAGGCCGGCGGTGACGACGGCGATCGTGGGCGCGGCGGTCATGCGTCCGCCCCGGTCCGCGCGGCCGTGCGCTCCCGGCCGGCCGGCGAGTCGTCGCGGCCGCCGGGCACCGGGTCGGCGCCCGCGCGGCGCCGCTCGACGAGCGAGGCGTGCGTGGGAGCCTCGGGCACGTGGGCCGGGCGGGCGGCGTCGTACTCCCTGCGCAGCACGGGCAGCACCTCCTCGCCGAACAGGTCCAGCTGCTCCAGCACGGTCTTCAGCGGCAGGCCCGCGTGGTCCACCAGGAACAGCTGGCGCTGGTAATCGCCGGCGTACTCGCGGAAGGACAGCGTCTTCTCGATGACCTCCTGCGGCGACCCGACCGTCAGCGGCGTCTGGTCCATGAAGTCCTCCATGGTGGGGCCGTGGCCGTAGACCGGGGCGTTGTCGAAGTACGGGTGGAACTCCCGGCGGGCCTCCTGCGCGTTCCGGCGCATGAAGAACTGGCCGCCCAGGCCCACGATCGCCTGGTCGGCGGCGCCGTGGCCGTAGTGCTCGTAGCGCTCGCGGTACAGGTCGATCATCTGGCCCGTGAACTCCTTGTTCCAGAAGATGTTGTTGTGGAAGAAGCCGTCGCCGTAGTACGCGGCCTGCTCGGCGATCTCCGGGGTGCGGATGGAGCCGTGCCAGACGAAGGGCGCGACGTCGTCCAGCGGCTGCGGGGACAGCGTGAAGGACTGCAGCGGCGTGCGGAACCGCCCGCTCCAGTTCACGACCTCCTCGTGCCAGAGCCGGTGCAGCAGGTGGTAGTTCTCGATCGCCAGCGGGACGCCCTGGCGGATGTCCTTGCCGAACCAGGGGTAGACCGGGCCGGTGTTGCCGCGGCCGAGCATGAGGTCCACGCGCCCGTCCGCCAGGTGCTGGAGCATCCCGTAGTCCTCGGCGATGCGCACCGGGTCGGTGGTGGTGATCAGCGTGGTCGCGGTCGAGAGCAGGAGGTTCTCGGTCTGCGCGGCGATGTAGGCGAGCGTGGTGGTGGGCGAGGACGTCGCGAACGGCGGGTTGTGGTGCTGGCCGATCGCGAAGACGTCCAGCCCGATCTCCTCGGCCTTCCGCGCGATGGCCACCGAGGCCTTGATGCGCTCGTGCTCGGTGGGGGTGGTGCCGTCGGTCGGGTCCTGGGTCACGTCGCCGACGCTGAAGATGCCGATCTGCATGGGGTCCTCCTCGATTCATTCAAAACTGAACTATCTAGGGAACGACGGCTTGGAGCGGCTTATTCCCGGTGATTTTTTGTTGCTTTGTAAAGTTGTGACTCAGGAGTCGTACAGCGCGCGGAAGTTCCGCAGGACCCGGGAGGGCTGGTCCACGACGGCGGCCCGGGCGGCGTCGAACGTCTCCTCGGCGCGCTCGGGGTCGAAGTAGCCCTGGTCCGAGTAGATCCGCAGGCGATAGAGGAGGCTGTCCAGGTCGAGCTCGGGGTGGAACTGGGTCGCGTACATGTTCCGCCCGACCCGGAACATCTGCACCGGGCACGCGGCGCCGCTGGCCAGCACGACGGCGTGGTCCGGCAGCCGGTGGATCGCCTCCTTGTGGCCCACGAAGGCCTGGAAGGAGCGCGGCATCCCGCGGAGCAGGGGGTCCCGCGCGCCGTCGTCGGTCAGGGTGATCTCCACGGGGCCGGCCTGCTCGGCGTAGACGTCGTCGACGACGGCGCCCTGGTGCAGCCCCAGCGTCCCGACCCCGTAGCACGCGCCGAGGAAGGGGTGGTCGCGGACCGTGACCTCGTCGAGCATGCGCCGCAGCTCCTCCTCGACGCGGAGCTGCAGCGGCGTCTTGGAATCCTCCGGGTCCGTGGAGTTGAACGGGCTGCCGCCGAGGATCACGCCCGCGTGCCGGTCGAGGACGGCGGACCAGTCGAGGGGGCGGCGCTCGAGCGCGGCGTCGCAGCGGGCGTCGTCGCCGTCGAGCCTAGCGGCGCCGGCACCGGCGCCGGCGCTGGCACCGGCGGCGCAGCGGGCCGTGCCGGCGTCGCGGTGGCCGTCCAGCAGCCGGTCCAGGCGCAGCGAGACCAGCTGATCCGCGGCGAATCCCCCCAGGCGGGCGGTGGAGGACAGCTCGTCGGCCACGACGTCGTCGTGGGAACGGGTCTGGATCAGCAGGAACGGCCGCATAGGGCTCAGCGTAGTCCCCGCGGGGGTCCGCGATGCGCGCGGCCGGCCTTCCGGGCGGCGATCCGCGCGCGGGCGATCCTCGGGCGGGTGATCCTCCGGCGGGCGACTCTCGAACCGGCGATCCGCGCGTGGGCGATCCCTCGGCCGGATGGTCCGCACGCCGCCGGTCCCGTCAGCCCTTCAGCCTCATGACCAGCGGGTTGCCCGAGATGGCCAGGTAGGCCCGCGAGGCCGCCGGGGAGACCAGCGGGTGGAGGAGGAACCCCCCCACGGCCCGGTCGGGCCGGCGGGCGGAGGCCAGCAGCGCCCGCGCCACCGCGGCGTGGCCCCAGGACTCGCGCTCCGGGTCGCCGAGGCCCTCGGGGAGGTGCGCGCCGTCGTCGGGCGTGGGTGCGGGGCCCTCCACGTAGAGGGCCTCCCGGGGGAAGCGGGCGCGCGAGCCCTCGTCCAGCTGCCATTCGATGCGGGAGTAGGGCACGACGTCGAGCCCCGCCGTCCCGTCCCGCCGCACCGACCGCCGGGCCATGATCCGCGCCAGCCGCGTGCAGGGGCCGCAGGCGTCCTCGTAGACGAAAGCTCTCATGGTCCGAGCCTAGCGGCGCGGGGTGCCGGCGTCACCGGCGTCGTCCTCCTCGGAGCGGACCACGGGGAGCGCGCCGGTCCTGATGCCCAGGACGGACTCCTCCCCGTCCTCGGGCTCGATGACCGGCAGCACGCCGGTCCCCAGCTCGACCACCGGCGGCTCCTGCCCGGCGGCCCCGGCGTCCCGGGGCTTCCGTGGGCGGGAGCTGGACGCCGTGATGCCCACGCTCGCGACGATGACCAGCGCGATCGCGACCCATCGCAGGAGCCCGGTGGTCTGGGAGAGCAGGAGCCAGCCCGCGAGGGCCGCGATGGCCGGCTCGAGGCTGAGCAGGATGCTGAAGACGTTGCGCGGCAGCTTCCGCAGGGCCGCGAGCTCGAGGGTGTAGGGGATGACCGACGCCAGCAGGCCGGTGACGGCCGCGAGCAGCAGGATCCGCCAGTCGGCGAAGGCCTGGACGGCGCTGGAGGCCCCGATGGGCAGCACCATCACGGTGGCCACGCCCATGGCCGCCGCCAACCCGCCCGTGCCGGGGACCGCCTGCCCCACGTGCGCGCTCGAGAGCACGTAGCCGGCCCAGAAGGCGCCCGCGATCAGGGCGAACAGGACCCCGAGGGGGTCCAGGGAGTCGGCGGTCAGGAAGCTCTCCAGCCCCAGGATGCACATGCCGGCCAGCGCAACGCCGACCATCGCGTAGTCGACGGCGCGCCGCGAGAGCACCGCGGCCAGCACGAGGGGCCCGAGGAACTCGACCGCGACCGCCGCGCCCAGCGGGATCCGGTCGATCGAGGCGTAGAAGAAGCCGTTCATGCCCGCCAGCGCCGCGCCGAACAGGATGACGGCGCGCCACTGCGGCCACGACCACCCGAGCATGCGGGGGCGCACCGCGATCAGCAGGATCGCCGCGCCCATGAGCATGCGTAGGGAGGTCACCCCCCACGCGCCGAGGAGGGGGAACAGGTGGGTGGCGATCGCGGCGCCGAACTGCAGGGAGAAGCAGGAGCCGACGACGAGCGCGACGCCGCCGCCGAGGCGGGGCGAGGCATCGGTGCGGGTGGTCATGCGGCGGCTCCCGGGCAGGCGGGGGTGCGAGAGGTGATGGGCATGCCTTCAGCATGGGCCGGGGGACAATGAATAGTCCAGCGAATGCTTCTAACGCACAATGGTGAGCAGAACTTAACGACGGGAGCCGGGATGCTGAACATCCACCGCCTGCGGATGCTGCGCGAGCTGCACCGCCTCGGCACGCTGGCCGAGGTGGCCAGGACGCTGTCCTACACGCCGTCGGCGGTCTCGCAGCAGCTGGGGCTGCTCGAGCGGGAGACCGGGACCACGCTGCTCCAGCACGTGGGGCGCGGGGTGCGGCTGACCGACGAGGCGGTGAACCTGGTCGGGCACACCGAGGCCCTCCTGGCGCGGCTCGAGCTGGCCGAGGCCGAGCTCGCGACGTCGCAGGAGCGGGTCGCCGGGACCCTGCGCATGGCCTCCTTCCAGAGCGCGCTGCTGACCATCGCGCCCACGGCCCTGAGCCTGCTGCGGGAGCGACACCCCGAGCTGGAGGTGCAGATCGCCGAGCGGGAGGTGGGGCCGGCGTACGAGGGCCTGCTCTCCCACGAGTTCGACGTCATCCTCGGCGAGGAGTACCCCGGCCTGCCGGACCCGGTCCACCCCGGGGTGGATCGGGTGGACCTGCTGACCGACCCCCTGCACCTGGTGCTGCCCCTGGACGGGCCCCTGGCCGAGCGGCCCCGGCACCTCTCCGACCTGGCCGGCGCGCCCTGGGCGGTGGATCCGCCCGAGGCCGCGAGCGGGCGGTGGGCGCGGGCGACGTGCCGCGGCGTCGGCTTCGAGCCCCGCGCGCACTTCGACACCCTCAACCCGCTGCTGCAGGCGCAGCTGGTGCGGACGGGGCACGCCGTGGCGTTCATCCCGGCGCTGATCGCGGTCCAGCACCTCGAGGGCACGCGGCTGGTGGGGCTGCCCGGAGACCCGCGGCGCACGCTGTACACCGCGGTGCGCAGCGGCCGGGCCCAGCATCCGGCGGTCCTGGCCTGCCGCGCGGCCTTCGCCGAGTCCGCCGCGCGGGAGCGGGCGCCGCGGCCGGCCTGGGCGCTCGAGGGGCGCGCGGCGGGCGGTGACGGTGGCTGGACCCGGGCGGTGGGCTCCGGGCCGGTGCTGGTGCCGGGGTCGGATGCGGTCGCGTCGGCGTGGCTCGGGTGGCGACGGCGTGGGTGCGGTTGGCGGCGACGCGGGCCCTGGTGGCGGCGGCGCCGGTCCAGGCGCGCCGAGCGGCATGACGTCCGTAGCTCGCGGGGAAACACCATGGGGTGTCGCCAACTAGCGCTTTTCGGAGCTTTGCTTCCGTGGACCTCCGCCATCCCGTCGGGGACGTCTGCCACCCCGTCGGGGACCGCCGATGACCGGAGGCGCTCACGGAACCCGGGCGCTGGTCTCCGGAACGATACCTCCGAAAAAGCCGAGCTCAGAGCAGCACATGTATCCGCCCGACGCGATCTCTGCTCGACATCCTCGGCCTCCTCGCCGCGGACTCCGCGCCATGCCGGCCGGCACAGCGTCGCGCTCACCGCCTCAGTGTCGCGCCGGCCGCTTCAGCGTCGTGCTCTCACCGCGCGCGTGCGCCTCGGCGCTCGGTGTCCCAGCACCCGCCGCCTCAGCGCTCGACGCCCCGGCGCCCACCGCCTCAGCGCTCGACGTCGCTGCCCACGGCGTCGCGCGCCGCCGCGCCCGCCGCGGACCGCTCGGCCCGCCGGCCCGCGACCTCCTTGCGGATCACCCACACGATCCCGGCGGCCCAGGCGAGCGCCACGATCAGGAGGATCGCAGGGCCGACGCCGGCCGGGACCACCTCGCCCGCGGCGTCGGTGCGCAGCAGGGTCCGGGTGTTGGTCAGGATGATCAGCCCGCCGGCGCCCACGGCGAGGATCCGCGGGGCGAGCCAGCGCACCAGGTAGGCGGCGATCGGTGCCGCGATGACCCCGCCCACCAGCAGGGCGAGCACGAACGGCAGGTTGATGCCCTGGTGGCCGAGCGCCAGCAGGAAGCCCACCGAGGCGCCCACGCTCACCACGAACTCCGAGGCGTCGATCGAACCGATGACCTTGCGCGGGTGGATCTTCCCCGAGGCCAGCAGGGTCGGCGTCCCGACCGGGCCCCAGCCGCCCCCGCCGATCGCGTCCATGAACCCGGCGACGCCGGCCAGGGGGACCAGCAGGAAGCCCGGCACCTTGCCCGTGAAGCTCGGCCGCCGGTCCGGCAGCCGCAGGAAGCGCCAGACGACGTAGACCCCCAGGCCCAGCAGGATGACCGACATGATCGGGGCGGCGGCGTCGCCCGAGGCCGTCAGCACGTTGGCGCCGAAGAACGCGGCGACGCCGCCGGGCACGGCCATGAACCCGACGATCCGCCAGTCGATGTTCCCGAACTTCCAGTGCGAGGCGCCGGAGGCCAGCGTCGTGCCGATCTCGGCCAGGTGCACGGTCGCGGAGACGGCGGCCGGGGCGAGGCCCACGGTCAGCAGCAGGGTCGAGGAGGTGACGCCGTAGGCCATGCCCAGCGACCCGTCCACGAGCTGCGCGGCCAGCCCGATCAGGGCCAGGATGATGAGTTTGCGCATGAGGGGGCTCCGCTTCCGAGGGTGATCAGTGGGATCACTCTAGGAAGCCGGGGCGCCCGGTCCCAACGATGAGTCACACGACGTCGCGGGATGAATCCACGTTGCGCAACGCGACGTCAGATGGCCGGGTGATCCGGCGTCGTCGGCCCCTAGCTCCGCGCCGAGCGCAGGGTGCGCAGCGCGATCACGGTCGCCGCGAGCATCAGCACCACGCCGATCCCCGAGGTGATCGCGACGCCGGAGTCGAAGGCGTGCCGCGCCGAGTCCATGAGCGGTCCCGCCAGCTCGGCGGGCAGGCCGCCGGAGACCTGGGCCGCGCCGCCGAGGGTCTCGCGCGCGGACTCGGCCGCGTCGCCCGGCACGCCGGCCGGGATCTCCACGTGGGCCCGGTAGGCGGCGTTCAGGATCGAGCCGAGCACGGCCGTGCCGAGCACCGCGCCCGTCTCGTACGCGGTCTCCGAGATCGCCGAGGCGGCGCCCGCCTTGTGGGCGGGGACGGCGCTCAGGATCAGGTCGTTGGAGATCGTCTCCGCGGCGCCGATGCCGGCGCCCAGCACCATGAACGCGATGATCAGGCCCAGGTCCGAGCCCAGCGGCCCCGCGAACCCGATCACGGCGAACCCGGCGACGTTGAGCAGCAGCCCGCTCGCGACGACGTACGCGGGCCGGACCCGCCGCACGATCGGCACCACCGCGAGCCCCGCCATGATCGTCAGCGCCAGCCCCGGCACCAGGAAGAACCCGGCCTCCATGGGGGAGCGCCCGCTGACCAGCTGCAGGTGCTGGGACACGAAGTACAGGAAGCCCACCAGCGAGAACACGCTGAGCAGGTTGGCCGAGACCGCCCCGGAGAACACGGGGTTGGCGAACAGCCGCACGTCCAGCATCGGCTCCCTGCCGCGCAGCTGGCGCCGCACGAACGCGATGCCGGCCGCGAGGCTGACCAGCACCGCCAGGATCGACTCGAGTCCGACGCCGTGGGTCGAGAAGGTCTTGATCCCGTAGACCAGCGGCGTCATGGTCAGCATGACCAGCAGGATGCTCAGGGGGTCGATGGGGCCCGGCCGGGGGTCGCGGGACTCGGGCACCAGGAGCGGGCCCAGCACCAGCAGCGGCACCATGACGGGCACGGCCAGCAGGAACACGGAGCCCCAGAAGAAGTGCTCGAGGAGGAACCCGCCCACGATCGGCCCGAGGGCCGCGCCCCCGGAGAAGCCCGCGGCCCAGATCGCGATCGCGGTCCGGCGCTCGGTGGGGTCCGTGAAGATGTTGCGGATCAGCGAGAGGGTCGAGGGCATCAGCATCGCGCCGAACAGGCCCATGCCCGCGCGCGCGGCGATCAGCCACGCGGCGTCGGGCGCGAAGGCCGCGGCGGCCGAGACGACGGTGAAGCCCGTCCCGCCGACCAGCAGGAGCCGACGCCGCCCGATCCGGTCCCCGAGGCTGCCCATCGGCACCAGCAGGCCCGCGAGGACGAGCGGATACACGTCCACGATCCACAGCAGCTGGTTGCCGGAGGGGCGCAGCGCCTCGGAGATCGGCGGCAGCGCGAAGGACAGCACCGTGTTGTCCACGGCGACCAGCAGGACGGGCAGCATGAGCACGACGAGGGCGGCCCAGCGTCGGGTGTGTCCGACGCCGCGGCGGGTGCGTGCGGTGGCGGTGAGCAAGATTTCTCCCCAGGACGGAACGGAAAGCGGGCCGGGATGTGGCCCGCTGACTACTGTACCGTCTGGACGGTTGGGCGCAAGGGGGATATGGTCGGGATCATGAGTGCCCGCAGCAAGATCCTTGACGCGTACGAGTCGATCCTCATCGAGGAGGGCGAGCGCGCCGCGACCCTGGACGCCGTGGCCGCTCGGGCCGAGGTGTCCAAGGGCGGCCTGCTCTACCACTTCCGGGACAAGAACGCCCTCGCCGAGGGCATCCTGGGGCGCCTGCAGGAGATGGCCGAGGAGGACGTGGCCGCGATGAGGGCGGCGCCCGACGGCTGCTCCGCCTACTACGTGCGCACCTCCGTCTACGAGGAGTCGGGGCTCGACCGCGCGCTCGTGGCCACGCTGCAGCTCGGGCAGGAGGCGCACCCCCGCGCCCGGCAGGTCATCGAGGAGATCCACGAGCGGTGGCTGGAGCTGATCGTCGAGGAGGTCGGGAACCGGGCGATCGCGCGGGCGATCCTGCTGATCGGGGACGGGCTGTACTACACGGCCGCGCTGACCTCGGGGTTGGGCCCGGCGGAGTCGGTCGAGGACCGGCGGGCGGAGATCGAGCAGCTGCTGGGCGTCGTCGAGCGGCTCAAGAGCGGGGTCTGACGGGGCGCTGCGGGTCGCGGCCGCGCTCCGATCCGGCTGGCGCGCGCTCTCCGCGCCCCGGGTCGCCGTCGCGCTCTCCGGGCCGCTGCGGGGATGCTGGGGGCCTCAGGCGGCCTTGGTGAGCTCGTCCTTCGCGTCGATGACCAGCGGCTTCTCGATGACCTGGAGGTTCAGGTCCCGCTGGGCGAACTCGTGGCCGACGATCTTCTCCAGGCCGGGGATGACCTCGCCGTCGACCTCGCGCAGGATGCGCGACGAGTCGCCGCCGGCCAGGACCACGAGGTCCACCGAGACGCTGAGCTCGCCGGGCGCGCCGGTGATGCTGAAGTCGGCCCGCGCGACCGAGGGGTAGACGCGGATCCCGCAGCTCGCCGCGTCGGCCAGGGTGCCCAGCATCGCGTCCCAGCTGACCGAGGGGGCGGTCTTCTCGGAGGTGATCGGGCGGTGCGGCTCGGCGGTGATGCTCACGGGTAGCCCCTTTCCGGGCTCGGGTCGTCTCGCCAGACGCTCGTCGGCGGGCGTCGGTGCTGGGCTCGTTTGTAGCCCTTCTAACTATTAGATAGACTAACGATTGTTGTCAACAAGGGCCGCGAGGCCGCGTCGCGAGGAAGATGGGAAGGCAATGGTCGAGCAGCGCCGAGACGATGGGCACTTCTGGTACTCCGACGGGGAGGAGAGCGCCACCGCCATCGAGGTCCTCAACCTGCTCCGGGCCTATCGGGAGACCGAGACCAGGATGCGCTCGCAGATCCGCGAGGACATGAGCATGGGTGAGAAGGACATCCTCGCCCTGCGCTACATCCTGGCGGCGCGCTCCGCCGGGGAGGTACTTCGGCAGAAGGACCTCGCCACGATGCTCTCGATCACGGGGGCCTCGGCCAGCGCCCTCGTGGACCGGTTGTGCCGGGACGGCTACGCCGAACGGATCGCCCACCCCAGGGACCGGAGGTCGGTGGCCGTCAACCCCACCGAGTTCGGCGAGAAAGAGGTGCGGGAGACCCTCCGGAACATGCACCAGAAGATGTTCGAGGTCGTCGAGCGGATGACCGGCCCCGAGCGGGCCACGGTCGCCCGCTTCCTGCGCCAGATGACGGAGAGCATCACGCAATCCTCCTGAGGCACCCGCGCCGGGGGTAGCCTGTGTGCATGAGATCACAGGCGCTGCCGGAGCCGGCCATGCCCCGGGGCGGATCCCCGAGGCGCGATCGGCGTGACGAGGCCCCGCGGTGGGACCGGGCCCTCGCGAAGCCGCGGCGGTCCCTGACCGCCGGATCGCTCGCCCTGATCGCCGCCTTGCTCCTCTCCGCCTGCGGGGAGCGGGGGCCGGACGACGCCGGCGCGGAGGGCGACCCCGCCGCCGCGGACCCGGCGCCCTCCGCCGCGGCCGGGGACGGGTCCGGCCTGACGGTCTCCGGGCAGTGGGTCGAGGCCGCGGAGTCCGGCGACAGCGAGGCCTTCGGCGTCGTCGTCAACGCCTCCGATCGCGAGATCACCCTCGTTGCGGCCACCTCGACCGCCGCGGAGTCCGTGGAATTACACGAATCTTCCAGAAGCGAGGCCGGCACGCCCTCCATGGCGGCCGTGGAGGGCGGGTTCACTCTCCGTCCCGGCGAGGAGCTCCTCCTGCAGCCGGGCGGGGATCACCTGATGCTCCGGGGCCTGACCTGCTCCCTGCGCGCGGGAGGGGAGGTCGACGTCGCCCTCCGCACCGAGGACGGCCTGGTCCTGAGCGTTCCCCTGCCGGTCCGGGACTACACGGAGGACGAGATCGACGACTCGTCACCGGGCGAGCCCGACGGCATCTCCGTCGAGTCGCTCGGCGAGCCGGCGCCCGCGGGGTCCGCCGAGGGGGCCGGGGCCGATGCCGCGGGCTCCGGGCCGGGGGGCGAGCCTTCCGGGGGCGCTGCGCTTGCCCCGTGTTCCGGGTAGCATTCCCGGCCGTCGCCGTACCGAGGGTCGATCGCGAAGTCAACTCAAAGGACCGGCGCGTCGGTGAATCGAATACCATCGTCGCCTGAAACAGGTACCCTCGTCTTTTCCTCATGGTCCACCCGTCGCTTCGCGCGAGCGAACCTTGGTGTTGCCTGAATGCCATGATAATTTTTTCACGGTGCGGTCTGACAAGGCATGATGTCTATCGGCCGCATTTTTGTGAGAAATAAATCCTGGTATTTTGTCGATGATTTTATTGGTGCGTGACGGGTGAATCCTCTTTTCAATGTCGAAGGGAAGACCAACAAGAGGGCCTCGGCCAAAAGGTGGCTGGCCATCTCCACGGCGTCGTTCCTGCTGTGGTCCGGACTGGCGGTCTCGACGGCTCCCGCGGCGTACGCGGCGCGCGTCGCGGGCGCGGTTGCCTCCGGCGGTGGATACACCCAGCAGTTCACACAGACCGACGCGCAGACGGTGAACGCCACGACGTCCGTGAGCGGCCCCACCGTGCGAGCCTCGCAGACCACCGCGACCTTCCCCGCAAAGAGCGGGAGCCAGTCGATGTACTCGGAGACCATTCCCGCGGGCACCTCGATGCCGCAGCTGCTCACCCCGTCGGTCAACTGCAGGTTCGCCGCGAACACGACGACGGTCTGCCCCAACCTGGGCACCATCACCCTCACCTTCGACAAGCCCGTCGACAACCCCGTGATCCACGTGGCGGGCATGGGCGCCGGCGAGGGCAGCGCCACCGCCAGCGTGTCCTACGCCGTGGCCGCCGAGCTCACGACCGCCGGACTCTCCCTCACCTCCCTCAGCGGCACCAACCTCGCGGTCGAGAACGGGCGCACGATCCGCCCGCAGTCCTCCCGTCCCACGCCGGCGTGCAACTCGGCGAGCGGACAGTTCCAGAACAACGGCACCGCCGGCTGCGGCAGCGTCCGAGTCAACGGCCAGGGCATCACCACCCTGACCTTCAACCTCTCCATCCGGGGCAACAACAACTCCTCGCAGGCCATCACGCCGACGGCTCAGGGCAACGGCGACGAGTGGACCATGTTCGCGACCCTGCCGGACGTTCCCCTCCCCACCGCGGTCCCGGACCGGACCACCACCGGCCGGAACACCCCGGTGACTCAGGACGTTCAGGGCAACGACTCGGCCCCCACCGGGTACAGCGTGGACCGCGCGCGGCTGCGCCTGCAGGCGCCCGCGGGCGGCTCCGCGGAGAGCGACGGGCGGCGGGCCGACCTGCCCGGCGTCGGCTCCTGGCGCGTCAACAGCGCCAACAACGTGGTCTTCACGCCGGTCTCCTCCTTCGTGGGAACGACGCCGGCCCTGCCGTACCAGATCACCGACACCAACGGCAGCACCGCGCGCTCGACCCTCACGGTCACCGTCGAGAACACCCCCTCCCCGGTGGCGCGCCCCGACACGGCGACCACCGAACGCGGCGACGCCGTGGACATCAACGTCCTCGGCAACGACTCTCCCGGCCAGGGTGGGCCCGCGCTGGACCCCACAAGCGTCCAGCTGACGCCGGGCCGCAGCAGCGGCACGGTCTCCAACGGGGGCAAGCGGCTCTCCGTCCCGGGCGAGGGCACCTACGACGTCCAGGACAACGGCCGGGTGCGCTTCACCCCCAACAGCTACTTCGTCGGACAGGCGGCGCAGATCGGGTACAGCGTCGCGGACCAGTTCGGCAACCGCGGCGAGTCGACGCTCGACGTGACGGTCGAGGCCGTCGACCCGATCCTGGAGGCCGACACCGCCAGGACGCGGCAGAACCAGGACGTGAACATCGACGTGCTGGCCAACGACTCGCCCGCCGAGACCGGCATCCCGCTGAACCCCTCGAGCGTCCAGCTCTCGCCGGGGGAGTCGGACGGCATCGTGTCCGGCGACGGCAACAAGCGACTGACGGTCGAGGGCGAGGGCATCTACGAGGTCCTCGCCGACGGCCGGGTGCACTTCACCCCCGCCCGCGACTTCAGCGGGACGACGACGCCGGTGGGCTACAGCGTCGCGGACCGGTCCGGGAACCGCAGCGAGTCGCGGATCACCGTGGTGGTGGATCCGTTCTCCCCCGTGGTGGAGCCGGACGCCGCGAGCACCGACCAGGGCGAGGCGGTCGACGTCGACGTGCTGGGCAACGACTCGCCGGAGCAGGGCGGACCCGCCCTCGACGCCGGCAGCGTGCAGCTGAGCCCGGGCACCTCGGGCGGCACGGTCTCTGAAGACGGCAAGCGGCTCGTCGTGCCGGGCCAGGGCGCCTACGAGGTGCTCGCCGACGGACGGGTGCGCTTCACCCCGGAGGGGAGCTTCAGCGGTCAGGCCTCCCCGGTCGGGTACAGCGTCGCCGACGGCTTCGGGAATCGCTCCGAGTCGTCGATCACCGTGACGGTCAACCCGTTCAGCCCCGCGGCGGCGGACGACTCCGCGACGACCGAGCAGGGTGAGCCCGTCGACCTCGAGGTGCTCGGCAACGACGCGCCCGGCGAGGGCGGCCCGGCGCTCGACCCCGCGAGCGTCCGCCTGCTCGCCCGGGACTCGGGCGGCACGGTCTCCGGGGACGGCCGGCGCCTGGCCCTCTCCGGCCAGGGCGTCTACGAGGTGCTCGACGGCGGCCGGATCCGCTTCACCCCCGAGGGCAGCTTCAGCGGCGACGTCGCTCCGGTGGGATACAGCGTGGCCGACGGCTTCGGCAACCGCGCCGAGGCGACCGTCTCGGTGACGGTCAACGTCTTCACCCCCTCGGCGGAGCCCGACCGCGGGACGACCCGCCAGGGCGAGGCCACCGAGGTGGACGTGCTGGGCAACGACTCGCCGGGCGAGGGCGGCCCCGCGCTGGATCCCGCCAGCGTGCAGCTGCAGCCGGGCGAGTCCGGGGGCACGGTCTCGGAGGGCGGCAAGCGGCTCGTCGTGCCCGGTCAGGGCGTCTACGAAGTGCTCGAGAGCGGCCGGGTCCGGTTCACGCCGGAGGGCAGCTTCAGCGGCGAGGCGGCGCCGGTCGGATACAGCGTCGCGGACCGCTTCGGCAACCGCGGCCAGTCGACGCTCACCGTGACGGTGGAGACCTTCTCCCCGAGCATCGAGGCCGACGAGGCCACGACCCGCCAGGGCGAGGCCACCGAGATCGACGTGCTGGGCAACGACTCGCCCGGCGAGGGCGGCCCCGCGCTGGATCCCGCCAGCGTGCGCCTGCTCGCCGGGGAGTCCGGCGGCGAGCTGTCCGAGGACGGCCGGCGCCTGACGGTGCCCGGTCAGGGCGTCTACGAGGTGCTCGAGAGCGGCCGGGTCCGGTTCACCCCGGAGGGAAGCTTCAGCGGCGAGGCGGCGCCGGTCCGGTACAGCGTGGCCGATGAGTTCGGAAACCGCGGCGAGTCGTCGATCAGCGTGACGGTCGCGGCGTTCGCTCCCGAGATCAACCCCGACACCGCGCTCACGGACCAGGGCGAGGCGACGGAGATCGACGTGCTCGGCAACGACTCGCCGGCCGACGGCGGCCCCGCGCTCGTCCCGTCCAGCGTCGAGCTGCGGCCGGCCGGGTCCGGCGGCACGGTCTCCGAGAGCGGTAAGCGCCTGACGGTCGAGGGCGAGGGCGTCTACGAGGTGCTCGACGACGGCCGGATCCGCTTCACCCCGGAGGGGAACTTCAGCGGGCCGACCACGCCGGTCGGGTACAGCGTCGCGGACGAGTTCGGAAACCGCGGCGAGTCGTCGATCTCCGTGAACGTCAACGTCTTCTCCCCGGCGGCCGCGGACGACGCGGCCACCACCCGCCAGGGCGAGCCCGTCGACGTCGAGGTCCTGGAGAACGACTCTCCCGCCGAGGGCGGCCCCGGACTGAACCCCGCTTCGGTGCGGCTCGTCGTGGGCCAGTCGGGCGGCGAGCTGTCCGAGGACGGCCGGCGCCTGACCGTGCAGGGCGAGGGCTCCTACGAGGTGCTCGACGACGGCCGGATCCGCTTCACCCCGGAGGGGAGCTTCAGCGGCGAGGCTGCCCCGGTGCGGTACAGCGTGGCCGATCGCTTCGGCAATCGCGCCGAGGCGGCGCTCGCGGTGACCGTCGACAGCTTCAGCCCGACGGCGGAAGCCGACACGGCGTCGACCCGTCAGGGTGAGGCCGTGGAGATCGGCGTCCTCGACAACGACGACCCCGCGGAGGACGGCCCCGCGCTCGATCCCTCCAGCGTCGAGCTGCTGGCCGGGGAATCCGGCGGTACGGTCTCCGAGGGCGGCAAGCGCCTGACGGTCGAGGGCGAGGGCGTCTACGAGGTGCTCGACGACGGCCAGGTGCGGTTCACCCCGGAGGGCGGCTTCAGCGGCGAGGCGGCCCCGGTGCGCTACAGCGTGGCCGATAGTTTCGGGAACCGCGCCGAGTCGTCGATCACCGTGACGGTCGAGGCGTTCGCCCCGAGCGCGCAGGCCGACCTGGCCGTCACCGATCAGGGTGAGCCGGTGGAGATCGACGTGCTGGGCAACGACTCTCCCGGCGAGGGTGGCCCCGCACTGGACCTCTCCAGCGTGCGGCTGCTCGCCGGTGATTCCGATGGTGAGCTGTCCGAGGACGGGCGGCGCCTGACGGTGCCCGGCCAGGGCGTCTTCGAGGTGCTCGACGACGGCCGCATCCGCTTCACCCCGGAGGGGAGCTTCAGCGGCGACGTCGCCCCGGTGCGCTACAGCGTGGCGGACGGCTTCGGGAACCGCGCCGAGTCGTCGATCTCCGTCACCGTCAACACCTTCAGCCCCTCGATCAACCCCGACACCGCGATCACCGACCAGGGTGAGCCGGTGGAGATCGACGTGCTGGGCAACGACTCTCCCGGTGAGGGTGGCCCCGCGCTGGATCCCGCCAGCGTGCGGCTGCTGGCGGGCGGCTCCGGCGGTGAGCTGTCCGAGGACGGCCGGCGCCTGACCGTGGCGGGCGAGGGCGGCTACGAGGTGCTCGACGACGGCCGCATCCGCTTCACCCCGGAGGGTAACTTCAGCGGCGAGGCGGCTCCCATCCGGTACACGGTGGCGGATGAGTTCGGAAATCGTGGCGAGTCGTCGGTGTCCGTCACGGTCAACACCTTCACCCCCGAGATCGCGGACGACTCGGCGTCGACCCCGCAGGGCGAGGCCGTGGAGATCGACGTCCTCGGCAACGACTCCGGGGCCGCGGACGGACCTGATCTGGACCCCTCGACCGTGCGTCTGGTCGTGGGGGGCTCCGGTGGCGAGCTGTCCGAGGACGGGCGGCGCCTGACGGTGCCCGGTCAGGGTTCCTACGAGGTGCTCGACGACGGCCGGATCCGCTTCACCCCGGAGGATGGCTTCAGCGGCGAGGCGGCTCCGGTGCGGTACAGCGTGGCCGATGAGTTCGGCAACCGCGGCGAGGCGGCCCTGTCCGTGACGGTGACGGCCTTCTCGCCGGTAGCGAGGGTCGATACCGCGATCATCCAGCAGGGTGAGACGGCGACGGTCGACGTCCTGCTCAACGACTCACCCGGTGATGGCGGGCCCGCGCTGGATCCCGCCACGATCCGGCTGCAGCCCCGTGAGTCCGGGGGGACGGTCTCGGAG
Source organism: Rothia santali (assembly GCF_024199905.1). Lineage (GTDB taxonomy): Bacteria > Actinomycetota > Actinomycetes > Actinomycetales > Micrococcaceae > Rothia > Rothia santali. The sequence continues at coordinate 219,221 of NZ_JANAFB010000001.1, forward strand.
GACGGCAGGCGCCTGACGGTCGAAGGACAGGGAGTCTACGAAGTCCTCGACAATGGCCAGGTGCGCTTCGTCCCCGAGAGCGGATTCAGCGGCAGTGCCAGCCCCATCGGGTACAGCGTCGCCGATGGTTTCGGCAACAGTGCCCAGTCGGTCATTTCGGTGACCGTCAACGTCCTCCAGCCGGACGTGGTGGCCGACGACGCCACGACCCCGCAGGGTGAGCCCGTGCAGATCGTGGTGCTCGACAACGATTCGCCGGCCGAAGGCGGGCCGGACCTGGACCCGAGCAGCGTGGTGCTGCTTCCGGGCGAGTCTGCGGGCGTCATCAGCGATCGAGGCAAGACCCTGACGGTCGATGGCGAAGGAACTTTCGAGGTTCCCAGCAACAACGGTAGGGTCCTGTTCACCCCGAGAGCCTCCTTCAGTGGGACGACGACTCCGATCGCCTACAGCGTCGCCGATGAGTTCGGGAACCGGGGCGAGGCTGCGATTTTGGTTGACATCGAACCTTCTGACGAACCGGGGGATCCGGAGCCGACGGAATCTGGTGATCCGGAGCCGACGGAATCTGGCGATCCCGAGCCGACCGAATCCGGTGACCCCGAGCCGACCGAATCTGGCGATCCGGAGCCCACGGAATCCGGTGACCCGGAGCCGACCGAATCCGGTGATCCGGAACCGACGGAGTCTGGTGATCCGGAGCCCACGGAATCTGGCGACCCCGAGCCGACGGAATCCGGTGACCCGGAGCCGACCGAGCCTGGCGATCCTGAGCCCACGGAATCTGGTGACCCGGAGCCGACCGAGCCTGGCGATCCCGAGCCGACAGAATCTGGTGATCCTGAGCCGACCGAGTCCGGTGATCCTGAGCCGACCGAATCTGGCGACCCTGAGCCGACCGAGCCTGGCGATCCGGAGCCCACGGAATCTGGTGACCCTGAGCCGACCGAGCCTGGCGATCCGGAGCCGACCGAATCCGGTGACCCCGAGCCGACCGAGCCTGGCGATCCGGAGCCCACGGAATCCGGTGACCCGGAGCCGACCGAATCCGGTGATCCGGAACCGACGGAGTCTGGTGATCCGGAGCCCACGGAATCTGGCGATCCCGAGCCGACCGAATCCGGTGATCCGGAACCGACGGAGTCTGGTGATCCGGAGCCCACGGAATCTGGCGACCCCGAGCCGACGGAATCCGGTGACCCGGAGCCGACCGAGCCTGGCGATCCGGAGCCCACGGAATCTGGTGACCCTGAGCCGACCGAGCCTGGCGATCCCGAGCCGACGGAATCTGGTGATCCTGAGCCGACCGAGTCCGGTGATCCTGAGCCGACCGAATCTGGCGACCCTGAGCCGACCGAGCCTGGCGATCCGGAGCCCACGGAATCTGGTGACCCTGAGCCGACCGAGCCTG
>NZ_JANAFB010000020.1 GCF_024199905.1 Rothia santali
GGCCTGGCGCGGTGCGCGACGGCACGCCCGAGACGGTGGCCGGCCAGTAGGCGCGCCGCGGCGGCCGGCACACCGGCGGCCGGCCGGGTCAGTCCTGCAGTCGTGAGACGTAGAGCGCGTCGGTGGCCTCGGGGCCCAGCGGCAGGGCGGGGCCGCCCTCCCCGATCTCGACCTCGGTCCCGCCCAGGTACGGGTCCCGCGCCCGCTTGAGCAGGCGGGTGCCCACCCGGACGCCGTGGCCGGCGAAGAACTGCAGCAGCTCGGGGTCGGCGTCGGAGATCCGCTCCACGCTCAGGGGCTGGTCCGCGCCCGCCTGGGTCAGGGGGATCGCGGCGGGCAGCGTCGTCGTGCCGTCAGCGGACGGGATGGGGTCGCCGTGGGGGTCCCGGACGGGGCGGCCCAGGCGCTCGTCGATCCGCTCGATCATGAAGTCCGAGACCGAGTGCTCCAGGACCTCCGCCTCGTCGTGGACCTGGTCCCACGTGTAGCCCAGCACCTCGACCAGGAAGGTCTCCAGCAGCCGGTGCCGGCGCACCATGGCGACGGCGTGCAGCCGCCCGGCCTCGGTGAGCGCGACCGCGCCGTACGGGGCGTGCTCCAGGAAGCCCTGGGCCGTCAGCCGCCGGATCGCGTCCGAGACCGAGGAGAGTCGCAGCCCGGTCGCGGCGGCGATGCCCGACGCCGTGACCTTCTCGTCCGACCACTCGGACAGGGTCCAGATGGTCTTGAGGTAGTTCTGGGCGGAGCTGCTCAGCTGGGTGACAGACATGGTCTCCATGGTACGGAACCCTGGGCGCCGCGCGGCCCGGCCGGGCGCGGACCCGGCCGAGCGCGGGCATCAGACGGCCCGCGTAGGCGCGCCCATCGCCGCCTCGGCCTCGCGCAGCGCCTCGGCGGCGAGCGCGATGCCCTCCTCGCGACCCAGCTCGGTGTCCTCGTGCTCGATGTTGACCCACATCTGCGGGTCGATCTCCCGCAGCGCCTCCAGGAACCGGGTCCAGTACTCGACCGGGTGCCCCTTGCCGATCGCCACGAAGTCCCACGCGGAGGGCTTCGGCCACTCGTTGGCCCACTCGTCGCCCCCGAGGTTGGTGCGCTCCTCGTCCGGCCCGAGCCTGCGGAAGGAGTTGTCCAGCACCCCGTTGATCGCCGCGTGCGGGTTGATCCGCACGTCCTTGGCGGCGGCGTGGAAGACCAGCGGGCCGAGGTCGCGGGCCACTGCGATCGGGTCCATCTGCTGCCAGAACAGGTGGGAGGCGTCGAGCTCGACGCCGACGTGGGAGGCCCCCGTGCGCTCCACCAGCTCGCGGATGCCCGCCGGGTTGAAGACGAGGTTCTGCGGGTGCAGCTCCAGCGCGACCTTGACGCCGTGCTCCCCGGCCAGCTCGTCGATCTCCCGCCAGAACGGCGTCGCGACCTGCCACTGGTGCTCCAGCACGTCCAGGGCGGCCGAGTTCCACGCGTTGACGACCCAGTTGGGGCGGGTGCCGCCCTCCTCCCCGGCGGGAAGGCCGGACATGGTCACCACGCGGTCCTGGCCGAGGCGCGCGGCCAGCCGGATCGAGCGGCGGACGTCCTCGGCGTGCCGGGGGCCGATCGCGGGGTCGGGGTGCAGCGGGTTGCCGTTGCAGTTGAGGCCGGCGAGGCTCACCCCCGTGCCCTCGAACTGCGCGAGGAAGTCGTCGCGGGCGGCGTCGCTGGCGAGGATCTCGTCGATGTTCGGCACGTGGCTCGGCGGCAGGAACCCGCCGGTGTTCAGCTCGAGGCCGGTCAGGCCCTGGTCCGCGATGACCCTCAGGGCCTCGGGCAGCGGGCGGTCGTGCAGGATGGCGTTGTAGAGTCCCAGCTTCACGGGGTGGCTCCTTCCAGGGGGAGTTCGTCGGATGCGTCGTCGAGGGCGACCGTCGCGCCGCCGGCGAGGGCGGAGTCGGCGGCCGCGGCGAGGATCCTCATGTTGTGCAGCCCGGCGTCGAAGGCGGCGCAGCGCGGGAGGGCCTGATCCCGCGGGACCCCGGCGATCTCCTCGAGGAACGCGCGCGCCTGGTACTCGAACATCTGGTTCTGGCCCCAGCCGACGCCGGGTGCGTCCATGGCCATGCCGCCGGCCACGTAGGGGTGCGCGGGGCCGAGGATCACCTGGCGGAAGCCGCCCACCCGCGGGCCGTCCCCGCGCAGCGCGAGGCCGATCTCCGAGGGGCGCTCCTGGTCCCACCGGGCCGAGCCGTTCTCGCAGAAGACCTCCAGCACGAGCCCGTTGGGGTGGCCGGTCGCGACGCGGGAGACCTCCAGGGACCCGGCGCCGTGCTCGAAGCGGGCGTTGAAGGTCGCGTAGTCGTCGTTCTCCACCGGCGCGGTCTCGGCGGAGACCTCAACGTGCTGGTGCCCGACGACGTTGCCCAGCGGCAGCGGACGCTCGGCGATCTCGGTGGTCAGCCGCCCGCCGGAGACCTCCCGGACCGGGCCGGCCAGGAACTCGAGCAGATAGGTCAGGTGGCTGCCGACGTCGGCCAGCGCCCCGGAGCCCGGCCCGCCGCGGTAGCGCCAGGACACGGGCGCCTGCGGCGAGGCGCCGTAGTCGGTCCAGTAGCGCCCGGAGATGTGCCGGACCCGGCCGAGCGTGCCGTCGTCGATCAGCTCCCGGAGGGTCGCGACGCCGGGGGCGCGCAGGAAGGTGAAGCCGATCCGGGCCAGGACGCCGCGCTCCTCGGCGTGGCGGGCGGCCTCGGCCATCGCCTCGGCGTCCTCGAGGGAGTCGGAGAGGGGCTTCTCGCACAGGACGTGCTTGCCGGCCTCGAGGAGGGCCTCCACGATCTCGCGGTGCAGCCGGTTGGCGACGACGACGCTGACCACCTGGATCTCGTCGTCCTCCAGGATCTCGCGCCAGTCGGTGCAGTGGCGCTCGAAGCCGAAGCGGCGCGCGCACTCGCGCGCCAGCGGCTCGTAGAGGTCCGCGACGGCGACCAGGCGCAGGGCCGGGACGTCGGAGCTGAACACCGAGGGGGCGGCCTTCCACGCCGCCATGTGCGCCTTGCCGGCCATGCCGGCGCCGATGACGGCGACGCCGAGGGTCTCGACCATGGGTACTCTCCCTTGAGCAGTGGTGGGATGATGATGGAACGTTCCAAATTGCGTTCGTCTCCACAGTGTGATTTATGTCTATATGTCCTGTCAAGGAGGTCACCATGCCGACGCGCCGGCCCACCATCATCGACGTCGCCCAGCGGGCGGGCGTCTCGAAGTCGCTGGTCTCGATGGCCCTGCGCGGGGACCCCGGCGTCTCCCCCGCCCGGCGCGAGGCGGTGCTCCGCGCCGCGGACCAGCTGGGCTACCGGCCGAACCGCGCAGCCTCCCTCCTGGCGGGCACCCGCAGCGACACCGTCGGCGTCGTCGTCGACGACCTGCGCAACCCCTGGTACCTGCCCCTCCTGGCGGGCATCCGCGGCGCCCTGGTCCCGCACGGGCTGCGGCTGACGCTGACGGACGCCGCCATGAACCGCCACCTGGGCGCCGACCCGCTCGACGACGCCGTCTCCCTCCGCGTCGACGGCCTGATCATGGCGGCCGAGGCCCTCGACCACCGCGCCGTGCCCGAGGGGCTGCCGGTCGTCGTCGCGGGCACGCGGGCGCAGCGGCCGGAGGGGGCCGCCGTCGTCGCGGCCGACGAGGGCGCGGGCATCCGGCTGGCGCTGGACCACCTGTGGGGGCTCGGGCACCGCGAGGTCGCGCACCTGACGGGCCCGGGCGGCAGCGCGACGGCGCGCAGGGAGGCCGCGGAGGCCGCCGCCGCCGAGCGCCCGGACGTGCGCCTGACCATGGAGGGCGAGGACGCGACCACCGAGGAGGCCGGCTACGCCGCGACCCTGCGGGCGCTGCGGGACCGCCCCGGAGTGACCGCGATCCTCGCCGCCAACGACGTCATGGCGATGGGGGCCCTGGCCGCGGCCCGCGAGCTCGGCCTGCGGGTGCCCGAGGACCTCTCGGTCATGGGCCACGACGCGTCCCCCCTGGCGGCCTCGCCCCTCCTGCGCCTCACCACGGTGGACCCCCGCAACGACGACGTCGGGCGCGCGGCCGCCGAGCTGCTGCTGCGGATGATCCGGGGTGGGGCCGAGGGGAGCCCGGTCGAGACCACGCTGCTGAGGCCCGGCCTGATCGCCCGCCGGAGCACCGGGGCCGCGCCGACGCGCCGGCGGGATGCCGCGGGGTGAACCGCCCCGCCGTCGGGATGCCGCGGGTGAACCGCCCCCGCCCATGGGGCGCCGCTGGGAGGGGCAAAACGCCGCGCCCACGGGCCGCCGCGAGGCGGGCCTGGAGCCGGAAAGAGGGGCGTGACGAGCCGCCCTCGCGAGGAGGATAATAAATTCTCGGGAGAAAACTCTGGACGAGCCGCCGGAGACCGTCTAGGGTGATCCACATCACTCCCCTCGATTGTCACGTCAAACTGACAAATGACACATCGCGAGTCATCAGCGCAACGTTGCGCATGGACAAAGGACAATGCCGTGGCCACCACGTCAACACCTCGAGAATCGGCAGCCGGGCTGCCGCCGCTCACCCCCGGCAGATACCGCAACCGCCTCGGGCTCATCTCCATCATCGCCTGCTTCGGCGGGCTGCTCTTCGGATACGACACCGGCGTCATCAACGGCGCCCTGCGCCCCATGACCGCCGAGCTTGGCCTGACCCCCTTCACCGAGGGCGTCGTCACCAGCTCGCTGGTGTTCGCCGCGGCGATCGGCGCCCTGTGCTGCGGGCGCCTCTCGGACGGCTGGGGCCGCCGCAAGACCATCATCATGCTCGCCGTGCTGTTCTTCGCCGGCACCCTGTTCGTCGTCTTCACGCCCAACTACGAGGTCCTCGTGGTCGGGCGCGTCCTGCTGGGCCTGGCCGTGGGCGGCGCCTCGACCGTGGTCCCGGTGTTCCTCTCCGAGCTCGCCCCCTACGAGATCCGCGGGTCCATCGCGGGGCGCAACGAGGTCGCCATCGTCATCGGCCAGCTCTCGGCCTTCGTGATCAACGCCGTGATCGGCAACGTCTTCAGCGAGTTCACCGGCGTCTGGCGCGTGATGTTCGCGATCTGCGCGATCCCCGCGATCTGCCTGTTCGTGGGCATGCTGCGGATGCCCGAGTCCCCGCGCTGGCTCGTGGAGAAGGGCCGGCACGAGGAGGCCCTCGCGGTGCTCAAGACCGTCCGCCCGGAGGACCGTGCCATCGCCGAGCTGGGCGAGGTCGAGCAGGTCGCCGAGGAGGAGCAGACGGAGCGCCAGGTCGGCCTGCGCGCGGTGCTGTCGAACAAGTGGCTGTTCAGGATCCTGCTGGTCGGCGTCGGCCTGGGCATCGCCCAGCAGCTGACGGGCATCAACTCGATCATGTACTACGGCCAGACGGTGCTGGTGGAGTCCGGGTTCGACGAGCACGCGGCCCTGATCGCCAACATCGCCCCGGGCATCATCGCCGTCGTCGGTGGGTTCATCGCCCTGACGATGATGGACCGGATCGACCGGCGCAAGACCTTCACCATCGGCCTGACGCTGACCACGAGCTGCCACCTGCTCATCGGGCTGGCCTCGATGATGCTGGAGGTCGGCAACCCGGCCCGGCCCTACGTGATCCTCGCGCTGGTGGTCGCCTTCGTCGGGTCGATGCAGACCTTCCTGAACGTGGCGGTCTGGGTCTACCTCTCCGAGGTGTTCCCGCTGCACATGCGCGGGATCGGCACCGGCGTCTCGATCTTCATGCTCTGGGTGACCAACGGGTTCCTCTCGCTGTACTTCCCGTCGCTGGTCGCCGGCGTCGGGATCACGGGGACGTTCTTCCTCTTCGCCGGCGTCGGGGTCCTGGCCCTGATCTTCGTGATCACCCAGGTCCCGGAGACCCGCGGGCGGACGCTGGAGGCCCTCGAGGAGGACGTCAGCACCGGCGCCATCTACGCGGTCAAGGAGCGCCGGAGCCGCCGCGTGACCCACTGACCCATCGACCCCCCACCGCTGCATCGGCGCACGATGACGACGCCGCCCGCCCCGCTCGGACTGAGCAGGGCGGGCGGCGTCGCGCTCGGGCCGACCCCGCGCGCCGCGAACGCACTCCGGGATGACGCCGTGTGACGGACGTGAGAAGGGGCTTGCCAGCGAGAACCTGTTAAGGATAGGCTCACCTTACTGGTTGCTGATAAGTTTCCTGTGTGTGTGATGCTGGGAAGCCCCCGCCGTGCGGCGGGGGCTTCCTGCGTCTCCGGCCACTCGAGCGGCACCGCGGCCCCCACCGGCCTCTCGCGCGATACCCCGCACTCACTACACCCACCGAACGACGCCGCCCGCCCCGCTCGGTGCGAGCGGGGCGGGCGGCGTCGGGGTCCGGGGTCCGGGGTCCGGGGTCCGGGGTCCGGGGTCCGGGGTCCGGGGTCCGGGGTCCGGGGTCCGGGGTGGAGGCTAGTGCTCGGCCGTCTCCGCGACGGCGTGCCGCGGCTTCTCCTTGGCCAGCCACACGGTGGAGGCGACCACGATCACCACGAAGACGGCGAGGATGCCCATGACCGCGGCCATGTGCGGCGTGCCCGACTGCACGGTGAACCACACCGTCACCACGGTGCCGAGGATCAGAGTGACCAGGAAGGCCAAGGTGATCTGGTTCCTGGAGCGCTTCGGAAACTGTGCCAAACGTTCACCCTTCGAGAGAGCCGCGGGCGTCGAGGGGCCCGGCGGCCGGTTTTTCTGATTCGACCCCCGATTCTACCCGGAACGCGGCCTTCCCGACATGACGTCCCCCACGTGGGCGCGGGGAACGCCCCGCGCGGCCGGCGCCCCGCACCGCCACGCCCGCGCGGGAGGCCTCAGATCCTGACGACCATCTTCCCGACGTTCTCCCCGCGCATCATGCCGAGGAACGCCGCGACCGCGTTCTCGACCCCCTCCACGACCGTCTCGTCGTAGGCGATCTCCCCCGCGGCGAGCCACGCGCCCATGCGCTCCTGGAACTCCCGCGCGAACCCGGCGTACTCGCCCAGCGTGAACCCCTGGAGCATGAGCGAGTTCTTGATGACGTTGGTCAGGTTGTCCGGTCCCGCGGCCCGGGCGCCGGCGTTGTACCCGCTGATGGCCCCGCACACGGCCACGCGGCCGCCGCGGTTGAGCACGTCGAGCGCGGCCTCGAGGTGGTCCCCGCCCACGTTGTCGAAGTAGACGTCGACGCCGTCCTCCCCGGCGGCCTCGGCCAGCTGTTCGCGGATGGGCGCGGCGCGGTAGTCCAGTGCGACGTCGTACCCGTACCTCTCCCGCAGCAGCGCCGCCTTCTCCGGGCCGCCCGCGGAGCCGATGACCCGCGAGGCGCCCAGCAGGCGCGCGATCTGCCCGACGGCGGTGCCCACCGCGCCCGCGGCGCCGGAGACGAACACCGAGTCCCCCTCGCGCAGGCGCGCCACCTGCGTGAGGCCGACGTAGGCCGTCATGCCGGTCAGGCCCAGCATACCCAGGTGCAGCGAGACCGGGACGCCCTCGACCTCGGGGACCGGGCGGAATGCTTCGCCCGGCCCCTGCGCCAGGTCGCGCCACCCCTGGTCGTGCAGCACGAGGGTGCCCGCCGGGAGCCGGGGGTCCTCCGAGGCGACAACCCGCCCCACGGCCCCGCCGGTCATGGCCTCCCCGACCTCGAAGGGCGGGATGTAGCTCGGGGCGTCCGACATGCGGCCGCGCATGTACGGGTCCACGGAGACGAACTCGTTGCGCACGCGCACCTCGCCCTCGCGGAGGGCGGGCAGCTCGACGCGGACCAGGGAGAAGTCGTCCTCGACAGGCCACCCCTGAGGGCGGGAGGCGAGGTGGATCTGGGTGCTGACGTCTGAGGTCATCGGAAGGGTCCTTTCGGTAGGGGACGAGGGAGCGGGAGGGTGCGGATCGGTCGATCGCGGGCGGAACGGCCAAGCACGGGCGGCTCGGCCGACCGCGGACGGATCGGTCGGTCGCCGACTGATCAGCCGATCACACCCAGCAGGAGCAGGATCAGCGCGAGCAGCGGCAGCGCGCCCTGCTTGGCAGCGGCGGCGCGCTGGGCGGGTGCGGTCGCGAACAGGACCGACGCCGCCAGGAGCATCGCCCCGAGGCCCGCGACCAGCAGCGCCGCACCGGCCGCCGTCGCGCCCGCGAGCGTCATGACGGCGCCCGCCGCGGCGATCAGGCCCAGGAACAGGTTGTAGAAGCCCTGGTTGAACGCCAGCTGGCGGGTGGCCCGGGCCTCCTCCTCGGTGGTGCCGAAGATCGCGCGGGCCCGCGGCGTCGTCCAGGCGAAGGACTCGAGGACGAAGATGTACGCGTGCAGCGCGGCGGCCAGGAGGCCGAGGACGAGGCCGGCGATGATCATGGTGTGCTCCCATTTTGAACTGAACGATTCAGAATCTATCACCATTCTGAACCGATTGGTACAATTAGAAGGAGGCACCACACGATCCGGGAGGTCCGCCATGCCCCGCACCCAGAGCTTCGACACCGACGAGGCCGTCCGGCGCGCCCGGGACGTCTTCTGGCGCAACGGCTTCTCGGACACCTCCCTGCCCGACCTGGAGCGCGGGACGGGCCTGAACCGCTCGAGCCTCTACAACGTGTTCGGCTCCAAGCAGGGGCTCTACGAGGCGGTCCTGCACGACTACCTCCGCGAGGTCGTGGCCCCCGGGCTGCGCCGCTTCGAGCACGACGCCGTGGGCGAGGGCGCGCTGCGCGACTACTTCACCGCCCTGCGGAGGGCGGTGGCGGAGCACCGGGAGGGCGCCGGGCGGGACGGCTGCCTGCTGCTGAACTCGGCGGGCTCGGCGATCGTGCGCGAGGGCGCGGTCCGGGACCTCGTCGCCGCCTACCACCGCCGGCTCTGCCGGTCCCTCCGGGCGGGGGTCGCGGCGCGCTGGCCGCACCTGGACGACGCCGACGCCGGGCGCCGCGCCGTGCTGCTCGCCTCCTCGGCGAGCGCCGCCCTGACCCTCACCCGCGTGGACCTGGATCAGGCGCTGCTCAGCGTCGACGCCGCCCTGGGGATGATCGACGGCCCCTGAGCGGGGCGGGGCGAACCGGGCCGGCTCAGCCGAAAGCGGCCGCGGCGTAGAAGATGGCGACCGCGACCGCGAAGCCGACCACGCCGATCAGGGTCTCCATCACGGTCCAGGTCTTCAGCGTCGTCTTCTCGTCCATCTGGAAGAAGCGGCCCACCAGCCAGAAGCCGGAGTCGTTGAAGTGGGAGAGGATCACCGATCCGGCGGCCACCGCGACGACCATCGCGGCGACCTGGACCTCGTTGTACCCGCCGGCCTGGACGCCCGCGGAGATCAGCCCGGCCGCCGTCGTCAGCGCGACCGTGGCGGAGCCCTGTGCGACCCGGAGGATGCCCGCGATCAGGAATCCGGCGAAGATCAGCGGGATGCCGAGGCCCTCGAGCGAGTCCGTCAGGGCGTCGCCGATGCCGGAGGTCCGCAGCACCCCGCCGAACATGCCGCCGGCGCCGGTGATCAGGATGACCGAGCAGACGGCCGGCAGCGCACCCTCCAGCGTCGACTGCACCGCGCTCTTGTCCCGCCCCCGGGCGCGGCCGAGCACCAGCGCCGCGACCAGCAGCGTGAGCAGCAGCGCCACGGGCGTCTGCCCCAGCAGCACCAGCCCCTGGAACCACGCCTGGTCCGAGACGTCCCCGCCGAGCGTGCCGGCGCTCTCCAGGGTGGTCAGGCCGGTGTTGGCGAAGATCAGGAGCATGGGCAGCAGCAGGATGCCCACCACGGTGCCCCAGTGCGGCGGGTCCGCGTGGTCCTCGGCCTCCTGGTCGCTGAAGATCGTGGGCACGGGCAGCTTGATGCGGCGGCCGATGTACTTGCTGAAGGCGTACACCGCGACCAGCCAGGTGGGGATCACGACGACCAGGCCCACCAGCAGCACCATGCCGACGCTGGCGCCGAAGAACGACGCGGCCGTGACGGGACCCGGGTGCGGCGGGACGAAAACGTGCATCACGGAGAACGCGCCGACGGCGGGGATCCCGTACAGGAGCATCGAGCCGCCGACCCAGCGGGCCACGGAGAAGACCACCGGCAGCATGACCACCAGGCCGGCGTCGAAGAAGATGGGGAAGCCGAACAGCAGCGAGGCCACGCCCAGCGCGAGCGGCGCGCGCCGCTCCCCGAAGACGGAGATCAGCTGGTGCGCGAGCGCCCGCGCTCCCCCGGAGACCTCCAGCAGGGCGCCGAGCATGGCCCCCAGGCCGACCAGCAGCGCGACGTCGGCGAGGGTCCCGCCGAAGCCGTCCAGCATCACGTCCACGATTGACCCCAGGGGGATCGTCGCGACCGCGGTGAGGAGGCTGACGAGGATCAGCGCGGGGAAGGCGTGCAGCTTGAGCTTCATGATCAGCACCAGCAGCAGCGCGATGGCCGCGGCGGCGATCAGGAGCAGCGGCACCGCTCCGAGGGTGGGGGTCCAGCCGTCGATCTCCATGCGGGGCTCCTAACGGTCGGCGGCGCGGTCGGCGGCGCCCTCCGGGCGGGCGGCGGCCTCGGAGCGGGCGGCAGCCTCGCGGTGAGGGCGGGCGGCGTCCGGGCCCGCATCGGGGCGGGCGCCGACGTGGTCCGGAAGCCGCCGCATGATCTCCCGCAGCTCCTCGTCGAGGGGCGCGGCGACGTCGACGGCGAACCCGTTCTCGTCCGGCCCCAGCGGCTCGAGCGTGTCCAGCTGCGAGTCCAGCAGGGCCTGCGGGAAGAAGTGCCCCTCCCGGCCGCCGAGCCGCGAGGAGATCAGCTCCCGCGACCCCGAGAGGTGGACGAAGACGGTCACGGCGCCGCTGTCCGCCAGCACGTCCCGGTAGGAGCGCTTGAGCGCGGAGCAGGTGACCACCAGGGCGTTGCCCTCTTGCGCCTCCCGGCGCATGGCGGCCACGATGAGGTCGAGCCACGGCCAGCGGTCCGCGTCGGTGAGCGGCGTGCCCGCCGCCATCTTCCGGACGTTGGCCTCGGGGTGCAGGGCGTCGCCCTCCACGAATCGGGTGCCCAGCTCGCGGGCGAGCGCCTCGGCCACCGAGCTCTTGCCGGTGCCGGACACCCCCATGACGATGACGTGGGCCGGCTGCGGTGATGAGGAGCTCATGGGCCGATTCTGCCAGCTCCGGGGCGGGAAACCGGGGTCATCCCCGCAGTGCCCGTGCCGCGGTGGCCCGGACGGCGTCGGTGAGGCTCTCCAGCGCGGGCGAGGCGATGGTCCAGCGTTGCCAGAAGATGGCGACGTCGATGGGCCGCTCGACCAGGCGGACCAGCCGCCCCGACTCCAGCTCGCCCGCGCACTGCTGCTCGGGGATCCCGCCCCACCCCAGGCCGAGCTCGACCGCGCGGTGGTACTCCGTGGAGGAGGGGATGAACACGCGGGGCGCGTGGTGCTGGGGGCGCAGTCCGTGCTCCGCGGCGAGCAGCTCCGCCATCGCGTCCAGGCCGATGTCCTTGCGGTCGAAGCGCACCGAGGGGGCCGCGGCGAGCTGCTCCTCGGTGATCCCGCCGCGGGGCGGGGCGGGCGGCGTCGCGAATCCGGGGAAATACGCGTCCACGAACTCGGCCGAGGCCGCGATCCAGTAGCGCATGGTCCCCAGCCGCTCCACCGAGCAGCCCTGCACCGGCTGCGGGTCGGCGGTCAGCGCGGCCATCACCGCGCCGGAGCGCAGCAGGGCCGAGGAGTGCATCTCGTCCTCGCGGCGGACCTCGCAGAAGATGCGCTCGGCGCGGGGCACGGCGGCGACGGCGTCGAGGAACCAGGTCGCGAGGGAGTCGGAGTTCGCCGCGACCGCGAGGCGGCGATCGCCGGGCTCGCCGGTGAGCTCGCGCTGGGCCTCGAGGGTGAGCTGCTCGATCTGCTGGGCCAGGCGCAGCACCGTGCGGCCGGCGTCGGTGGGCTCCACGGGGTTGCTGCGCCGGAGCAGGACCTGCCCGCTGGCCTGCTCCATGGCCTTGATGCGTTGGGAGATCGCCGACGCCGTGACCCGCAGGACCAGCGCGGCCTCCTCGAAGGTCTGCTCCTCGACGACGGTGGCGAACGTGTGCAGCTGCTCGGTGGTGAACCTCTTCATGACCCCCCATCATAAGATCTCCTCAGGTCTCCTAAAAAAGCTTAGCTGTACTGATCCGAGCGGGCTCCCTAGCGTAGGGGGCATGGTCGCTGAACTCCCCCTCATCCTCATGGGCGCGGGCACCACGCTCGCCCTCATCGTCGCCATCGGTGCGCAGAACGCCTTCATCCTCAAGCAGGGCATCATGGGCCGCACCATCCTGCCCGTCATCGTCTTCTGCGCGCTGGCCGACGTGCTGCTCTACGCCGTGGGCGTCTCCGGGATGGGGTTCCTGGTGGAGCGGACCCCGTGGGTGCTGACGGTGCTGAAGTGGGGCGGCGTCGCCTTCCTGCTCGGGTACGGCGCGATGGCCGCGCGGCGGGCGATCCGGCCCTCCGGGGAGGCGCTGGTGGTGCCGCGCGAGGCGGCGGGCCGGGGCGCCGGGGCCGTGGCGGACGGCGTCGGCGGCGCAGTGGCGGATGCGCCGGCGGGCGGCACGCGCGGAACGACCGCCGACGGTGCGCGCGGAGCGAGCGCGGATGGCGGGCGCGGAACGGCCACCGGCGTCCTGGACCGCGTCGAGGCGCCCGCGGCGTCGGCGGGCGCAGCACCCGTGCCCGCCGGCGAGGCGACCCCCGGGGGCGCCGGCCCGGGCCCCCGCCGCGGCCCCCGCCGCCGCGAGCTGACCGCCGCCCTGCTGACCTGCGCCGCCATCACCTTCCTGAACCCGCACACCTACCTCGACACCGTGGTGCTCGTCGGCTCGGTGGCCAACCAGCACGGGGAGGACGGCCGCTGGTGGTTCTTCGTCGGCTCCTGCCTCGGCTCCGCGGTGTGGTTCGTGGCCCTCGGGTACGGCGCCCGGCTGCTGCGGCCGCTCTTCGCCCGCCCGCTCACGTGGCGGCTGCTGGACGCCGGGATCGCCGTGCTCATGCTCTTCATCGCCGGGAACCTGATCCTCCACTAGGCTGGCGAACGTCCCTCCCGCCGGGCGGGCCGCCCACCGCACGGCGTCGGGCCCCTCCCCCGCGAGGCCGCACCCGCCCCGGGGAGCCCGCCCGTCCCGGGCCCCGCCCGCACCACGGCGCACCCTCCGGCCCGCCGCCACCCCCAGCAGATTCAGAGGTCGCCCCATGCGCATCGCCATCTTCGGCTCCGGCTACGTCGGCCTGGTCACCGGGGCCTGCCTGGCCGACGGCGGCCACCACGTCACCTGCGTCGACGTCGACTCCGAGCGCGTCGCCCGGCTCCGCGCCGGCGAGTCGCCGATCTGGGAGCCCGGCCTCGAGGAGCTGCTGCGCGGCAACCTCGCGCAGGGCCGGCTGGAGTTCACCGACGACCCCGCGGAGGCGCTCGAGGACGCGCGCGTGGCCTTCGTCGCGGTCGGCACTCCGCAGGCGCCCGACGGCTCCGCGGACCTGAGCTACGTGGACGACGTCGCCCGCCGGATCGGCGAGCTCGCCCGGCGGGACCTGCTGGTGGTCAACAAGTCGACCGTGCCGGTGGGCACGGCCGCGCGCGTGCGGGCGCTGATCGAGGAGGGGCTGGCGGCGCGCGGGGCCGGCCACCGGGTCGGGGTCGCCTCCAATCCGGAGTTCCTCAAGGAGGGCGCGGCGATCGCGGACTTCAAGCACGGCGACCGGATCGTCGTCGGCACCGAGGCGGCCGAGGACGAGGAGCTGCTGCGCCTGGTCTACGAGCCCTTCAACCGCCAGCGCGAGAAGATCATCGCGATGGACATCCCCTCGGCGGAGCTGACCAAGTACGCCGCCAACGCGATGCTGGCCGCCAAGATCAGCTTCATGAACGAGATCGCCGCGATCTCCGAGGCGGCCGGCGCGGACATCGAGCGGGTGCGCCAGGGCATCGGCTCCGACCCGCGGATCGGCTACCAGTTCCTCTACGCCGGCGCCGGCTACGGCGGCTCGTGCTTCCCCAAGGACGTCGCGGCCCTGGCCCACACGGCCCGGCAGGCCGGCTGCGAGCCGCGGATCCTCGACGCCGTCGAGGCCGTCAACGCCCACCAGAAGGGCACGCTGCTGCGCCGCCTGGACGAGCTGCTCCCCGGCCTGGCGGGCCGGACCGTGGCGGTCTGGGGCCTGGCCTTCAAGCCCCGGACCGACGACGTCCGCGAGGCCCCGGCCCTGCACCTGGTCCGCGGGCTGCTCGCGGCGGGCTGCACGGTGCGGGCCTACGACCCGGTGGCTGCGGGCACCTTCGCCGCCGCCCTGGGCGAGGAGGCGGCGCGCGTGGAGTTCACCGACTCGGCGCTCGACGCGGCACGGGGCGCCGACGCCCTCGCCATCTGCACCGAGTGGGAGGAGTTCCGCGCGTTCGACGCCGAGGGCCTCGCCGAGCGCATGGCCGGCCGGCTGATCGTGGACGGCCGCAACCTCTACGACCCGGCGCGCGTGGCCGCGGCCGGCTTCGCCTACGCTTCCGTGGGCCGCCGGACCGCGGGCCTTCCGGCGGAGGAGGGGGCCGGTCAGCCGCCGGCGGGCAGCCCCAGCCGCGCCGCGATCCCGGCGTCGATCCGCTCGTAGACCTCCGGCGCGTAGTGGAAGGGCGCGAGCCCCCACTTGTGCTCGGGGTCCGCGTGGACGGGGCCCTCCACGCTCAGGACGTCGAAGCCCAGCTCGCGCAGCCGCGCGTAGTACGGCCGGTAGAGCCGGTTGGCCTCGGCGGAGGTCAGCCCCATGCTCGGCGGCACGGGCTCCCCGCCCAGCGCGGCCTCGGCCCAGGGCACCTCCAGGACCACGGTCCGCTCGAACAGGCCCGCGGCCCGCAGCCGCTCGGCGAACTCCGCGGCGGCGTCGCTCCAGGCCGCGAGGTGGTCCCCGGAGCCGAACCCGATGAGCTGGTCCTCGGGCAGCAGCTCCATCAGGCCCGTGCCCATGATGTCCACGGAGCGGGTGACCACGCCGCCCTCGAGGAACCAGTAGGCGCCGTGCCGCTCGTCCACGAGGTCCCACACGAGCAGGTCGAGCGGGCCGGCGTCGTCGAGCTGCTCCATGACGTCGCCCGCCCAGTCGCTGCGGACCATGCGCTCCTGGAAGGCGTGCTCCATGCGGAAGTCCTCGGGCAGCAGGCCGGTGGCGTCGTGGCCGGCCGAGAGCAGCGACTGGCGCGCGACGTAGGCCGTCAGCTCGTGGCGCTCGTCCCGGCCGGGCAGCACCTCGTAGGCGTCCCGGGACACGCACGAGCCGTAGATGAACACGCGCCGCGGCGCGCCCGTTGCTTCAGGTCCCAGAACCATACTCCCGTCGGTCTTCATAGCGGACCAGTCTATATAGACTGGTCCCCGCCCCATCTTCTCACCCGGAAGGCCCCATGCGTTCACCCCGAGTCGGCACCGTCCTCTCCCTCCGCCGGACCCTGTGGCACCTGCGCCACGGGGGCCTGCAGCAGGCGAGGAAGCACCTGCGCCGCGTGAAGCTGGGGCTCGACGTCGGCCCGGGGCCCTCCGCGGTGGCCCCGGGCGCCGTGGCCGCCGCCCCGGGAGCCCCGGTCACCACCGCCACGCCCACCTCCCGCCAGTCCCGCCCCTTCGGCGCCCGGGCGGGCATCTCCCCCGGCGGCGCCCCGGCGGGCTACACGCTGGACTTCCTCCCCGCCGAGCCGACCGACCGCCCCCGGCGCTTCGCCGACCTCACCGTGGCCACCATCCTGGACGACTTCTCCGAGCTGGCCTGGGGCTACGAGTTCACCACGGTCGCGATGACCCCGGAGGGCTGGCGCCGGGACCTGGAGCGGCACGAGGTCGACCTGCTGCTGGTCGAGTCCGCGTGGGCCGGCAGCGGCAAGGCGTGGCAGTACCAGCTCACCGGCTCCAAGGCGCCCTCCGAGGAGCTGCGCGCCCTGGTGGCCCGCTGCCGCGAGCTCGGGATCCCCGCGGTCTTCTGGAACAAGGAGGACCCGCCCCACTTCGAGGACTTCCTGGACACGGCCCGCCTCTTCGACGCCGTCTTCACCTCCGACTCGCGCCTGCTCGAGACCTACCGCGAGGCCCTGGGCCACGACCGCGTGGCGCCCCTCCCCTTCGCCGCGCAGGACGCGATGCACAACCCCATCCGGCCGCAGTGGGGCTTCCACGAGCGCGACGTCGCCTTCGCCGGCATGTACTTCGCCCACAAGTTCCCGGAGCGCCGCGAGCAGATGCACCTGCTGCTCGGCGCGGCCGAGGAGGCCTCCCGCCGGATGCCCACGGGCCTGGAGATCTTCTCCCGCTTCCTGGGCGACGACGAGCGGTACCAGTTCCCCGAGCCCTACGACCGCCGCGTCGTCGGCGGCCTGCCGTACGCCAAGATGCTCACGGCCTACAAGGGCTACAAGGCGTTCCTCAACGTGAACTCGGTGACCGAGTCGCCCTCGATGTGCGCCCGCCGCGTCTTCGAGATCACCGCCTCCGGGACCCCGGTGGTCACCACCCGCTCCGAGGCGATCCCGCGCTTCTTCACCGAGAACCAGGTCCCGGTGGTGGACACGCCCGAGCAGGCCCGCGACGTCCTGCGCGCCCTGGTCCGCTCCCCCGAGCTCAACGACCGCACGGTCCACCTGGCCCAGCGGACCATCTGGCGCCACCACACCTACTCGCACCGCGCGGTGGACGTGCTGCGCGCGGCGGGCCTGGAGCACGACGCCGGCGGCGTCCCCTTCGCCGAGCGGCTGCGGCTGCCCAGCGTGAGCGCGCTGGTCTCCACCAACCGGCCGCACCAGCTGGAGCACGTGATCCGCACGGTCGGGGCGTTCCAGGACGTGGAGACCGAGCTGGTCCTGCTGACCCACGGCTTCACGCCGGAAGAGGGGCACGTGGCGCGCCTGGCCCGCGAGGCCGGGCTGGCCGACGTCCGCCTGCTGCGCGCCGAGGCCGAGGTGCCCCTGGGCGCGTGCCTGAACCGCCTGGTGGCCGCGGCGGGCGGCGAGGTCCTGACCAAGGTCGACGACGACGACCTCTACGGCCCGCAGTACCTCGCAGACCTGCTCCGGGCCATGCGGTTCTCCGGGGCCGACGTCGTGGGCAAGCAGGCGCACTACATGTACCTGAAGGAGACGGACGCTACTTTGTTGCGCTTCGCCGAGCGGGAGCACCGGTGGACCGACTTCGTCATGGGGCCGACGATCACGGGGACGGCCGCGGCCTTCCGCGACACGCCCTTCGCCGAGGTGTCCCGCGGGGAGGACTCGAACTTCCTAGCCAGCGTGCTGGATGCCGGCGGGCGCATATATTCGGCCGACCGGTTCAACTTCTGCCAGATGCGGCACGCCGCCGGCGGGGGGCACGCGTGGGCGGTGGAGGATCGGGAGATCCTGGCTACGGGGGACGTGAAATATTACGGCCTCAACATGGCTCACGTCATCGCGTAGATCGGCGTGACCAGCGGGTATACGCTATAGTCCGTCACGGTTTAATCTCGCATCAATTACCTGCCTGTGACGAGCGTGTCCCGCCTGCGTTCGCGGACCGCGTCACTCCAACCGCTTGAGGACTCCCTTCTTATGACCTCTCAGTCAGTGTGCTTCGTCGGGCTGGGCTACATCGGCCTGCCCACCGCCGTCGTCATGGCCAACCACGGGGTCAAGGTGACCGGCGTGGACATCAATGCCGCCAACGTCGAGCGGATCAACCGCGGCGAGGTGACCATCGTCGAGCCCGGCCTCGAGGAGGCGCTCCAGCTCGCCGTCGAGTCCGGCAACCTCACCGCCACCACCGAGATGCCGCACGCGGACGCCTACATCCTGGCCGTCCCCACCCCCTTCAAGGACAACTACGAGGGCGACCTCTCCTACGTCATGGCCGCCGCCGAGTCCCTCGCGCCGCAGCTGCTGGGCGACGAGCTCATCATCCTCGAGTCCACCTCCCCGCCGCTGGCGACCGCCAAGATGGCCGAGAGGATCCTCTCCCTGCGCCCCGACCTGGTGGCCGACGGCGCCGAGAACCCCGAGGACAAGCCGGTCCTGCACTTCGCGCACTGCCCCGAGCGCATCCTCCCCGGCAAGGCCATGGAGGAGCTCATCACCAACGATCGCATCATCGGCGGCGAGACCCCCGAGGCCACGCGCCGCGCGACCGAGATCTACGCGAGCTTCTGCGAGGGCGAGCTGCTGCCCACCAACGCGGTGACCGCCGAGATGGCCAAGCTGACCGAGAACTCCTTCCGCGACGTCAACATCGCCTTCGCCAACGAGCTCTCGCTGATCGCCGACCGCCTGGGCGTCAACGTCTGGGAGCTCATCGAGCTGGCCAACCACCACCCGCGCGTGAACATCCTGCAGCCCGGCCCGGGCGTGGGCGGCCACTGCATCGCGGTGGACCCGTGGTTCATCGTCTCGGCCGACCCCGAGAACTCCCGCCTGATCCGCACGGCCCGCGAGGTCAACGACGGCAAGCCCGAGTGGGTCATCAGCAAGGTCGAGAAGGCCCTGCGCGGCATCTCGAAGCCGACCGTCGCCACCCTGGGCCTGGCCTTCAAGGCGGACATCGACGACCTGCGCGAGTCCCCCGCCCTGAACATCACCAAGAAGCTGGCCTCGGACCTGCCCCACGCCACCGTGCTGGCCGCGGAGCCGAACGTCGAGACGCTCCCCACCGCGCTCGACGGCGCCGAGAACCTCTCGCTGGCCGAGTACGCGGACGCGATCGAGCGGGCCGACGTCGTACTGCTCCTGGTCGACCACCAGGAGTTCAAGGCGCTCCCGGCCGCCGCGCTGGAGGGCAAGACCGTCGTCGACACCAAGGGCATCTGGCGCTGAGCCGGGCGAAAGGAATCTTAAGGAACATATGACGACCGAATCCCGCCTCGACATCGCCCAGGAACTGAAGAGCATCTCGGGTCTGTCCGTGGAGAAGGCACGCATCGCCCATCGTGAGCTGGCGCTTCGAAGCGGCCTCGACGGACGCTCGCTTGTCGCCTATGGCCGTTTTCTTATCGCCCAGTCGGAGGCCCGCGCCGCCGAGGAGATCCTGGCGCTGGCCCTCGAGCGGGACGGGGCTAACGTCCCCGCCTTGGAGCTGTACCTCACGGTCCTCGAGAAGATCGGTGCACCCTCTGGGCGCCTGGCCTGGGCTCTCAAGCGCCTCGAGGAGTCGGTGGTCCTGACGCCCGGTGCGCATCGAGCCGCCCTGGACTACCTGATCCCGTATCGGCGCGTCGCCGCGCTGGAGGTCCTAGGGAGGTCCCCCGACCTCATTGTGCGGGCCGTGGTGGCGGTCAACGCCATCTTCGCCGACCGGCAACGGGACTCCGCCGAGGCCGATGCCATCCTGGACGAGCTCAAGGACACCGACCGAAACCGAGTGCTGCTCACGGTATCCATGGCCCGGGGCAATGGCACCCTCCTGGAACAGACGCTCCACGTTTGCGCCGACGAGTCCATCCCCGAAGACTCGACACGGCGTGCCATTCGACGCGCCCAGCGGCAGAACAAGCCCAAGATGGTCGAGACCCTCCTCCGCGCCTATCTGCGCCGAAAGCCCCAGGATCGCTGGGCCAAACAGCAGCTGGAGAAGCTCCCCGGCGGGGCATTCTCCAACTACCGCCTGGGCCAGGAGGGCTTCCCGCTGCCGCCGGCTGCCTCGAGCGCCGCGTACCAGCCTGTGGACAAGAAGGTCTTCTACCTCTTGCACAACTCGCTGCCGCACCACTCGGCAGGCTACGCCACCCGCACCCACGGGCTGCTCCACCAGCTGAACCGCAGCGGTTGGGATGTCGACGGCGTCACCCGCCTGGGTTACCCCTACGACATGCCGGGCAAGGCCGACCTGCCAGACGTGGCTCCGCACGACGTCGTCGACGGCGTCGACTACATCCGTCTGCTTCACGGTCGAGAGATCGAGAAGAAAAACCCCCTCTACCACTACACGCAGCGCTACTCCAAGGCATTGGAAGGTCTCGCACGGACAGAACGTCCTAGCATCATCCACGGGGCCTCCAACCACTGGAACGGTTTGACCGCAGTCCAGACGGCCCGCCGGCTCGGCCTGCCCTCCGTGTACGAGGTACGCGGTCTGTGGGAGGTCACCCGGGGGTCCCGGGACCCCGAATGGGCACGAAGCGATATGTTCAGGTACATGGCGCGCATGGAGGCCGACGCCGCCGACGGCGCCACGGCCGTCATCACCATCACCAACGCGTTGCGGGATGAGATGATCGACCGCGGCGTCGATGCAAGCAAGATTATGGTGGTTCCCAACGGAGTCGACACCGGCCGGTTCAACCCCATCCCTCGCGATGAGGCGCTGGCCACCGAACTCGGTGTGCAGGGCAAGAAGGTCATCGGCTACGTCGGATCCGTCTTGGACTATGAGGGCATCGACCTGATGCTCGAGGCCACCGCCGTGATGAGCAATCTTCGGAACGACTTCCACGTGCTCATCGTGGGCGACGGCACCGAACTCCAGCGGTTCCAGGACTTCGTCCGCGACAACGCGCTGGACAATTTCGTCACCTTCACCGGCCGTGTCCCTCACGAGGATGTCGAGCGCTACTACTCCCTCATCGACATCACACCGTTCCCCCGGCTGGCCCTCCCGGTGTGCGAGATGGTCTCCCCGCTCAAGCCCTTCGAGGCGATGGCGATGGGCAAGGCCGTAGTCGCCTCCAACGTGGCGGCGCTGGCCGAGATCGTGACGCCGGGGCTGAACGGCCTCCTCCACGAGAAGGGTGACGCCGAGGCTCTCCGCGCCGAGCTGGAGCGCCTTCTGGACAACCCTGAGCTGGTGGGCCGTCTGGGTGATCAGGCACGCCGCTGGGTGGTCGAGAACCGTGATTGGAAGAGTCTGGCGGGAAGGATCAGCGACCTCTACCAGACGCTGAGGGTTCAGGAGCCGGCGCACGCTGCCCTCTGAGGCGGGCGGGCCCCCACCGGGGGTGTCATCCGGCTTCCTCATTCCGGCGGGCCCGGAGAGACGATTACGTCTCTCCGGGCCCGCCTGGTTTTCTACTCGTCGACGCCCGCGTAGGCCCGGGTGGAATCGGAGTGGACCACGACGGGGGCGGGCCCGTCGTTCTCCAAGGTGAGCGTAAACTTAGGCGTTCCGCGGCAGCCTTCGGGTTCCTCGTACTCACCACCGATGGTGAAGATGTAGTGATGCTGGTCGTGGTCGATGAGGTGATCCACCTGCTGCTCACGCGGATTGCCGCACTCGTTCCCGTCGGACGCCTCCACCTCCTGCGAAAGCACCGCGCTGACCTGGCTACCCTGTCGATCCAGGGTCGACTCGTCACAGAGGAAGTCGCCGCCTTGGGAGTCTTTCGACCCGTTCTGAATCGTGCAGGTCGTCAGGTGCATCGATGCCGAGGAACGGAACCGCCGTTCACCTTCCGCGGCAGAGAGCGTGTCATCGAACAGCACCACCTTCTTGCCCGGGTCGATGACAGCAGGCAAGCTGGTCCGCGGTTTCGCTTCCTCCCCCTGAACAGGCCGAGCACCCAACGTGAAGCTGGTGTCGATGTCTACCGTCATGCCCGCTGCCACGGCCTCCCCGTTCGGAGCGCTGACTCTGACCCGGCATGATGCCTCTCCGGCGTGGGTCGCCTCAACGAGGCCTGTCATCTTGATGGTCGTTGGCTCGTCCTGGCGGATGTTTTGCGTCCCGGTCATCCCTAGTGCTCGAGCACCGGTCGAGTCCTTGCACCCCAGATAGACGGCGAGGTATGCGGCGGCCGCCGACCCCGGCTCTAGATAGGTATCCAGGGTCAGGTCGAGCCACCGACGCTCGCCGCTCTTGAATGTCTCCTCGAAGGGCTCCGACACGAAGCTGTCGGGGATGACGAAGGACCCGGAATCGCTGGCCTCGATGCTGGCGTCGCCCTCCGATTCGGGCGGGGCCTCGGTGTCATTCGCCCACGGCCGCAACCATGCGAGCACCAGGACGACTGACAGGCACAGGGCCGTTGCGACGATGATGAGGAGGGACCACCGCAGTCTATGCTTCTGGCGGGAACGAGAATCAGAGGTCATCCCTGGCGGATGACCTCTGCAGTGTTCCCCGTCGCCATCAGACGCCCGACCTCGCGCAGCTGCGCCTCGTGCTGCCGGACCTGCCCCTCGACGAGGGAGAGTTCCTCCTGCGATCGACGGGCTGCGAGCTGCCGGGTCTCGTCGACGGTCTTTCGGATATCCTCGAGCTGTTCATGGGCCTTCTGCGCGCGGGCCTCCAGGTTGCCCACCCGCGTCTGGAGCGACCACATGAACTTTCTCTGACCGCGGGAAACCAAGACGCCGCCCACGGCCGCCAGCAGCGCACCGACGACGAGGAACGGCAGGCTGGCCGCCGGCCCCACCTGCAGCCCGATGAGGAGCAGCGAGACGAAGATCAGCGCCGCCCCGGCGCCGATGAGGATCATGGTTTTGTTCATGGGAATCTCCTTGATGCGAGATGAGAATGACGCACGCCGTAGCGTGGTGCCGCCGAGGACCAGAGCCTCAGCGCAATGACTCGTGAGTATTTTACTGACGAACGGGGACGAGGGCTGGATGGCTGCCCCGATCATCGATGTACCGGGGGATCAATGCTGTTCCTCCGAGGAGAGGATCTGACGCAGCCTTTCCTGCCCCCGCTCTCTTCGGGCACTTTGGTGGTCGGCCACGTTCCAGTTCCGTATGACTTCCTCCTCCTCGTCCGTCATGGGCCCGAGAAGGTCGTTCAGCTGCTCCATCACTCCATCGCGGTATCGCGGCGGCATGAAGTCCAGCGCGGGCGAGTAGTGCCGCTGAAGGAACTCGACGTCGTACGTGGCGAGCTTGTCCTGCAGAGCACCCATGATCTCGCTGCCACCGGAAGACTGATCGTATCGATTGACAGAGAAGGCGACGACGCCCTCGTGCTTGATCGGGTCCTCGGTCAACCTCATCTTCGCCTCGCGGTTGCCGCAGAGCTCGTCGAGCATGTCGGGCGCCGGCCATACCCCGTTGAGAGAGCTGTCCAGCATCACCTTCCGGGTGCACTTCCAGCACTTGAGGCAGGGCTTGCCGACGTCGCCCCTCATACAAGATTGAACGACGTCGCCGAAGCCGCTGCCGTGGGAGATGACCGCGGTCCCCACCTCGCTCACGCCGGCGACGGCGTTCACGACGCCCAGCCCGACCGCCTCGAAGACCGGTCCGTACGTACGAACGAAGGGGCTGGCGTCATAGTCGCGGAACTTCTTGGAGCCGATGCGGTAGGTCGACTCGAGGATGGCGCCCCACCCGACGGCGTCCAGACCGTCACGGTCCGCGCAGCACAGCGCCGGGATGACGTTCGAGAGGTCGTCGGGAAAGCCCACCGGCTGACGCATGAACTCGAGGTCCGTGCTGACGCGGCGCACGAGGTAACCGCGCCGGGTCAACTCCTCGCACGCGTGGTGCGCCGCTGCCTTGGAGTAGAGCCCCTTCCACTCCCCGTCCTCCCGCGGGATCCGGTCGAGGAAGTAGGCCCCCGTCTCCGCGGGAAGGACCGCGAGCGCGGCGGAGCAGTCGGCGCCCCCGCTGTACGCGAGGCCGGGCCTGGCGTTCTCGGGCGCCTCGCGCGGAGCCTGGTCCGGGTCTACGGTGACGATGTGCGTCGAGAGCGCTTCCTCGACGGCTCGAGCGAACGAGGGCGACGCCGCCACATTGCACTCGAGCACACCGCCGATCCAGGGCGCCGCCCCGAGGTAGGCGATCAGCACCAGAAGATCCGGGTGGGTCGCCCCCAGGTCCTCCTCGATCCGGAAGTCCCGGTTCAGGAACGTGGCTCGCCCCGCGACCTCCCGGTCGCCGCCCTGCAGCTCATACGCGAACGTCGCCCGCTCGCCAGTCAGCATGATTTCACACCGCATATAGATTCAGCCTCTTACCCGACCGAGGCCGCCAGGGCCGGGGTCATTCATCCGATGGACGGTTCTCGTGAGGCGCGGCCACCCGCGGGGGCTGCGCCTCGGGTCCTAAAGGGTCACCACCTGGTCGCGGCCGCGCAGGTACCCGCGGGTGTCCAGGATCGTGCAGGGACTCTCGGTCTCGACCAGGGTCGAGTAGGCCTCGTGCGGTTGGAGGAGCACGGCGATGTCCGCCTCGTCCAGCGCGGTCTGGAGGTCGTCCTCGCACTGCAGGGCGACGTCGGAGCCCAGGCTCCACTCGTCGACCTTCGGGTCGTGGAAGCGCAGGTCCGCACCGGCATCGTGGAGCAGCTGACCCAGCGGGAGGGCCGGCGACTCGCGCTGATCCGCGATGTTCGCCTTGTAGGTCACGCCCAGCAGCAGGATCTTCGAGCCGCGGATGGACTTCGACTCGTCGTTCAGGGTCTCCGCGATGCGCGTCCGCACGTAACCCGGCATGGAGTTGTTGATCTCCTGGGCCAGCTCGACGAAGCGGAAAGGCTGCCCCAGCTCGGTGCGAATGGTGTAGGAGAGGTAGTTCGGGTCGATCGGGATGCAGTGCCCGCCGACGCCGGGGCCGGGGTAGAAGGCCTGGAAGCCGAAGGGCTTGGTCTTCGCGGCGTCGATGACCTCGAAGATGTCCACGCCCAGGCCGCGGCTGCAGCGGGCGAGCTCGTTGACCAGCGCGATGTTCACGTGCCGGTAGGTGTTCTCCAGCAGCTTGGCCATCTCGGCGGAGCGGGTCCCGGAGACGGGCACCACGGTGTCCACGATCCGCTCGTAGAAGTGCCGAGCGCGCTCGGTGCACGCCTCGGTCGCGCCACCGACCACCTTGGGGGTGTTGCGGAAGCCGTAGACCGGATCGCCCGGGTTGATCCGCTCCGGCGAGAAGGCGAGGAAGACGTCGACGCCGACCGTGAGGCCGCGCTTCTCCAGCAGGGGCCGCAGCAGGTCGTCGGTCGTGCCGGGGTAGGTGGTGGACTCGAGGCTCACCAGGGTGCCCGGGGCCACCTTGTCCGCCACGGTCGACGCCGCCGAGATCACGTAGCTCATCTCCGGCGCGCCGTCCTTGGACAGCGGCGTGGGCACGCAGATGACGACGGCGGTCGCGTTCGCCATGACGTCCGGGTCGCTCGTGGCGAAGTACCCCGAGTCGTTCATCCATCGCACGTCCTCATCGCCGAGGTCGTCGATGTGCGAGACGCCGTTGTTGAGCCCGTCCACCACGCGGGGGCTCAGGTCGAAGCCGGCGGTGCGCAGGCCGGCCTTGACGGCCTCCTGAGCGAGCGGCAGGCCGACGTAGCCCTGGCCGACGACCACGAGGTCGACGGTCGGCAGGGCGGTATTGGATGTCGTGTCAGTCATGTGTCTCTACTCCGTAGGAATGCTCAGATGATGGGGAGGCGGTCAGGCAGCAGGCGTGCGCGCGACCGCCTCGAAGGGGAGCTTGGACTTGATGTCGCGGCAGAGACGCTCGTGGTCAGTGCGGGCGATCCCGCGGCCGTCGGCCACCAGGACGTGGGCGACGTCGAGCCGTTCGACCAGCCGCTTCAGTCGATCCGTGGTCGTCTCCGCCCAGTCCTTCGACGGTTCGAGCGCGGCCAGATCGGACCGAGAAAGGACGTGCTCGACCATCCAGCCGTAGCGACGCACCTCCTTCAAGTCCGCGCCGTCCGAGACGACGACGATACGGATTTTCTGTGTCAGCCGCTGCAGGGCGTAGGCATACTCGTATACCGCCTGCCGCACCGCCGGGGAGACCTCGAGGAGGACGAGGGCGATCGTGCTCAGGCGCGTATCGTTCCGGTCCGATGCAGCGCCGGGAGCGAATGCAACACTCGATGTGCTCTTCGAGCGGTGGGCGGGCACGGCCGCTCGAGCGATTTCCGCACCGTTGGGGACGTTCAGAGCGCCCTCCATGTCCAATGCAGGTGACAGGAGACTCATGATCGAACCACCCCTTCCTTGACCAGTGTTGATAGACGAGCGGCGGCGGCGGACGCACCGTTGTCCACCCAGAGTTCCTCTAGGCGGCTTCGCATTTTCTCGAGGACCCCCGGCTCTGTAAGACCGGTGAGGGCTCGGGAAATACTCTCGTAGCTGGGATCTTCGACGTTCACGCCAACCCCTGCCAATTCCGCGTAGCGGGAGCGAGCACCCTGATCGTCCGTCTGGGTCTCGAGGTTCGGGATCCAGAGCGTCGGAACGCAGGCCATGACCCACTCGTGGAATGAGTTGTACCCGGTGGCGGAGACGGTGAAGTCGAAGGCATTGGCATATTCGACAATCGGGTATATGTCCAGAGAGTCCACACCCTCGAACGCCGTCACACCGGCCGCGATGGGGTTGTTGGTGAGGAAGATGCGCCATGGGGCGCCAAGTTTCTGCAGAGCCTCGACCACCACCGACGTCGTGTCGCTGATGTTGTTGAGGTTCCCAGCACCCAGCGTCACGAGGACGCCGCGTTCACCGGGTCGGAGTCCGAGGTGTTCCCGGGCCTCCTCACGGCTCAGAAGCTCTGAGCGGTCGAGGATCGTCAGCGGCGCGACCTCATGGGCATCGTCCATACGGGTCGTGGCACCGCAGTCCAATTCCGCTGCGAACTCGCCAGGCTGAATGATGCCGTCGAAGTTGACGGCAGCGCTCAACGCACGGTCTGCGACGCCCTCGCGCCACATCCCGCGGCGGGACCACACCATGCGTACGCCTTCGGCCGCCGCGGCGTTGAGGAGACCGCGGTACGGCCATGTGCCGTCGAAGATCAGCACGTCGGGCTTGAGGAGGGCGAATTCCTCCCGGAACCGAGATTCGCTATAGGCGTTCCAGACCGACGGCTTCATTCCCGTCTCGTTCTTCGAGGCGATGTAGACATAGGGGAAGCCGAACTTGGCCACCACGGGCACCGCCTGCGAGAGCGATATGAAGACGGGTTCGATCTCCTCCGGCATGCGGCGAGCCATGGCCAGCAGACGGGTCAAGTGCCCCATGCCCGCCCCGTTGCTGGTCACGAAGGCGACGCGGAACCGGTCGCGGCCCTCTCGCGGAGCGTAGGCGGGGGGAGCGGACTCACGGACCGCGAGAGACTCCGTCGTGCCGAGCGGGGCAAGGACGTCAAGGATCCGGTCCGAACTCCGCTCACGGGCATAGTTGACTGCACGCCGCGACTGATCCGCGAACAAGGTGCCCTCCGTGTGACGCTGACGCGCCAACTTCCTGACCCCGGCGGCACTCGCGTAGATCGCGCCTTCCCCAAAATGTCTCCGCATTTCGAAAGGAAGGATCACCAGAAGGCCCGCCGCAATGGCCTCTCGGACGGCTGGGTCTTCGACGATCGCCTGAGGGTCGTCGACAATGGGCACCCAGAAGTCCAGCGTCTCGAGGTCTCGGGGGCCGACCACCGAGTGCATCCGCCAGTTAGGTGGTGTGCGCCCCAGGAGCTTGATCAGTCGTGTGTGCGGTCCATAGAACCGGACGTCCCAGTCGGCGGTGGTCGGCAGGACGCGCCGGACGTCGATCTCCTGCTCGGGCCACAGCGGTTCCGCGCCCACGACGTGACGGCCGATCCGGGGGACCTGCTCGTCGAGCGGAGCGGTCCGAGGCTGCGCGGCGAGGGCGGCGGAGGGGAACTGGAAATCCCACACGTCCTCGAGCGCCGTCAGCTCCGTGTCCTCGACCAGCCGGGCGAGGGCGGGCAGGTCGTCCACCGCCGACGCCGCGACGCTGAGAGCGGCGCGCAGCGCGGCCCCGGTCCCGGAGAGCTCCTCGCGCAGCTGCTCGAGGGCCTCGTCGTCGGCCTTCGCCGCTCGCTTGGCCATCGCGCCGTCCAGCACCGCGACGGCGGAGTCGGCGACGACCGTGACCCCGGTGTCCCGGGGACCGGTCGAGATGGACGGGCGGAAGACGATGGCCGTCTGCACCCGGAAGGCCGACCCGGGGCCGGCGAGGAAGATCCTGTCCACGGACAGCAGCTCCGTGACGCGGGACGGGACGGCCGCGAAGGCCGGCGTCTCACCGCGTCGGGAGGTGTCGATCAGCGTGATCAGGAACCCGGCGCGGGCCAGCGTCTTGAGCGCGGCGTAGACGCTCAGCTGTTCCGCGCCCCTGCCGCGCAGCGGTGCGTAGACGGCGATGTCGGCGTCGTACTGGTGTTCGGTCATCAGACTCAGTTCTTGTCGGGGAGTGTCTCGAGAACCGCCAGTTCTCGGAATCCGGTCAGTTCGTGGAAGGCGGAGGTCCGCAGCCAGGCTGCGACCATGGCCCGCTCGTCGGGACGCGTGGCGTCGTCGACCGCGATCACGGATCCGGGCCGCAGCCGATCGCGCAGGCAGGCGAGGGCGCTCTCGCGGATCCTCGGGGCGCGGCCGCCCGGCGGACCGTCGATGAACAGGAGGTCGATCTCCGCCGGCAGCTGCTCCAGGGCCTCGGCCCCGTACCAGAGCCGCGCCTCGCCCTCCGGGCCCTCGCTCTCCTCGAGCGGCGCCTCGAGGACCGTCACCCGGTGCTCGACGCCGAGCGAGGCCAGCAGCTGCCGCGTGGTCTCGGCGTACTTCGGGTCGTGCTCGAGGCTGAACAGGTGGCCCTCACCCAGCTCCTCGAGGGCGAGCCCGAGCCACGCGGAGGACGAGCCCGAACCGCATTCGACGATCCGGCTCGGCCGGCGCCCCCGGACGAGGTCGACCAGGTCGGCGATCCCCTGGGCGCGGAGCGCGAAGGACCCCGCGGGCGGGAGCGGCCCGTCGCGCGGCACGAAGCGCTCGGCGACGCGTCGGTAGGTCTCCGTCTGCCAGGGCAGCTGGCCCAGCTCGCGCGCCAGGGAGCGGTACATGCGGCCGCTGGCCTCGGCGCTGTGGTCCAGCTTCTCGGCGTTGTGGTCAAGCTTCTGGGCGATGCCTTCAAGGCGCTCGAGGACGTCACCGGTCACTCCCGCGACGTCCGAGGCCGTGGGATCGGAGAAGAACGCGAATGCGCGACCCAGGTGGTCCTCGAACTCCTCGGCGTTGGGCGGTCCGTGACCTTCCCTGGCCTGCGGGATGAGGGCGAAGCGGATGCCTCCGTCGGCGGTGTCACCGGAGGCCTCCATCATCCCCACGGCCCGCGTCATCGGCAGGTAGTGGTCCTTGAGATGACCGTGGTCCATCAGGTTCTGCAGGTAGTAGACGGTGTTCCGGTGGCCCGCGGCGTATTCGGAGACCACCTCGAAGCGTCCCGGGTACCGCTCCAAGGCGGCCTCCGTGCTCATGCCGTCGAAGCCGACCTCCATGAGCCGGGGGAAGGCCCTCCCCTCGTAGCGCGGCGTCGAGGTCTGGGGCGAGAAGACGAAGGCCTTCGAGCCCGGGAAGCGGCGCGAGTACTTCAGGGCCGCGAAGCCTCCCCCGGAGCCGCCGATGAAGATCAGCTCCTCGGCTCCGCTCACCTTCATCGCCTCGCGGACGGCCTCGACGATGGTCTCGTCCGGGCTCCACGTGGAGGTGCCGGCGTACCAGCCCAGCCTCATCTCCGGATCCACGACCAGGGTGGGGTCGGCGATGCTGAGGAACGAGTCCTCGGTGCGCCGCATGGTCGAGACGCGGTCGAACCGGGGGTAGGAGTCGACGCCGGGGCGGATGGCGCCGTGGAAGACCACGCGCAGGCGCCGGGAGGGCACGACGCGGGCGTAGACCTGCAGGTGCGGTCCCCCCGGGATGTCGAAGGCGCGGATCGACGGGGCCGTGTCGGCGAACGCCCCTTCGATCGTCGCGCAGGCCCTCACGGGAACCTTGTAGTACGAATGGCTCTCCTGGTCCTCGACACGAGGCGCCCGCGGCTGGGGCGGCGCTTCTGGGGTGGCGTCAGGCATCGGTCGGTCCGTCCTTCGGTGTCGTGCGTCGTCGGGGCGGGAGGCCCGTGGTCTCAGGCCGTGAAATCGGGCAGCCTCTCGCCCTCGCCGAACAGGCTCCGCAGCGCGGCCTCGGTGCGGCTCGAGGCGCGGCCGTCGCCGTAGGGGTTCACGGCGTTGGCCATGGAGGCGAAGTGCGCCTCGTCCTCGATGAGCGCGGTGGCCTCCTCGACGATGCGCTCGACGTCGGTGCCGATCAGGCGCACGGTGCCGGCGGTGACGGCCTCGGGGCGCTCGGTGTTCTCGCGCAGCACCAGGACCGGCTTGCCCAGGCTGGGCGCCTCCTCCTGGACCCCACCGGAGTCGGTGAGCACGAAGCGCGAGGCGCCGATGAGGCGGGTGAACTCGCCGTAGTCCAGGGGCTCGATGGTCAGGACGTTCTCGAGGTCCTCCAGCTGCGGCAGCACCGCGGAGCGGACCTTCGGGTTCTTGTGCATCGGGAAGACGAAGCGGTACTCGGGGTGCTCAAGTGCCAGGCGGCGGATCGCCCGGGAGATGCCGACCATCTTCTCGCCGAGGTTCTCCCGGCGGTGGGTCGTGACCAGGACGACCGGGTGCTCGGTGCCCACGAACTCCTCGAGCTGCTGGTCCGAGAAGGAGACCTGCTTCTCCACGGTCGCGAAGAGGGCGTCGATCACGGAGTTGCCGGTGACCACGATGTCCTCGGCCGGGACGTTCTCCCGCAGGAGGTTGCCCTTGGACTCCTCCGTGGGCGCCAGGTGGAGCTTGGTGATCTGCGTGGTGAGCTTGCGGTTGGCCTCCTCGGGGAAGGGCGAGTTGATGTCGCCCGACCGCAGTCCGGCCTCGAGGTGGATCACCGGGATCTCGCGGTTGAAGGCGGCGATCGCGGCGCCCATGACCGTGGAGGTGTCGCCCTGGACGATCACGGCGTCGGGGGCGAACTCCTCCAGGACGCCGTCCACGCCCTGCACCACCTTGGAGACGATCCCGTTGAGGGTCTGGTTGGCGGTCATGACCTGCAGGTCGCGCACCGGCTCGATGCCGAACAGATCGTTCACCTGGGCCAGCATCTCCTTGTGCTGACCGGTCACCACCGGCAGGCTCTCGAAGGAGTCGGACTCCTCCAGCGCCTTGATGATGGGGGCCACCTTGATCGCCTCGGGGCGGGTGCCGTAGATCGTCATGATGCGCTTCTGGGCCATCGACTGCTCCTTGGGATGGTACTGACGGGAATACTCTGCGGTATCGGACGCTATCAGCGTTCGCAACTGACGGGGCGTAACACAGCGAAAGGAAGGGCGGGAAACTCAGCCGTACTGGCGTCGGTTCTCCGCGTGGGCGTCGTTGAGCAGGCCGAGGGCCTTCTCCTCGTCGCCCTCCGCGAGGACGTGGGCGAACCACCGGTACTGCCGGGCGACCTCCTCGGCCGGGCCGTCCATGACCAGCCGGCCCTGCTCGAGCCAGATGGCGCGGGTGCACAGCTCCTCGATGGTCTGGGCCGCGTGGCTGACCAGGAAGATCGTGCCGGCGTCCTCGAGGGCCTCGTCCATCGCTCGGCGGGAGCGGTCGGCGAAGGAGGCGTCACCGGTTGAGAGGGCCTCGTCGATGAGGAGGATCTCCGGGTGGGAAGCACGCGAGATCGCGAAGCGCAGCCGCGCGCCCATGCCCGAGGAGTAGGTCTTCATGGGCCGTTCGATGGCCGCGCCGAGACCCGCGAGCTCCTCCACGGCCGGGCGGGCCCGCTCGACCTCGGCGGGGCTGAGGCCCATCGCGAGACAGCCGAGCGTGATGTTCTCGGACCCCGTCATCTCGCCGATCAGGGCGGCGCTGACGCCGATCAGGGTGGGGGTCGAGCGCGCGTAGACGGTCCCCGACGTCGCGGGCTCGACCCCGGCGATCACCCGCAGCAGAGAGCTCTTGCCGGACCCGTTCCGCCCGACCAGCCCCACGAACTCACCACGAGTCACGCTGAAGCTCACGTCCCGCACAGCGTGCACCTGGGTCCGCCGCGCCCGGCCCTGCCCCGGCCGGAACCGGCTGAGGGGCGAGGACCCGGAGGTCGACGTGTAGGTGAGCGAGACCGAGTCCACCAGGATGCTCGTCTCGCCGCGGTGGTCCTCAGTGCCGGCCATAGCGCTCCTCGGCCTTCCAGAACATCAGGAACCCGACGACGGTCAGCCCCGCGCCCCACGCGGCGATGGTCAGCCAGTCGCCGAGCGGCGGGACGGTGTGGTCGAGCAGCATCGTCCGGTACATGTTCAGCAGGATGAAGAGGGGGTTGTTGGTCATGACCTCGTAGATCGCCGGGTGGCTGATGAACCGCTCGATCGGGAAGATCACCCCGGAGCCGTACATCAGCACGCGGCTGAGGAAGTTGAACCCGAAGGAGATGTCCGGCAGGCTCACGCCGATGCGCGCCACGATGAAGGAGACCCCCAGGTTCATCAGCGCCTGCAGCGGTACGAGGGGAAGGACCATCAGCCAGGAGAGGCTGGGGAACTCGTGAGGCGGGATGATCATCAGCATCACGAACACCGCCGCGAGGAGCGGCACCACGGCGAACAGCTCCCGCAGCGCCAGCGAGATCACCAGGCTGGCCCGGGGGAAGCTGAAGGCGTGGATCATGGCGCGGTTGGAGTGCATCAGGCTCGCCGACTGCGTCATCGAGTTCGCGGTGTACCGGAACAGCAGCACACCGATGATGATGAACCCGGGGTAGTTCTCGATGCCGCGGTCGATCTGGAGCACCAGGCCGAAGATGACGAAGAAGAAGGCAGCGTCCAGGACCGGCTTGCCCACGAGCCACACGGAGCCCAGCCGGTGCTTGCTGTTCTTGGTCAGCACCCGTGAGCGCGCGTCGTAGACCAGGAAGTGCCGGCGCGCCCAGATGTCCCGCAGGTAGGCCCCGATGGACGGCCGGACCCCCACCGCACGCAGCTCCCCCTCGGCGATGAGCTCCCGGAAGGGCTCCCGCTCCGCGAGGGCGCTGTCGTCCCACGGACCGGCCGGGGCTCCCCGGCGTTCGGTCTCAGTGCTCACTGACATCATTCCTCACCGATTTCGCGGCCTCCGACGCCAAGCGGGCGTAGAGGTTCTCGAGGACCTCGGCGTTGGCGGACCAGGTCCTGGTCCGCGCGAACTCCCGCGCGGCACGGCTCAGCCGGGCGCGATCCTCTGCCGCCCTCAGCCTCCCCAGCCCGCGGGCCAGGTCCTCGGCGTCCTCGGGCCGGAAGAGCTCGCCCCTCGGGGCGCCTCCCGGACCGGCGTCCGCCAGCTCGCGCAGCGGCGGCAGGTCGCTGAGCAGAACCGGCGTCCCCGCCGCCATCGCCTCGATGGGCTTGAGCGGGGTGACGGAACGGCACACCTCGGTGTCCCTGCGGGGAACGCAGAAGACGTCGAGGGCGCGGTGATAGCTTACCGCCTGGTACGCGGATACCCGACCCGTGAAGACGACCGCCGAGGAGATTCCCAGCTCGGCCGCCAGCGCCCGCAGGCCCGGCTCGGCCGCGCCGGAGCCCACCAGGAGCGCGCGGACGTCTTCGCCCTCGGCCCGGAGCCGCGCGACGGCGCGCAGCAGCGTGTCGAAGCCCTCGTAGTCCACCAGCGAGGAGACCGAGCCGACCCAGAAGCCCTCGGCGGGCAGGCCCAGCTCGCCCCGGGCGGCCGCCGGGTCCGGCTCCCGCTCGAAGAACCGCTCGGCGACGGCGTTGGGCAGCACGGTGATGCGCTCGGCGGGGATGCCGCGGCCCACGAGCGCGTCCCGCATGACGCCGGAGAGCGTGACCACGTGGTCGGCGAGGCCCATCATGCGGGTCTCCTGCGCGCGGAGGGCGAGGAAGCGCTCACTGGCGCGGGCGGCGTCGTGGTCCGGGCGGCCCGCGGCCCAGGTCTCCTCCAGGAGGCCGCGGACCTCGTAGACCCAGGGCAGGCCCAGGCCGCGGGCCAGGGC
Source organism: Rothia santali (assembly GCF_024199905.1). Taxonomy (GTDB): domain Bacteria; phylum Actinomycetota; class Actinomycetes; order Actinomycetales; family Micrococcaceae; genus Rothia; species Rothia santali. The sequence goes on from NZ_JANAFB010000020.1 coordinate 33,674, forward strand.
CTCGGTCATGAGCGCGTTGGTGTAGTTGGTGGTGCAGTGCAGCACGCGGGGGCGCAGGGCCCGGGCGGACTCGGCCATCATGTCGGTCTGCTGCTGCAGGCGTGCGGGGAGGTCCGGGCCGGGGCGCGCGGTCAGGGAGCGGCGGTAGCGGACGCCGTCGAGCTCCTGGACGTCGGCGCCCCACGGGATGCCGACCAGGACCGGGTAGCCCAGGCGGGTCACGGCGTCGACGACGACGCCCCGCCCCGCGAGCGCGCTCAGCAGGCGGTGGGTCCGCAGGGTGTACCCGGACTGGGTGTGCGGCAACGAGTTGGTCAGGACGTGGAGGACGCGCAGGGGGCCGGGGTGGGCGAGGGCCCCGCCCGAGGGGCCGGCGACGGCGGTCGGTGCGGCGGGGGCGCGGGGCGGCGAGCCGGAAGTCGGTGCGCATCGTGGCCGCCTCGCCGCGGAGGCGGCGCCGGAGACCGCGGTCCGGCGCGGACGTCCCCGACGTCGCGGGCGCGTCCAGGGTCTTCAGCGTCTCGGCGGTCCGCCCCGCCTTCCACAGGGCGCGGGCGCGCGTGGCCGCGGGCAGGTCCCCGAGGTCCGGTCCACGCCGCCCACCACCAGGGCCACCTCGGCGGCCAGGCGGCGCCCCGGGGTCCCGGCGGGGCGCTCAGGGCGCGGCGGCACAGCTCGCGGGCCCGGGCCTCCCCGCCTTCCAGGTAGGCGGCCAGGGCGCGCGCGCCGGTGACCGGAATCGCGCCGATGCCGACGCCGAGCGCCCGCGCGGCGCGGCGCGGCACCCTGCGGGACCCCTGCACCACGAGGTGCACGGGGTCGTCGACGGCGTGCTGGGCCAGGGTCCGCCCCATCAGCACGAGGTTGCGGAGGAGGCTACGAGGCATTGCGGTACTCGACCTCGTCGGACCGGGCGGGGTCGAGGGTCCCGCGGTGCCGGGCGAGGGAGGTCGACTCCGGCCGCCGAGGAGCGCCGGTGGGCTCGGCGCGGCCCGCGCCCTCCGGGGCTCGGGAGGCCGCACCCTCCGGCGCGCGGGAGACGGGGGCGCCGGCCGCGGTACCAGTGCGGCCGGCGGCGTCGTCCACGGATCCCGCGTCCGAGGCGCGGGGCCCCTCGGTGCTCCCGCGCAGCGAGGCGGGGATCGCCCGGGCCGCGCGGTGCCCGCGGTGCGCGGCCTCCAGCAGGCGGAGGTAGCGGGCACTGAGGTCCTTGTTGTCGGTGTGCTCGGCCACCCAGCGGCGGCCCGCGCCGCCGTGGTCCAGCACGGAGCGGTCCGCGGCGGCCTCCATCCAGTGGCGGGCCAGGGCCTTGGCGTCCCCGGGGGCGGCGACGAAGCCGGCGTCGGCGGCCCGGACGATCTCCGCCGACTCCCCCGAGACCAGCGCCGAGACGTGCACGTTGGTGGCCAGCAGCTCGTACAGCTTGGAGGGAACGGTCCAGCGGAAGGGTGCCCAGTCGCGGAGGGAGACGGCCACGGTGTCGGCCCAGCCGTAGTGCTCCGCGACCTCCCGGTGCGGCACGGGGTCCAGGAAGGTGATGTCCGCCAGGGACTCGCGGGCGCGCTCTTCGAGGGCCTCCCGCTCGGCGCCGGCGCCGACGAAGCGCAGCCGGAGGTCGACACCGCCCGCGCTGGCCATCCCCGCGGCGTCGATGATTGCGGAGAGCCCCTGGCTGCGGCCCAGGGTGCCGAGGTAGAGGACCTTGAGGGTGCGGCGGGCGGGGGCGGTCGCGCCGTCCGGGTCCGTGCCGGGCTCTGTGGCGGAGGATGCAGACTTCGCGGCGGAGAGATCGGGCTCCGCGGTCGAAGGGGTGAGCCCTGCAGCCGAGGGGGCGGTCCCCGCCGCGGAAGGCCCGGATTCCGCGTCCGAGGGGCCAGGTTCCGCGACGGACGCCAGCCGGCGCGCGGCGGGGGCCAGGTCCGGCGTGGTGCTGAGGTCGGCGCCGTTGCGGATGACCGTGACGGACTCGACGCCGCGGGCCGCCAGGATCCCCGCGAAGCGCGAGCTGGTGGTCACCACCTGGTGGGACCCCAGCTGCAGGCGGGTCACCCAGCGGTGCGTGAGGCTCCGCAGGGCCCCCGTGATGCCCCTGCCCTGGGAGATCCCGGGGGTGAAGGTGACCAGGTCGGGCCAGGCGTCCCGCATCTCGACCACCAGCGGCGCCCGCAGCAGGCGCGCGGCGACGTGACCCGCGAACAGGGAGGTCAGGGCGGGGACGGTGGTGATGACGACGTCGTGCCCGCCCCCGGCGCGGAGCAGGCCCATCGTGAGGCTCTGGAGGCTGACGTAGAAGTGATCGAGGGTCCGGGTCAGGACGTCCTTGCCGTGCGGGAGGTAGGGCATGCGGATCACGGTCTCGCCGTGCTCGCCGGTCTCGCGCCGGTAGGGGCGCCGGCCCGCCCGCATGGCCTCCGTGAGGTCCGGGTGCGGGTAGTGCGGCATGGAGGTGAGGACGGTGACCTCGTGCCCGAGCGCCCGCCACTCCCTGACCAGCGCCGACCACCGGCGCTGAGGGGCGCCGATCTCGGGAGCGTAGTAGTGGGAGAGGAGGAGGATCCTCACGCGATCCGCCGCCGGCCCGCGGCCGGTGCCTCCAGGATGTGTGCCACTGCGAAAGTTCCTCATGCGATGGGGTGCCGTCCTCGGGCCGCCGGGTGCGGCGCCCTCGTGACGCGTGCGAGATGCCGATCCCTACCGGTCGGTAGGCATCCATCCGCAGTCTAGGCAAAAAAACGCCTCACGTGCAGGTCTTTCTCAGAATCCCCGGTCAGAGCGCTTATCATCCGCGGGAGCGTGCGACGAAAAGATGACGCCGGCATGTCCTCCGGCGTCACGATGACGCCCCGCCTTCCTCGCCCACCGGGACCGCCCTATCCTGGCTGTGAGCCACCGGGCCGCCCGGTGGCCGCCTCACGTATTCGTCGCGGACGCAAAGGACCAGCATGAGCGTCACTCCCGAGCCCGGATCGCCGATCAGCGAGCTCTTCAAGGAGGCCTTCGGCCACCACCCGGCCGGGGTCGCCATCATCACCGCGGACAGCGAGGAGGGGCCGGTGGGCCTGACCGCCTCCTCGGTCACCTCGATCTCCGCCTCGCCCGCGATCCTGGGCTTCTCCCTCGCGGCGCAGCGGGGCTCGGCCGTCCACGTCGCGGAGGCCGAGACCTTCCTGGTCCACCTGCTCGACGCCGAGAACGTCCAGCTGGCCAGGACCTTCGCGACCCACGGCGCGCCCCGCTTCGACGAGTCGATGAACTGGGAGACGCTGCCCACCGGCGAGCCCCTCCTGACCGACGTCCGCCGCGTCCTGCGCTGCCGCCCGCTCACCAAGGCCCAGGCGGGCCCCGCCCTGGTCTTCACGGCCGAGGTCCTCGAGGCCACCCGCCACGACCTCTCCGGGACCCCGCTGGTCTACCACCGGCGCACGTTCCACTCGCTCGGCGAGGGCACCTACGTCATCTGAGGCGCCCGACGCCGGCCGGTCGCCCGGGGATCTCACCCGGGTGAGATGCCGACCAGGCCGTTTGCACATTTCCGCGCCGGATGCTCCGCGAACGCCCCAGGTCCACGGAACTGAGACGAACACCCCACTCCCCGACCCCTTCATAAATCTTCACAAAGATCGGTGACGTGGGCGATGAAGTAGCGTGAAGTTGGCGGGTTGTCGTGAGGGCCTGCGGGACTGCTCGATGCAAATGTTGGTCGATCCCCCCATAGTGACTGCATTTTTCCGACTCTCCCGTTGACCTTTCCCCCAAGTAGGCATAGGCCGCACGGCAACCCGCTTCTCCGCGCCCGGAACCCGCCCTCCCCCACGCCCGCCGGGCCCGCGACGTCGGGCGCCCGGCCGCCGGGGTTAGGCTGATCCGTATGGCTCAGAACGCGAACGCACCCCAGCACACGCCCGCTTCCCTCCCCTGGACCGAGAAGCTGATCCGCATCCCGACCGTCAGCTACGAGTCCAACCTCGAGCTGATCGAGGTCCTCGAGGCGGAGTTCTCCCGGCACGGGATCGAGAGCCACCGCAGCTACTCCGAGGACCGCACCCGCGCCAACCTCTTCGCGACCGTCCCGGCCGCCGACGGGGGCACCAGCGGAGGCGTCGTGATCTCCGGGCACACCGACGTCGTGCCCGTGGAGGGCCAGCCGTGGGACACCGACCCCTTCGAGCCGGTCCTCCGGGACGGGCGCCTCTACGGCCGCGGGTCCTCGGACATGAAGTCCTACATCGGCGCGGCGATGTGGCTGCTGCCCCGGATCGCGGAGGCCGAGCTGGCCGAGCCGATCCACTTCGCCTTCTCCTACGACGAGGAGCCCGGCTGCCTGGGCGCGCCGCGCATGATCGAGGAGTTCGGCGCGCGCGGGATCCGCCCGGAGTACTGCGTGGTCGGCGAGCCGACGCTCATGAACGTCATCCAGGCCCACAAGTCGCCCCAGCGCGGGCGCATCACCTTCCGCGGCGTGCCCAAGCACTCCTCGATGGCGCCCTACGGCGTCAACGCGGTGCACTACGCCGGCGAGTTCATCCACTTCTACAAGGGGATCGCGGACGCGTGGCGCGAGTCCGGCCCCTTCGACGAGGGCTTCGGCATCACGCACACCACCGGCGGGGTGAACTTCGCGCGCGGCGGGATCGCCTACAACATCGTGGCCGAGGAGTGCGTGCTCGAGTACGACTTTCGCGCGATCCCCGCGACCCCGCCGGACGAGATCCGGGCCCGCATCGAGGCGTTCCTCTTCGAGGAGCTCGAGCCGGCCATGCGGCGCGAGGTCGAGCGCGTCCGGGGGCTCGGCGGGGCGGACGAGGCCGCGCTCGACGCCGTCGGGATCTCGCTGGAGATCCTCGCCGACGTCCCCGGCCTGAACACCGCCGACGACGACCCCGCGATCGCGCTGGGCGAGGAGCTCGGCGGCGTGCGCGGCGGCCCCGGGCCCGACGGCACCCCGCTGCCCTCCCGCGTGCCCTACGGCACCGAGGGCGGTCAGTTCCAGGCGGCCGAGATCCGCACGATCGTGTGCGGCCCCGGCGACATCGCGCAGGCGCACACCGCGAACGAGTGGATCGAGCTGTCGCAGATTGAGGCGTGCGAGAAGTTCCTGGAGGCCGTGCTGGAGCGGGCGCGGGCTTAGGGGCCGGGTGCCGCCCCGGTCCGGGGCGGCTTACCGATCCGGGGGCGGTGCGGGGCCAGGGTCGAGCTCTCCCCCCGATGCGGCGTCGCCGGGGCTCGGACGCGACCGGGGCGGGGACGCCTCGCGTCCCCGCCCCGTGACGAGCCCCGGCCCACAACGGGCCGGGCGCCTCGGCCTGCTACAGCTCCGTGGTGCCGCTGCCCCCGGCGGGGCGCTGCCCGGTGACCTTGGCCTTGACCAGCTCTGCGATCGAGGCGACCTTGCCGCCCGGCTGGCCCCAGAACTGCGCCGAGTCGCCGACCACGCGGATCAGGCCCAGGTTCGGGTCGTCCTTGCCGCCGTCGAACCACTTGGAGACGTCGTCGTTCCACAGCTCCTCGATCTTGGACCGGTCGTCCTCGAAGACCGCGCGCCCGGCCACCGAGAGCCAGGATCCGGTCTCGGCGAAGGCGAGGTTGACCTCGGGGTTGGTGCGCAGCTCGTCGGCCTGCTCGCCCCGAAGCCCGATGAAGAACCAGACGTCGGCGTCGTCGGTGACCTCCTGCGGCGTCATCGGGTGGGAGTGCAGCTTGCCGTCGTGCGCGATGCAGGTGAGCATGGCCAGCCGCTCGCCCCGCATGATCTCGACGACCTTGTCCTGGTTCAGCTCTGACTCTGACATGGTTCCTCCTCGGTCGAAAATGCCTGTGACGCCAGTCAACCCGACGCGATGGCCGATGGGAATGGATTCGGCTCTCCGCGAGAAGACCGCCCGTTACAGCGCGGGAAGCGCCTCGCGCAGGCTACGCGCGGCGGTCTCCGGGTCGGCGGCCTCGGTGATCGCGCGGACCACGACGACTCGTCCCGCGCCCGCCTCGACCACCTCGCCCACGGTCACGGCGTCCACGCCGCCGATCGCGAAGAACGGCTTGCCGGCCGTCGTCGTCGACCCCTTGTCCGTGGTGGGGCCCATGCCGGCCACCTCGCCCCCGGTCATCACGTCCCGGGCCGTCACCTGCGCCGCGAAGGCGGGCAGGCCCAGGCCGACGGCCGTGCGCCCCGGCTTGGTGGGGGTCTCCCAGACGGGGCCGGTGCAGAAGTAGTCGGTCTCGGGGTCCTGCGCCGCGCGGGTGACCTGGTGGCGGTCGTGGCACGAGCGGCCGACCACCACCTCGGGGCCCAGCAGGGTCCTGACCTGGGCGGAGGTCAGGTCGGTCTGCCCCACGTGGAACACGTCGACCCCGGCCAGGAGCGCGACGTCGGCCCGGTCGTTGGCCGCCGAGAGGCCGCCGTGACGACTCGCCACCTTCCCGAGCAGCCGCAGCGCCTCGAGCTCCGCTTGGACGGAGACCTTCTTGTCCCTGACCTGGATGATGTCGACGCCGCCGCGGAAGCAGGCCTCGAAGAACCGCTCCAGAGCCCCGGCGTCGAGCGCCTCGACCGTCTCACCGTCGGAGGGCTCGATGAGGTAGCGCTGCAGGTCGGTGCAGAGGTACAGCCGGGCGCCCTCGAGCCGGCGGCGCCGCCACGCGCCGTCGCGGTCGGGCTGGGGCTCGGGCCGCCCCGCCGTCCCGGGGGACTCCGCGCCGGCCTCCGACGGGTCGGCGGGGAGGAACTGGGTCGAGCGCGAGGCCATGGGACGGAAACCGGTGCCGCGGACGGCGTAGGGGTCGACGTCGAAGTCGTCGTCGTACGGGTCGGGGTGCGGGGGGCGGGACGACGACTCGTGCCCGGGACGCGACGACTCGCGGTCGGAGGAGGCCGCTGCGCGACCGGCGGGTGACGACTCGCCAACGGGCTGCGACGACTCGCCAAGGGGCCGCGACGGCTCCCCAACGGGCTGCGACGGCTCGCGGCGGGGCGCCGGGGCCTCCCGGTCGAAGGGCTCGGGTGACTGGTCGCCGGTGGGCCGGTGGCCGGAGGAAGAACTCATGGAGCCCACAGTAGAGCACCGGTCCCGCCCGGGGTGATGCGCCCCACGCGCGAAGTTCCGTACACTGGTGGGGACACATGGGAGTCCGGGCAGGCCGGGCTGAGAGGGCGAAGCCGCCGACCATCAGTACTCGATGCGGGTCATGCCGCCGTGAGGAGATCAATCCAGTGCGAATCGCCGTGGTGGGCGCCGGGATCGTCGGCGTGCAGACCGCGTGGCAGCTGCGTCGCCGCGGCCACCGGGTCGTCGTCGTCAGCCCGGACGTCGGGGAGGGCGCCAGCTGGGCCGCCGCCGGCATGCTGGCCCCGGTCAGCGAGGTCCAGTACGGGCAGGAGCGCCTCTACCCGCTGATGATGCAGGCGCGCGACGAGTACCCGCCGCTGATCGCGGACCTCGAGCGCGCGACGCCTCGCCCCCACGGCTACCTCGAGAACGGGACCGTGCTGCTGGGCTGGGACGCCGCCGACCGGCGCAGCATCGCGGACCGGGCCCAGGTCCAGCGCGAGCACGGCATGGCGGTCGCCGACCTGGCCGGCCGTGCGCTGCGCCGCGCCGAGCCCGCCCTCAATCCCCAACTGACCAGCGGATACGCCGCCCCCGGCGATCAGCAGGTGGATCCCCGCCTGCTGATCGGGGCGCTCACGGACGCGCTCGGGCGGGACCTCGACCCCGCGGCCTTCCCCGGAGCCGGACCGGCCGCGGAGTGGGTGCGCGGCGCAGTCGAGCGCATCGATGCGGCGGGCGAGGAAGGCTGGAGGCTGACCCTCGCGGCGGGTGGCGACTCGTCACCCGCTGCCGCCCAGAAGTCACCCGGCACCTCGCGGACCCTCTCGGCCGACCGCGTCCTGGTCGCGGCCGGGATGGGGTACGGGCGGATCGCCGGCGTCACCGAGCGGCTGCCCCTGGACCTCCGCCCGGTCCACGGTGACGTCCTGCGGCTCAGGCTCGTCCCCGGCCAGCTGCTGCCCGGCGAGGACCACCTGATCAGCGCCACGATCCGCGCCACCGTCCGCGGCCGCCAGGTCTACCTGGTCCCGCGCGGCGACGGCGGCCTGGTGATCGGCGCGAGCGTGCGGGAGGACCGCCTCGAGGGGGTCAGCGCCGGCGGCGTCCAGGAGCTGCTCGACGACGCCGTGACCGTCCTGCCGGCCGTGAAGGACATGGAGCTGGTGGAGATGACGGCCCGCGCCCGCCCGGGCACCCCCGACGACATCCCGTACCTCGGCCGCGTCCCCGGGGCCGAGGGCGTCGTCGTCTCCACGGGGTACTCCCGCCACGGCATCCTCCTCGCCCCGCTCGGCGCCCGGCTCGCGGCCGACCTGCTCACCGACCGGCCCCTCGGGGACCACGACGCCGCGCTGCTGGCCGGCATGGACCCCGCTCGCTTCAGCCCCTCCCTCGAAAGGACCCCCGCATGATCACCGTGACCATCAACGGCGACGCCGTGGAGCTGCCCGACGACTCGACCGTCGTGGACGCCGTCGCCGCCACGCTCGACCGCGAGCTGGACCCCGACGGGCGCCCGTCCGACGGCGGCCGCCTCGGCGTCGCCGTCTCGCTCGACGCCGCCGTGGTGCCGCGCAGTGCCTGGGCCTCGACGACGCTCGCCCCCGACGCGGAGATCGAGCTCGTCACGGCGGTCCAGGGCGGCTGACTGGCGCCCGAGCTCCACGCCGGCATCCGAGCGCCACGCCGGCGCCCGGGATCGACGACTCGTCACCGACGCGCAAGACCGACCGCTTCACCGCCTCACTCAGGAGAGACCATGACCACGCAGACCGACCCCCAGGGGACCGCGACCCTGCCGAACGCCGGACGGGCGCCGTCGGAGGCCGCCGCCCCGCCCCCGCTGACCATCGGCGGGTACACGCTGCAGAACCGCCTGATCATGGGCACCGGCGGCGCCACCGACCTCGCCGCTCTGGAGGACGCGCTCGTCGCCTCTCGGACCACGCTGACCACGGTGGCCGTCCGCCGCTACAGCCCCGAGGCCAAGACCAGCGTCTTCGCGATGCTCGAGCGGCTCGGCATCGACATCCTGCCCAACACGGCCGGCTGCTACACCGCCCGGGACGCGATCCTCACCGCCCACCTCGCCCGCGAGGCGCTCGAGACGAACCTCGTCAAGGTCGAGGTCATCGCCGACGAGCGGACGCTGCTGCCCGACGTCGTCGAGACCCTGGAGGTCACCGAGCGGCTGGCCGCGGAGGGCTTCGTCCCGTTCGTCTACACCACCGACGACCCCGCCGTGGCCCTGCGCCTCGAGCAGGCCGGCGCGGCCGCGGTCATGCCCATGGGCTCGCCCATCGGGACCGGGCTGGGCATTCTGAACCCCTACAACATCGAGCTCATCGCGAGCCGCGCCTCGGTGCCGGTGGTCGTGGACGCCGGGATCGGCACCGCTTCGGAGGCCGCGCAGGCCATGGAGCTGGGGTGCGACGCCGTGCTGGTCGCCAGCGCCGTGACCCGGGCCCGCGAGCCGCGCGCGATGGGCCGGGCGATGAGCCTCGCCGTCGAGTCCGGTTAGCTCGCGCGCGGGGCGGGCCGCATCCCGCGCCGCGCGGAGGCCCTCGCCTCCTCGCCCCACGAGGGCCGGGTGACGTCCGACGACGCCGCGGCGGGCAACGCCCCGCACGACGCCGCCCGCCCCGGGGCGGAGGGCACCCGATGAGCGACCTGAGCGGGCTCAGCGACTCGCAGCTCGAGCGCTTCCAGCGCCACCTCTCCCTCAGCGGCTTCGGCCCCGAGCCCCAGCAGCGGCTCCTCGACTCCCGGGTGCTCGTGATCGGCGCGGGCGGGCTCGGCGCGCCGGTGCTGACCTACCTGGCGGCGGCCGGCGTCGGGCGCCTGGAGATCGTGGACGACGACGTCGTCGACCGGTCCAACCTGCACCGGCAGGTCATCCACGCGGAGGAGCGGATCGGGGAGCCGAAGACCGCGTCCGCGGCCGGCGTCATGCGCGGGCTGCACCCGGAGGTCGACGTCGTCGAGCACCGCTGCCGCATCACCCCGGACAACGCCCTGGACCTGGTGCGGGACGTGGATCTGGTGATCGACGGCTCGGACAACTTCCTGACGCGCTACGTCGTCTCCGACGCCGCGGAGATCCTCGGCAAGCCGGTGGTCTACGGAGCGATCCTGCGCTTCTCCGGCCAGGTCAGCGTCTTCTGGGCGGGCCGGGGCCCCACCTACCGCGACCTGTACCCCGAGCTGCCCGACCCCCGCGAGGTGCCGACCTGCGCCGAGGCGGGGGTGCTGGGCGTGCTGCCGGGCGTCGTCGGTACCCTCATGGCGACCGAGGCGATCAAGGTGCTCACCGGGATCGGCGAGCCGCTGCTCGGGCGGATCCTGTTCTTCGACGCCCTCGCGGCGAGCTTCCGGGAGCTGGCCCTGGCGCCGGACCCCGGGCGGGCCCGGGTGGAGGAGGTCGGCGCGGACCTGGGGCCGCTGCTGGAGACCGCGTCCGCGTGCGCCGTGGGCGGCGGCGAATCCGGGGCGGCCGGCTCGTCCGCGGCGGCCGGCGGTGATGGGGAAGCCGGCGGCGATGCCGGTAACGGCGCCGAGGCGGGCACCGGCGTCGACGCGGGCACCGGCACCACCACCGCGGGCACCGACGCCGACGCTGGCGCCGAGATCTCCCCCGCGCGCCTGCGCGAGCTCCTGTCCGGCGCACCCGGCGGCACCGCGGTGCGCCTCCTCGACGTGCGCGAGGGCTGGGAGCACCGCCTGGGCGCGATCCCGGACGCCCTGCACGTCCCGCTCGGCGGGATCGTCGAGTCGGGCGGGGACCTGCCCGCGCTGGAGCCGCTGGGCCTGGGGGAGGACGCCGACGTCGTCGTGGTCTACTGCAAGGCCGGGGTCCGCTCCCGCCGCGCTCAGGACGTGCTGCGGGAGCGGTACCCGCAGGCGCGCCTGCTGAGCCTGGCGGGAGGGTACGACGCCTGGTCCCGCGGCTGAGGCCCGCGGGGGCATGGGAAGAGGGCCTGGGGGCACCTCGCACCGGAGAAGCGGCGGTGGCACGGGCCATCCGATTCAGCTCGGCCGGCCACGCCCGGTCCGGCCTGGCCACCCACCCGGCCCGCCCGCCGGCCTAGGCGCGGGCGCCGGCCCGCTCCCGCGAGGCACGGGCCACCATCTCCTCGACCATCGCGCGCGCGACGTTGACGGGCTCCCCGTAGGCCGGCAGATGGTGCACCGAGATGTTCCCGCCCACGTTCATCTCCAGGACCACGGCGTTCTCGGCGCTGTCCGGCGAGGTGATCAGGAAGTCGACCCCGGCGGCCCCGAGGCCCGGGATCGCCCCCACGGCGTCGACCGCGATCTTCTTCAGCTCCGGGTCGAGGAGGTCGGTGACGTCGACGTTCTCGCCGCCCTGGTGGAGGTTGACGGTGGGGTTCAGCACCACAATCTCATCCCGCCCGGGGACGGCGGACGGGGGCCGGCCGACGTTCTCGAGCCACTCCCGGTCGACGACGATCGGCATGCGCCCGAGGTACCGGTTCGTCTCCCGCAGGGCCTGCTTGGCCTCCACCAGCTGCTCGACCGTCAGCTCCCCGTCCCCCACGACGAACGGCGGGAGCCGCGTCCCGGCCGCCACGACCGAGGTCCCGACGACGTAGACCCGGACGTCCAACCCGGCCACGTGCTCCTCCACGACGACGGGCGAGTTTCTCCTCGCCGACGCGACGGCCTTCCGCCACGCCGCCCGGAAGTGCTCCTCCGTGCGGATCCCGCAGGTCACACCCTCGCCGCCCCGGCCGTCGGCGGGCTTCACGACGGCGGGAGAGCCGAGCGACCGGAAGAAGGAGAGCGCCTTGCCCGGAGCGTCCTGCGGCAGCGAGACCCCGCGCGGCACGGGCACCCCGGCCGCCGCCAGCAGCTGCTTGGTGAGGCTCTTGGAGCCGCAGACCCTGACCGCCTCGTGGCTCGCCAGGGAGGAGACCATCGAGCGCATCGAGCCCACGACGCCGGCGTCGTCGTAGAAGTAGTATCCGCTCTCGATCTCGCGGACGGTCAGTCCGGCCCGCTCCGCCTCGCCCACCACCAGCTTGTTGTGCGCGCCGGAGCGCCGGTGCGCGTTGAAGGCCAGCCGGCCGAGGACCTTCTCCTCGATGAACCGCTTGACGTGGTGCTGCTCGTAGACGGCCATGCCGGGCCTTTCGACGACGTTCGCTTGCCCCGGGCACGGCGGTTGGACCGGCCGTACCGTCACGGCGGCCGCTCGACGGTGCGCGGTCACGTCCCCCGACCGGCCGCAGGGCCTGCCGAGGGACCTCCCGAGCCTACCGAAGCCGCGGAACGAAGGGCATTTGTGACGTCTCGGGGGCGGCGTCGCCCCTCAGGTCACCGCAGGCGCCCCACCGCCCGCCGGAGCCGCCCCTTCCGGTTCATCCCGGCGATCGTCCCGTTGAGCACGGTCGCGAACCCGTTCCAGACCGCGTAGGGCGCCAGCAGCGCCCCGCGCTGCGGCGCCGACTCCGCGGCCCGGCGCACCAGGTCCGCCGAGCTCACCGCGAGCGCGCCCGCCCACACCGTGGACAGCACCGGCCGCCGGCTGCGGAAGAACATCCCGCACCACCCGGCGTTGAGCACCAGGTTGGTGCCCAGCGCGACCATGTGGCTGCGCGCCTTGCGCACGTTCCCGGCCTCCAGCTCGTCGGCGATCATCAGCGAGGAGATCGCCGCGACGTCGGCGTAGAGCGCGCTCCACACCACCGGGAACACGGCCGTGGGCGGCTGCCAGGCGGGCAGGCGCAGCGAGCGGTACCAGCGGTTCTTCGGGTCTGTCAGCAGGGAGCCGACGGCGGCGCACGCCAGCACCGACCCCGCCGTGACCGCGAACACCCGGGTCCAGCGGCGCGTGTCGACGTTCTCCACGGCCGCGCGGACCGCCTGCTCGAAGGTCTGGTTGCCGCCACCGGGCTTGCCCACGTAGGACTCGATGTCCCGCTCGTGGACCACCGTGTCGTGCAGCAGGCTGCCGATCAGCGGCTTCGCGAGGCTCCGCTTGACCGGGGTGACCAGGGAGATCCAGTGCGAGGCCAGCGAGTTGGTGGTCACCGGCGCCGTCAGCACGACGCGCGGGATCAGCCCCAGCGCCTTCGCGTAGCGCTTCATCATGTCCGCGTACGGGATGGCCTCGGGCCCGCCGACGTCGAAGGTCCGGTTCACGCTGCCGGGCAGGTCCGCGGCGCCCACGAGGTAGTGAATGGCGTCCCGCACCCCGATGGGCGTGATGCGGTTGACGATCCAGAACGGCCCGATCGCCCCGGGCAGCCGCTCGGAGAGGTGGCGGAGCATGTGGAACGAGGACGATCCCTCGCCGATCACGACGCCGGCCTGCAGCGCCGCGGTCGGGACCCCGGAGTCCATGAGCTCCTCCCCCACCTTCACCCGCGACCGCAGGTGCTCGGAGAGCTCCTCGTCCTGCGGGTGCAGGCCGCCGAGGTAGACGATGCGGCCCACGCCCTGGCGCTTCGCGGCGGCGCCGAAGGTGCGGGCCATCGCGGCCTCCTCCTCGACGAAGTCGCTGCCGCCGGACATCGAGTGCATGAGGTACCAGGTGACGTCGACGCCCTCGAGGGCCGCCTCGACGTCGTCGGCGGAGGTCGCGTCGCCCTCGAAGACCTCGACCTGGCCGGGGCCCGCCTCGCGGCCCTCCTGGACGATCTTGTCCCCCCAGGCCATCCCCAGGGCCTTGTCCCGGCTCCGGGACAGGGTCCGCACGGCCCAGCCGCGCTTGAGCAGCTCGGCGGTGACCTGGCTGCCCACGTAGCCGGTGGCGCCGGTGACCATGGCTTTGCGGGTCTCCGCGATCGCCTCGTTCGTGCTCTCGGCCGGTGCTGCGCGCCGGGTGTCGGTGGCGTTCTGGGCCATGGCGAACCTCCTCGTGGTCTGTGATGCCAGTCTATGGTCCGGGACGCCCCGGGAAGGAGACCCCGCTCGCAGACCGGCGGGCCGGTTACGTGCCACACTGGGAGGCATGAATGCGTCGCGGACGACCCTCACCACCTCATCGACGGTGCTGCTGGGCGTCGTCCTGCCCGCCGTGCTGGGCGCGGCGGGGCTCTTCGTCTCCTCGATCGGCGAGCGGGGCGGCACGGTCTTCTACGCCGGCACGTTCTTCACCGCCGTCGTGTACATCGTGACCTGGATCTTTTTCGGCGATCGGCGAACGAGCTTCGAGCGCGCCGAGCCGATCACGGACATCCTGCGCGGCGCCCTGATCGGCCTGGCGCTCATCGCCGTCTTCGTGGTGGGCGCGCTCATGGTCCGCGACGTCGAGGTGCTCTCGGGCCCCGTGGACGGCCTGCTGGACAACGCACGCCTCGGCATCATCTGGCTGACGGTGCTGACCACGACGGTCAACGGCGTCGGCGAGGAGCTGTTCTTCCGCAACGTCGCGGTCCACCGGCTGCCGTGGTCGGAGAACGTCTCCCGGATCGCGTCGGTGGGGCTGTACATGCTGGTCACCGCGAGCATGGGGGTGCCGCTGCTGATCTTCGCGGCCCTGGTCATCGGCGCCGTCGCGCAGTACGAGGCGAAGCGCAGCGGGGCGCTGGCCTCCTCGATCACCCTCCACCTCGTCTGGACGCTCGGCATGCTGCTGGTGCTGCCGCCGATCATCATCCAATAGGGGCGCCCGCGCGGAAGCCGGCGTCGGCTCACGCGGCCCGGAGCGGCCCGCCCGTCATGTTCGGAGTCGCCGGGGACTGCGATTAGCCTGGTAGGACGCTCATCGCGGCGTCGTCGCACGCGACGGAGCCGTTCCAGAACCGGGAAAGGTTGATGCATCCATGTCGCAGGCGTCCGAGGGGTCGGCCACGGTCGAGCTCCCCCGCACCGATCAGATCGACTTCGCCCGCGGCTTCCTGATCAGCCCCGCCGGGCGCACCGCGAGCTTCCCCTCCTGGTGGCGGGAGGAGGCCTTCGACGACGTCGTGGTCGCCTCCGACCCCCGCGTCGAGTGGACGGCGTCGTCCGACGGGACCGTGGCGCTGCTGGGCCACGCCATCGACGTCACGCACGGCGGCCGGGACCTCCGGGAGATCGTGGAGGGCCTGTCCCGCGGCCTGCGGGCGAGCGCGAGCGACTTCCAGGCCGCCGCGGACGTCCTGTGCGGGCGGTTCGTCATCCTGTCCTCCGACGCCGCGGGGACCCACCTGCAGTCCGACGCCGTCGGGCTGCGCAGCACCTTCTTCACCACCGCCGAGCACCCGCCGTACCTCGCCTCCCACGAGGCCCTGGTGGCCCGGCAGATCGACGCGGGCCCGAGCGTCTTCGGCGCGCCCCGCTACCTGCGCGAGAACAACCTGCCGGTCATGCCGGGCCGGGCCACGCGGTACGCCGGCGTCAAGGTCCTCACCCCCAACACCTCGCTGAACCTCCAGAGCCGCGCGACCACGCGCATCTTCGACGGCGGCGGCATCCGGCCGCTCAGCCCGTACGACGCCGCCGGCGTCGTCATCGACGACTCCCACGCCCAGCACGAGGCGCTGCGCCGGATGGCGCCCCTCCGGCTCTCCCTCTCGGCGGGGCTCGACAGCCGCGTGACCGCGGTCCTGCTGCGCCCCCTGCTCGACGACATCGAGTTCTTCACCTACGAGCTGTCCTACCGCCCCCGCACCAACGCCGACCGGTACGACCTGACGGCCTCGAAGGAACTCGCGGAGCGGTTCGGCCTGAACCACCGCGTGTTGGACATCGACTCCCCCGACGTCGACCCGGCGGTCAAGAAGGCCCTGGCCGGGATCTCGGCCAAGAGCCACTCCCGGGCCCTGGCGAGCTCCTACTACGAGCAGCTCCAGGACGGCCTGCACATCCGCTCGCACGTCTACGAGATCGCCCGCTCCTCGTACCGCCGCGGCGGCTTCGAGGACACTCCCCTCACGGGCGCCGGCCTGCTCACCATGGTGAGCAAGCGCAAGAGCACGGACCGGGACGCCGTGGCCGCCTTCGAGGAGTACATCGAGGAGACCGGGTTCGGCGCCGTCGACGCGATGGACCCGCTGGACCTCTTCTACTGGGAGCACCGCGTGGGGTACTGGATGGTGCCGGTGGTCAGCGAGAGCTCGATCGCCCACGAGACGCACGTGCTGATCAACAGCCGGCACACGCTCACGGCCATGCTCGGCATCGAGGAGCCGCTGCGGCGGGTCGGGGCCGTGAGCGACGAGATCGTCACCCGGCTGTGGCCCGAGATGTTCGACCTGCCCGTCAACGGGATGATGCGCTCGCTGACGCGCTGAGGCGGAGCCCCGGCCGGGCCCCGCCGGGGCCGCCCGGTTGCGCGCCGGGGCGGACGACGCCGTTCCGGAAGGACGTCGTCCGACGCCTCACCCCTCGTCCCACCCCTCCTGCGGCGTCCGGCACGTCTCCCGGAAGACGAAGCGGGAGGGCGGGCGCCGCTCACGGCTCGACCAGTCGATGACCGGCCGCCCGGGCTGCTCCGGCACGTAGCCCAGCCGGTACAGTGCCATGAGCTCCAGGTCCTCGGGGATCTCCAGCATCCCCGTGATGCGCTCCCACTGCCCGGGCACCTCCATGGGGAAGGAGATGAACTGGATGCCCATCCCCAGCTCCACCGTGGTCAGCCAGACGTTCTCCATGCTCGCGCCCATGCTGAACTGGCAGTAGAAGTCGGCGAGCGGGTGGGCGTAGCGCTCCCGCCGGTCCAGCATGACGCCGAGGATCAGCGGCGAGCCCGCGACCAGCTTCCGGTTCTCCTCCCCCAGCGTCTGCGGCACCCGCAGCGTGTTCATGGTCCGCTGCCCGGCGGAGGTGAACACCGTGCGGGTGAAGGGGCGCAGCAGCTTGGGCAGCTTGTCGAAGTACATGCCGGAGCGGTGCTCGGCCATCTCCTGGGCGCTGAAGCGGAAGTGGCGCTTGTACCGCTGGAAGAAGGACCCCTCGGAGAGCACCGCGGTCATCGACTCACCGCTGATCCGGGCGATCGACTCGATGGTCTCCCGCTCCTCGATCACCAGGAACCGCCACGGCTGGCTGTTGAACTGCGAGGGCGCCGAGGCCGCCGCCTTGATCAGCAGCCGCTGGTGCTCCTCCGAGACCGGGTCCGGCAGGAACGGCCCGTTGGTGGTGCGGCGGTTGAACAGCGCGTCGAGGAATTCCACGGCTCATCTCCTGGGGGTGGGGTCGGACCGGACGGAGCGGACCCAGAGGGCCAGCGCCGCGAGGTAGAACGGGGCGGCGCTGGAGGCGATCAGGACGTGCCGGCGGGGGCGGCGTCGGGCGTGGGTGCCGAAGCGGGGCAACAGCGCCAGCGGGGCCAGCGCCCCGAGCAGGGCGACGCCGCGGGCGCGGTGGCGCGGGAGGAGCAGGCGGCGGCGAGCGCCGTCGTCGCGCACGTCAGGATGAACAGGCGGGCGTGGACGGCGGGGCAGCCGGTGCCGCCGGAGGCTCGCCGTGCCCACCAGGACGTTGGCGAGGTAGACGGCGCAGGCCACCGGCGTCCACGGGGCGCGGCCCGAGAGCAGCCGGCGCACGACGCCGCGCGCTCGCCTCCCCGTCCCGGCCATGCGATCCCCTCCCCCTTCGTCCTTCGTCCGTTCCCTCGCCGCCGGTGCGGCGGCGCGTCCCTCCGGCCGAAGGTGACCCCGGTCTCCGGTCCATTCTGGCACCGCGCCGCCCCCTACCGCAGGATTGCGACCCGAAACAGCAGGTCAGCCGAAGAAGATTTCCATGCCGAGCCGTCTTGTGCGCCGCGTCATGCCCGGGAAGGATGGAACGTGCCGCCGTCTGGGCGCCCCACCGCACGAGGAGGACACGCCGTGAAAGCACTGACCTGGCAGGGCAAGAGGAACGTCAGCGTGGAGACCGTCCCGGACCCGGGGCTGGTCATGCCCAACGACGCGATCATCGAGGTGACCTCCAGCGCGATCTGCGGCTCCGACCTGCACCTCTATGAGGTCCTCGGCCCGTTCATGGACCAGGGGGACATCCTGGGGCACGAGCCCATGGGCCGGGTCGTGGAGGCCGGGTCCCAGTCCACCCTCTCGGTGGGCGACCGCGTCGTCGTCCCCTTCAACATCTCCTGCGGCTCCTGCTGGATGTGCTCCCGCGGGCTGTACTCGCAGTGCGAGCGGACGCAGATCACCGAGTACGGCTCGGGCGCGGCCCTGTTCGGCTTCTCGAAGCTCTACGGCTCGGTGCCCGGCGGGCAGGCGGAGTACCTGCGGGTCCCGCACGCCGACTTCGGTCCCATCAAGGTCGGCGAGGAGCGGCCCGACCACCGCTACCTCTTTCTGAGCGACATCCTGCCGACCGCGTGGCAGGGCGTGAAGTACGCCGACGTCGGGGAGGGAGACACGCTGGCCGTCTACGGCCTGGGCCCGGTGGGCCAGTTCGCCGCCCGGATCGGCGTGCACCTGGGCGCCCGGGTCTTCGCGCTGGACCCGGTGGAGGAGCGCCGGGAGATGGCCAAGCGCCACGGCGTCGAGGTCTTCGACATCTCGGACGAGAGCCACGAGGCCATCCGCGACGCCACCGAGGGGCGCGGGCCCGACGCCGTGGTGGACGCCGTCGGCATGGAGGGGCACCAGTCCCCGCTGGGCAAGCTCGCCCACCAGGCCGTGGGGCTGCTGCCGGACGCCGCGGGCCAGAAGCTCATGGAGGTCGGCGGGCTGGACCGGCTCTCGGCGCTGCACTCGGCGATCGACCTGGTCCGCCGCGGCGGGACCATCAGCCTGAGCGGCGTCTACGGCGGGCAGGCCGACCCGATGCCGATGCTGACCCTCTTCGACAAGCAGATCCAGCTGCGCATGGGCCAGTGCAACGTCAAGCGGTGGATCGACGAGCTGATGCCCATCGTGGAGGACGCGAGCGACCCGCTGGGCATCGACGACCTGGTGACCCACCGCCTGCCCCTCTCCGAGGCCCCGCGGGGGTACGAGATGTTCCAGAAGAAGACCGACGGCTGCATCAAGGTGGTGCTGGAGCCGCAGGCCGGCTGACCGCCGGGCGTGCGAGGGGCCCGGAGATTCCCCCGGGCCCCTCGGCCGGCCCCTCTCCGCCCCGGAATCCCGCGGTTGCATAGCAGGGCCATGATAGAGTCGGGCGGGGGATGAAACACACCCCACCGACTCACTTCCTCTGGTGGGGCCGTAGCGGGGCGCGTCGGTTCGATTCGTCGTGCCGAAAATCGGGTGATCCGTGTCAGCTGTTCCTCCGAGAACGTACTCCTCTCCTCTCTTTGCCCCCGAGACCCGGTGGCCGGCCCCCTCCGCGGCCGACCCCGCCGGCCTCGACGCCGCCCCCTGGCCGCGCCGTCTGCGCGTGCTGGTGGTCGCGGCCTTCCGCAACCCCCTGACCCAGCCGCACGCGGGCGGGCTCGAGTCCCACGTGTGGACGCTCGTCCGGTCGCTGCGGCAGCGGGGCCACCACGTGGTCCTCGCCGCCCCGGAGGGCTCCGACTTCCTGGAGCACACGCCCCCGGCCCTGGTGTACCCGGCCTTCTCCTGGCCCCCCGACGTCGAGCGCACCGACACCGAGTTGCCCCCCGAGGTCCGCCTGCAGGAGAGCGACGCGCTGCGATCGGTCATGCGCTACGTCGTGGAACACCCCGGGGCGTTCGACGTCGTCCACAACCACAGCCTGAGCCCCGAACCCCACCTGTGGGTGGACCGGCTGCCGATCCCCATGGTCACGACCCTCCACACCCCGCCGCTTCCCGAGCTGTGCCGGGTCATGGACTCCTCCTCTCCCCGCCGCCACCGGTTCCTCGTGGTCTCCCGGTACACCGCGGACTCGTGGGCGCGGGAGGGGGTGCTGGCCGACGTCGTCGAGAACGGGGTCGACACCGCCCTGTGGCCCCCCTCCGAGGGCGGGCCCTCCCTCTGCTGGTTCGGGCGGATCGTGCCGGAGAAGGCGCCGCACCTGGCCATCGAGGTCGCGCGGCACCTGGGGGTTCCGCTCACGCTCGCCGGGCCCGTGGGGGACCCCGCCTACGCCGAGCGGCGGGTCTTCGCGCCCGCGGCAGGCGCCCAGCACCGCGCGCCCGCGGTGGAGTACCTCGGGCCGCTGTGCCAGAAGGAGCTCTCTGAGCTCGTGGGGTCCTCCCTGTGCACGCTGGTCACGCCCGTCTGGGATGAGCCGTTTGGACAGGTCGTGGTGGAGTCGCTGGCCTGCGGCACCCCGGTGGTGGGGATCCGCCGCGGCGGCATGGGCCAGGTCTTCGGCAACGAGGACGACGTCCGATTGGTGGAGCCCTCCCGCTTCGAGGCGCTGCAGGTCGCGCGCCTGGTCAAGGAGACCCGCAAGACCCTGGCCCTGCACCGCCAGGGCGAGGAGCGGGAGCGGCTGCGCCGCCGCGCCCGGTACCGCGCGGTGCGGCACTTCTCGATGGAGGCCGCCGTGGACGCCGTCGAGGAGGTCTACGGCAGCCTCCTGCCCGCGGGGGAACGCACCGCGCCGGGAGCACCCCGGGGCTGAGGCCGAGCCGAGGCCGGGCCGCCCGGGCCCGGGCCGCCGACCCGCGGCCTCCCCTCGCTCGGGTCGCCCGGGCCGCCCGTCACACGCGGGTCGGGAAGCGCTCCCAGACGCGGTGGGCGGCCATCGCCTCCTTCAGCTGGCCGAGCGCGTCGCTCCAGCCCTCGGCCGCCACCACGCCGGCGTCGTCCGCGGCGTAGCCCTCGGCCTCCAGGGCCTCGCGGCCCGGGCCCCAGGCGCCGAGGGCCTTGGCGTGGCGCCAGGCCTCGTCGAGGAGCAGGCGCACGCGGGGGTCCAGCGTCCCCGCGCCGCGCGCGCCGGCCTTGGCCTCGCGGGCCGGGATCGCGTCGGCCGCCGGGGCCGGGGCGCCCGCGAGGAGAACGGCGTCGAACTCCACCGAGCGGGCCGCGGCGAAGGTGTGGCTGACCGGGACCCCCGCGACCTCGCCCCCGGTGGGCGCGACGATCACCGGCACCATGGAGGCCGAGGCGATGGCCTCGTGCAGCTCCGCCAGCTCCGGCCCGGCAGTCTCCGGGTCGACCACGATCGCGATCTTCCGGCCGTCCAGCGGCCAGGTCCCGCCGATCTGGGACAGCGCGGGGCTCGCCTCCAGCTCGACGGCGCCCTCCACGGTCCCCCGAGGTGCCGGCGCCTCCTCGCCGAGCGCGGTCGCGACCTCGCGGCACAGCGTCTCGTCGATCTCCGCGAGGCTCTGCAGCTGCCGGCGCCGGATGGTCGGCTCGTAGCACTTGGCCAGCTCGAAGGCGTAGGCGCCGATGATGTGCTCCTTCTCGACCGGCGTCATGCTCGCCCAGAACAGGCGCACCTGGCTGTAGTGGTCCTCGTAGCTGACCGGGGCCTTCCGCTCCTTGGTGCCCTCGCTGACCTTCACGGGCAGGTCGGTGAAGGCGCGGACGTCCTCGCCCGCGGGGAACGGGTTGCCGCCGTCCAGGGAGTTCGGGTGGTAGGGCGCGACGCCGGGGTGGTCGGCCTGCTGGCCGTAGCCGTCCCGCAGCATGTCGTTGACCGGGGCGTGCGGCCGGTTGATGGGGATCTGGCCGTCGTTGGGCCCGCCGAGCCGGGTGATCTGGGTGTCCACGTAGGAGAACAGGCGGCCCTGCAGCAGCGGGTCGTCCGTGACGTCGATGCCGGGGACCAGGTGCGCGGGGTTGTAGGCCACCTGCTCGGTCTCCGCGAAGTAGTTCCGCGGGTTGCGGTTCAGCGTGAGCCGCCCGATCGGCTGCACCGGCGCGAGCTCCTCCGGGACGATCTTGGTGGGGTCCAGCAGGTCGATCCCCTCGAAGGTCTGCTCCTCGTTGTCCGGGAAGACCTGGATGCCCAGATCCCACTCGGGATAGGCGCCGCTCTCGATCGCGTCGGCGAGGTCCCGGCGGTGGAAGTCAGGGTCGTTGCCGTTGATCAGCTGCGCCTCCTCCCACGTCAGGGAGTGGACTCCCAGCTTGGGCTTCCAGTGGAACTTGGCCAGCGAGGTCTCGCCCGCGGCGTTGACCAGCCGGAAGGTGTGGATGCCGAAGCCCTCCATCATCCGGTAGGAGCGCGGGATGCCCCGGTCGGACATGTTCCAGATCGTGTGGTGCTGCGCCTCGGTGTGGAGGGAGACGAAGTCCCAGAACGTGTCGTGCGCGCTCTGGGCCTGGGGGATCTCCCGGTCCGGGTGCGGCTTGCCCGCGTGGATGATGTCCGGGAACTTGATGGCGTCCTGGATGAAGAACACGGGGATGTTGTTGCCGACCAGGTCGAAGGTGCCCTCGTCGGTATAGAACTTGGTCGCGAATCCGCGGGTGTCCCGGACGGTGTCGGCCGAGCCGCGGGAGCCGAGCACGGTGGAGAACCGGACGAAGACCGGGGTCTCCTTGCCCTCGGCGAGGAATCCGGCGGAGGTCGCCGAGTCGGCCGTGCCGTAGCCGACGAAGACCCCGTGCGCGGCCGCACCCCGGGCGTGGACCACGCGCTCGGGGATGCGCTCGTGGTCGAAGTGGCTGATCTTCTCCCGCAGGTGGTGGTCCTGGAGCAGGACCGGGCCGCGTCGGCCGGCCTTGAGCGAGTGGTCGGTCTCCCGGAGCCTGGCGCCCTGCTTGGTGGTCAGGTAGGAGCCCTGCTGGCCCACGGAGTCCGGGTCGGGGTCGGCGACGACGCCGGTGGGGGTCCGCGGCGGCTCCTCGTGCTGGTCGGGCGGGGCGGGGAGGGGCTCGCGCGGCGTCGTCGGCTCCTCGGTGGACGGCGGCTCCGGGGCGGGCCGGCCCGGCGGAGGGGTGAGCTTCTGGTCGGCGGTGCGGTCCGGTGAGCTGTTCTGGTCCGAGGGTGACATGGCGCGCCCTTTCGCGTGGTGTGTGTGGTGCCGGGGCGAATGGATGCGCTGCGCCCCTCCTTCCAGTGTGGTCCAGATCTCAGGACGTGGGAGGGGGCTCGGGGAAGGAGAATGTTGCGCTCTGAGCGTGGCGACCCCCGCGGCCGGGCGGCCGGATCTGCGGTCGGGTGGCCGGGCCCGCGGTCAGGCGGCTGGGCCGCCGGTGCCGCGGAAGAGCCGCGCGGCCGTCGCGCGGCGCATCGACTCGAGTCGCTCCAGCTGGTCGTTGGCACTCTCGATCAGCGACTCGAGCTTCCCGCGGTCCAGCCGGTCGTCGCCGCGGGAGGCCTCCAGCATGCTGATCCACCCGCACTTCTTGCCCTCGACGCCGAGCACCAGCATCTCGAGCTCCACGAGGTCGCTCAGGGGCGAGCGGCGGAACAGCGTCCCGTTGGGCTTGAGCCTGCCGAGGGTCTCGCCGAACCCGGCCAGCAGCTGCCAGCCGCGGCCCTTCGAGGCCCCGAGGCGCTCGGCGAAGCCCGCCAGGTCGGAGCGCTCCCGCGTGACCTGGCGGGCGATCTCGCCCAGCTGCTCGCGCACGCCGGGGTCGCGCTGGGAGGTCGCGGCCCGCTTGAGGAGGTCCAGGCCCCCCTTGGAGCCGACCAGGTGGTGTTGGACATAGTCGCGGAGGAGGAACTCGTCGTCGTGCTTCATGGCGCGTCCGGTCCTTTCGGGAGCGGGGAGGGCGCGCAGCGGGGGCGGCGCGCCTGGGCGGGACGGGAAGGACCGGGGGCCGAGGGGCGGCACCCGGTCCGGTGGGTCAGGGCGGCGCCGGGGCCGGGTGGGCGACGTCGTACCGCCCAGCCGGACCGGGGGGGGGCGACGTCGCACTGCCCGGCCGGACCGGGGGACGACGTCGCGCCGCCAGGTCTGGCCGGGGGCCGGCGTCACATCACCCCGGCCCGGCGCCGCGGTCGGGTCAGCGGTTCAGCTCCTCGAGCCTCAGCGCGTTGCCGAGGGCGAAGAAGCTGGGCGCCCAGTGACCGATGAAGATGCCCCACCGGTCCGACTGCGACTTGGAGTCGCCCTTCTTGACGCGGCTGACGGCCCACGAGGTGTAGCTGAGCCCGATGGAGACCAGCCCGGCCGCGTAGCAGTGGTCGGGGCGGAGGCCGTAGCCGTACAGGGTCTTGATCATGATCTTCTCTCCTTGCGGTGGTGGTTGATTGAGCGGGGTCTGGGTCCGGGGTCGGGGCCGGTCAGGGCCTGCGGGAGGTCACGCGTCGTCCTCCAGCCCGAGCAGCCGCAGCTCGATCCCGGCGTACTGGTCCAGGAGGTGCAGCGCGTGGCTCCGGCGCTCGGCGTCCTCCCGGCCGATCGCCTCGCGGATCCCCTCGAGCTTGGCGCGGTCCTGGTACAGGGGCGGCAGCAGGGGGATCTGCGGGTCGGTCCGGACGTCGACGACAGCCGGCCGGCCCGCCGCGAGCGCCTCCTCGATCGCCCCGCCCAGCTGGGCGGGGTGGGTGACGGTCAGCCCGGCGAGCCCCAGCTGGCGGGCGTAGGCCGCGGCGTCGAACCCCGGCAGGTCCTGGCTGCGGTCGAAGCGCGGCTGGCCCTCCATCTCGCGCTGCTCCCAGCTGACCTCCGCGAGGTCGCCGTTGGTGAGGACCACGAGGACGAACCGGGGGTCCTCCCACCCCGGCCACAACCGGGAGACGGTGATGAGCTCGTTGATCCCGAGCATCTGCAGCGCCCCGTCCCCGGTGAAGGCCACGAGAGGGCGGCCGGGGT
The DNA here is from genome assembly GCF_024199905.1 of Rothia santali. Taxonomy (GTDB): domain Bacteria; phylum Actinomycetota; class Actinomycetes; order Actinomycetales; family Micrococcaceae; genus Rothia; species Rothia santali. Next base: position 58,256 of record NZ_JANAFB010000020.1, read on the forward strand.
GGAGGAGCTTCGCGGCGATCCCGTACGGGACCGAGCAGCCCATGCTGGCCAGGGTGCTGGAGAGGTGGGCCCCGCCCACGGGCCCCCGGCGCAGCTGGCGGGCGTACCAGTAGACGCTGGAGCCGACGTCGAGGGCCACCAGGGCGTCGTCGTCCAGCCGGCCGTTCCACTCGTGGAAGACGGCCTCGGGGTTGACCCGGCCCGGGGCTGCCTCGACCGCCGCGCGCGCCTCGGCGACCCGCCGGCCGGCGTCGACGGCCTGCACCGTCCGCTCCCGCCAGCCGCGGTCCTCCGCCTCCGGCAGGCGGGCGAGCAGGCCCTCCAGGGAGGCGGCGGCGTCGCCCGCGATTCCCACGTCCACGGGGTGCCGGTTGCCGAGCTTCACCGGATCGATGTCGATCTGCACCGCGGGCACGCTCCCGGGCGGCGGGTAGTACTCGGTCCAGGGGTCGTCCGAGCCGACGATCAGCAGCGCGTCGCACTCCTGCAGCACGACGGCGCTCTCCGGCGTCCCGAGGTGGCCCATGGTCCCGGCCACGTAGGGGGCGCGCTCGTCCACGTGCGGCTTGCCCAGCAGGCTGGCCGCGACGGCGGCGCCGCGGCGCTCCGCGAGGGCCTCGACCTGGGGCCACGCGTTCGCGGCGCCCTGCCCCACGAGGATGGTCAGCCGCCGGGAGGGCGATAGAGCCTCCGCGGCCCGGTCCAGGTCGGCCTCGGCCGGGCGGACCTCGGGCGCGGTGCTCACGGGCGAGGAGGGCATGTGCCCGTGCTCCTGCCCGGGCTCGGCGGCCTCGGCCTCCTGGACGTCCTGCGGGACGATGACGACGGCCGGCCCCCGGTGGGCCAGCGCCTGCCGGAAGGCACGGTCGATCGCCAGGGGCACCTGGGTGGGCGAGGCCAGCTGCTGCGCGAACCCCACGGCCACGTCCTGGAAGAGCGTGTGCAGGTCCACCTCCTGCTGGTAGCCGGAGCCCAGGGTGTCGGTCTGCTGCTGCCCGACGATCGCGACCACCGGAGCGCTGTCGGACTTCGCGTCGTAGAGGCCGTTGAGCAGGTGGATGGCGCCGGGGCCCTGGGTGGCCGTGACGACGCCGACACCGCCGCCGTACTTGGCGTGGCCCACGGCCATGAAGGCGGCCGACTCCTCGTGGCGGGCCTGGACGAACTCGGGCGTCCCGGCCCGCTGGAGCGCGCCCATGAGCGCGTTGTTGCCGTCGCCGCTGTAGCCGAAGATGCGGGTCACGCCCCACTCGGAGAGGCGGCGGACGATGAGGTCGCTGGTGAGCATGGTGCCTCCCGGGATGGACGACGTCGGGCGGCCGGGCTCCGCGGAGCCCGCCGGCGGTGATGCGGGCCCCGGCGTGGGACCCGGCTTGAAAAACGACTCGGCCCGGAGCGAGACGCTCCGGGCCGATCCCGCCGCCCGCGAAGGCGATGCCGCGGCCCGCCCGAGCGCCGGGCGAGCCGCGGACGCCCCGGGGAGGCGGCAGGTGCTCGCGGGTGGAGTGCTACTTCTTGAGCTCGGCGAGCTGGAGGGCGTTGCCGAGGGCGAAGAAGGAGGGCGCCCAGTGGCCGATGAAGATCCCCCACCGGTCCGACTGCGACTTCGAGTCGCCCTTCTTGATCCGGCTGATGGCCCACGAGGTGTAGCTCAGGCCGATGGAGACGAAGCCGGCCGCGTAGAGGTGGTCGGACTTGAGGCCGTAGCTCTGCAGTGTTTTGATCATCGTTGATTCCTTAGGTGGGAGAAACAAGGAAGAGCGGGTCGTTCAACCGTAGACCGCTGACGACCGGGCGCACAACCGATTCACGGGACCATCGGCGGTTTTTCCGCGATCCCGCCTGCGTGATATATAACCCGAGCGCGAGCCGGAGAAAATAGGCTGCCCCTCCCTTGGCGACCCGGCCGGAACGGGCGCTGCAACGCTCCGGACCGCCGTTTGGCCCGGGTGGATCCCACGTCACAGACATCATGTCCGCGTGGATTTCCTCTGCGTTCCGGAACGGCATTTCCGCCCATTCAGCCCGCCCTGTGACGCGGATTTCATCACCTCGGAAATACGTCGCGAGGATGTACTGACGAGTTGCGTCGGCGGGGTGCTTATGATGGCCCCATGCTGCCATCAGATCGAGCCACCCCAGAGAACGCCGAGGGCGCGGAGCATCCCCGGGAGCCGGAGGAGGAGTTCTCCACGGCCGAGATGGACCCCCGCGCACGCAACCGGCTCGCGACGCTGTGGGAGAAGTTCGACCACGACCGCGACTTCGCCCGCCGCATCAGCCAGATCATGGGGCGGGAGGACGGGTGGAACGTCCCCGAGTACGTCGTGCCGCACGAGCTGCGCCACACGGCGTCGGGGGACAAGGCCCTGGACCTCGTCGCGGCCGTGAGCGAGGCCCTGGAGGGCAGCCCCGAGAACAGGCGCCGCTACGAGGAGGGGGCGAACGAGATCCTCGAGGAGCACCGCATCCCGTACGCCTTCTCCGGGGGCGCCCTCACCCCGGTGGAACGCGAGGCCTAGGGGGCTGCCGGCCAGCCCGGCGGCGGCGCGAGGGACGTGCCGGCCAGCCCGGCGGCGGCGCGAAGGACGTGCCGGCCAGCCCGGCAGTGGCGCGAGGGACGTGCCGGCCAGCCCGGCAGTGTCGCGAGGGGTCCTGGCACCGCCGCGGTGCCCCTCGGCGAGGTCGCGACGGGCCCGAGGGGGCGGCGAACCGCGACTCAGCCGCGGATCAGGAGGTTCCGCCAGGGGGCCTGGCCCACCACGCGCCACCCGTCCGGGACGGCGTCGCGCAGCTCCGCAGCCGTGTAGCTGCGACGCACCGAGATCAGCCCGTCGACGCGGACGAAGGAGGCGCGGTCCCCCGGCCTGGCCAGCAGCGGCAGGGTGCCCGCGGCGTAGAGGCGGTACGCCCAGGGGCTGCGCCGGATGTCGCTGTGCACGACGCCGCCCGCGGCCAGCGCCGCGGAGTCGGCGAGGAACGCGCCGAGCTCCCCCGCCGCCAGGTGGTGCAGCACGTGGTTGGAGACCACGACGTCGAAGACCCGCCCCTGTGCGACCAGGTCGGCGCTGCCGGCGCGCAGGAACTCGACCTCCCCGCTCCCCTCCGGTTCCCGGCCGCCCGCGACGTGCCGGGTGAGTGCCGAACCGCGCCCCGCAGCGCCCGCGACGCCGCCCCGCCGCGTCGCCCAGGCGTGGGCCCGCCCGTCCGGGTCGGCGGCCGTGATACGGAGGTCCAGGCCGTCCCGCCGGGCCCAGCGCGCGAGCGCGCGGACGACGTCGCCCCCTCCCGAGCCGAGGTCCAGCAGGGTGTTGACCCGCCCGGACTCCAGGCGGGGGCGCACCTGCCGGAGGTAGGTGCGGCGCCACCCGGCCACGGCCGCGTTGACCCAGCGGAAGTCGGCGTAGGTGCGCTCCAGCGCGGCGAGGTCGCAGTCGGGGTCGTCCATGAGCTCCGCGGCGTCGGCGTCCCGTTCCCGCAGGTCGGAGAGCAGGTGGCGGCCCACCGGCTCGGGACTCCCCCGGCCGGGCCTCACCGGGTCTTCCTCAGCAAGGCGGTCTCCACGGTGAGGCCGGGACCGAAGGCCATGCCGCAGACGTACTCCTCCTCGCCCTCCATCGGGGCGTGGAGGATCTCGCGGAGCACGAAGAGGACGGTCGCGCTGCTCATGTTCCCGTAGTCGCGCAGCACCGCGCGCGAGGGCCCGAGCTGCTCCGGATTCAGCCCCAGGACCGCCTCGACCTTGTCCAGGATGCTGCGGCCGCCGGGGTGGACGGCCCACCGGTCGATCCCGACGCCGCGCCGCTCGGCCTCCTCCCGCAGCGGCGCGAGCGCCTCCACGATGTTGCCCTCGATGATCTGCGGGACGTAGGAGCCCAGCACCATCTCGAAGCCGAGGTCCCCGATGCTCCACGCCATCTCCTCGCCGCCGGTCGGCGTCACGGTGGTCTCGAAGCGCTCGAGGTGGAGGACGGGGGTGCCGGGGGTGGGGGCGCCCGGGGCGGGGGTGGCCGGGGCGGGGGGCTCCGGGCCGGCGGCGGCGGGGGGGGGGGCCCCGCGGTG
>NZ_JANAFB010000021.1 GCF_024199905.1 Rothia santali
CCGGTGAGGAGCTCGCGCACGTCGTCGAGCCCTCGCGCGAGCGCCCGGGCCGGGGACGGGACCTCGAGCGGCGCGTGCGGCACCTCGGGCGCCGCGCCGGGCGTCTCGCGGGGGGTGGAGGCTGCCTCCCGCGGGTCGGAGGCCGCCCCGGCTGCGTCCCGAGGCTCCTCCGCCCGGACCGCGCAGGCCCGCAGGAGCAGCGCCCACACCATCCCGGTCGCGAGCGCCTCGGGGTGGCCGTGGGTCAGGCAGGTCAGGTTGACGGCCAGCTGTCCGAGGTGGGCGGGGGAGTCGCGCGGGTGCACCGCGAGCGGGACGAGGCGGTCCATGAACGCCGCGTCGTCCAGGTCCCCGAGCTCGTTGCGGCCCGGGTACTGCAGCTGGGCCAGCGCCAGGGCCCGGCGCAGGCCCGGCAGCTCGAGGCGGGGGCCGGCGCCCGAGGCGGCCAGCGCCTCCGCCACGTCCCCCTCCCACCACGAGGGCGGGGGAGTCGGGGCCCCGCTCTCGGTCTCCACGCCCAGGGCCGCGGCCCAGCGCAGCTGCTCGAGCCACACGGAGGCGGTCTCGTCGGCGTCCTGGCCCGCGGCCGCCCAGCGCAGCACCTCGGCCAGGCCCTCGGAGACCGCGACGAGGCCGGCCGCCTCCGCGACGGGCCCCCCGCCGGCCAGGGACCACAGGTCGCCCACCAGGGCGGGGTAGGCGGAGCGGGCGGGCGGGGGCGCGGGGAATCCGACGTCGTGGGGGTGCATACCCCCATCGTAGAAGCCTGTGGACGATGCGCGCCGCGGCTCGGGCTCGGGTTAGGTTGAGAGCATGAGAATTCTGCACACCTCGGACCTGCACCTAGGGCGCTCGTTCCACGGCCGCTCGCTGTTCGAGGACCAGGAGGCCATCCACGGCGAGCTGCTCCGGGTGTGCGAGGAGCGCGGGGTCGACGTCGTCCTGGTCGCCGGCGACGTCTACGACCAGGCCTCCCCCCGCACCGAGGTCATCGACCAGTTCTCCCGGCTGCTCACCGGGCTCGCCCGCCGCGGCGTGCGGACCGTGCTGACCAGCGGCAACCACGACTCGGCGGCGCGCCTCGGATTCGCCGCGGGCCTCCTGGAGACCGCCGGGGTGCACCTGCGGACCCGCCTCGAGGACTGCGCGCGCCCGGTGGAGCTGTCCGAGGACGTGCTCGTCTACGGCATCCCCTACCTGGACCCGCGGGCCAGCGCCGCGCGCCTGGGGGTCGAGCCGACGCACGGCGAGGTGCTGCGGGCCGCGCTCGACGCCGCCCGGGAGGACCTCGCACAACGCCGCGCGGACCGCCCCCGGGTCAGGGCCGTGGTCATGGCCCACTGCTTCGCGGTGGGCGCGGAGCCCAGCGACTCCGAGCGGATCCTCGCCTCGGGGCACCTGGGGGCCGTCCCGGCGTCGCTCTTCGAGGGCTTCGACTACGCGGCCCTGGGCCATCTGCACGGCCGCCAGCGGGTCGCGGAGACGGTGCGCTACAGCGGCTCGCCCCTGCGCTTCTCCTTCTCCGAGACGCGCCAGACCAAGGGCTACTGGCTCGTGGACCTCGACGCCGGGGGCCTGCGGGTCGAGGGCGGCGAGTGGGAGCACCAGCTGCCCCTCGCGCAGCTGCGGGGGAGCCTCGCGGAGCTGCTCGAGGCCCCGGAGCACGCCTGGGCGGAGGGGGCGCTGTGCCAGGTCACCCTCACGGACGAGGAGCGCCCGGCGCACCCGATGGAGCGGCTGCGCGCGCGCTTCCCCCGCACCCTGGAGCTCGCGTTCTCCGGGCTGCGGGCCCGGGAGGAGGTCTCCTACGCGCGCCGCATGGCCGCCGCCCGGACCCCGGGGGAGGCCTGCGAGGCGTTCTACGACCGCGTGCGGGGCCGGGCCCTGGACGAGGCGGAGCGGCGGGACACGGCGGACGCCGTGGCCGAGGCCGTGCGGCGCGAGGCGGGGGAGGAGGCCGCGTGAGGCTGCACCGGCTGTCCATGACCGCCTTCGGACCCTATCCGGGCCGCGAGGAGATCGACTTCGAGCCCCTCAACGAGGCCGGCCTGTTCCTCCTGACCGGCCCCACCGGGGCGGGCAAGTCCACGGTGTTCGACGCCGTGTGCTTCGCCCTCTACGGCTCGACCACCTCGCCCGAGAACAGCAAGGGGCTGAAGAGCGCGTTCGCGGGGGAGGCCGTGCGCCCCGTCGTCGAGCTCGAGCTCACGGTGGGGACCGAGCGGTACCTCGTGGCGCGCACCCCGGCGTGGCGTCGCCCGTCCCGCCGGGCCCGCGCCGGGTGGGTCTCGGAGGAGGCGCAGGTGTCCCTCTCGCGCCGCGGGCAGGACGGCGCGTGGGAGGTCGTCGCGACCAGGAACGACGAGGCCGGGCAGCACCTGCAGGAGCGGATCGGGCTGAACCGCGAGCAGTTCTCCCAGGTCGTGATGCTGCCGCAGGGGCGGTTCGCCCAGTTCCTCGCGGCGAGCTCCTCCGAGCGCGAGGGGATCCTCCGGAGGCTCTTCCCGACGAGCCTGTACGGGACCGTCCAGGAGGTCCTGCGCGAGCGGGCCCAGCGGGCGGAAGAGGAGCTGTCCCGCGGGGAGGACGGGGCGGCGCGGGCCGAGCAGGCGCTCGCCGACGCGCTGCGGCGGCAGGGCCTGGACGCCCCCGAGGCGGGGCCCCGGGGAGCGGTACGCGCGGGCGCGCGAGCGGGTCGAGGACGCGCTGGGCCGCGCCCGCGGGCTGCGCGGGAGCGCGCCGAGGTGGCGGCTGTGGCCCGGCGGAGGGCCGAGGACGCGCACCGGGCCGTCGCGGAGTGGGAGGAGCACCGGCGACTCGCGGACCGGGCGCGGGCGCTCGAGCGCTCGGCCGAGGGCCGGCGGCGGGACCGGACGCTGCTGGCCGCGGCGGAGGCCGCCGAGCCGGTGCTGGCCGCCGCCGAGCGGGCGCGCGGCACCGGGAGGAGGAGTCCGCCCGCCGCCGCGAGCTTGCGGGGAGGCGCGGCGCGCCGCCGAGCTGCGGGGCCGCCCCACCTGGGTGAGCCGCCCCGCCGCGGAGGAGGCGGCGCGGGAGGAGCCTTCTGGGCCGCCGAGACGGAGGCGCCCGTAACTGGTGCGTTCGAGACCGGGACGCCCGTGACCGGTACGCCCGAGACCGGTGCGTCCGGCACCGGTGCGCCCGTCCCGGACGAGGGGCGCCCCGGACCGCCGCCCCCACCCACCTGGAGGACCTGGCCGAGCGCGCGCCGGCTCGCGGAGGCGGCGCGCCGGCTCCGCGAGGCCGAGGACGCGGACGCCGCCGCGGCGGCCCTCGAGGAGGAGGCCGCCGCACCGAGGGAGGCGCGGCGGGCGGCCGGGCACCAGGAGCGGACCGAGGCCGCCCGGACCGAGGCCGAGTCCGCGCGGCGGGAGCTCGAGCACCGGGTCGAGGCGGGCGCCCAGGCACCGGCCCGCGAGGCCGAGGCGCGGAGGCCCTGGAGGCCACCCGCGCGCTGGCCGCCCAGCTCGGGCGAGTCGAGGCCCTGGGGGCGAGGCCGAGCTGGCCGAGCGGCGTCGTCGGGAGCGGTCCGCAGAGCACGAGCGGCTCCTGGCCGCGCGCTTCGACCGGGCGGCCTCGACCCTGGCCGAGCGCCTCGTCTCCGGCCGGCCGTGCCCCGTGTGCGGGGGCCTGGAGCACCCGCGCCCGGCCCTCGCCGAGCCCGGCGAAGAGATCACGGAGGCGGCCGTCCGGGAGTCGGCGGCGCGGCGCGAGACGGCGGAGGCCTGCGCGCGCGAGGCCCTGGCCCGGCACGCCGAGGCCGTGAGCCGCGCGGAGTCCCTGCGCGGGGCCGGGGCCTCGGAGGACCCGGACGCGGCCGAGCGGCGCGCGGCACAGGCGCGGCGCGCCTCGAGGAGCACGAGCGGGCCCGCGCCGAGCGCCCCCGCCGCGTCGAGGAGCTGGCGCAGCTCGACGCCGCCCTCGAGCGCCATCGCGAGGGCCGCCGCACCGCGGAGCTCGCCGCGGAGACCGCCCGGACTCGGCACGCCCAGGCCCGGGAACGGGCGGAGACGCTGCGCTCGGCACTGGGCGAGACGCCCTCCGCGGCCGAGCTCGCGGAGCGGGAGCGGGCCGTCGCCGAGCTCGACCGCGCCGCTCACCGCGTCCTGCTGCTCCGGGACCGGGCCGAGGCCCTGCGGCAGCGCAGCGCCTCCGACGCCGCCGAGCTCGCGGCCCTGATCGGCGGCAGCAGGTTCGACGACGAGGAGTCGGCGCGCGCGGCCGCCCTGCCCGCCGCCGACGCCGAGGCACTGCGGGAGCGCATCCGGCGCGAGGAGGAGGAGGCGGCGCGCGTCGACGAGTCCTGGAACGCCCCCGCCCACCGGCGCCTGCTGGAGCGGATCGAGCGCGGCGAGGAGGAGCCCGAGGCCTCCGGCCTGCGCGAGCTCCGCGAGCGGGCCGAGGCGGCCGAGGCCGCGCTCGAGGAGGTCGTCGCGGAGCTCGCCCGCCTGGAGTCCCTGCACGCCTGGCTCGCGGCGCAGGAGCGCGCCGTCGGCGCCGAGGCCGAGCGCACGACCGCGCTGCGGGAGCGGGCGGCGAGCCTGCGGGACCTGGCCGACGTCGCGGCCGGCAACGGCTCCGAGAACCGGCTGAAGATGTCGCTGACCACCTACGTCCTGGCCGCGCAGCTCGAGGAGATCGCCGCGGCCGCCTCGGTGCGCCTGCACCAGATGACCTCCGGGCGCTACACCGTCCGCCACACCGACGCCGCGGCCCGGCACGGCGCCCGCTCGGGGCTGGGCCTGGAGGTCTTCGACGCCTGGACCTCCGAGGCGCGCCCCGCCTCGAGCCTCTCGGGGGGCGAGACCTTCATGGCCTCGCTGTGCCTCGCGCTGGGGACGGCCGACGTCGTGCAGGGTCGTGCCGGGGGCATCGAGATCGATACGCTGTTCGTGGACGAGGGCTTCGGGACCCTCGACGAGGCCACGCTGGAGCAGGTCATGGACGCGCTCGAGGCGCTCCGGGAGCACGGGCGCGTCATCGGCGTCATCAGCCACGTCGCGGACATGAGGTCGCGCGTGCCCCAGCAGGTGAGGATCAGCCGCTCCCCGAGCGGCTCCACGATCGAGGTGAGCGAGTCATGAGCATCGACGACAGCGGAGCGGTCCCGCGGCCCCCGGCCGGCGAGGCGCCCCGGGCGCCGGAGCGCGACGGGCCGCGGGGCGTCCTGGAGCGCCTGCGCCTGCTGACGCGCCTCGCGGGGCTCAGCTACCTGGCGATCACGGTGATCGCTCGCCTGCCCATGGCCATCCTGCCGCTGACCACGCTGGTCATGATCGTCTCCTGGACCAACGAGATCCTGCTGGGCGGGTACGCGGCGGGCATCGTCGCGCTGAGCATCGCCGTGGCCGTGCCCGTCTACGGCATCGTGACCCACAAGGTCGGGCAGCGGATGGTGCTGCTGTTCTGCGTGGTGGCCAACATCTTCGCGGTGCTCTGGCTCATCTCGGAGTCCTACACGCTCGCGGAGGAGGGGGAGGGCTCGGCGCCGCGGCTGCTGATCGCGTGCGCGGTCACGGGGGTCACGACGGCGCCGGTCGCCGCGCTGGCGAGGATCCGCTGGGCCTTCGAGTCCCAGCGCCTGTCCTCGCGGACGCTGCTGAACTCCTCGCTCGCCTTCGAGTCGGTGGCCGACGTCGTCGCGATCGTGCTGGGCGCGGCCATCACGGGCCTCGTCTCGGTGTTCTGGCTGCCGTACACCACGCTGTTCCTCGTCATCGGGATCAACCTGCTCACGGTCACGGCCTTCGCGGTGATCAGGATCCGGGGGACCCAGGTCGCGCAGACCCGGCCCGCCGAGGAGGAGCCGTGCGCCACGGCCCGCGTCCGCCAGCGGCTCATCTGGTTCCCGGTGATCGGCATGGGGACGCTCGGGCTGCTGCTGGGCTCCATGCAGTCCTCGCTCGTGAGCTTCGCCATCAATTTCGACGCCGTGAACACCGTGGGCCTGCTGTACGCGATCCTCGGCATCAGCTCGCTCATCGCGGCCCTGATCGTGATCCTGCTGCGCGTGCGCATCTGGAGCTGGGCCTCCTGGCTGATCGCGGCGCTGCTGCTGACGCTGGTGAGCCTGCCGGTGTCCGTGCCGGACTCGCTGCCGACCATGGCGCTGGCGCTGGTCGCGGAGGGGATCGTGGTGGGCGTGGCGCTGGTGGTGACGGACTCGGTCGCCATCTCGGTCGCGCCCACCCGGATGCTCGACGTCGTCATGACCTCCACGATCGCCGCGCTCCTGACGGGCACGGCCCTGGGGCTGACGTGGGGGGCCTCGCTGGGGGAGTCGCTGGGGTACAACTCGGCGCTGCTGCTCCCGCTGCTCAGCGCGGTCGGCTACCTCGTGCTGGCCCACCTCTACGGGTACTTCTGGCGGCGGCACTTCGAGGAGCCGATGCCGCGGGTGGGCCCGGACGGGCGCGTCCCGCCGGAGGGTCCGCGGCACGCGGCCGACGCCGAGTAGGCCGGCCGGCCCGCGACGCGTCAGGGCCCGGCGTCGCGCTCCTCGCGGGGAGCGGACACCGGGCCCTGACGAGGCGCGGGGCGGCTCACTCGCCCCGGTCGAGCCACTCCTGGCGGTGGGGAGCCTCGTCGCCGATCCTGGTCGCGGGCCCGTGGCCGGTCAGCACCGACGTCTCGACCGGCAGCACCAGCAGCCGGTCGGTGATCGAGGCGACGATGGTCGGGAAGTCGCTGAACGAGCGACCCGTGGCCCCGGGCCCGCCCTGGAACAGCGTGTCGCCGGAGAACACCACCGGCGTCTCACCCTCCCAGGCCAGCTCGGGCCCGTAGAAGCACACCGAGCCCGGCGAGTGGCCGGGGGTGTGCAGGACCTCGAGCTCGGTGTCGCCGACCGCGATGCGCTGGCCGTCGGCCAGGTCGGTCGTCTCGGGGGCGTCCTCGCCGTGGGCCAGCCGCCACAGCGGGGCCTCCTCGGGGTGCAGGTGCACCGGAGCCCCGAACCGCCGGCCCGCCTCGGGGGCGAGCGCGCTGTGGTCGTCGTGCGCGTGGGTCAGCAGCACCGCCTGGACGGTGCGGTCCCCGACCAGGCGCGCGACGGCGTCGAGGTCGTGCGCCGGGTCGATCACGACGCAGGCGGAGTCGTCGCCGACCACCCACACGTTGTTCTCGACCTCCCACGTGCCGCCGTCGAGCGAGAAGGTGCCGCTGGTCTCGGTCCGGTCGATCCTCACGTCCGTCACGCTCACACCTCCGCGACGTCGACGACGGAGCGCAGGACCCGGCCCTGCTGCATCTTCTCGAACGCGGGCTCGATGTCCTCGAGACCGATGCGCTCCGAGACGAAGGCGTCGAGGTCCAGCCGGCCGAGCCGGTACTGGTCCACGAGCATCGGGAAGTCGCGCGAGGGCAGCGTGTCCCCGTACCAGGCCGACTTGATCGAGCCGCCGCGGGAGAAGATCTCGTCGAGGGGCATCTGCAGCACGGTGCCGGGCTCGGGCACGCCGACCAGCACCACGCGGCCCGCGAGGTCCCGGGCCCGGAAGGCCTGCTCGAAGGTCGCGGCGATCCCGACGGCGTCGATCACCAGGTCCGCGCCGAAGCCGCCGGTGAGCTCGCGGATCGCCTCGACCGCGTCGGTCCCGCGGGAGTTGACCGTGTCGGTCGCGCCGAGGCCGCGCGCGGTCTCGAGCTTCTCGTCGTCGATGTCGACCGCGATGATGGTCGTGGCCCCCGCCAGGGCCGCGCCGGCGATGGCGGCGGTGCCGACGCCGCCGCAGCCGATCACGGCCACGCTCTCGCCGCGCTTGACGGCGCCGGTGTTGATCGCGGCGCCGATCCCGGCCGTGATGCCGCAGCCCAGCAGGCCCACCGCGGCGTACTGGTCCTGGTCGAGGTCGCCCTCGATCTTGGTGCACTGCCCGGAGGCCACCAGGGTCTTCTCGGCGAACGCCCCGATGCCCAGGGCCGGCTCCAGCTCGGTGCCGTCCTCGAGCGTCATCTTCTGCTCGGCGTTGTGGGTCGCGAAGCAGTACTGCGGCTCGCCCTTGGCGCACGCCCGGCACTCGCCGCACACCGCGCGCCAGTTCAGCACGACGCGGTCGCCCGGCTCCACGTTGGTCACGCCCGCGCCCACGGCCTCGACGACGCCGGACGCCTCGTGGCCGAGCAGGAACGGGAAGTCGTCGCTGACCCCGCCCTTCTTGTAGTGCAGATCCGTCTGGCACACCCCGCACGTCAGGACCTTGACCAGGGCCTCGCCCGGCCCGGGATCCGGGACGTTGATGGTGGTGACCTCCACGGGTGCGTCCTTGCTGCGGGAGATGACCGCCTTGACCTGTTGCATTCCTGGGGCTCCTCACTGTCGATTCGGACGGCCCGGCAGCCCGCCGGGGCGCCGTCGGTGTCCAGTCAATCACAGGGAAGGGGGTCGGGTCCCGCGTTTCAGAGGGGCGCCGCGCGGCCGTCGTCGAGATGGCCGCGGGCGGCCCGGGCGAAGACGCCGGAGGTCAGGGCGTCCACGTGGGTGCGCCCCGGCAGGTCGAGGAACCGGGAGCCCGCGGGCAGGAGGCCGGCCAGCGCCTCGCCCCGGCGGCGACGCGGTCGGCGCCGCCCAGGGCCAGGAGCACCGGCTGGGTGGGCGGGGGCCGCGGATCGAAGCGGTCGCGCCCGAACGTGCGCGCGAAGCGCACCAGCCCGGCGCGGGGGAGGTCGGAGGCCTCCAGCAGCCCGCGCACCGCGGCCGGCGCGGCACCCGCCGGAGGGGAGGCCCCGAGCGAGGGGCCGCCTCGGGAGGGGAAGCGACCCCCGGCAGCGAGGTCGTCCCCCGCGGCGATGCCGCTCTGGGCGACGAGCTCGTCCCGAGCGCCGAGGCCGCCCCCGGCGACCAGATCCGCCAGGGGGTCCCCCGCGGGCAGCCCGCCGAGCGCGAGGCGGCGGACGAGCCGCGGCTCCAGGGCCGCCAGCTCCCAGGCCAGGCGGGCGCCGAAGGAGTACCCGAGCACGTCCACCCGGTGCCCGCCCGAGGCACCGGCGGCGGCCAGGGCCGCCTCGCCCAGGGCGTCGAGCAGGTCGTGGACCGCGGGCGAGCCGGGGCCCGCGGGGCCGAGGTCCAGCGTGCCCGTCCGGGCGGCGTCGTCGTCCTCCCCGCCGAGCCGCGGGTCCTCGTGCCACGGCAGCTCCACCAGGACGACGTCGCGGTCCCGCCCCACGCGCCGCAGCCACCCCGTATCCGCCCAGCACCGGGAGGCGGTGGTCGCGAACCCGTGCAGGGCCAGGAGCGGCGTCTGCTCCGCCGGCGATGCCGCGGCGCGGAGGGTCCAGCGCAGCCGCGCCGGGGCGGCCGCATCCGCCGCTACCGCGTCCGCCCGGGCGCCGTCTGCGCCGATGCCGTTCGCCCCGGGGCCGTCCGCCCCGATTCCGTCCGTCTCTGCCCCGTCCGCCGCTATTACTTCTCCTCGGAGTAGTCGATCCGGTCGTTGTCCAGCCGCAGGGCGCGCCCCTGCTCGACCAGATTGCTGCGCGCGTCCTTCATCTTCTCCGCCTGGCGCACGTCGCGCGGGGGCAGGCGGAGGTGGTCCTCCGCCTTGATGCCCGCCTGCAGCTCCCGGGCCCGCTCCAGCTCCGAGTCGATCACCGCGCCGAAGAGCAGCACGTTGTTCATGATCCAGATGAGCAGCAGCATCACGATGACGCCGCCGAGCGTGCCGTAGGTGGCGTTGTAGTTGCCGAAGTTCGAGACGTAGAAGCCGAAGGCGGCACCGGCGACGGCCATGAAGACCAGCGCGAAGATCGCCCCGGGGCTCAGCCAGTGGATCTTGGGCTGCTTGATGTTCGGCGTCGCGTAGTAGAGCAGCGCGATCAGGACCACCGCGAAGAGGACCAGGACCGGCCAGCGGGCCCAGTTCCAGACCATGACCGCGGTGTCGCCCAGGCCGATGAAGTCGCCGAAGAACCTCAGCACGTCGCCCGAGCTCAGGACCAGCAGCATCATGATGACCACGATCACCACCATGATGAAGGTGACCAGCAGGTAGAACGGGCGCAGCTTCCAGATCGGCCGCCCCTCGACGACGCCGTACACCCGGTTCAGCGCCCGGCCGAAGCCGCCGACGTACCCCGAGGCGGTCCACAGGGCGCCCACGACACCGGTGATCAGGGCGAGGCCCGCGCCGGTCGAGGTGGTCAGTTGGGTGATCGGGCCCTCGATGAGCTGCATCAGGCTGCTCGGCGCGTAGGGCTGGATGAAGTCGAGGATCGCCTGCGTGGTCTCCTCGCCGCGTCCGAAGACGCCGAGCAGGGAGACGACGGCCAGCAGCCCGGGGAAGATCGAGAGCACCGTGAAATACGTGAGCGAGGCGGCCAGGTCCGTGCACCCGTTGCTCGTGAAGGAGTTGAGGGCCCGCTCGAAGATGTAGCCCCAGCCGGGCTTGGAGATCTTCGCGATGTTGTCAGGCTTCTCGCGGTGGGCGGAGGCGGATTCCCCCGCCCGGTCGATGGTCTGGTCTGTCAGTTCCATGGCTGCTTCCCCGTAACGGAATCGTGCGCCGCTTCCCGCGGTGATGGGTGATTGACTGGGCGTGACGCCCCTGGCTCAAACGTACCCGAATCCGCGTGCAAAAGCGCCGCCGGGCGCACCCCGCGAGGGGCGCGCCCGGCGGCGCTCGAGAACCGTGGGCCGTGCGTCAGTTCCGGATGTTCAGGACCCGGGCCGTGTGGTTCATCAGCTCCTCGGCCAGCTCCGGCTCGTCGTTGAGCTTGTGCCCGTAACCGGGGACCAGCTCGCGGATGCGGGGGCTCCAGGCCTCGACGCGGTCCGGGAAGCACTGCTTGACGAGGTTCAGCATGATCGGCACGGCGGTGGAGGCGCCGGGGGAGGCGCCGAGCAGGGCGGCGATCGAGCCGTCGCCCTTGGTGATCAGCTCGGTGCCGAACTGCAGGACGCCGCCGCGCTTGGCGTCACGGCGCATGACCTGCACGCGCTGGCCCGCGGTGATCATCTCCCACTCGCCCTCGGTCGCGTCCGGGTAGTACTCGCGCAGGGCGTCGAACTTCGACTTCTGGGACTTCGCCAGCTCGGTGACCAGGTACTTCACCAGACCGAGGTTGTCGAGGCCCGCACGCGTCATCGGGTAGATGTTGTCCGGCCGGATCGACTTCGGCAGGTCCAGCAGCGAGCCGTGCTTGAGGAAGTTGGTCTTGAAGCCGGCGTAGGGCCCGAACATCAGGGAGCGCTCGCCGTTGACGAAGCGGGTGTCCAGGTGCGGCACGGACATCGGGGGCGCGCCGGCCGAGGCCTGGCCGTAGACCTTGGCATCGTGCTGGGAGGCGGTGGCCTGGTGGGAGTTGCGCAGGAACAGGCCGGAGACCGGGAAGCCGCCGAAGCCCTTGCCCTCGGGGATGCCAGACTTCTGCAGCAGGTGCAGGGCGCCGCCGCCGGCGCCCAGGAAGACGAACTTGGCGCGGACCACGAGGTCGTCGTCGGGGTTGAGGCGGTTGGCGACCTGCAGGGTCCACGAGCCGTCGGACTCCTGGCGCAGGTCCTTGACGTCGTGGCCGAAGCGCACCGAGGCGCCCTTGGCCTCGAGGTGGTCGGTGAACTGCTGGGTGAGGTTCGCGAAGTCGACGTCGGTGCCCTCGGGCGAGTAGTTGGCGGCGACGGCCTCGGAGGCGTCGCGGCCCTTCATCGTCAGGGGGGCCCACTCGGCGATCTCGGCCTGGTCGGTCGAGAACTCCATCTTCTCGAAGAGCTTCTGCGGGGCCAGGGCCTCGTAGCGCTTCTTGAGGTAGCGGCTGTGCTCCTCGCCGAAGACCAGGGACATGTGGGGGACGGGGTTGATGAAGCCGGGGTCGGCGATCTTCCCCTCCTCCACCAGCGTCGTCCAGAACTGGCGGCTGATCTGGAACTGCTCGTTGATGTTGAGGGCCTTGGCGGGGTCCACCCGGCCGTCCTTGCCCATCGGGGAGTAGTTCAGCTCGCACAGGGCCGAGTGCCCGGTGCCGGCGTTGTTCCAGGGGTTCGAGCTCTCGGCACCCACCCGGTCCAGGCGCTCGAACATCGTGATGTCCCAGGTCGGCTCCAGCTCCTTGAGCAGGACGCCGAGGGTGGCGCTCATGATCCCGCCGCCGATGAGGGCGACGTCGGTGGTGTGCGTGGTGGTCACGGTGGCATTCTCCTGTGCTGCCGCTCCGCGGGTGCGCGCGGCTGGTCCTGGCGTCCGCCCATGCTGCGACGCGACATGGGCGATCGCGACTCGTGTGGTGAGCTGCTGTGGTCCCGGGCCTTTAGGTTATCGTCCGCGGCGGGCCCGGGCGACACGGCGCGGGAACGGGGCGGGGAACCGGTAAGCCCCTCCCTTCGGAGCCTAGTCCTGAACCTCCACGTGGGCGAAATTCTCGACGCCCGTCGCGGAGAGCGGGTACTGGCGCACGCGCTGCGACAGCGCCACCGCCGAGACGGGGAACGCGAGTGGCACCGCGAGCATCTCCTCGGCCACCCGCTCGTTGATGCTGCGGTACAGGTCGGAGCGCTCCTGGCCGTCCGGCAGCGCCGCCGCCCTGCGCACACGGGCGAAGAGCTCCTCGTCGCGCGCGCCGAGGAGCGGGTTCTCCTGGCCGAACAGGGGCGAGACGAAGTCGGCGGGGTCGCGGTAGGTGCCCGTGATGCCGGTCAACGCCAGCGCGCGGGAGGAGTCCTCGCCGGCGATGCGCTTGAGATAATTGTCACCCCAGCGCACCGGGACGGGGCGGATCGCGAAGCCGGCCTCGACGAGGTCCGCGGCGATCTCGGCGTACACGGCCGCCGGCTGCTGCAGGTAGGGCAGCGAGACGTCCGTGGGGTAGTAGAAGGTGAGCTCCTCGCCGTCGTACTCCGACTCCTCGAGCAGGCTCTTCGCCAGACCCTGGTCCTGGCGGTAGGCCGAGCCGGTGTCCTCGCCGCCCACCTGGAACAGCGCGGGGGTGAAGTCGTTGGCGACGTTGGTCCCCTCCGGGTAGTAGCCGCGGGCCACCGCGCCGCGGTTGATCGCGTGGGCGACCGCCTGGCGCACGCCGCGGTCCTTGAGCGGGCCGAAGTCCTGGTTCAGGGCGAGGAAGGCGACGCAGTAGGGATCGCGCTGCTGGACCTGCATGCCGCGGCGGGCGAGGCTGACGAAGTCGTCGAGGCCGACCTGGTCGTACCCGTCGACGTCCCCCCGCACCAGGTGGTAGTACCGCTTGGCCGCGCCGGTGATGGAGGTGAACGCGAGCTCGTCCAGCTGGGCGGCCTCGCCCCAGTGGTCGTCGAACCGGCGCAGGGTCACGGTCCCGCCCTCGCGCTCGCCCATGCGGAACGGTCCCGTGCCCACCGGATGCTCGAGGTAGGCCTCCTCGTCCTCGAACGCCGCGGGGGAGCCGATGCCGAAGGCCGGCTGGGTGAGAGCCTTGAGCAGGGGCGGGTAGCGGTCGGCGATGCGCAGCACGACCGTGCGCTCGTCCGGCGCCTCGCAGCCCTGGTAGATGGAGTCGCGGGGCTCGCCCTCCGGCGTCGAGGAGCGGAAGATGCTCTGGTAGGTCGTCTGGCTGACGTTCTCCGCGCGGGTGTTGCGCAGCCAGCGCTCGAAGTTGCGGGCGACGGCGTCGGCGGTCAGGTCCGTCCCGTCCTGGAAGCGCACGTCCTGGCGGAGGGTGAAGGTGTAGGCGAGGCCGTCGGGGGAGATGCTCCACGACTCGGCGAGGTGCGGCACCGCGGTGCCTGTGTCGGGATTGGCGCGCACCAGCGGCTCGAGGATCTGCGCGGCGATGCGGGAGGTCTCCAGGGTCGCGGTGACCGAGGGGTCCAGCGTGGGGGCCTCGGCGGCGTTGGCGAAGACGAAGCGCACGGGGTCTGCGGACGCAGCGCCCCCGGGGGTGGCCGGGTCGGCCTCGTCGGAGCACCCCGCCAGGGCGAGGGCCGGGACGCCCAGGCATCCGGCGAGGAAGCGGCGTCGCGTGGTGTTCACTGGACCTCCTGGGCGCTGATGCCGACGGCGCGGCGGCGCCGGCGTGCCCCACGGCGGCGGGGCGGGCGGGCGAGGAGCTCGCCCGTTGGCTTGAGTGCGCGAGGCGGGACTTGAACCCGCACGCCTTTCGGGCACAGGAACCTAAATCCTGCGTGTCTGCCAATTCCACCACTCGCGCGCGCCCCGTGGGGCCTGAGAGATTCTACATGAGGCCCGCTCGGCTGCGCCGTTCGGAGGGGCCCGCAGGTGGAGCCTGCTCGGCGGTGGCCGCTCGGAGGGGCCCGCTGGGCGGGGTCGCTCCGTGAGGCCGTTCGAAGCGACCCGCCGGAGCGGGCGGGTCCCGGGCCTCAGCCCTCGGCCGCCGGCGCCTCCAGGCCCAGGTCCCGACGCAGCTTGGCCACGTGGCCCTTGGCGCGGACGTTGTACTGGGCCTGCTCGACGCGGCCCTCGGCGTCCAGCACGAACGTCGAGCGGATCAGCCCCTCGTAGACCTTGCCGTAGTTCTTCTTCTCGCCCCACGCCCCGTAGGCCTCCGCGACGGCGTGGTCGGCGTCGGAGAGCAGGGGGAAGGGCAGCTCCTGCTTCTCGGCGAAGGTCGCCAGCGCCTTCCCGGCGTCGGGGGAGACGCCGACGACGCGGTAGCCGTGGGACTGCAGCGCGGCGAGGTTGTCGCGGAAGTCGCAGGCCTGGGTCGTGCAGCCGGGGGTCGAGGCCTTCGGGTAGAAGTAGACGATCACGGGCGCGCCCGCGTAGTCGGAGAGCGAGACGGTCCGCCCCTCCGCGTCGGGCAGGGAGAAGGCGGGCGCGGGGTCTCCGGGGGCGAGGCGGGCGGTGTCACTCACGGTGGTCTCCTGGGCGTCGTGCGGCTGGGGTGGGGTCCCTCGGCGAGGGGTTCCCCACGACCCTACCGCCTGACGGACGCGCCGTGGCGGGCGGTGGGGGAGCGCCTGCGTGGCGAGCGCCGGGGGCGGCAGACTATGATGCTTGCATGCCACAAATCCGGGAATGGTCGATCAGCCGTCTCATGTCGACGGCGGCCCGCATGTTTGAGTACAACTGGAACCGCGAGCTGCAGTCGCTCGGGCTGACCCATGCCGGCGTCATGGCGCTGGACGTGATCAGCCGGGAGGGGAGCCTGACCCAGGCGCAGGTCGCCCACAAGGTCGGGGTCCAGGCGCAGACCATCGGCAAGACCCTCTCCCGGCTCGAGTCCTACGGGCACATCGCGCGGGAGCGGAACACCGCCGACCGACGCAGCTACCTCATGGTCATCACCGACAAGGGCCGCGCGGCCCTCGGCGAGGCCCTGCAGATCGAGCAGCAGCTCGCGGGCACCGGTGTGCTGGAGCACGACGAGCTGCGCAACGCCCTCGAACAGGTCATCCGGGACCTGTCCAACACCGACACCATGCCGCTGCAGGTCGTGCAGGACACCATGGCCCACCTGCCCGAGGACTCGCGCATCGTGGCGGAGGACCTCAACAGCAGCTCGAGCGCCTCGGCCTGAGCCCGGCTCCGTCCGCGTCGTCGTCTCCGGCGGCGCGGACGGAACGGCGACGCGGGGATCGGCGTCCGAGCCGGACGGCATGCCGCACCGGACCTCCCCGGGACGCGAAGAAGCCCGGCCACGCTTTTCGCATGACCGGGCTTCGCTCGGTGCGCCCCCTGGGACTCGAACCCAGAACCCATTGATTAAGAGTCAATTGCTCTGCCAATTGAGCTAGAGGCGCCCACCTGACGGTGAACGAACGGCCGACGAGGCGACCATCCGTGCGCCCCCTGGGACTCGAACCCAGAACCCATTGATTAAGAGTCAATTGCTCTGCCAATTGAGCTAGAGGCGCCTGCCGTAACGGGCGGAGAAGATCGCCGCCGCGTTTTGCAACGAAAAGAGACTATACGCGGGGACCCGGGGGCGTGCAAGCCGGAACGCGCCGGTGTGACGCACCCGACCCTCGGGCGTTCCGGGCGGGGCGAGCCGGGCCGCGCGGCGTCGCCGGCAGGGCGTGGACGCGGACCGCCGGGAGCGGATCCGGACCGCCCGGGAGCGGCCCTAGACCACCTGGCCCCGGATGAAGTCGGTGAAGTCGTCGACGTCGTCCTCCTGCTCCAGGATCTCCTGGCCGCACGGCGTCGTGATCTCCACGAGGGGGGAGACCTCGAGGTCGAAGCGCGTGCCGGAGGTGGTCTCGAGCCGGATGCGCCGGGGCGGCAGCAGCTCGAGCGCGACGGTGTTGGTGTTGTCCGCGGGCATGGGGAGGCCCTGGGAGGTCATCGTGGCGGGATCGAAGGGCGCCAGGACGAGTTCGGCCGGGGCGCGGCGGTAGCCCACGATGAAGTGGCGCTGGTCGGGGCTCTGGTGCTGCACCACCGAGTCCTCGAGGTGCTGCGCGGAGCCGGAGGCGTAGAGGAGGTTGTAGGCACCGTAGTTCATGACCTGCTCGTCGAAGATCGCATGCAGGCGCTCGGGGAGGGGCGCGTGGCGGCCCGTGGCGTCGGACATGCGCCCCAGTGTAGTAGGCGCCCCTTGGGGCTCCCCAGGCGCGGGTCGCGCCGCGTCGCACGGTGACGCCGCGCCTTTCATATTCTGGGACCGAGTTTGACCGGACCTGTGGATCGGGACATGATGTATCGCATGGCACAACGTGGATCGGTCGTTCTCCAGGACGTACGCGTCTCGCTCCTTATTGCGGGTCGCGCGGAAGTCCTGGGCTGAAGAACCCGACCAGTCCACCGCGCGAACCCCTCACCGAACACCCTGGTGGAGGGGTTTTTTACTGCCAGCACGCGAGGACACCGACTCGCGACCCGTCCAGGGCCCACACCACAGCCTGGTCAGCATGAACTGCCACGCACACGATCAAAGGACGATCACATGAGCAAGGAATCGTCAGTGACGCCGGCGACTCTCGCCGCGGCCGCGAGTGCTCCGAAGTCGGGGCCCGAGCGCATGACGGGCTCGCAGGCCGTCATCCGCACCCTGGAGAAGCTCGGGGTGACGGACGTCTTCGGCCTGCCGGGCGGGGCCATCCTCCCCACCTACGACCCGCTGCTTGACTCCGACGTCATCAACCACATCCTGGTCCGCCACGAGCAGGGCGCCGGCCACGCCGCGCAGGGCTACGCGATGGCCACCGGCCGGGTCGGCGTCTGCATCGCCACCAGCGGGCCCGGTGCGACCAACCTCATCACGCCCCTGGCCGACGCCCACATGGACTCGGTCCCCATGGTCGCGATCACCGGCCAGGTCTCCTCCAAGGTCCTCGGCACCGACGCCTTCCAGGAGGCGGACATCGTCGGCATGACCATGCCGGTCACCAAGCACTCCTTCATGGCCACCCGCGCGCAGGACATCCCGCGGATGATCGCGGAGGCCTTCTACATCGCCTCGACGGGCCGCCCGGGGCCGGTCCTGGTGGACATCACCAAGGACGCCCAGCAGGGGCTCATGGACTTCGAGTGGCCGGTGCAGATGAAGCTGCGCGGCTACCACCCCGTGGTCAAGGGCCACAACAAGCAGGTGCGCGAAGCCGCCCGGCTCATCGACCAGGCCGAGCGCCCCGTCCTGTACGTCGGCGGCGGCACGCTGCGCGCCCACGCCTGCGAGGAGCTGGCCCAGCTCGTCGAGCTGACCGGCGCCCCCGTGGTCACCACCCTGACCGCCCGCGGGGCCTTCCCGGACTCGGACCCCCGCAACCTGGGGATGCCCGGCATGCACGGGACCGTGCCGGCCGTGGCCTCGATGCAGCAGTCGGACCTGCTGATCGCGCTCGGGGCACGCTTCGACGACCGGGTGACCGGCGTCGTCGAGTCCTTCGCGCCCGGCGCCAAGGTGGTCCACATCGACATCGACCCGGCCGAGATCTCCAAGATCCGCTTCGCCGACGTGCCGATCGTGGGCGACCTGAAGACCGTGATCCCCGAGCTGATCGACGCGCTCAAGGCCCACCGCGCCGAGAGCGAGCCCGCCGACCTCACCGGCTGGTGGGCCGTGCTGAACCGGCTCAAGGACGAGTACCCGCTGGGCTACGTCCCGACCGACGACGGGCTGGGCTCCCCGCAGCACGTCATCCAGCGCATCGGCGCCCTGTCCGGGCCCGAGGCGATCTACGCCTCCGGCGTGGGCCAGCACCAGATGTGGGCCGCCCAGTTCGTGGAGTACGAGCGCCCCCACGCGTGGCTGAACTCCTCCGGGCTGGGCACCATGGGCTACGCGATCCCCGCGGCCATGGGCGCCCAGGTGGGCGAGCCGGACCGCGTGGTCTGGGCGATCGACGGCGACGGCTGCTTCCAGATGACCAACCAGGAGCTCGCGACCTGCGTCATCAACAACATCCCGATCAAGGTCGCGGTCATCAACAACTCGTCGCTGGGCATGGTGCGCCAGTGGCAGACCCTCTTCTACGAGGGCCGCTACTCGAACACGCACCTGAACACCGGGCACGACACGATCCACGTCCCCGACTTCGTCAAGCTGGCCGAGGCCTACGGCTGCGCGGCCTTCCGCTGCGAGTCGGACGACGACGTCGACGCCGTGATCCAGCAGGCCCTGGCGATCAACGACCGCCCCGTGCTGATCGACTTCACGGTCAGCCCCGACGCCATGGTCTGGCCCATGGTGCCCGCGGGCGTGTCCAACGACGCGATCCAGGTCGCCCGCGAGACCACGCCCGACTGGACCCAGGAGGACTAACACATGGCCCGTCACACACTCTCCGTCCTGGTCGAGGACACCCCGGGCGTGCTCGCCCGCGTGTCCGGCCTGTTCGCCCGCCGCCAGTTCAACATCGACTCGCTGGCGGTCGGCGCGACCGAGGCCCCCGGCATCTCCCGCATCACCGTCGTGGTGGACGCGGACGGGGTGCTCCTCGAGCAGGTCACCAAGCAGCTGAACAAGCTGATCCACGTCTTGAAGATCGTCGAGCTGCCGCCGGAGACCTCGGTGCAGCGCGAGCACATCATGGTCAAGGTCCGCGCCGACGCCGCAACCCGGCTCCAGGTGACCCAGGCCGCCGATCTCTTCCGCGCCCAGATCGTCGACGTCTCCACCGAGTCCGTCGTGATCGAGGCCACGGGAGCCCCGGACAAGCTGTCCGCGCTCCTGGACGTCCTCGAGCCCTTCGGGGTCAAGGAGATCGCCCGATCCGGAACCCTGGGTCTGGCCCGCGGCCCCCGCTCCATGAGCGAGAAGGTCCTCCGACACTAGAGCGGACCTGAACATCGCGGCGGACGCCGGCCGGTAGGCTGTAGAACTGCGGTCGGCTCCGCCCACCACCCCCATCGCCGCGGGGCGCCACGCCCCGCGGAGACAACGACTGAGGAGAACACATTCTCATGGCTGAAATCTTTTACGACGACGACGCGAATCTCGCCAACATCCAGGATCGCTCCGTGGCCATCATCGGCTACGGGTCGCAGGGCCACGCCCACGCCCTGAACCTGCGGGACTCCGGCGTCGACGTACGCATCGGCCTGGCCGAGGGCTCGTCCTCGAAGGCCAAGGCCGAGGCGCAGGGCCTGCGGGTCCTGTCGGTCGCCGATGCGGTCAAGGAAGCCGACATCGTGATGATCCTGACCCCGGACCAGGTCCAGGCGCAGATCTACAAGGAGTCCATCGAGCCGAACCTCGAGCCGGGCAACGCCCTGTTCTTCGCCCACGGCTTCAACATCCGCTTCGGCTACATCGAGGCCCCCGCCGGCGTCGACGTCGCCATGGTCGCCCCCAAGGGCCCGGGCCACACCGTGCGCCGCGAGTTCGAGGCCGGCCGCGCCGTGCCCGCCCTCGTCGCCGTCGAGAAGGACGAGACCGGCCACGCGCTCGACGTCGCCCTGGCCTACGCCAAGGGCCTCGGCGCGACCCGCGCCGGCGTCATCAAGACCACCTTCACCGAGGAGACCGAGTCGGACCTCTTCGGCGAGCAGGCCGTGCTGTGCGGCGGCGTCTCCCAGCTGGTCCAGTACGGCTTCGAGACCCTGACCGAGGCCGGCTACCAGCCCGAGATCGCCTACTTCGAGGTGCTCCACGAGCTCAAGCTGATCGTCGACCTGATGTGGGAGGGCGGCATCGCCAAGCAGCGCTGGTCGATCTCCGACACCGCCGAGTACGGCGACTACGTCTCCGGCCCCCGGGTCATCGACCCGAGCGTCAAGGAGAACATGCAGGCCGTGCTGTCCGACATCCAGGACGGCACCTTCGCGAAGCGCTTCATGGACGACCAGGCGGCCGGTGCCCCCGAGTTCAAGAAGCTGCGCGAGAAGGGCGAGTCGCACCCGATCGAGAAGACCGGCCGGGAGCTGCGCAAGCTGTTCTCCTGGAAGGACTCCGACGCCGACTACACCGACGGCTCGGCAGCCCGCTGAACCGCCTGAGCGCACGCCTCGGATGACGACTCGATGACGACCGGCCATCCGGGAGGGGAGACCCTTCCGGATGGCCGGACGCCGTTGGGCGGTCCGCCCGCGCGAGGTCCCGGCGGCCCAGCCGGCCGGACCGCGCCCGCCAGCAGCACCCCACCACCCCCACCACGTCTTTCACCCATCACCAGGTACCTCACCCCTAAGGAAAACCCCACCGTGACTGTGAAGCCCGTAGTCCTCCTCGCCGAAGAGCTCTCGCCGGCCACCATCGACGCCCTGGGCGCCGAATTCGAGATCCGCAGCACCGACGGCGCCGACCGCTCCCGCCTGCTCCAGGACATCGCCGACGTCGACGCCATCATGATCCGCTCCGCCACCCAGGTCGACGCCGAGGCCATCGCCGCCGCGCAGCGCCTGAAGGTCATCGCCCGGGCCGGCGTCGGCCTGGACAACGTGGACATCAAGGCCGCCACGGCCGCGGGCGTCATGGTCGTCAACGCCCCGACCTCCAACGTGATCTCCGCCGCCGAGCTCACCGTGGGCCACATCCTCGGGCTCGCCCGCAACATCTCCGCCGCCGACTCCTCGATGCGCGAGGGCCAGTGGAAGCGCTCCCAGTTCACCGGCTCCGAGCTGTACGAGAAGAAGGTCGGCATCATCGGGCTGGGCCGCATCGGCGGGCTGGTCGCCGAGCGGCTGCGCGCCTTCGGCACCGAGATCCTCGCCTACGACCCCTTCGTCACCGGGACCCGCGCCGCCGGCCTCGGCGCGCAGCTGGTGGACCTCGAGACCCTGTACCGCGAGTCCGACGTCATCACCATCCACATGCCCAAGACCCCGGAGACGGTCGGCATGATCGACGCCGCGGCCTTCCGCCTCATGAAGCCCACCGCGAGCGTCATCAACGTCGCCCGCGGCGGCCTGATCGACGAGGCGGACCTCGCCGAGGCGCTCAAGGCCGGCGAGATCGCAGGCGCCGCGATCGACGTGTACGTCAAGGAGCCCGCCGAGGACGTGCCCTTCGTCGGCATGGACAACGTGGTCACCACCCCGCACCTGGGCGCCTCGACCGCCGAGGCCCAGGAGAAGGCCGGGGTCTCCGTGGCCCGCTCGGTCAAGCTGGCCCTCGAGGGCGAGCTGGTCCCCGACGCCGTGAACGTCGCCGGCGGCCCGATCGACTCCGACGTCCGCCCCGGCGTCCCGCTCGCCGAGAAGCTGGGCCGCGTGCTCACCGCGCTGACGCACGACTCGCCGCTCAGCCAGGTCGAGGTCAGGATCGCCGGCGAGATCGCGGGCAAGGACGTCTCCTCGCTGCGCCTCGCCGCGCTCAAGGGGGTGTTCACCGACGTCGTCTCCGAGAAGGTCTCCTACGTCAACGCCCCGATGATCGCCGAGCAGCGCGGCGTCGAGACCTCCCTGGTCACGACCGAGGAGGTCGAGGGCTTCCGCAACGAGACGACGCTGACCGCGATCCTGACCGACGGCACCCGCGTGGCCGTCTCGGGCACCGTGACCGGGCCCAAGCTCGTGGAGAAGCTGACCGGCGTCGACGCCTTTGACGTCGAGGTCGGGCTGACCGACCACATGCTGCTGCTGGACTACAGCGACCGCCCGGGCGTCATCGCCGCGCTGGGCACGCTGCTGGGCACGGCCAGCATCAACATCGCGGGCATGCAGGTCTCCCGGGCCGAGGGCGAGGGCCGCGCGCTGTGCGTGCTGGCGCTCGACTCGGCGGTCAACCAGGAGATGGTCGCCTCGATCAAGAACACGGTCTCGGCCCACCGGGCCGCCTACGTCTCCCTCGAGGACTAGGACCGACCGCCGCGGCGCCCGGGGTCTCGCCACGAGGCCCCGGGCGCCGCTCGGCGTGTGCCCGGCCCGTTTGCCGGGCACCGCCGTCCGCTCGATCCGTCCCCGGGCATCGCCGCCCGGCCGGCCCGTCCCCGGGCACCGCCACCCGCCCGCCGGGCGCCGCCGTCCCGCCCCTCCGCCGACCTCCCCTAGAGTAGGAGCCATGACTTCCACCGCCGCCGAGCCCTTCTACATCACCACCGCGATCGTCTACCCCAACGGGGACCCGCACATCGGCCACGCCTACGAGCACATCGCCACGGACGTCATGGCCCGCTACAAGCGCCTCGACGGCTACGACGTGCGCTTCATGACCGGCACCGACGAGCACGGCCAGAAGATGCAGACCTCGGCGGAGAAGCTCGGCGTGAGCCCGAAGGAGCTCGCGGACCGCAACAGCGCCAAGATCCAGGCCATGGACGACCAGCTGGGCATCAGCTACGACCGGTTCATCCGCACCACGGACCCGGACCACGTCGCCGCCTGTCAGGAGATCTGGCGCCGCATGGAGGCCAGCGGGGACATCTACCTGGACAAGTACGCCGGCTGGTACTCGGTGCGCGACGAGGCCTTCTACGCCGAGGACGAGACCGAGCTGCGCGACGGCGTGCGCTACGCGATCCCCTCCGACACCGAGGTCCAGTGGACCGAGGAGGAGTCCTACTTCTTCCGGCTCTCGAAGTACCAGGACCGGCTCCTGGAGCTCTACCGCGGCGAGTTCGCCCGCCCCGAGTACCGCAGCAACGAGGTCGCCGCGTTCGTGGGCTCCGGGCTGCGGGACCTCTCGATCTCGCGCACGACCTTCGACTGGGGCATCCCGGTCCCGGGCAACGAGAAGCACATCATGTACGTGTGGGTCGACGCCCTCGCCAACTACCTGACCGGCCTCGGCTTCCCCGACTCCTCGAACGAGCTGTTCCGGAAGTTCTGGCCCGCCGACGTCCACGTCATCGGCAAGGACATCACCCGCTTCCACACGGTCTACTGGCCCGCCTTCCTGTGGTCCGCCGGGCTCGAGCTGCCGCGGAAGGTCTTCGCCCACGGGTTCCTGCTCGTGGACGGGGCCAAGATGTCCAAGTCCGTGGGCAACGTGCTGGACCCGGCGCAGCTGGTGGACAGCTTCGGCGTCGACCCCCTGCGCTTCTTCCTCCTGCGCGAGGTGACCTTCGGCCAGGACGGCTCCTACAGCGCCGCCGCGATCGTCTCCCGCATCAACTCGGACCTCGCCAACGACCTGGGCAACCTGGCCCAGCGCTCGCTGTCCATGGTCGCCAAGAACTGCGGGGCGCAGGTCCCGACGCCGGGCGAGCTGACCCCCGAGGACCGGGCCATGCTCGACGCCGCCCGCGGCCTGCGCGGCCCCGTCCTGGAGGACGTCGACCGCCTCGACTTCCACCGCGCGCTGGAGCGCATCTGGCGGGTCGTGGGGGAGGCCAACCGCTACTTCACGGCCCAGGAGCCGTGGAAGCTGCGCAAGACCGACCCGGAGCGCATGGCCACGGTGCTGTTCGTGACGCTCGAGGTGCTGCGCGTCGTCGCGATCCTGGTCCAGCCGGTCATGCCGGACTCGATGGGGCGCCTGCTCGAGCAGCTGGGGCAGCCCGAGGGCGAGGCGCGGCTCTTCGCGGCGCTGGGCCAGCGGATCGAGCCGGGCACGGCCCTGCCGAAGCCCGAGGGCGTCTTCCCGCGGTACGAGGCGCCGGCGGAGGGGTAGGCGCCGCCGGGAGGGTCGCATCCTGAGACACGGTTCCGCCATGTGGTCGTCGACGGCACGGGCGGCTAGTTTGTACTCATGAACGACTCTCAGCGACACGGCACCATCGACCTCGCGGTCATCCCCGGCGACGGCATCGGCCCCGAGGTGGTCGAGCAGGCCCTCAAGGTCCTTACGCGGGCGGCGGGCAACGCCGGCCTGGAGGTGGCCCCCACCGAGTACCGCCTCGGCGCGGAGGCCTGGCTCGAGACGGGGGAGACCCTCTCCGAGGAGACGATGACCCGGCTGCGGGGCCACGACGCGATCCTGTTCGGCGCCGTCGGGGCGGACCCCAAGTCGGCCGAGGTGCCCTCGGGGCTCATCGAGCGGGAGATCCTGCTGCGCCTGCGCTTCGCGTTCGACCACTTCATCAACCTGCGGCCCTCGCGCCTCTTCCCGGGCGCGGTCTCGCCGCTGAGCGAGCCCGGCGAGATCGACTTCGTCGTCGTGCGCGAGGGCACCGAGGGGCCGTACGTCGGCAACGGCGGCGTCATCCGCAAGGACACGCCCCAAGAGATCGCGACCGAGGTG
Organism: Rothia santali; assembly: GCF_024199905.1. Lineage (GTDB taxonomy): Bacteria > Actinomycetota > Actinomycetes > Actinomycetales > Micrococcaceae > Rothia > Rothia santali. Next base: position 24,442 of record NZ_JANAFB010000021.1, read on the forward strand.
TCGATCAACACAGCGCACGGCGTCGAGCGCCTCGTCCGCTTCGCGTTCGAGAAGGCCCAGTCCCGCCCGCGGCGCAAGCTCACCCTGATCCACAAGAACAACGTTCTGGTCAACGCCGGCGGGCTGTACGCGCGGACCTTCGACCGGATCGCGGGGGAGTATCCTGAGGTCAGCACCGATTACCTGCACGTGGACGCGGCCACCATCTTCATGACCACGGACCCGGCTCGTTTCGATGTGATCGTGACCGACAACCTCTTCGGCGACATCCTGACCGACCAGGCGGGCGCCATCACCGGCGGCATCGGCTACGCGGCCTGCGGGAACATCAACGCCGAGGGCACCGCGCCGTCGATGTTCGAGCCCGTCCACGGCTCGGCCCCGGACATCGCCGGGCGCGGCGTCGCCGACCCCACGGCCGCCGTCCTGGCGTCGGCCCTGCTGCTGCGCCACCTCGGCCACGAGGCCGCCGCGCTCGACGTCGAGGCCGCCGTCGAGCGCGACATGGCCGGCAAGGGGACCGCCCCCCGCACGACCCACCAGGTCGGCGAGGCGATCCTCGCGGAACTGGGCTGACCGCCCGCGCCGCACGTCTCACACACCCCCGTCTCGAAGGGATCCCGAGTTGAACACCCCGGAGTTCACCGTCACCGCCACCGCCCAGCCCCTGCACCCGGACCGCCGGGCCGAGATCCTCGCGGACCCCGGCTTCGGCAACTACACCACCGACCACGTCGCCAAGGTCGAATGGGACGGGGACTACTCGACGGGCGGCACCTGGCACGACGCGCGGGTCGAGCCCTACGCGCCGCTCACCCTGGACCCGGCGACCGCCGTCCTGCACTACGGGCAGGAGGTCTTCGAGGGGCTCAAGGCGTACCGGCACGCGGACGGCTCGGTCTGGCTCTTCCGGCCCGAGCGCAACGCGGAGCGGCTGAACCGCTCGGCCCGGCGCCTGGCGCTGCCGCAGCTGCCGGACGGGATGTTCGTCGAGGCCGTCAAGGCGCTCGTGCGCCAGGACGCGCACTGGATCCCCGAGGGTGAGGGAACCTCGCTGTACCTGCGGCCGTTCATGATCGCGACCGAGAAGTTCCTCGGCGTGCGGCCCACCCGCGAGGCGCTCTTCGAAATCATCGCCTCCCCGGCCGGGAACTACTTCGGGACCCCGGAGCCGGTCGACATCTGGCTCTCCGAGACCTACTCCCGCGCGGGGGAGGGCGGCACCGGCAACGCCAAGTGCGGCGGCAACTACGCGGCGAGCCTGCTCCCGCAGCTCGAGGGCGAGGCCCAGGGCTGCAAGCAGGTCATCTTCACCGACCCCCACCGCGGCCACGCGATCGAGGAGCTCGGCGGCATGAACGTGTTCTTCGTCTACCGTGACAACACGCTCGTGACCCCCGAGCTGACCGGGACGATCCTGGAGGGGGTCACCCGCGACTCGGTGATCGAGCTGGCCCGGGAGCGGGGGATGACCGTCCAGGAGCGGCGCATCACCCTCGACGAGTGGCGCGAGGGCATCGCGGAGGACCGGATCAGCGAGATCTTCGCCTGCGGCACCGCCGCGGTCATCAGCCCGATGGGGCGCCTGCGCTCCGCCCACGAGGAGATCCCGGCCGCGGCCGAGACCAACGGCGAGGTGACCAACTGGCTGCGCGACCAGCTGACCGGCATCCAGACCGGCCGGGTAGAGGACCGCTTTGGCTGGCTGGAGCGGGTCCTCTGAGGCCCTCCCGCCCCGGGGTGTGAAGCATCCCTCCCGAGCCCGCCGTCGCGTTACCCTGTAAGACATGCGCATTGCGAGATTCACGGCAGAGAACGAACTGTACTTCGGACGCGTGGACGGCGAGCCCGGCGAGGAGCGCCTCACGGTGCTCGCCGGCGACCCGTTCTACACCGGCGTCACCCCCACGCAGAAGACCTTCGCGCTGGAGGACGTGCGCCTGGTGGCCCCGATCATCCCGCGCTCCAAGATCGTCGGCGTCGCCCGGAACTGGCACGATCACGCCGCGGAGCTGGGCAACGAGACCCCGACGTCGCCCCAGCTGTTCCTCAAGCCCAACACCTCGGTGGCGGGCCCGGGGGACCCCGTGACCCTGCCCGAGACCAGCGAGAAGGTCTCCTTCGAGGGCGAGCTGGCCGTGGTGATCGGGCGGATGTGCAAGTCCGTTCCCGTCGAGCGCGTCCCCGAGGTCGTCTTCGGCTACACCTGCTCCAACGACCTCACCGCCCGGGACCTGCAGAGCTCCGACCTGCAGTGGGCCCGCGCCAAGGGGTTCGACGGCGCGTGCCCGCTCGGGCCGTGGATCGAGACCGAGCTGGAGACCGAGAGCCTCTCGATCCGCACCTGGCTCGACGGCGACCTCAAGCAGGACGGCACGACCGCGGACATGATCTTCGGCGTCGCCGAGCTCGTCTCCTTCGTCTCCGAGGCCTTCACCCTGCTGCCCGGCGACGTGATCCTGACCGGCACGCCGGCCGGCGTCGGGCTCGTCCGGGACGGCGAGGAGGTCGAGGTCGAGATCGAGGGGATCGGCGCCCTGACCAACCGCATGCGGCGGGCCTGAGCGCCCGCACGCCCCGCCCCGCCGCGCGTCGTCGTCCCCGGCGCGGCTCACACCCGCCACCCCCGACCCGGCTCACACCCACCCCCGACCCGGCTCACACCCGCCGCCCCGACGCGGCTCACGCCCGTGGCCCCCGACGCGGCTCACGGCCGCCGTCCCCGACCCGATCCGGCGCGACCGCGCCCCGGCACCCCGCCCCACCACACGAAAGCGATACCCAGCGAGCAGCATGACTTCAGCAGCCATCACCCCCACCGTCAGCGACGCCCGTCCCGTGCGCGTCCGCTTCTGCCCCTCGCCCACCGGGACCCCGCACGTCGGGCTCATCCGCACGGCGCTGTTCAACTGGGCCTACGCCCGGCACACCGGCGGCAAGCTGGTGTTCCGCATCGAGGACACCGACGCCAGCCGCGACTCCGAGGAGTCCTTCGAGCAGGTGCTGGAGTCCCTGCACTGGCTGGGCATCGAGTGGGACGAGGGCGTCGGCGTCGGCGGCCCGCACGAGCCCTACCGGCAGTCCCAGCGCGGGGACCTCTACGCCGAGGTCATCCGCAAGCTGACGGAGGGCGGGCACGTCTACGAGGACTTCTCGACCCCGGCCGAGGTCGAGGAGCGGCACCGGGCCAAGGGCGAGGACCCCAAGCTCGGCTACGACAACTACGACCGGGACCTCACCGAGGAGCAGAAGGCCGCCTTCCGCGCCGAGGGCCGGGAGCCCGTGCTGCGGCTGCGCATGCCCGACGAGGACATCTCGTTCACGGACCTGGTCCGCGGCGAGATCACCTTCAGGGCCGGGACCGTCCCCGACTTCGTCGTCGTGCGCGCCAACGGCAAGCCGCTGTACACGCTGGTCAACCCCGTGGACGACGCCCTGATGGGCATCACCCACGTGCTGCGCGGGGAGGACCTGCTGTCCTCCACTCCGCGCCAGATCGCGCTCTACCGGGCGCTGACGGCGATCGGCGTCGCGGAGTTCATTCCGGAGTTCGGGCACCTCCCGTACGTCATGGGGGAGGGCAACAAGAAGCTGTCCAAGCGCGACCCGGAGTCCAACCTCTTCCTGCTGCGCGACGCCGGCTTCATCAAGGAGGGGCTGCTGAACTACCTCTCCCTGCTCGGCTGGTCGCTCTCGGCCGACGAGGACGTCTTCACGGTCGAGCAGCTCGTGGAGCACTTCGACGTGCACGACGTGCTGGCCAACCCGGCGCGCTTCGACGTCAAGAAGGCCGAGGCGATCAACGGCTCCCACATCCGCATGCTCGAGGCGGGCGACTTCGAGGAGCGGCTCGTCCCGTACCTGCGCGACGCGGGGATCCTCGGCGCCGACGGCCCCGACGAGCGGGAGCGGCGCATCCTGCACGAGGCGGCGCCGCTGGTCCAGGAGCGGATGCAGCTGCTGGGGGAGACCCCGGGCCTGCTGGGCTTCCTGTTCCGGGCCGACGACGCGATCGAGGTCGCCCCCGACGCCCGCAAGCAGCTCAAGGAGTCGGCCCCGCAGGTCCTGGAGGCCGCCCGCACGGCCCTGGGAGAGCTGGGGACGTGGAGCGCCCCCGAGATCGAGGCGGCGCTGCGAGCGGCCATCGTGGACGGCCTGGGCATCAAGCCGCGCCTGGCCTTCGGGCCGGTGCGCATCGCGGTCTCCGGGGCGCGCATCTCGCCGCCGCTCTTCGAGTCGCTGGAGATCCTCGGGCGCGAGTCCACGCTGGCCCGCGTCGAGGCCCTGCAGCGGGACCTGGCGGCGGCCGAGTAGCGGCCGGGCCGGCCGCGCCGCGGGGGACCCTCGCGGCGTGGCCGAGCCCACACCGATCCGAGTTGCGAGGTCGCGGAACCTTCTGTAGAGTATTTACTCGTTGCGAAGATGAAAAACGCCCGGCTGGGCGGTCGCTTCCAATGGGATATGGTGTAATTGGCAACACAACGGTTTCTGGTACCGTCATTCTAGGTTCGAGTCCTGGTATCCCAGCGAAGAGCAGAACATTCACTCGTTGAATGTGAGGCGCTTCAAAAATCCCGGATTGGTCCCACGCGATGCATCGTGTAGGCTCATCCGGGTAGCTCAGAGGAACATTCCTTGCTGACACGGCCCCATCGTATAGCGGCCTAGTACTCCGCCCTCTCACGGCGGCAACACCGGTTCGAATCCGGTTGGGGTCACGCTAGGAATGAAAACTCGAGGCATTGGCCCCATCGTATAGCGGCCTAGTACTCCGCCCTCTCACGGCGGCAACACCGGTTCGAATCCGGTTGGGGTCACGCTAGGAATAAAAGCCCGGTGATTTTATCACCGGGCTTTTATTGTATTCTCGGTGAGGACGGCCACCGTCCGTCGGCGCCGCCGGGCCCACCGCGGCGCCGCCAGAGAACCTCGTCAGTCTGGAGCCGGCATGCGCCCCACGACCCCGACCGGCGGCACGGCCGGCGGCACCGACCTCCTGACCGGCCTGCGCCGGCTCGACGAGGCGGTCTCCGGCCTGAGTTTCGACCTCCCCGTCGAGGGGCGGGAGCGGGGGACCGAGCTGGCCGCCAGGATGCGCCGCCAGCTGCGCGACTACCTGCTGCCCCGCGCCCGGGACCTCGAGGCCCCGCTGTGCATCGTCGTCGGCGGCTCCACGGGGGCGGGGAAGTCCACGCTGGTCAACTCGGTCCTGGGGCGCTCGGTCAGCCGCGCCGGCGTCGTCCGCCCCACCACCGTGACCCCGGTCCTCGTGCACCATCCCGACGACGCCGCCCGCGTCACCGCCGAGCGCCTCCTGCCGAGCCTGGCCCGGGAGGGGGAGCCGGAGGCGGCCGTCGCGAGCGGGGCCCCGGCCCGCGCAGCGTCGTCGGCCGGGGCCCGGCACGGGGCAGCGCCATCCTCCGGGGGCCGGGGCGCGTCCTCGCCCGGGGCCCCGGACCCCGTCGCGTCCACGCCCGGGGCCCCCGCCGCCCTGCGCCCGCTGTCCTGCGAGGCCGTCCCGCGCGGCGTCTTCCTCATCGACGCCCCGGACATCGACTCCGTCTCGGACGCCAACCGCGCCCTGTCCCGGCAGCTGCTCGACGCCGCCGACGTGTGGCTCTTCGTGACCACCGCCAACCGCTACGCCGACGCCGTCCCGTGGGAGGTCCTGGAGCGGGCCGCCGCGCGCCGGATCGGGCTCGCCGTGGCCCTGAACCGGGTGCCCGCCGGCGAGGAGGACGAGATCCTCGCCGACCTCGTCCGCCTGCTGCGCGAGCGCGGCCTCGCCCCCGACCCGCTGATCACCGTCCAGGAGCAGCCCCGGGGCGAGGACGGCCGCCTCCCGGAGGCCGCCGTCTCCGCCCTGACCGACTGGCTCGCCGCCCTGGGCGCCGACGCCGGGGAGCGGGCCCGCCTCGCCGCCGAGAGCCTGCGCGGCACCGTCGCCTCCCTGGGCCCGCAGGTCGACTCCCTGGCCGCGGACCTCGCCGAGCAGGTCGAGCACCGCGCGTGGCTCGCCGAGGAGGCCCGCCGCCCCTGCGCCGCCGCCCGCGGCCGTGTGGAGGACGCCATCAGCGACGGCGCCCTCCTGCGCGGCGAGGTGCTGGCCCGCTGGCAGGACTTCGTGGGCACCGGCCAGCTCTTCCGCCGCCTGGAGTCGAGCATCGGGAGGCTGCGGGACCGGGTCGGTGACTACCTCCGGGGAGGCCGCCGGCACACCGCGAGCCTCGAGGCCGAGCTGGAGACCGGCCTGTACCGCGTAATCGTGGAGCAGGCCGCCGAGGCCGCGGAATCGGCCCAGCGCGCGTGGCACCGCGACCCGGCCGGCCGCTCGCTGCTGGCCGGCGAGGACCTGGGCCACCTGCCCGAGGACTTCCCGGAGCGGGTGCAGCGCGAGCTGCGCGAGTGGCAGCGCGGGATCATGGAGCTCATGGCCAGCGAGGGCGCCGAGAAGCGCCAGCGGGCCCGCTTCCTCTCGGCGGGGCTGAACGCGGGCGCCGTCGTGCTGATGATCGTGGTGTTCTCGATGACGGGCGGCCTCACGGGCCTGGAGGTCGGCATCGCCGGCGGCGCCGGGGCCCTCGGCTGGAAGCTCCTCGAGGCGGTGTTCGGCGAGGAGGCCGTGCGCCGGATGGCCGTCCGCGCCCGGGAGGACCTGCTCGGCCGCGTCGAGGGCCTGCTGGCGGGCCGCGCCGAGCCCTTCCTGGCCCGGCTCCCGGAGGACCGCTCGGCGGCCCTGGAGCGGCTGCGGGAGGCGGGCCGGGCCCTCGTCCCGCCCGAGGCGCCCGGAGCCCCGTGGGCGCGCGGGGAGCGGCGTGAGCGGCCGGGGAGCGCGGCGCCGGGAACCCCGGGATCACCGCCCGGCTGGCCGCGCTGGGCGAGGCCCTCGACGCCGCCTCGGCGGTGCTCGAGCCGGCCGAGCTCGACGCCGCCCGGGACCGGTGGCGCCGGGTCTCCGAGCGGGCGGGGATCGGCGCAGCACACCGTCGTCGGACTCTTCGGGGCCACCGGCTCGGGCAAGTCGAGCCTGTTCAACGCGCTGGCCGGCCGCGAGCTCGCCCGCGTCGCGGTCACCCGCCCGACCACCCGCGACCCCCGCGCCGCCTACTGGGGCGACGAGCCGCCCCGCGAGCTCCTGGACTGGCTGGGCGTCAGCGACCTCCACCGGGGAGCCGCGGGCCCGGTCACGGCGGCGCTGACGGAGCGGGACGGTCCCGGCGCGCACCGCACGGGCTGGCGCCGGCTGCTGGGCGGCTCCCGCCCGGGGCCGTCCACGGACGACGCCGGCCGCGGCGGCCTGCTCCTGGTGGACCTCCCCGACTTCGACTCCGTGCGCGCCGAGCACCGCGCCGTCGTCGAGCGGTTCAGCGCGCGGGTCGACGTCATGATCTGGGTCTTCGACCCGCAGAAGTACGCGGACCACGTGGCCCACGCGGAGTTCGTGGAGCCGCTGGCCCGGCACGGCGGGGCCATGCTCGCGGTGCTGAACCAGGCGGACCGGCTCGCCCCGGACGAGCGGGGGACCGTGCTCGCGGACCTGAGCCGCCAGCTGGACGCGGACGGCGTCGCGCGCCTGCTGCACCGGCGGCCCCTCGCCGCCTCCGCCACGGCCGGGGAGGGGCTCGACGACGTCGCGGCGGCCGTCTCGGACGTCGCCGCCGGACGCGAGGCGACCACCCGCCGGCTCTCGGCCGAGCTGGACGCCCTGACCGAGGCCCTCGAGCCGCTCGGGGCCGGGGAGGGATGGCGGGCATGACCGACGCCGCCCTCGGCGAGCCTCGGAGGGCCTCTACGAGGCGATCGGCGGCCCGCGCCTGGCGGAGGCCTCCGCGGCGGCGCGGCGGCGCGAGGCGATGGCGGGAACGGGCTGGCCGCCCCTGCGCTGGGCCGGCCGCCTGCGCCGGGACCCCTGGAGCGGCTCGGCGTCACCCGCGCGACCGGGTCGAAGGGCTCGATGAGCCGGCTGGACCTCCCCGCTGGACCCCGCGACCCGCTCGGGGATCTCCTCGGCGGTGCGACGCTGCGCGGCGTCCGCCGGGGAGGACGCGGGGAGCCGTGGCACCACGCGGTCCGCGACGCCGCTCGCTCGCGCGCGGAGGAGACCCCGAGGCGCTGGAGCGGGCCGTGGCCGGCGTCGACTTCGAGCGCGGGCGGCGTCGCTGGTGGTGGCGGCCGCTGGCCGCGCTGCAGTGGATCGGGCTGGCGGGGCTGCTCGCGGGCCTCACGTGGCTCACGGCCCTGTTCGTGGCCGACTACCTGCGGCTCGGCCTGCCCGAGCCCCGGACGTGGGGTCCACGGGCATCCCCGCGCCGACGGTCCTGCTCGCGTGGGGGTGCTCATGGCCGTGGTCCTGGGGCTGCTCGCGCGCGGGCGGCGCGGGCCTCGGCGCGCCGGCACGGGGCGCGCGTGCGCTCGGCGCTGCTGCGGGGCTGCCGCGGGGTCGCGGAGGAGCTGGTCGGCACGCCGGTGCGCCGGCTGGTGGCGGAGCAGACCCGGCTGCGGCGGGCGCTGCGGGCCGCCCGCTCCTAGGGCGAGGCGGCGCTCACCGGCCCGTCCGGGAGTCGTCCGTCAGGGGGCGACCCCGGGACCCGCGATCGGACCCCTCCGCTCAGGAGCCGGAGCGCAGGGCCTCGCTGAGCTGGCGGGCGGCCTGGCACACGACGTCGGCGTGGAGGCGCCCCGGCTGCCGCGTCAGGCGCTCGATCGGCCCGGAGATGGACACGGCCGCGATGACCTTGCCCGAGGGGTTGCGCACCGGCGCGGAGACCGAGGCGATGCCGCGCTCCCGCTCGCCGACCGACTGCGCCCAGCCCCGGCGCCGCACGGCCGCCAGCACCGTCGCGGAGAACCGCGCCTGCCGCAGGCCGTCGAGCAGCCGGTTGTGGTCCTCCCACGCGATGAGCACCTGCGCGGCGGAGCCGGCCTTCATGGACAGCTGGGTGCCGACCGGGATGGTGTCCCGCAGGCCGATGGGGCGCTCGGCCGAGGCCACGCAGATGCGCCACTCGCCCTGGCGCCGGTAGACCTGCGCCGACTCCCCAGTTACGTTGCGCAGGTGGTTCAGGACGGGGCCCGCCGCGGCGATGAGGCGATCCTCTCCGGCGGCCGAGGACAGCTCGCCCAGCCGCGGGCCCAGGACGAAGCGACCCTGCACGTCCCGCGCCACGAGGCGGTGGTGGGTCAGCGCGACCGCCAGCCGGTGCGCCGTCGGGCGGGCCAGGCCGGTGGCCTCGACCAGCTGGGAGAGCGAGGCGGGGCCCGCCTCGAGGCAGTCGAGGATGTGGGTGGCCTTGTCCAGCACGCCGACGCCGCTCGAGCGGTTCCCGGCAGCCATCGGGTTGGCGCTGCCCATGCCGCCGAGGATCTGGTCCGCGGCGGGCTGCTCCGTCTCGGGGGCGGTCTGTGTGGGTGATGTCATGCTCAAATGATCCGATCTCATATTCTGAAAAGCAAGTCCATTTAATGGAAGCCTACAGGATGGGCGGGCAGAATGGACGCACACACACCTGGACATCGGAGGACACCCCCATGGCTGATGCACCGGCACACCCCACGACCCTGGCCGAGAAGGTCTGGAACGACCACCGCGTCGTGGAGGGTCAGGACGGCAAGCCCGACCTGATGTACATCGACCTGCACCTCGTGCACGAGGTCACCTCGCCGCAGGCCTTCGAGGGCCTCCGGCTCGCGGGCCGTCAGCTGCGCCGCCCCGACCTCACGATCGCGACCGAGGACCACAACACCCCGACGCAGGACATCTTCGCCCGCATCGCCGACCAGACCTCGCGCAAGCAGATCGAGACCCTGCGCGCCAACGCCGAGGAGTTCGGCGTGCGCATCCACTCCCTGGGCGACTCGGAGCAGGGGATCGTGCACGTCGTCGGGCCCCAGCTCGGGCTGACCCAGCCGGGCATGACCGTGGTCTGCGGCGACTCGCACACCTCCACCCACGGCGCGTTCGGCGCGCTGGCCTTCGGCATCGGCACCAGCGAGGTCGAGCACGTCATGGCGACCCAGACGCTGTCCCTGGCGCCGTTCAAGACCATGGCCATCACCGTCAACGGGCACCTGAAGCCGGGCGTCACGGCCAAGGACGTCATCCTGGCCGTGATCGCCAAGATCGGCACCGGCGGCGGGCAGGGGTACGTCCTGGAGTACCGCGGCACGGCGATCGAGGAGCTCTCCATGGAGGGCCGCATGACGATCTGCAACATGTCCATCGAGGCGGGCGCGCGCGCGGGCATGGTCGCCCCCGACGAGACCACCTTCGCCTACCTGAGGGACCGCCCCCACGCGCCGCAGGGCGAGGACTGGGACCACGCCGTCGAGTACTGGCGCTCGCTCAGGACCGACGAGGGCGCGGCCTTCGACGCCGAGGTGGTCCTCGACGCCGACGAGCTCGAGCCGTTCGTGACCTGGGGGACCAATCCGGGCCAGGGCGTGCCCCTGTCCGAGGACGTGCCCGACCCGGCCCAGGCCGGCGACGAGAACGCCCGCGCCGCCGCGGAGAAGGCCCTGGCCTACATGGACCTGGAGGCCGGGACCCCGATGAAGGAGATCGCGGTGGACACCGTCTTCCTCGGCTCCTGCACCAACTCCCGGATCGAGGACCTGCGGGCGGCCGCGGCGATCGTCGAGGGCCGCACCAAGGCGGAGAACGTGCGCATGATGGTCGTCCCCGGCTCGGCGCGCGTGCGCCAGCAGGCCGAGGAGGAGGGCCTGGACCGGGTCTTCAAGGACTTCGGGGCCGACTGGCGCTTCGCCGGCTGCTCGATGTGCCTGGGCATGAACCCGGACCAGCTGGCGCCGGGCGAGCGCTGCGCCTCGACCTCCAACCGCAACTTCGAGGGCCGGCAGGGCAAGGGCGGGCGCACCCACCTCGTGTCCCCCCTGGTCGCCGCCGCCACCGCGGTGCGCGGCACGCTGAGCTCGCCGTCCGACCTGATCGAATCCTGACCCGAGGAGACCGCCATGGAACCCATCACCACCCACACCGGCGTCGCCGCGCCGCTGCGCGCGTCCAACGTCGACACCGATCAGATCATCCCCGCCGTCTACCTCAAGCGGATCACCAAGACCGGGTTCGACGACGCCCTGTTCGCCGGCTGGCGCAAGGACCCCGAGTTCGTGCTCAACCAGGAGCCCTACCGCAACGCCAGCGTCTTGGTCACCGGGCCTGACTTCGGCACCGGCTCCTCGCGCGAGCACGCCGTCTGGGCCCTCAAGGACTACGGCTTCCGCGTCGTCATCTCGGCCCGCTTCGGCGACATCTTCCGCGGCAACTCCGGCAAGCAGGGGCTGGTCGCCGCGCAGGTGGACCAGCAGGACGTCGAGCTGCTGTGGAAGAGCATCGAGGAGAACCCCGGCGTCGAGATCACGGTCGACCTCGAGAACCTCTCGGTGACCTGCGGCTCGCTGGTCGTGCCGATGCACATCGACGAGTACACCCGCTGGCGCCTGCGCGAGGGCCTCGACGATATCTCGCTCACGCTGGGCCACGAGGACAGCATCGCCGACTTCGAGTCGCGGCGGGCCGCGTACAAACCCAAGACGCTTCCCGCTAGGAGCTGAATTGACACACCGCCGCGCCGACCCCGGCGCGGCGGTGTGCGTTTTAACATGTACGGGGGAGTCGAGCTCCCGGGCTGGGTCTGTAGAATGCTAGATCGTCGCGCATCCGACGCGACTCACCCACAAGGATTGGAACGTCTATGATCGGCACACTGCGCATCCAGGGCGGGGAGCCCCTTCGCGGCGAGGTCATGGTCCGCGGGGCCAAGAACCTCGTCCCCAAGGCGATGGTCGCCGCCCTGCTGGGCTCGACCCCCTCGACCCTCCGGAGCGTGCCCGAGATCAAGGACGTCAAGGTCGTCACCAACCTGCTCTCCCTGCACGGCGTCACCGTCAGCAAGGACCAGTCCACCGGCGACCTGGAGCTGGACCCCACCAACGCGTCCGTGGCCCACCACGCCGACATCGACGCCCACGCGGGCGACTCCCGCATCCCGATCCTGCTGTGCGGCCCGCTGCTGCACGCGATCGGCGAGGCCTTCATCCCGGACCTGGGCGGGTGCAAGATCGGGGACCGCCCCATCGACTTCCACCTCAAGGTGCTGCGCGAGTTCGGCGCCGAGGTCGACAAGCTTCCCTCCGGCATCCGGATGACCGCGCCCAAGGGCCTGCACGGCGCCAAGATCAACCTGCCCTACCCCTCCGTGGGCGCCACCGAGCAGGTCCTGCTCACCGCGACCCGCGCCGAGGGCAACACCGAGCTGCGCGGCGCGGCGACCGAGCCCGAGATCATGGACCTCATCGCGATCCTCCAGAAGATGGGCGCGATCATCACGGTCCAGACCGACCGGGTCATCCACATCGAGGGCGTGCCGGAGCTGCGCGGGTACAACCACCGCGCCCTGCCGGACCGCATCGAGGCCGCCTCCTGGGGCTCCGCCGCGCTGGCCACGGGCGGCGACATCTTCGTCCGCGGCGCGCACCAGGCGGACATGATGGCCTACCTCAACACCTTCCGCAAGATCGGCGGCGGGCTGGACATCACCGACGAGGGCATCCGCTTCTACCACCCCGGCGGCAAGCTCAACCCGCTCATCGTGGAGACCAACGTGCACCCCGGGTTCATGACCGACTGGCAGCAGCCGCTGGTCGTGGCGCTGACCCAGGCCGACGGCGTCTCGATCGTCCACGAGACCGTCTACGAGAACCGCTTCGGCTTCACCCACGCCCTCAACGACATGGGCGCCAGCATCCAGCTGCACCGCGAGTGCCTGGGCTCGGTCCCGTGCCGCTTCGGCCAGCGCAACTTCCTGCACTCCGCGGTCATCTCAGGCCCGACGCCGCTGCACGGCGCCGACATCAACATCCCGGACCTGCGCGGCGGCTTCAGCCACCTGATCGCGGCGCTCGCGGCCCAGGGCGACTCGATGGTCACCGGCGTGGAGCTCATCAACCGCGGCTACGAGCGCTTCGTGCAGAAGCTCGAGGGGCTGGGCGCCCGGTTCGACGCCGTCGCGGACGCGAAGGTCTAGGCCGTGGCGGGAGCAGCGCGCGAGCACGCCGCGGACGAGCCCTTCGCCCCCAGCCGATCCGGCGACCTGCTGTTCCACGGCGTCGCGGTGGTGGTCAAGAGCCTGTACTCCGCGGTCCTGAGCAAGCGGTGGCGGGGCACCGAGCACCTGCGCCGCCGCGAGGGGTACATCGTGGTGGCCAACCACGTGACCGAGGTGGACCCGGTCACGGTGGCCTACCCCGTCTACAACCGCGGCACGATCCCCCGGTTCCTGGCCAAGGAGGGGCTGTTCCGCGTCCCCGTGCTCGGCTGGGTGCTGCGCCGGACCTCGCAGATCCCCGTGCCCCGGGGGTCGATGGACGCCCGGAAGTCGCTGGCCGCGGCGCGGGCCGTGGTCGACGCCGGCGGCGCCGTCATCATCTACCCCGAGGGGACGCTGACCCGCGACCCCGAGCTGTGGCCGATGATGGGCCGGACCGGAGCGGCCCGGCTCGCCCTGGAGACCGGCGCGCCGGTCATCCCGGTGGCACACTGGGGCGACCAGGAGTTCCTGCCGCCCAAGGCCACCCGCCCGCGGCTCTTCCCGCGCAAGCGGGTCGAGGTGCTGGTGGGGACCCCCATCGACTTCTCGGACCTGCTGCCGGGGGAGGGCGAGCACCTGAGCCGCCGCGCCCTGGACGAGGTGACCGAGCGGATGATGCGGGAGATAACCGCCCTGCTCGAGCAGCTGCGCGGGGAGCAGGCCCCCGCCGGCCGCTGGGATCCCCGGGCCGGCGCGCGGGTCGAGCCGCAGCGCGGCGCCGAGGCCCGGCGCCGCCTCCGACCCCGCCGGCCGGCCTTCCCCTGGGAGGGCCGCCGGGCAACGCCCCCGACGACCTGAGGAGCACCAGTGAGCGACCCGCACCGCGCCGCCGAGACGAACCGCCCGGCCGCGTCCGACCGCCCGGCCGGAGCGCCGGCCTCGCCCGCACCCGCCGCGACCCCGCGCCGGATCGCGGTGCTGGGCGCCGGCAGCTGGGGGACGGTCTTTGCCAAGATCGCCGCCGACGCCGCCGCCCGCTCCGAGCGCGAGGGCGGTGCAGGCTGGTCCGTGACCCTGTGGGGCCGCGACCCCAAGGTCATCGAGCACCTCCGGGCCACGGGCGTCAACGACCGCTACTTCCCGACCGTCCGGCTGCCCGCCAACCTGGGGTACGAGGCCGACGCGCGCCGGGCGCTGGAGGGGGCCGACGTCGTCGTGCTCGCGATCCCGGCGCAGGCCCTGCGGGAGCAGCTCACCGCGCTCGCCGACGCCGTGCCGGCCGACGCCGTGCTGGTCTCGCTGGCCAAGGGGCTCGAGCGCGGGACCGGGCTGCGGATGTCCGAGGTCATCGCGCAGGCGATCCCGGGCGCCGCGGGGCGCACGGCGGTGGTCTCGGGCCCCAACCTGGCGCGCGAGATCATCCAGGAGCAGCCCACCGCCTCGGTCGTGGCGGCCGCCTCGGCCGAGGTCGCGGGCAAGGTCAGCCGCATCTGCGCGACCGACTACTTCCGGCCGTACACGTCAGCGGACGTGGTCGGCGTCGAGATCGGGGGGCTGGTCAAGAACGTCATCGCCCTGTGCGTGGGCATGTGCGAGGGCCGGGACCTCGGGGACAACTCGAAGGCCTCGATCATGACCCGGGGCCTGGCCGAGACCTCCCGCCTCGCGCTGGCCCTGGGCGGCCGGCACGAGACGATGGCCGGGCTGGCGGGCATGGGCGACCTCGTGGCCACCTGCTCCTCGCCGCTGTCCCGCAACCACACCGCCGGCCGGCTGCTGGGCACCGGGCTCAGCGAGGCCGAGGTGAGCGCGCGCATGACCCAGACCGCCGAGGGCATCAAGTCCGCGCCCGTGGTGCTGGAGCTGGCGCGGGAGCACGGGGTGGAGATGCCGATCGTCGAGGGGGTCGTGGCCGTGCTGAGCGGCGCGGTCAGCGTCGATCAGCTCCAGCCGATGCTGCTGCGGCGCAAGCTCAAGGCCGAGACGCCGCACGTCTCCTGAGGCGCCGCCCTCGCCCGCCCCGGCCGGCGGGGCCCGCCCGCCGCCCGCCCCGGTCCGGCGGAGGGACCGAGCCGGCCCCGCCGCCGGTCCCTTCCCACCGAGCAGCACGACCCATCGACTCGACGCCCCGGCGTCCCGACCCACCCCGACCTCACGTCCCCACAGAGAGGCACCATGACTTCCACCGCCGCCGCCGACCGGACGAGAGTCGGCATCCTGTTCGGGGGGCGCTCCTCCGAGCACTCCATCTCCCTGATCACCGCCCACGGCGTGCTGGGGGTGCTGGACCAGACCCGGTACGAGCCCGTCCTGATCGGCATCACGGAGGACGGCGCCTGGCACCTCAGCTCGATCGAGGAGCTGGAGGCCATCATCGCCTCCGAGGCGCTCGCGCACTTCCCCGGGCAGGGCCCGCGGGTGACCCTGCCCATGGGCGGCGGGCGCGGCATCCTGCTCCAGGACTGCCGGGAGGGGCTGCGCGAGGGGCCGGCGCTCGACGTCGTGCTGCCGCTGCTCCACGGGCCCTTCGGCGAGGACGGCACCGTGCAGGGCCTGCTCGAGATGGCCGACCTCCCGTACGTGGGGGCCGGCGTCGCGGCGTCGGCGATCGGCATGGACAAGCACTTCATGAAGATGGCCTTCGAGTCCGCCGGGCTCGCCGTCGGCCCGTACCGGGTCATCACGGCCCGCGACTGGAGCCGGGACCGCGAGGGGAGCCTCGCGCGGGCGCGGGAGCTGGAGCTGCCGGTCTTCGTCAAGCCCGCGCGGGCGGGTTCCTCGCAGGGGATCACGCGGATCGACGACTGGTCGGAGCTGGACGGGGCGATCGCGGTCGCCCAGGCGTGCGACCCCAAGGTCGTGCTCGAGACGGGGATCTCCGGGCGCGAGATCGAGTGCGCGGTCCTGGACGGGCGCTCGCACGAGCGGCCGCGGGCCTCGCTGCCCGGCGAGATCGAGGTCGTGGGCCAGGGGCACGCGTTCTACGACTTCGAGGCGAAGTACGTGGAGGCCGAGTCCTCGCGGCTGCGCTGCCCGGCCGACCTCCCGCGGGAGGTCAGCGACGAGATCCGCGGCGAGGCCGTGCGGGCGTTCCTGGCGATCGGGGGCGAGGGCCTGGCCCGCGCCGACTTCTTCTACACCGACGAGGGGCGCGTGCTGATCAACGAGATCAACACGCTGCCCGGGTTCACGCCGAGCTCGATGTACCGGGTCATGTGGGGCGCCACGGGCCTGGAGTACGGAGAGCTGGTGGACGAGCTGCTGACCCTGGCGCTGGAGCGGCCGGTCGGGCTGAGGTAGCCGGCCGGGCCGCCCGGCTGAGGTGGCCGGCAGGACCGCCGGGCGTCCTCAGGACCCGCTGTCCGGCAGGTCCTCCAGGCTCTGGTCCACCGAGAGGCACTGCTGGGTCTGGGGGATGCGCTGCGCGGCCGACTCCAGCTCCACGAGCAGGGACGAGGAGGAGACGCGGTCCGCGTCGAAGGTCGCCTGCAGGGCCGGCTCGCGGCCGAAGGTCGTGGCGGTCCAGGTCCCGCTGGCCCGGGACACCTCGTCGTCGGCCTGCGCCGAGTCGTCGTCGTCCTCCCGCTTGAGGACCCAGTCCACCCCGTTGACGCTCACGCACGGGTCCGCCACGGGGCGCTCGACCGTGACGCCGCACTTGAGGATGACGGCCGCGGGATCGCCCCACGCGGAGGTCGCCTGGGCCGTGGTCTCGCGCTGGTCGAAGCCCGCGAGCGTGCCGGGCATGGCGACCATGGCCGAGGCGCAGTCGGGGTTCGCGGCGTCGGGCGCCGGGGTCACCGTCACGGCGCCCGCGCACGAGCTGACCAGCAGGGTCAGGCCCACCGCCCCCGCGGCCGCCGTCCAGCGGTGCGACCGGGGACGATACGAACGGCCCTGTACGTTTTCCGCGTCCGACCCTAGACTGGACGCGCCGGGGGATGCAGTGGGGTGGGATTCGTTGCGCACGCCCTCCAGGGTAGCCGACGGCACCGCCGCCGCCCGCATCCGTTCACCCGGAGCCCGCCGAGTCATCAGCGTCCGTCAGCGCCAGGAAGGAAGGCCCCTTGGACATGCCCCGCAGAGCCCAGGAGACAGACCGCACGCCACGCCGCGCGGTCGCGGCGGCCGGGGTCGCCTGCGTCCTGAGCCTCGGGACCCTGTCCGGCGCCTCCGCGCTCGGCCAGGCCGCGCCGGAGAGCCCCGCGCCCTCCGCGACGTCGCCGGCCCCCTCCCCGACGGCGCCCGCGCCCGGGACGACGCAGCCCGCCCCGCGGCGACGTCGTCCCCGACCCCGCCGCGACCGACCCCGCTCCGAGCGAGGCGGATCCGAGCGAGCCGTCCGCCGCGACGCCCTCGACGCAGCCGACGCAGGCCGAGACGCAGCCCGCCGCCGAGCAGACCCCGCCCTCGGCCGGGGAGACCGGGTCGTCCTCGCCGCAGCCCGAGACCACCGCGCCGGATCAGGGAGCCGTCCCGCCCGCGGAGGACCAGTCCGGCGCATCGCAGGGGGCCGAGCCCACGCGGGAGCCCAGTGCGGAGCCCGCTCCCGGCGCGGACGGGGACGGGAGCGCACCCGGCTCCGGCGCCGGTGAGGGCGGGAGCGCGCCCACGTCCGACGCGGACGAGGACGGGAGCGCACCCGGGGCCGACGAGGACGGCACGGCCCCCTCGAGGCGCCCTCCACCGGCGAGCCGTCCCAGCCCGCGGCGACGGCCCCCGCGGAGGAGGCTCCGGGCGCCGAGCCGACGGCACCGGCCCCGGCTCCGTCCGCGCCCGCCGATCCCGGCACCCCTCGGAACCCGGCGACCCGGCCGACCCGGGCACGCCCGCGGACCCCGGCACCCCCGCCGACCCCGGCACCCCCTCGAACCCCGAGAACCCTCGACCCCGGCGAGCCCTCGGCACCCGCGGAGCCCGCCGACCCGGACGTCCCCGGTGGCACGACCGCGCCGGACACCCTCCGACCCGGACGACTCGGCGATCCCGGGCGCCGGCCAGCCCACGGACGGCGCGGCGGCCACCGACCCGCGGGCCCGGGAGACGCGGGGCGCCCCGGGTGGGCTCGGCTCGGACGCGACCGGGGGACCGTTCACCGGCGTGCCCGACGCCTCCGCCGGTGCCCGGCAGGACGGCGCCTCGCCGCAGCCCACCTGGCAGGACGGCGCGCTGCCCAGCGCCCTCGGCTCCCAGGCCCCCTACGCCGCGCCCGCTCCGGAGGAGCCCCAGCAGGGGCAGGCCCCCTCCGCGCTCGACCTCTCGGGCGTCTCCAGCTGGGTGGGCCACTACCTGCAGACCGAGCACGACTCCGCCGCGGTGAGCCCGGTGGACTCCAACGCCAACGCGGGCGTGAGCGACGTCGACGGCGGCGAGGGGCAGATCCAGGGGGAGGGCGCGCCCGAGCGGGCCTCGGGCCACCTCGCCTCGCTGCGCGGCCCGCTCCCGGTGGTCCTCTTCTCGCTCATCGCGGTGGGCGGCATCGGCCTCATCCTGGGCCGATCCGCCCGCGCCCTCACCGGCCGGCGCGGAGAGTCGGCCGAATGAGCGCCCCCACCGTCGGGGAGGCCTCCGAGGACGAGCTGCTGACCGAGATCCGCGCGGTCATCGACGAGCACAACGCGGCGGCCGCCGCGCGGGCCCCGGGCCGGACGCTGCTCGGGCCGGGCGATGACTGCGCCGTGCTGGACCTCACCGGCGGCCGCACCGTGCTGACCACCGACACGCAGACCAGCGGCCAGGACTACCTGCTGGAGTGGCCCTGCGGGTACCGCACGCGCGGCTTCGACCTCGGCTGGAAGTCCGCGGCCCAGAACCTCGCGGACGTGGCCGCGATGGGCGCCGAGCCCGTCAGCCTCGTGATCAGCCTGACCCTGCCGCCGGAGACGCCCGTCGCGTTCGTCGGCGAGATGGCGCGGGGCTACGCCGCGGCCGTCCTCGCCCTCGGGGCCCCGGGCTGCTCCATCGCCGGGGGAGACCTCGGCTCCGGCGGCGAGCTCTCGGCCACCGTCGCGGCGCTCGGGCTGACCCGGGGCGAGCCCGTGCGGCGCTCGGGGGCGCGGGAGGGCGCGTCGTCGCGTCGCCGGGACCGTGGGCCGAGCGGCGGCCGGGCTGGGTCTGCTGCAGGCGCGCGGACCCCACCGGGATCCGTCCGAGGGGACGGGGACGGAGCACTGCCGCGGCGCCGAGCTGGCCGACCTGGCGGCCTCCCAGCCCGGCCGTGCCCGCCGCTCGCGCTCGGGCCGGCGATGGCCGCGGCCGGCGCGCGCGCCATGATCGATGTCTCGGACGGGCTGCTGCGCGACGGCGGGAGGGTCGCCCGGGCCTCCGGCGTCGCGATCGACCTGCGCGAGGAGCCGCTGAACGCGCTCGTGGACCCGCTGCGGGAGGCGGCTAGGCGCCTCGGCGCGGACCCCTGGGAATGGGTTCTCGGCGGCGGCGAGGACCACGGCATCCTCGCATGTTTTCCACAGGGGGCTCCGCTGCCCGAGGGGGTGGTTGCGATAGGCTCGTGTCGTACGTTGAAGCAGGGCGCCCCACCCGTGAGCATCGAGGGGAGAGCTCGCGAGGACCTGGGATGGGATCATTTTGCAGCAGAGGATAGGCTCTAGCACCGCCGTCATGCGGCGGTGGCTCGCATCGTCGGCGGCCGCGCTGCACCGCCACGAGGAGCAGCTGAACTCCCTCAACGTCTTCCCCGTCGCGGACTCGGACACCGGGACCAACCTCGCCCTGACCCTCGACGCCGGGGCCACCGCGGCCACGCTCATCAACACCAGCCTGATCGGCGAGCTCTTCCAGATCTGCGCGCACCACTGCCTCGAGGAGGCCAAGGGCAACTCCGGCACCCTGTTCGCCGTCATGCTCGCGGGCATGGCGGAGCCCCTCGCGGACCAGCAGCGCCTCACGGTGATGGGCCTGGCCCGCGCGCTCGAGCACGGCCGGGTGCGGGTGCGCAGCGCCCTGAACGACCCGGTGGACGGCACCATCCTCTCGGTGGTCGACGCGATCACCGAGGCGGCCGGCCAGTGGCCGGACCACGAGGACTCCAACCGCAACCTGGGCGAGCTGCTGATCCACATGGTGGACGCGGCCACCGAGGAGGTGCGCCGCAGCGGCGAGATCCTCCCGGTCCTGCGCGGCACGGGGCAGGTCGACGCCGGCGCCCTGGGCTGCCTGATCGTCATCGACTGCCTCGCCCACACCGTCCGCGGGCGCCACTACCCCGGCGGCGAGAACCGGCCCTACGCCGGGTGGCTCTGCCCTCCCTCGGGAACCGCCTGGGAGACGGTCGAGAAGGGCCGGGACAGCCCCGAGTCGGACCTCGCGGAGACCGGCGTCGAGTTCATGTGCAGCATCGAGCTGGACGCGCTCACGGCCGCGCGCGTCCGCCACGAGCTCGCCCGCGTCGGCGACTCGGTGATCATGACCGCCATGACCCCCGCGGCGGAGACCATCCGCTGGAAGGTCCACGTCCACGTCCCCGAGGCCGCCACGGCCATGTCGGTGCTCAGCGAGCACGGCAAGCCCGCCGGCATCACGACCGAGCCGCTCACCGCGGAGCGCGGATAGCGCCATGGCCCGGCAGACCGAGAAGGGGGCCGCGGCGGGGGCGGCGGTGGAGCGCCTCGAGGACCGCGCGCTCTCCCGCGTGCTGCACCACAGCACGGCGCAGGCCGTGGCCAAGCACCTGGACCTGCACACGGTGGGGGAGCTCCTCGAGCACTTCCCGCGCCGCTACCTGAGCCGCGGCCAGCTGACGAGCTTCGACGAGCTCGAGCTGGGCCAGGAGGCCTCCATCATCTCCCGGGTGGTCTCCGTGAGCACCCGCTCGCTGCACACCCGCCGCGGGTCGATCGCCGAGGTGCTGGTGACCGACCAGCTCGAGCCCTCGGCCCAGCCGCTGCTCCCGGTCCCCGACGCCGTCCCCGCGCCGGGCGGGCCGCGGCTGGACGCCCTGGCCCACGCCCCGGCCCCGGACGCGGCGTCGTCCTCCCCGGGCGCCACCATGTCCCTGACCTTCTTCAACGCCTTCACCGCGGCGAAGGACCTGACCCCCGGGGACCACGTGCTGTTCTCCGGGAAGGTCTCGGAGTTCCGCGGCCGGCTCACGCTGACCAACCCGCACTACGCGGTGCTCTCGGACCTCGCCGCCGCGGGGGACCCGGACGAGGTCCCCCCGCCCATCCCGGTCTACCCGGCGGGGGCGAAGTTCATGACCGACCGGGTCAGCGCCGCGGTCGCCGCGATGCTGTCCAAGGTCGACCTCGGCGAGTGCGAGGACCCCGTGCCCGCGGACCTGCGGCGCAGCTACCGCCTGATGCCAGCCGCGCGCGCCTACGAGGCGATCCACCGCCCGCGGGACGAAGAGGAGCACCACCGCGCCCTGCGCTACTTCCGCTTCCGGGAGGCGCTGGTCCTGCAGACCGTGCTGGCCCGGCGCGCGGCGGCCCTGGGCAGGCTGCACGCCCCGCGCTTCGCCCCGCGGTCCGGCGGCTGGCTGGAGCGCTTCGACGCCGCGCTGCCGTACGCGCTGACCGGGGGCCAGCGGCGGATCGGGGAGGAGGTCGCGGCAGACCTCGCGGCGGACCGGCCCATGAACCGGCTCCTGCAAGGCGACGTCGGCTCCGGCAAGACCCTGGTGGCGCTGCGGGCCATGCTGCAGGTCGCCGACGGCGGCGGCCAATCGGCCCTGCTCGCCCCCACCGAGGTCCTGGCGAGCCAGCACCACCGCTCGATCGTGTCCGCCCTGGGGGAGCTGGCCGCGCCCGAGGGGGGACTGTTCGAGGCGGAGGGGGTCGGCGTCGTGCTGCTCACCGCCTCGATGCCGGCGGCCCGGCGGCGGGAGGCGCTCGCGCGGATCGCCAGCGGCGCGGCGCAGATCGTCATCGGCACGCACGCGCTGCTTGGGGAGAAGGTGAGCTTCGCGGACCTCGGGCTCGCGGTGGTGGACGAGCAGCACCGGTTCGGGGTGAACCAGCGGCACGCCCTGGGCGCCTCGGAGGGCACGGTGCCGCACCAGCTCGTCATGACCGCCACGCCGATCCCGCGCTCGGTCGCCATGACCGTGTTCGGCGACCTCGCGGTCTCGGTGCTGGACGAGATGCCGCCCGGGCGCCAGGAGGTGACCACGCACGTGGTCTCCCTCGCGGAGCACCCGGCCTGGGAGGGCCGGCTGTGGCGGCGCGCGCGGGAGGAGGTCGACGCCGGCCACGCCGTGTTCGTGGTGGTCCCCTCGATCGGCGGCGAGGGCAACGGCGGGTCCGGCTCTCGCTCGCGTGCAGGGGGCGAGTCCGGCCAGCTGCAGTCGGTCGAGGGGCTGAGCGCGGCGCTCGCGGCCCAGCCGGCCCTGCGCGGCGTCGAGGTCGGGGAGCTGCACGGCCGCATGGACGCCGAAGCCAAGGCCCGGGTCATGGACCGGATGGTCGGCGGGGAGCTGCGGCTGCTGGTCGCCACGACCGTGATCGAGGTGGGCGTGGACGTCCCGGACGCCACCCTGATGATCATCATGGACGCGGACCGGCTCGGGATCTCGACGCTGCACCAGCTCCGGGGGCGCATCGGCCGCGGCTCGCTGCCGGGCACCTGCCTGCTCGTCACCGAGCAGGACGCCCAGGGCGCCTCCCGCCCGCGGCTCGACGCCGTGGCCTCCACGCGCGACGGCTTCGAGCTGTCCCGACTGGACCTGGAGCAGCGCCGCGAGGGCGACATCCTCGGCTCGAGCCAGTCCGGCAGCCGCTCGACGCTGAAGAACCTCTCGGTGCTCAAGCACCCCGAGATCATCGAGGCGGCGCGGCAGGACGCGCGGCGCCTGGTGGCCGAGGACCCGAGCCTGCGCGCCTGGCCGGACCTCGCCCGCGCCGCGGCCCGCGTGGGCGCGGACGAGCAGACCGAGTACCTGTACCAGGGGTAGCCCGGCCGGAGCGGGACGCCTCGGCGGCAGGTCGCTTCACCGGCCGGGAAGCACGACGCCGCCGACGAGACGCCCACGACCGAGACACCGAGCGAGACACCGACCGAGAAGGGAGCACCCACCGATGAGCAGGATCATCGCCGGCGCGGCGGGAGGCGCCCGCCTCGCACCCGTCAAGGGCCCGCACACCAGGCCCACGACCGACCGGGTCAAGGAGGCGCTGTTCTCCCGCCTGGAGACCTACGACGTCCTCGCCGGCGCCCGCGTGCTGGACCTGTTCGCGGGATCCGGGGCGCTGGGCCTCGAGGCCGCGAGCCGCGGGGCGGCGGAGGTCACGCTCGTGGACCGCGACCGCGCCGCGCTGCGCTCCTGCGAGGCGAACCGGGCGGCCCTCGAGCGGGCCGGCTCGCCGGCGCGGATCACCGTCGCGGCGTCCCCGGTCCTGCCGTTCCTGCGCCACCGGGCGACGTCGGGCCCCTGGGACCTGGTCTTCCTGGACCCGCCCTACGACCTCCCCGAGGCCGAGCTCTCCGAGATCCTCGAGACGCTGGCCGGGACCCTGGCCGACGACGCCGTCCTGGTCGCCGAGCGCTCGGCGCGCAGCCCGGAGCCCGCCTGGGGCTCGAGCCTCGAGCGCTTCGCGCACCGCGCCTACGGGGAGACCGCCCTGTGGTTCGTGGAGCCCGTCTGCGGCGACTGAGCGGATCCAGGGGCACTCGGCGCCGCGATGCGATGGCTGGCCAAGGGGTGCCCGGCGTCGTGATCCGGCGACCTGCTAGGGGGCGCCCGGCGTCGCGATCCGGCGGCCGGCCTCGCGGAGCACCTCGGGCCGCTTGCAGAAGGCCAGGCGCACCCAGTCCCGGTAGGCCGAGCGGCGCTCCGGCCCCGCGAAGGCCGTGAGGGGAACCACCGCGACCCCGGCGCGCTCGGGCAGCTGCCGGGCGAAGGACTCGCCGTCGTGGGCCCAACCGACCGCCTCGGGGTCCACCCGCGCCACCGCGAAGAAGGTGCCCTGCGGGACCACGGGCGCGAGCACGCTGCCGACGAGCCCGTCCAGGAGGATCCGCCGCTGCTCCCGGTAGCCCTCCAGCCAGCGGGCGTAGAAGCCCTCGGTGCGGGCCCAGCGGAGGGCCGCGGCGACCGCCGCCTGCAGCGGCGCCGCCGCCGAGTGCGAGAGGTACCCCTTGGCGACCCGGATGCCGCGGGTCAGCTCGGGCGGGGCGATGACCCAGCCCACGCGCCAACCCGTCACGGAGAGGGTCTTCGACGCCGAGGAGACCCGCAGCGTGCGCCCCCGGGCCCCGGGCAGCGCGGCGATGTCCACGGGGGAGCCCTCGAAGACCAGGTGCTCGTAGACCGAGTCGGTGAGGATCAGGGCGTCGAACTCCTCGGCCAGCAGCGCCACCTGCCGCAGCAGCTCCTCGCCGAAGACGGTGCCCGTGGGGTTGTGCGGGTCGTTGACCACCACCATGCGGGTCCGCTCGGAGAAGGCCGCGCGCAGCCGCTCCGGGTCGACGTCGAAGGCGGGCGGCAGCATCGGCACCGCGACGACCTCGGCCCCGGCCAGGCCCGCGACGGCCGGGTAGAGGTCGTAGGAGGGCTCGAAGACGACCACCTCGTCGCCGGGGGAGAGGAACGCGAGCATGGTCGCCGTCAGCCCCTCGGTGGCGCCCGCGGTCACCGTGACCTCGGCGTCGGGGTCCGGGGCGCGGCGGCCGCCCAGCTCCTCGTGGCGGGAGATCTCGCGGCGCAGCTCGGGGTCCGCCCACGCCATGGGCTGGGGCAGGTAGATCACGGACTCGACGGCATCGGAGTCGAGCAGGCGCGCGACCGGCCGGGACAGCGTCGGGCGCCCGAAGAGCACGATGCGCTCGACCCGCTGCCCGAGCGCCCCGCCGAGCAGCAGGCGGTAGGCGGCGATCGCCGAGGGGCCGGAGCGGGCGTTGGAGGAGGGCTCGGCGAGCAGGGGCAGGCCGCGGGACTCGGCGAAGAGCCGGGCGAGGGGGCCGGCGCCGTCGCCGGCGATGACCACGGTGCGGCGGGCGGCGTCGTCCTCCACCGAGGCGAAGGCCAGGGCCTGGGCCGCCGTGCGGTCGACCGCCCGGGGGGCCTCCGGCGCCTCGTAGCCGGTCAGGGACGCGGCCCACTCCCGCAGCGTCTCGCGCATCCGCGTCTCGGGGGTCAGGGGGTCGTCGAAGGCGAGGTTGATCTGCACCGGGCCGCGCGGCAGGAGCGAGGGGCGCTCCCAGTCTCGGGCGTCGCGGCCGGTCAGGGCCGCCAGGCAGGCGTTGAAGCCGGCCGTCTGCTGGCCGGGCGTCTCCTCCGGGTAGGAGGTGAGGTCCACCGAGGCGCGCGCGTGCTGGGCGAACAGGCCCGGCTGCCGCGTGGTCTGGTTGGCGCCGGTCCCGCGCAGCCGGGGCGGGCGGTCCGCGGAGAGGATCGCGAGCGGTGCCTCCGAGTGGCTGGCCTCCATCACGGCGGGCATCAGCTCCCCCACCGCGGTGCCCGAGGTCGTCACGATCCCGACCGGGCGGCCCAGCGCCTCCGCGAGCCCGAGGGCGGTGAAGCCGGCGGCGCGCTCGTCGATGCGCACGTGCACGGTCACGACGTCGTTCTCCGCGAGCGCGGCCAGCGCGTAGGCCAGCGGCGCCGAACGCGACCCCGGCGCCAGCACGACGTGGTCCATGCCGGAGCGGATCAGGGTGTCCAGCACCGACACCGCGGTCAGGAAGGCGTCCGGGCCTGTCTCCTGGGCGCTCGGCGGGGCGGGTTCTGGCGGGGTGGTTCGGCTTGTCACCATAGCTACTTTACGCTCGTCACGCCGGGCATGGAGGAGCGGGCGGCGGTGATCCGGAATACCTTTGTCTGATGCGGTGCGGGGACGGCCGGCGGGGCGGCGCTCGGCCCGGCAGGTCAGCCCAGGAGGTGGTCGGGCAGCTGCGCGACGGAGGCCAGGACCGCGGGCCGGTGGCCGGCCGGGGCGGAGTCCCGCGGGAGCGAGGAGGCGATCGCGATCAGGTCCATGCCGGCGCCCAGGGCCGCGGCCCGGTCGGCCGCCGAGTCGCCGACGTAGACGGTCGAGGCCGGGCCGATCCCGGAGGCCGCGAGGCGTTCCAGTGCGGGGACGAAGACCCGGGGGTCGGGCTTGTGCCGCTGCGTCATGTCGGCGCCCTGGATCGTTGCGAAGCGGCCCAGGGGGAAGCCGATGGTGCGCATCTGCGCCCGGGCGCGCGCCGTGTTGGTGGAGGTCACGACCCCCAGGAGGAGCCCGGCATCGGCCAGGCGCTCGACCGCGCGGATCGCGCCCGGGATCTCCGTCTTCGGGTAGTGCGCCTCGAGGGCCTCGTTGTCGGCGCGCATCTGCTCGAGCGACGCGGAGTTCCGGTACAGCTCGGAGATCATGACGTCGAAGGGCTTGCCCCAGGACGCCTCGAGCTCCTCGTCCGTCAGTTCGAAGCCGTAGAACTGGCGGGTCACCTGCCGCGCGTGCTCCCACTTGACCTCGCGGGTGTCCACCAGCGTGTCGTCCAGGTCGAAGAGCACGGCGCGCGGCCGCGGGGCCTCCCGGCGCACCAGGCCGTCCCCCACCAGCCGCTCGAGGACGCCCCGGGCCCCGCCCGAGAGCGAGTCCGCCTCCGCGAGGGTGACCCACGCGATCTCCTCGATCTCGCTGTGCGGGCCGAGCGAGCCCTCGTGGCCGCCCTCGTAGCAGGTCATGCGCACGGTCACGCCGGGCTTGCCGTACGCGGGCGCCTCGTGCACCAGGCGGTGGCTCAGGCCCTCCGGGGCAACCTCGACGCCGAGCTCCTCGCGGACCTCGCGGACCAGCGCCTGCGCGTCGCTCTCGCCCTCCTCGCGCTTGCCGCCGGGCAGGTAGAAGGCGTCGCGCCCCCGCGAGCGGGCCACCAGGAGGCGGCCGTCGAGCACACAGATCCACGCGAGCTTGTCGATGACGGCCACGGCGCATCCTTCCGGCGAAAACTACAGGTTCCGCCGAAAGGATACTCCCCTTGGAAGGCCGTGAGCCCCGTGTTCGCTAGGGCCGATACACCTGGACCACCGCGGGGCGGGGCCCGCGGACCTGGCCGGGCGCGGGCGTCGCGCGTTCCGGCACGTAGTCCGGGAAGAAGGAGCTGGGCGCGGCGTGCGAGCCGTCCTCCCCCGGGTGCTGCACGGCCACGTAGACCATGTTCTCGGCGTCGTGTACGACCGGCCCGCACGTCTCGGCTTCGACCGGCACCGAGAGGAACTGCTCGACCCGGCCGCGCTCGCCGCCCTCCAGGCCCACGCGGAACAGCCCGTCGTTGTACCCGATGTTCGACGGCGCGCCGTCGGTCGAGATCCACAGGCGCCCGGTCGAGTCGAAGGCCAGGTTGTCCGGGCAGGAGATCGGCGAGACGCGCGCGGGGTCGAACCCGGCGAAGTAGGCCGAGGAGTCCTCGGCCGGGTCGCCGCAGACCAGGAGGATGCTCCAGTCGAAGCGCTCCGCGACCGCGCTCCCGCCCCGCTCCGAGAGCTCGAGGACGTGGCCGTCCCGGTTCTTGGTCCGCGGGTTGGCCTCGTCGGCGGGGAGCTCCTCGGACAGATTGCGGTCCTTCGCCCCGCGGTCGGTGTTGTTGGTCAGGGCGACGTAGACCAGGCCGCTCACGGGCGAGGGCTCGACGTCCTCGGGGCGGTCCATCGCGGTGGCCCCGACGGCGTCGCCCGCGGCCCGGGTGTTGACCAGCACCTGGTCGATGCTCATCCCGGGGACGGCCGAGGCGCCGTCGCGGGTCAGCGGGATCCACTCGCCGGTGCCGTCGAACGCCCCGTCCGAGGGCAGCCCGCCCTCGCCGTCGATCTCCCCGGCCGGGGAGTTGCCGGCGAACTTAGCGACGAAGAGGTCCCCGTGGTCCAGCAGCGTGCGGTTGTGGGCGGCGTCGCCCTCCCGGTAGGCGTCGCGGGAGACGAACTTGTAGAGGTACTCGAAGCGGCTGTCGTCGCCCATGTAGGCGACCACCCGGCCGGTGGCGGGGTCCACGCGGACGTTGGCGCCCTCGTGCTTGAAGCGGCCCAGGGCCGTGCGCTTGACCGGGGTCGACGTCGGGTCCTGCGGGTCCACCTCCACGATCCAGCCGAAGCGGTTGGCCTCGTTGCGGCACCCCTCCAGCCCCAGGTTCCAGCGCCTCTGCACGCTCTCCCAGCCGTGGGCGGTGGGCGAGGCGGTGATCTCGAAGCGCTTCTCCTCCTCGGTCGGGGAGCCGACGAAGTAGGAGTTGACGTTCTCCTCCCCGGACAGGACCGTGCCCCACGGCGTCACGCCGCCGGAGCAGTTGTTGAGCGTGCCCAGCACGGTGGTCCCGGCCGGGTCCTCCTCGGTGCGCAGCAGCTCCGAGCCAGCGGCCGGGCCCGAGAGCCGGAAGGGGGTGTCCAGGTGGATGCGGCGGTTCCGGGCACCGCCGACGACGTAGCTCCACGGCCCGCCGGCCTCCTCGCGGACCAGCTCCACGACCGACATCCCGTGCGCGGCCATCGCCGCCCGGCGCAGCTCGCGCCCCCGCGTGGACCACTGGGCGGCCGGGAACATGACCTCCTCGTTGGTGTACTCGTGGTTGCACACCAGGAGGCCGGTCAGCGCGCCGGGGCCGTCCGGCAGGATCGCCAGGAAGTCGTTGTTGTAGCCGAACTGCTGGGCCTGGGCCTCGGCCGTCTGGTGCTCCGGGTCCAGGGCGGGGGCGCCGGGGAACAGCGGGTCGCCCCAGCGGACGATCGGCTCCCACGCCCAGCCGCCGGGCACGGTCAGCTCGTCGACGTCGCTCGGGACCGGGTCGATGGCCCCGAAGGAGAACGGGACGCCGACGCCGTCGGGGGGCCCCGCGGGGCCGCCCCCGGGGCCGCCGCGCGCCGCCTCGGCTCCCCCGACGACGACGGCCGCGGCGGCGCCGATCCCCAGCGCCGCCCGCCGGGACAGCGCCGTCTGCGCGACGTCCCGGAAGTAGCCGTTGCCGCTGGAGTTGGCCACCGGCTCCGCGCACGCATTGCCGCACTTGAGCAGGCACGTGACGGCGGAGCGCTTCCCGCGCACGTGCTCGGCCATCGCGAGCAGTCCTCGGCGCGAGGGCAGCGGCAGCGGCGTGGTCGGTGCGGTCCCCGGGGTCAGGGGTGCGTTCACGGTGTTCCTCCTGTGGCTGGTGCGTGCGGCGGGCCGGTCGCCCGCCTCACCCGATCCAACCCGGCCGGCCTTGCCCCCGGGGAACGAGAGGGGTAACTCCGCCTGTCCGCCGCCTGCACGCCCGGGGCGACGCGGGCGGCGAGCTCCGCGTGGGCCGCGGCGAGGCGCCGCAGCCAACAGTCCCGCCGCTCGCCCCCCACCTCGTAGCGCTCCAGCAGCTCCGGCGCCGGCTCGGTGCGCCCGACCGGGAGCACCCCGCCGGAGGGGATCAGGGGCTCCGCCACCAGGTCCCCGGCCAGCAGGGAGGCCGTGCCGAGCCCGCAGGCGTGCGGCAGCTCCGGCAGGGCCGCGGCGAGGGCCAGCCCGGCGCTCATGCCCACCGAGGTCTCCAGCGCCGAGCTGACGACGGCGGGCAGCCCGGACCGCTCGATCACCTCCAGCGCACTGCGCACCCCGCCCAGCGGCGGGGCCTTGACCACGATCAGGTCGGCCGCGCCCGCGCGGGCGACCCGCAGCGGGTCGTCCTCCTTGCGCACCGACTCGTCCGCGGCGATGGGCACCGGGACCTCACGGCGGCGCAGCTCCTCCCGCAGCCGGGCGAGGCCCTCGATGCTCGGGACCGGCTGCTCGACGTAGGCCGGCTCGAACTCGGCGAGGGCCAGCAGGGCCCGCAGCGCGGCCTCGTGGTCCCAGCCCCCGTTCGCGTCCATCTTCAGGACCGCGGCGGGGGCGGCCCGGCGGACGGCGCGCACGCGGGCGACGTCGTCCGCCAGGGACTGACCGCGCTCCGCGACCTTGATCTTGACCTCGCGGACCTCGCCGGGGAAGCGGTCCAGGACCGCGGCGACCCGGCCCGGCTCCACGGCGGGCACGGTGGCGTTGACGGGCACCTCCCGGCGCCGCGGCGTCGGGAACTCGCGGTGGGCGGCCTCCACGGCGCACGCGAGCCACCGGGAGGCCTCGGCCGGCCCGTACTCGAGGAAGGGGCAGAACTCGCCCCATCCGGCCGGCCCGCGGAACAGCAGGGCCTCCCGGTGCTCGACGCCGCGGAAGCGCACGGTCAGCGGGACCGAGACCACGCGGGCCGTCTCGAGGAGCTCGGCGAGGGGCGGCAGGGGCCCGGAGGCGGGCGGCGGTGCGGGGGTCATGGTTACCATGGTGCCCCGGACGGGCCGCCGGCGGCGAGCGCCCAGGGAACGTCCAGCCAAACCGTGCGTTACGAGCAGGTTCCCCTGGCATCGTCGGGTGCAGTATTTGAGCTGGTCATGCGTCGATACACTGTGGATGACAATTCTGCTGACGGGAGGATGGTGAGCACCGGGCCGATGAGCACCGATCCGCACCACGGCGCGCCTCCCGCCCCCCGCCCGGGCGTCGGCGCCGTGCTGAAGCACCTCGTCGCCATGGGCCTGATGGTCGCGGGACTGGTCCTCACCGTCTGGGCCTTCCTGTACACCTCCACGGGTCAGTGGATCGACGAGACCGCGCTGACCGAGGTCAGCGGCACGCTGATCCGCTACAGCTCGCCCTCGACCGACCTCCTGGACGCCCTCCCGCTGATCTCCGGCGTGCTGGCGGCCCTCGGGATCGGCCTGGTGCTCGTGCGGCGCCACCGCTTCGTCCCCGCCCTGGTGGGTCTGCTGATGGCCGGCGGGGCCAACGGCACGACGCAGCTGCTGAAGCACTCGGTCCTCGAGAAGCCCGACCTGGGCATCCAGGACGCGACCCTAAACTCGCTGCCCTCGGGGCACACGACCTTCGCGGCCGCCGCCGGCGCCGCCCTGTTCCTGGCCGCGCCCAAGCGGTGGCGCCCCGCGCTCGCGGTGCTGATGGCGGGGCTCGCGATCACCACCGGCGTCGCGACCGTGATCAACGCGTGGCACCGGCCCGCCGACGTCGTGGCCGCGCTGTTCGTGGTCGGCGCGTGGACCGTACTCGGCCTGCTGATCCTGCGGTTCCTGCCCGCCGAGGCGCGGGACACCGCGAGCACCCGGCACTCGGGGATGCTGCTGATCCCGCTGTTCGTGATCGTGGGCCTGTTCATGGCGTTCTGCGCCGGGGCCACCTACGTGGTCGCGGCCAACCAGCACTTCGCCGGAGCGGCGCTGCTGGGCAGCCTGTGCCTGATCGGGGCCGTGGGACTGCTGACCAACGCGCTGTTGGTGGGGCTGCTCAGGATGCGCAAACCGGCCTCGGAGCGGGCGTACACCCGCGTCTGGACCTACTGAGCCCGCGCGTCCGGACCGGCTGAGCCGCAAGTCCGGACCTCTTGACCCGCAGGCCCGGGCGGCGGTGGGCTAGAGCGCCTCGCCTCGGGTGATGGGTCCGGTCAGGCCCTCGGGGGTCTCCTCCGCGACCATGTCGTCGCTCTCCAGCCCCCGGGACTTCAGCCACTCCAGGCGGTCCAGGAGGATCCGGGTCACCCCGGCGTCGTAGGGCAGCTTGTACATGGCCGCCGTGGTGGGGCCCGCCAGGGGGTTCGCGGTGGAGGCAGAGATGCGGTCGATCGCGTCCCGCATGGTCTCCGACTGGCGCTGCACGAACGCGCGCTCGACCGGCGTGCCGTGCCCCGGGACGAAGACCCGGTACCGGTCCAGGCCGGCGACCGTGAGCAGGGTCTGGACCCACATGTCGGGGAACGAGTCGTCGAAGGCCGGGTCCGCGCCCTGCTCGACGACGTCGCCGGTGAACAGCACCTCGTCGACCCCCACGAAGACGTCGTTGTCCGTGTGGCCGAGCCCGAGGTAGAACAGCGTCACCGCGCGGTCGCCGAGGTCCACCCGGGTGAAGGAGGCGCGCCCGCCGTCGCCCGGGAGCAGGCGGGTGGGCAGCACGATCTCGGTGTTGGGGCCCTGGGTGTGAGCCATCTCGGGCTCGAGGGTCTCGACGAAGCCCCGCTGCCGGTCGGCGTAGCGCTCCATGGCCCGCAGCGCCTTCGGGTGGGCCCACACGTCCGTGGTCCCGTCCGCGGCGAAGACGGCGTTGCCGAAGAAGTGGTCGAAGTGCGCGTGAGTGTTGACCACCACGAAGGGCAGGTCGGTGACGCGGCGCGCGGCGCGGAAGATCTCGGCGCCCTGCCGGGGGCCGGCGCCGGTGTCGATGACCATGGCCTTCTCCCCGCCCACGATCAACCCGGTGTTGAGGCGGTAGTTATCCGTGGCGATGACGTAGATGCCATCGGCGATCTCATGTGTACGAGCCATATGCATACGGTACTTGATCGGCGGGCCGACGAGGTGATCCTCACGTCCGCCGCGCCCTTCCGCGACGCCGGCCCGCCCCCGCCCGGCACGCCGCCCCGGCCGCGCGGGTGACCCGCGGGTAGCTGGCTACCATGGGGTCTATGCCCGCTCTGACCTCCCCCGATGCCTCCCCCGCGCCGGCGCCCCCGGGAGCCGGACGTTACGCGCCCTCCCCCTCGGGGGACCTGCACCTGGGCAATCTGCGCACCGCCCTGCTGGCGTGGCTGTTCGCTCGGAGCACGGGCCGGGCGTTCCTCCTGCGCGTCGAGGACCTCGACCGCGTGCAGGAGGGCTCCGCGCGGCGCCAGCTGGAGGACCTGGAGGCCCTCGGCCTGGACTGGGACGCCGAGCCGCTGGTCCAGTCGGAGCGCACTGCCGCCTACGACGACGCCGTCGCGACCCTGCGCGCCCGCGGGCTGGTCTACGAGTGCTACTGCACGCGCCGGGAGATCCAGGAGGCGGGCTCGGCCCCGCACGGCGCACCCGGCGCCTACCCCGGGACCTGTCGGCGCCTGACGCGGGCGCAGCGCGAGGAGCGCGCCCGCGAGCGCCCCGCGGCCCTGCGCCTGGCCGCGGACCGGTCCGCGTGGACGGTCCGGGACCGCTACGCCGGCGAGTACACCGGGGCGGTGGACGACGTCGTCCTGGTCCGCAACGACGGCCGGGCCGCCTACAACCTGGCGGTCGTGGTCGACGACGCCCATCAGGGGGTCGACCAGGTGGTCCGCGGCGACGACCTGCTCTCCTCCGCCCCGCGCCAGGCCTACCTCGCCCACCTCCTGGGGCTGGCGCAGCCCGGGTACGTCCACGTGCCGCTCGCGCTCAACCGCGAGGGCCGGCGCCTGGCCAAGCGCGACGGCGCGGTGACGCTGCGGCAGCTGCGCGAGGCCGGGGTCGGGGCCGGCGACGTCGTGCGCCTGATCGCCGCCTCGATCCCGCTGCGGCCCCTCCCCGGCCCGGGCGACGCCGGCCGCTCCGGTGCGCGCCTGCCCCGCACCGCCGGGCAGATGCTCGAGGTCTTCGACCCGGAGGCGCTCTCCCGCGAGCCGTGGGTTTTGCGCGACCCGATCGAGGAGGCGGCCCGTGTCGCTGACTGAGCGCATCCCCCACCGGCACCGGGGCACCGCGGCGGTGCTCGCCGTCCTGCTCGGCGCGACCGCGCTGCAGAGCACGGCCGCCCTGGCCACCACGCTCTTCGAGCGGCTCGGGCCCACGGGCGTGTCCGGGCTGAGGATGCTGACCGCGGCCGTGTTCCTGCTGGCCGTGGCGCGCCCGGCGTTCTGGCGGTTCACCCGGAGGGACTGGGCCTCGGTCGTCTCCTACGGGATCGTGGCCTCGCTCATGAACGTGTTCTTCTACCTCGCCGTGGACCGGATCCCCCTGGGGGTGACCGTCACGATCGAGTACCTGGGCGCCTTCGCGGTCGCGCTGATCGGGGTGCGGCGGGTGCGGGACGGGCTCTTCGCGGTCGGGGCGCTGGCCGGCGTCGTGATGATCGCCGGGCCCACGGTCGGCTCGACCGACCTGCTGGGGTACCTCTTCGCCGCGTGCGCGGCCGCCTCGCTGGCCGGGTACACGCTGCTGGCCGGGAAGATCGGGACGGGGACGCCGGCGTCCTCGGGCATCAAGGGGCTCTCGGTCTCGATCGCGATCGGCGCGATCCTGCTCTCGCCCGCGACCGCCGGGGCGATCCCCCACATGGTGCCCTCGGACTGGGCGCTGGTCGCGTGCATCGGCGTCGTGGGGCTGGCGCTGGCCTTCAGCTGCGACGCGCTCGCGGTGACCCTGACCAGCCCCGCCGCGGCCGGGGTGTTCTTCAGCCTCGACCCCGTGGTGTCCTCCCTCGTGGGGATCCTCCTGCTCGGCCAGCTCCTGCCGCCCCTGGCCTACGTGGGCATCGGGCTGATCGTGCTCTCGGGGGCCGCGGTGACCTGGCGGGCCAATCGCAGCGCCGCGCAGCTGGCGGCGCACACCGCGTCGCTGCGCGCCGTCGACGCCGTGGAGGCGCGGCGGGGCTGAAGGCTCGGGCGCCGCGTCCGCCCGGTCCTTGACCCGCCCCCTCGCGGACGCGTAGTTTCGCCTGCGGTTTGTGTGACGGCGTCGCGCGCCGCCGCTTGTACATCAGCACCCTTATCGTGTTTACTGAGCTACTTCGTGCCTACGTAACGCCTCGCACATATATCGCACCGAACGAGACCTACTGGAGACACCGCACCATGACTGATCAGACGTATCAGTACATCGCCATCGGGATCTACTTCCTCGGCATGATCGCCATCGGCCTCTGGGCCAGCACCAAGAACACCGACACCGAGGACTACATGCTCGGCGGACGCTCCCTGCGGCCGTCCGTGGCCGCCCTCTCCGCGGGCGCCTCCGACATGTCCGGGTGGCTCGTCATGGGCCTGCCGGGCGCGATCTACATGGTCGGGCTCCTGGACGCCTGGATGGCCATCGGGCTGACCATCGGCGCCTGGGTCAACTGGAAGCTGGTGGCGCCGCGGCTGCGCGCGTACTCCGAGGTGGCGGGCAACGCCATCACCATCCCGTCCTTCTTCGACAACCGGCTCAAGGCGCACGGGCTCTCGAGCCGGATCCTCCGCGTCTCCTGCGGCCTGATCATCCTGCTCTTCTTCATCTTCTACGTCTCCTCCGGCATGGTCGCGGGCGGCAAGTTCTACCAGACCGCCTTCGGCGGCGACTACCTGCTCGGCATGCTGGTCATCGCCGGGGTGACCATCCTGTACACCCTCTTCGGCGGCTTCCTCGGCGCCACGTTCACCGACGTCGCGCAGGGCCTGCTGATCCTCGTCGCGCTGGTCGCCGTCCCGATCGTGGCGATGTTCGAGTACGGCGGGCCCGCCGAGGTCTTCGGCGCCGTGCGGGAGGCCAACCCCGACGCGCTCTCGCTGACCGCCGGGGCCACCGTCGTCGGGGTCGCCTCCTCCCTCGCCTGGGGGCTCGGCTACTTCGGCCAGCCGCACATCGTGGTCCGCTTCATGGCACTGCGTAAGCCCACCGACGCCCCCACCGGGCGCCGCATCGGCATCTCCTGGATGGTCCTC
This sequence comes from Rothia santali, assembly GCF_024199905.1. GTDB lineage: Bacteria > Actinomycetota > Actinomycetes > Actinomycetales > Micrococcaceae > Rothia > Rothia santali. The sequence goes on from NZ_JANAFB010000021.1 coordinate 59,856, forward strand.
GTGGTGCTGGGCACCGTCTCCACCGCCCTGACCGGCATCGCCTACTTCTCCACCCACCCCGAGGCGAGCCTGACCGACGCCCAGAGCGCCGAGACGGTGTTCCTGGACCTCGCGCAGATCCTCTTCCACCCGCTCGTGGCCGGGTTCGTCCTCGCGGCGGTGCTCGCGGCCATCATGTCCACCGTGTCCTCCCAGCTCATCGTCTCCTCCTCGGCGGCCGTGGAGGACCTGGCGATGCTGGTCATCAAGCGCAAGCTCGCCCCGCGCGTCCAGCTGTGGATGAGCCGCGGCTCCGTGCTCGCCGTCGCGCTGATCGCCGCGGCCATCGCGTTCGACGACGAGGCCGCCGTCCTGGACCTCGTGTCCTTCGCCTGGGCGGGCTTCGGCGCCGCCTTCGGCCCGCTGATGCTGCTGGCCCTGTACTGGCGGAAGCTCACCGCCACGGGCGGCCTGCTGTCCATGCTGACCGGCGCCGGGGTCACCATCCTGTGGGCCTACGTGATCGGCGACCCCGAGTCCACCGGCATCCTCGGCCTGTACGAGATCGTGCCCGGCTTCGCCGCCGCGCTGGTCGTGGGCGTGGTCGTCTCCCTGGCGACCTACCGGCCCTCCGAGCGGATCGAGCGGGAGTTCGAGGCGGCGCGCGTCTTCGCCCGGACCGGGGAGATCCCGGCCTCCGAGGAGCGCGAGGCCGAGTCGGTGGGCAGCCGCGGCTGATCGCGGGAGCCTCCCACCGGACCGCGGGGCCGGCGTCGTCATCACCGACGACGCCGGCCCCGTCCGCGTTCCGCGCCGTGGGCCGGGCGCGCCGCCGTGGGCCGCCCGGGGGGCGCCGCGGGACTAGACTCGGCACCGATGACTACTTCAGCCGCCTCCCCCGCCCCGCTCCCCCCGTCCGTCTCCGAGACCTTCGACCCGCGCCGGTGGCGCCTCGTGGAGGGGTTCGAGGATCTGCGGGACGTGACGTACCACCGCCAGGTCGAGCGGGACGCCGAGGGCGGCATCGTCCGCGACCTGCCGTGCGTGCGCGTCGCCTTCGACCGCCCCGAGGTCCGCAACGCCTTCCGCCCCGGCACCGTGGACGAGCTGTACCGCGTCCTGGACCACGCCCGCATGACCGGCGACGTCGGGACCGTGCTGCTGACCGGCAACGGCCCCTCCCCCAAGGACGGCGGCTGGGCGTTCTGCTCGGGCGGGGACCAGCGCATCCGCGGACGCGACGGCTACCGCTACGCCGAGGGCGAGACGGCGGAGGGCATCGACCCGGCCCGCGCCGGCCGCCTGCACATCCTGGAGGTCCAGCGCCTGATCCGCACGATGCCGAAGGTCGTCATCGCGGTCGTCTCCGGCTGGGCCGCGGGCGGGGGCCACTCGCTGCACGTGGTCTGCGACCTGACGATCGCCTCGCGCGAGCACGGGATGTTCAAGCAGACCGACGCGACCGTGGGCTCCTTCGACGCCGGCTACGGCTCGGCGCTCCTGGCCCGCCAGGTGGGCCAGAAGGCCGCCCGCGAGATCTTCTTCCTCGCCCGGGAGTACGACGCCGAGCGGATGCGTGAGCTGGGCGCGGTCAACATCGTGGCCGAGCACGCCGAGCTGGAGGAGACCGCGCTGGAGTGCGCGGCCGACGTCGCGCGCCAGTCCCCGCAGGCCATCCGCATGCTCAAGTTCGCGTTCAACCTGCCCGACGACGGCATGGTCGGCCAGCAGGTCTTCGCGGGCGAGGCGACCCGCATGGCCTACATGACCGACGAGGCCGTGGAGGGCCGCGACGCGTTCCTCGGCAAGCGCGACCCCGACTGGTCCGGCTACCCGTACTACTTCTGATGGGCCCCCACGAGGCGCTGCCGCCGGGGCCGGCCGGGTCTCCGCCGTCTCCGAACCCGGACGGGGCACCTCCCGGAGACCGGCACGACGCGCTGCCGTCCGAGCTGCGCGCGGCGCGGCCCCTGCCCGCCCCGGGGCCCGGGCCGGCCGATGCGCCCGCCGCGGGCCGCCGCCCGGCCGGCGACGACGCCGATGCCCGCACCCGGCTCTTCGACCAGACCTCCGGCCCGGAGGAGCCCCGGCAGAAGCGCCGGAAGTCCGAGCTGTTCGACCTC